>CAVSRW010000010.1:0-44816 GCA_963730405.1 uncultured Gaiellaceae bacterium | reverse complement strand
GCTCGTTGTCCATTCCGAGACCGTGCCTGCGTGGTCGGACAGCGCCGCCGGGGCTGCGCCCATTCTGCGCCCAAACGAGCGGAGGGACGTGCCAGTGGAGCGCCTGCCGGATCAGCGCCTCGACGGTCGCGTTCGCCTCGGCCAGCGCCGCCCGTCACGGCGTGGTCGACGGCCTCGGCGAGAACGACGCTCACCGGCTGAGTCTAGAACTGCGCGCCCGATCCTAGAGTAATCCTAGAGTGGGCCGTTTCGTTACCAGCCCTGGCAACAGAAAAGCCCCTTTTCAGGGGCCTTTCTGGTCGGGGCGCCGAGATTCGAGCTCGGGACCTCTAGTCCCCCAGGCTCCTCAGAGGTGTGGCGGCGCGTGGTCGGAAGCGGCGGGAACGGGTTAGCCAAGCGGGTTTGCGCGGCGGTCGTGGCTTGTCATTGGGGATGCTCTCGGGGCGTTTGGGCTGGCCCTGATTAGGCCCAATCTCATAGGCTCGCCGCATGATGCTCGCCGGAGTCCCAGCGCAGGCTTGCCGACGGCCAGGGCGTCGGCGCCGGCAGCCCGGACGAGTTCTGCGAGCCCGTCGACGGCGGTGTCGGGGGGACACTCCCGTACGCAGGCTGAGGCGAGGTTCCGCGAGAGCGCGTCAACCGCGGCGCAACGGTCGCTGACGGCTGGTGGGGGGAGACGGCCCTCCCCCCACCAAGACGTTCCTACGGGAACGTCAGCGAGACGCCGGGAGCCGTGACCGTGATGACGATGTTCGACCAATCGACGGTCATCGGCGGAGTGCAGTCCGGCTGGAACGAAGCCAGCAGGTCGAGCGAGAACTCGGCCTTCCCGTTCTGCACGGGGAAGTCGCCCGCGGCGCTGAACGACTCCTTGTTCCCCGCATGCGGATGGTTGTTCCCCGGATTGATGCACGCAGCATCGGCCGAGACAGTGACAGTGATCTGCTCGACGGCGCCGAGCCCTGCCACCTTCCCCGCCGTTGAAAGCGTCGCACCCGACTCGCTGATCGAGGGTGCGCCGACGAAGTGCGCGCCCTTCACTCCCGCGAGCGCCGAAATTGATGCGAGGGCCACAGCAACTGCCCCCAGAACGGCGACTGAGTACTTCATCGCCCCTCCTTCAATCGTCCCCCATAAAGACGACTGGGCGAGACCATGTTACTCCTGCCACTAATTCAGTTCAAGACGGCAGCGCGTGATGCGGCGCCTCGGAGGGCCATGCTCGGGGAAGTCAACCGGTGAACGACATCATGACGAACGCCACGACCGGCGACCGTTTCAGGGCGCACTTTGTGTTTGTCCTCGACTTGTCGACCGAGACGGTCAGGGTTGAGAGGGGCGCGCTGACCTGCCTAGGGCCGTAAGCCTTTCGGGAACGCACGACACTGGCGGTAGCAGCGGACGCATCGGAGCTCTTCGTCCAACCGCGAGGTCCTGTTGAGCGCGTGCTACCGCTCAGCGTAGACTCACCGAGTGGCCGATCGGAGCGACCAGCTGAAGCAAGTCCCCCTCTTCAGCGATCTCAATCAGAGACAGTTGAAGCGGATCGGACGGGATTTCCGAGGCCGGTGGTTCAAGCCTGGGACCGCGATCATGCGCCAGGGCGAGATGAGCGGCATCGGCTTCTTCATCATCACCGAAGGTGAGGCATCCGTCGTGGTCGACGGAAGGGAAGTCGTAAGACTCGGCCCAGGCGACCATTTCGGAGAGCTTGCATTGATCAGCGAAGGCACGCGTGCCGCGACGGTGACGGCGGAGACGCGGCTCGAATGCCTCGAGCTCACGATCTGGGACTTCCGGCGAATCGCGAAGACGAGCCCCGACATCTCCTGGAAGTTGCTGCAGTACGTGGCCGGGCTGCTCAGCGACGAGCAGGCGCACGCGCGTCTGGCGAAGACAGCGTAGGCGGCATCGAGGCGGCTACTAGTCGCCGAACTTTCGGCGTGCGTCTCCGGCGATCAGATGCCGTGGGAACGCGACGATGACACCGTCCATTCGACGAACGGTCGGCTGCGGCGGCATGCAGAGAGTGTTACGGCGATAGAAGAGCCCCGATTACCGGGGCTTTTCCTTCATCGGGGCGCCGAGATTCGAACTCGGGACCTCTAGTCCCCCAGACTAGCGCGCTAACCAGGCTGCGCCACGCCCCGCGACGCTCCGCACGGTAGCACCCCAGGCGGCGTAGTTATCCGGCTGGGTCCCGGTCAGTGCTAGCCCACCCAGGGGCCCGAAGACTGCCCGCCCGGCCAGTGTGCCGGTGTCGGCGGGACGAGCACGACTGTTTCGCGTCGGGGTCGGCCGCGCCTGCGGCTCGGCCGGCTAGCTTCCTTTAGTCAGACCGCGGAGCCGTCTGCCATTCTTCGGGCGTGACCGATCGCGACGGGCGGTTCCATCGGCTGCAGGCCGTTACGGACGCGGCCCTGGCGTACGGCGGCCCCGGAGAAGCCGGAGAGCTGCTCGAGCGGATTCGGGCGCTCCTGGACGTCGACACGTGCGCGATCCTGCTGCTGGACGAGGAACGGCACGAGCTCGTCGCGCACGCCGCCGCCGGGATCGAGGAGGAGGTCGAGCAGCGGGTCCGGATCCCAGTGGGCAAGGGATTCGCCGGCCGCGTCGCCGCCGAGCTGCGACCGGTCGTGCTCCCCGACGTCGAGCACGCCGACGTCATCAACCCCCTGCTCCGTCGCAAGGGGATCGTGAGCCTCGCGGGCGTGCCGCTCGTCGTCGACGGCCGGCCGCTCGGCGTCCTCCACGTCGGCACGCTGACGAAGCGGTCCTTCACCCGTGAGGACGTCGATCTCCTGCAGCTGGCCGCCGACCGCGTCGCGATCGCGATCTCGCGCGCGCTGGCGTACGACGAGGAGCGCGCCGCGCGCAAGCGCCTCGAAGACGTGCAGGCAGTCGTCGACGCGGGCCTCGCCCATCTCGAGCTCGACGTACTCCTGACGGAGCTGCTCGAGCGCATCCGCGGCATCCTCGAAGTCGACACCTGCGCGGTGATGCTGCTCGACGAGAAGCGGCGTGAGCTGGTCGTGCGGGCGTCGGCCGGGATCGCGGGAGCCGTCGAGGAAGGAGCCCGAATCCCCGTCGGGCAGGGCTTCGCGGGTCGGATCGCGGCCGAGGGCAGGCCGATCGGTCTGGCCGAGATCGATCACGCCGACCTGCTCGCCCCGCTCCTGCGCGAGCACGGCGTGAAGACGCTGCTCGGCGTCCCGCTCGCGGTGCGCGGGCACGTCACCGGCGTGCTCCACGTCGGCTCGGTGTCGCCGAGGTTCTTCACCCGGGACGAGACGCACCTCCTCCAGCTCGTCGCGGAGCGGGTCGCGGTGGCGATCGAGAAGGCGCGGATCCACGACGACATGGTCGCTCTCGACGAGCTGAAACTGAGCTTCGTCGCCGTCGCCTCGCACGAGCTGCGCACGCCCGCGACCGCCGTCTACGGGATCCTGACGACGCTGCGGGAGCGCGGCGACACGCTCGGCGCCGATGTGCGTCGCCAGCTCGAGACGACTGCCTGGGAGCAAGCCGACCGCATGCGCCGCCTGATCGAGCAGCTCCTCGACCTCTCCCGGCTCGACGCCGACTCGGTCACGATCGACCCGCGGCCGGTCGTGCTGCGTCAGGCGCTCGAGGAAGTCGCCGCAGCGGCGGTGCAGGAGCCGGTCGAGGTCGCCGTCGATCCGGCGCTGGCGATCGTCGTCGACCCGCTCGTGCTCGATCGTGTCGTCTCCAACCTGATTGCAAACGCCTCTCGTTACGGCAAGGCGCCGATCCGGGTCGAGGCGACCCAGCGCGACCAGTTCGTCCGGATCGTCGTCTCGGACGCGGGCGAGGGCGTGCCTGAGGAGCTTCTCCCGCGGCTCTTCGACCGGTTCGAGCGGGGCGGGACCGGCCAGGGCAGCGGACTCGGGCTCGCGATCGCGAAGGCATACGCAAACGCACACGGCGGCGAGCTCCTCTACCACCCCGGCGACGGCGGCGCCCGCTTCGAGCTGATCCTCCCCCGCGGCTAGGTGCCGTCAGACGGCGAGGCGCTTGTACAGCCGGTCGACCAGGTCGGGCATCTCCTCGAGCCGGTCGGCGATCACGCGCAGGCGGTACTCGCGGAAATGCTCCGGCTCGACGCCGAGCGCCGTCGCGAGGCGGGCGACGACCTCCTTCGAGGGCACCGGCCGGTTGCCGTGCACGAGGTGGTTGAGGTAGCCGGCCGACAGGCCGGTCTTGGCGGCGAGACCCCTGTAGGTGAGCCCCGTCTCCCCCATCAGGCGCTCGATCGTGCGCCCGAAGTCCTCCTCGCTGTACTTCCGCTTGCGAGCCATTAACGAGCGACTACCCGTTTTGCGAGGTCCAAACTCGCAACGCGGGATTCGTCGCCGTTCAGACGGTCCTTGAGGTCGACGGCGCCGTCCTCGAGCGTCTTCTTGCCGACGGTGACCCGGAGCGGGCAGCCGATCAGGTCGGCGTCGGCGAACTTCTCGCCCGGGCGAAGCTCGCGGTCGTCGAGGAGGACGTCGAGGCCCTCCACCGACAGTGCCGCCGCGACCTGCTCGCCGATCCCAACGAGCTCGGGGTTGTCCCAACCGAGCACGACGACGTGGACGTCGTACGGAGCGATCTCCCTCGGCCAGACCATCTCGTTCTCGCTCCCGTGCTGCTCGACGGCGGCCGCGAGCACGCGCCCGGGGCCGATCCCGTAGGAGCCCATCACGATCGGACGCTCGACCCCGTCCTCGCTCAGGTACCTGGCGCCGAACGACTCCGAGTAGCGGGTGCCGAGCTTGAAGATGTGACCGACCTCGATCGCCGTCTGGAAACGGAGCGAACCGCCGCAGACCGGGCAGGCGTCACCCTCCTTCGGCTGGCGGATGTCCGCGAACTCCGGCTCGAAGTCGCGCCCTGCCTCGACGCCGCGCAGGTGCCAGCCCGTGCGGTTCGCGCCGGCGACGAACTGCCCCTCGCGGAGCGCCTCGTCTGCGATCACCGGCCCCGTGAAGCCGACGGGGCCGAGCGAGCCACCCTCGGCGCCGAAGCCGGCGACGACCTCCTCCTCGGTCGCCGGCCGGAAGTCCGCTCCGAGCGCGCTCTGCAATTTCGCCTCCTCGAGCCGGTCGTCGCCGCGCAGCAGCGCGAGCACGAGCGTGCCGTCCGCCCGCATCACCGGCATCGCCTTCGACGTGGCTGCGAGATCGATCGAGAGCAGCTCGGCGAGCGCCTCGCAGGTGCGCGTGTCCGGTGTCTCGATCTCGGCAGGTGCGTCGAGCCGTTCGGGGAACTCGGGCGCCTTCGGGACGCCGCGCGCGATCTCGAGGTCGGCCGCGTAGTCGCCGTTCTCGCAGGTGACGAGCGTGTTCTCGCCGGCGCCGGAGGGTGCGAGGTAGTCGAACGACTCGGTGCCGCCCATCATCCCGCTCTCGGCCAGGACGCAGTACGTCTCGAGGCCGCAGCGCTTCCAGATCCGCTCGTACGCGCCCTTGTGGGCCTGAAAGCTGACGTCGAGGCCGGCCTCGTCCCGGTCGAACGAATACGAGTCCTTCATGATGAACTCGCGGACCCGCAGGAGCCCGCCGCGCGGGCGCGGCTCGTCGCGGCCCTTCGACTGGAAGTGGTACCACGCCTGCGGCAGCTGCCGGTAGCTCTGCAGCTCGAGCGCGTGGAAGGTGAACGTCTCCTCGTGCGTGAGCGGGAGGACGTAGTCGCGGGCGTTCCGGTCCTTGAGCCTGAAGAGCTCGGGAATGCCGTGGCGGCCGGAGGTGATCCAGAGCTCCGCGGGCGTGAGCACGGGCGCGAGCATCTCCTGGGCGCCGATCGCATCCATCTCCTCCCGGACGATCTGCTCGACCTTCCGGTGCACGCGCCAGCCCAGCGGCAGGAACGTCCAGAGACCGGCGCTGACCTGGCGGATGAAGCCGCCGCGGACGAGCAGCTTGTGCGAGAGCGCCTCGGCGTCGGCGGGCGCGTCGCGCAGGGTCGGCAGGAAGAGCTGGGAGGCGCGCGCGATCATCGCGACGCCGATCCGCAGGCTCGGCCCGCTGCAACCATCATCGAGCGGAATCAGCGAGGCCTCGGCCATCGCGAGCGCGGCCGGCTTCGCCATCTTCAGCCGCTTCGGCCGCTGCATCCCGGCCTCGATCCAGCGGTCGATCTCGTGGAAGAGCTCGTCGATCAGGATGTCGGAGCTGACCTTCTTCAGCACGCGGCCGTGGGCGTAGATGAAGCCGACGTCGCGGCCGCCTGCGATCCCGAAGTCGGCGTCGCCCGCCTCCCCCGGTCCGTTGACGGCGCAGCCCATCACCGCCACCTCGAACGCCTGTGGGTACTCGCGCAGCCGCTCCTCGACGACCACGGCGAGCTTCTCGACGCCGACGTTGTCGCGCCCGCACGAGGGGCACGAGATCATCACCGGGCCCCGCTCGCGCAGGCCGAGCGCCTTCAGGATCTCGAACGCGGTCTCGACCTCCTTGACCGGGTCGGCGGTGAGCGAGACCCGGATCGTGTCGCCGATCCCGTCCGACAGCAGCGCTCCCATGCCGACGGCGCTCTTGATCGAGCCCGAGAACGGCGTCCCCGCCTCGGTGACGCCGAGGTGGAGCGGGTAGGGGACCTTGGCGGCGAGCATCCGGTAGGCGCGGATCATCGTCGGCACGTGGGTCGACTTGACCGAGATCTTGAAGTCGCGGTAGTCGAGCCGCTCCAGGAGCTCGACCTCCTCGATCGCGGCCGCGACGAGTGCTTCGGCCTGGTCGGCCTGGGCGAGCTCCTGGAGGTGCTTGGGGAGCGAGCCGGAGTTGGCGCCGATCCGCATCGGGATCCCCGCCTTCCTGGCCGCGGTGACGACCTGCTCGACCTTGTCGGGGCCGCCGATGTTGCCGGGGTTGATCCGGACGGCGGCGACACCCGCCTCGATCGCCTTGAGCGCGAGGCTCGCGTTGAAGTGAATGTCCGCGATCACCGGGATCGGGCTGAGGCGGACGATCCGCGCGAGCGCCTCCGCATCCTCGGTCTTCGGGACGGCGCAGCGCACGACCTCGCAGCCGGCGGACGCGAGCGCCGCGATCTGGGCGGTCGTCGCCTCGACGTCGCGCGTCGGCGTGAGCGTCATCGACTGGACGACGACGGGCGCGCCCTCCGCCGATCGCGACGCCGCCGACCTTGATCTGGACGTCGGAAGCCACGGACCAAGCGTAGCCTGGGCTAATCGCCCAGGCGGCCGATGTCGTTGCTCAGGCCGATGAAGAAGAGGAGCAGCACGACGGCGATCCCGACGACGGAGACGCGCTCGTAGACCTCCCGCGCGACCGCGCGGCCTCTGATCCCCTCGATCAGCGAGAAGGCGATGTGGCCGCCGTCGAGCGGCAGCAGCGGGAGCAGGTTCAGCAGGGCGAGCGAGAGGCTGATCAGGCCGAGCACCCAGAGGTAGGTGTCCGTCCCCTGCTCGACCGCCTCGGACGAGCCCTGGACGATCCCGACCGGGCTCGAGACGTCGCCCCCGTCTCCGGTGACGAGGCGGCCGACCGAGCGCCCGATCTCCTGCGTCACCTCCCAGGTGACGCGGAACGACTCACCGATCGACGCGAGCAGGCCGAACTCCTCCGTCTGCTCGGGGCGGACGGGCTGCAGTCGCACGGTCTCGCCGTCTCGTACGACCGTCAGCTGGACCGGGCGTCCGTCCGACGCCTGGATCGTCGGTCGAATCGACTCGCCGTCGACGGAGGCGCCGTTGATCGCGACGATCCGGTCGCCCGGACGGACGCCGGCGGCCTCCGCCGGCGAGTCCGGCAGGATGTCGTTGACCGTCGCGGTGACGCCCTCGGAGGTGCCTCGCAGCTCGAAGCCGACCCGGTAGCTCGGGTCGAGCGCCACGAAGAGCGCGGCGAAGATCGCGATCGCGAGCACGAGGTTCGCGGCCGGGCCGGCGAAGATGACCGCGACGCGCTTCCATGTCTTCGCGCGCCAGTAGGCGTCCGGCGCGAGCGCGTCCTCGATCTCGGTCAGGCCTCGCTCGGCGGAGCGCTCCGCGGGCGGCGAGAGCGTCGCCCCGGAGAGCGCGATCTGCACGTCATCGAGCGCCCTGCGCGCAGCGGCGTAGTCGGCGACTTCGAGCAGCCGCCGGAGCTCGCCCACCGGGCGGGCGAGGGTCGGGTCCTCCTCGACGGCGCGCCCGAAGTGGACGTCGAGGTCGCCCGGCGCCGGGCGGTGCATGCCGGGGATCTTCACGTAGCCGCCGAGCGGGATCGCACCGACGCCGTACTCGATCCCGTTCCGCTTCGTCTTGGCGACGGCGGGAGGAAAGCCGAGGTAGAACTTGCGCGGGTTCATCCCCACGCCGCGCGCGACGAAGAAGTGGCCCGCCTCGTGGATCAGGATCAGGAACGCGAGCCCGAGCAGGGAGACGAAAATGCTCATGCGCGGACCGCCCTCCCCTGCTCCGCCAGCCGCCGCGCCTCGGCATCGGCCTCGACGAGCTCGGTGAGATCTCGTGCGGCGGCGCCGTCGGCCCTGTCGAGCGCATCCTCGACGACCTCGGCAATCCCGAGGAACGGCAGCCTGCCCTCGAGGAACGCGGCGACGGCGACCTCGTTGGCGGCGTTGAAGACCGCGGGGTAGGTCCCTCCGGCCTCACCGGCCCGGCGCGCCAGCGCCGGCAGCGGGAACGTGTCGAGGTCCGGCGCCTCGAACTCGAGGGTCAGGCCCCCGGCGAGATCGAGGCGGGGCACCTCCGTCGCAGCGCGCTCCGGGTGGGTCAGGGCGTAGGAGATCGGCACCGTCATGTCCGGGTACCCCAGGTGAGCGAGCGCGGCGCCGTCGCGGAAGCGCACCAGCGCGTGGACGACGGAGGTCGGGTGGACGACGATCTCGATCCGCTCATACGGGATGCCGAACAGGAAGTGCGCTTCGATCAGCTCGAGGCCCTTGTTGGCGAGCGTGGCCGAGTCGACGGTGATCTTCGGGCCCATGCTCCACGTCGGGTGCGTGAGTGCGTCCTCGACCGTGACTCCCTCGAGCTCTGCCCGTGAGCGTCCGCGGAACGGGCCGCCGGATGCGGTCAAGACGAGTGAGTCGAGTGACGCAGGCTCCCGCCCTTCGAGGCACTGAAGGAGGGCGCTGTGCTCGGAGTCGACCGGCAGCAGCAGACCACCGCCACGCGCGCGCGCGTCGAGGGCGAGCTCTCCCGCAGCGACGAGGCTCTCCTTGTTCGCGAGCGCCAGCGTGACGCCGCGCTCCAGCGCCCAGAGCGTTGCACCCACGCCGGCGAAGCCGACGATCGCGTTCAGGACGACGTCCGGCTCCGACGCATCGAGAAGCCCGGTCACGTCGCCGCCGACCTGCACGTGCTCGACGCCGTGCTCCGCCGCGAGTGCGGTCAGGTCGGTCGAGCCGGAGGCGAGCGCGACGAGCTCGAGCTCCGGGTTCCGGTCGACGACCTCGATCGCCTGCCGGCCGATCGAGCCGGTGGCGCCGAGCAGCGCGATTCGCCTCACCGGAACAGTGTGCCTACCAGAGCGCGATCACAACGTAGTACGCGGCAACGGAGGCGAAGAGCAGCGAGTCGATCCGGTCGAGCATGCCGCCGTGCCCGCCGAGAAGCTGGCCCGAGTCCTTCACCTGGAGATCGCGCTTGAGTGCCGACTCGAAGAGGTCGCCGGCCGCGCCTGCGAGCGCGACCGCAGCGCCGAGGGCGATCGACTCGGGGATGCTCAGGAAGTCCTGCTCGTACAGGGCGAAGAAGGCGACGACGATCGCCGCGGCGGTCCCGGCCACGAAGCCCTCCCACGTCTTCCCCGGAGAGAGTGACGGCGCCAGCTTGTGCCTGCCGAGCAGTCGCCCGATGAGGTAGGCGGCCGTGTCGTCGGCGAACACCGCCAGCAGCACCGTGAACACCGCCAGCCGCCCGTGGTCCGGGATGTCGCGCAGGAGGACGAGGTGACCGAGCCCGAGCGCGATCCACGCCGTGCCGAGGACCGTCGTGCTCATCGTCACCGTTGCGGGCTGACGCGTCTCCGCGATCCCGAAGAGCAGGAACGCGAGCACGAGTGTGGTCATGAAGCCGCCGATCATCCACTCGGGCCCGCCCAGCTGGGCGCCGAGGAGCGCCGCGAGCGCGCCGGCATAGCCCGCGGGCACGAGCGGCCGGAGCGAGCGCGCCATCACGTAGAACTCGTGCAGCGCGACGAGCGCGGCGAACGCCGCCAGCCCGAAGAGCCACCACCCGCCCAGATAGACGAGGTAGAGGACGACGGGGACGCCGACGACCGTGACGAGGACGCGCGAGACGAAGTTGCTCAAGGGGCGTTCGCCCCTTGAGCTTCAGGGGGTGTGGGGGAACTTGGAAGTTCCCCCACATGACAGAAGAAGGGGGTCCGTGGGGGAAACATGGTTTCCCCCACGGGAGCGAGCGGAACGCGAGCGACGCTCATCGTCCGCCGTAGCGCCGGCGGCGCGTCGCGTAGTCGGCGAGCGCCCCCCGCAGGTCGTCCGCGCCGAAGTCCGGCCAGAGGGTGTCGACGAACACGAGCTCGGCATACGCGAGTTGCCAGAGGAGGAAGTTGGAGAGCCGGAACTCGCCCGAGGTCCTGATGAGCAGGTCGGGGTCGGGCAGCTCGGGCGCGTAGAGCAGCGCCGCGAGTGTGTCCTCGTCCACGTCAGCCGGCGCGATCCCGGATTCGAGGAGCCGACGTGCTGCCTGCGCGAGCTCGGCACGGCCGCCGTAGTCGAAGGCGATCCAGAGCGCGAGCCGGTCGTTCGCCGCCGTCTCGGCCTCGAGCGCCGCCATCCGCTCGTGCAGCCACTCGGGCACGCGGTCGCGCCGGCCCATGAAGCGGGTGCGGACGCCCTGCTTCGCGAGATCCGGCAGCTCGCGCTCGATCGTCTCGCCGAAGATCTCCATCAGCGACTCGACCTCGTCCGCCGGCCGCGTCCAGTTCTCGGTCGAGAAGGCGTAGACGGCCAGCGACTGCACCTCGAGGTCGATCGCGGCCTCCACGGTCCGCCGCAGCGCGCGCGTGCCCTCGCGATGGCCCTCGGCCACCGGCAGTCCGCGCCGCTCCGCCCAGCGGCCGTTGCCGTCCATGATGATCGCGACGCTGCGGGCGTGGTCGGTCGATTTGAGGCCGGTGGCGACCTCAGACCTCCATGATCTCGGCTTCTTTGTGCTTCATCAGCTCGTCGATCGCAGTGGTGTGCTCGTCGGTGAGCTTCTGGACCTGCTTCTCGCCGCGCAGCTCCTCGTCGTCGCCGACCTCGCCGTTGCGGACGAGCTCCTCGAGGTGCTTCATCACGTCCCGGCGGACGTTCCGGATCGCGATCTTGCCCTCCTCCCCGTACTTGCGCACGAGCTTGACGAGCTCCTTGCGGCGCTCCTCGGTGAGTTGCGGGATCGGCAGGCGGATCAGCTTCCCGTCGTTGGAGGGGGTCAGACCGAGGTCGGACTCCTGTACCGCCTTCTCGATCGCCTTGATCTGGCTCGGGTCGAATGGCTGCACCGTCAGCATCCGCGGCTCCGGGACGCCGATCGTCGCCATGTTCTTGAGCGGCGTCGGGGTGCCGTAGTAGTCGATCGTGATCCGGTCGAGGAGCGCCGCCGAGGCGCGGCCGGTGCGGACGCCGTTGAACTCGGTCCGGGTGGTCTCGATCGACTTGTCCATCCGGCGCTTGGCGTCGTCCAAGAACTCCTCGATGGTCGGCATTCAGTGCTCCTTTGGCTGCTGTGAATGTGATGGCGTGGAGATGACGGTTCCAACCTGCTCGCCGGTCGCGACGCGGAGGATGTTGCCGCCGGCGAGCTCGAAGACGTGGATCGGCAGGGTGTTCTCCATGCAGAGCGAGAGCGCGGTCGTGTCCATGACGCGGAGCCCGCGCTCGATTGCCTCCAGGTGCGTCAGCGTCGGCAGGAAGGTCGCCGCCGGATCCTCGTTCGGGTCGCCGTCGTAGACGCCGCGCGTGCCGCTCTTCGCCATCAGGATCGCCTCGGCGCCGATCTCGAGCGCACGCAGCGCGGCCGCCGTGTCGGTGGTGAAGAACGGGTTGCCGGTCCCGGCCGCGAAGATCACGATCCGGCCCTTCTCGAGGTGGCGGATCGCGCGGCGGCGGATGTACGGCTCCGCGACCTCGGAGACCTCGAGTGCGGACAGCACGCGTGTGTCGGCGCCGAGCCGCTCGAGCGCGTCCTGGAGAGCGAGCGCGTTCAGAACGGTCGCGAGCATGCCGGCGTAGTCGGCCGTCGCGCGGTCCATCCCCTCCGCCGCTGCGGAGATGCCGCGGTAGATGTTGCCGCCGCCGACGACGATCGCGAGCTCGAGCCCTTCCGTCTGGACGTCGACGATCTCTCGGGCGATCGCGTCGATCGTCTTCGGGTCGGTCCCGAACTCGTGGTTGCCCATCAGGGCCTCCCCCGAGAGCTTCAGGAGGACGCGGCGGAAGGCAGGAGCGGCGCCCGAAGGCGGCCGCTCCAACTCCTGGTGTGGCGTCGTCACGCGCCTATTCTGCGACAGAGAGGCGCTTGAACGCGACGACACGCGCTCCTGCCTCGGTCAGCGCCTGACCCACCGTCTTCGCCGAGTCGTGGATCCACGGCTGCTCGCTGAGCACGCCGCCGGGCTGCATGGCGTAGAAGCGCTTCGCGAGCATCCCTGCGACGATCTTCTCCTTGGCCTGCTCGGGCTTGCCCTGCAGCTCGTCGGAGTTGAGGTAGACCTGCTTCTCGGCCTCCACGGCCTCGGCGGGGACGTCGTCCTTCGTCAGCCACTCGGGGGCGGCGAAGGAGACGTGCATCGCCAGCTGGCGCGCGAGCTCCTCGGTGCCGCCGGCGAGCTTGACGATGACGCCGATCTTGTTCGCCGGCGGGTGCGCGTAGGCATTGACGACCTCGCCGTCCCCGGTCTCGTAGCGCTCGGCGCCGACGACGACGATGTTCTCGCCGAGCTTGGCGCTGATGTCGACGCGGTCCTGCTCGAGGGCCTCGACTGCACCGGGCCCCTCCGCGTGGACGGCGTCGAGCACCTGCTTGGCGAACGCCTGGAAGGCCTCGTTCTTGGAGACCGGCTCGGTCTCGCAGCCGACGGCGACCATGGTGCCGGTGCCGCCCTCGATCCGGTAGCCCACGAGCCCCTCGGTGGTCGCCCGGCCGGCGCGCTTGGCGACCTGCGCCATGCCCTTCTCACGCAGGAGCGTGCGGGCGGCCTCGAGGTCGCCGCCGGTCTCCTCGAGCGCGCGCTTCGCGTCCATCATCGGCGCGCCGGTGGCGTCGCGCAGCTCCTTCACCTGGGAAGCGGAAATGGTCGTGCTCACGCGCTCTCCTCCTCGTTCGTCTCGGCTGCCGGCGCAGCGGCCTCGGCCTCCGGCTCGGCTTCGGCGACGGGCTCGGCTTCGGCGACGGGCTCGGCTTCGGCGACGGGCTCGGCGGTCTCGATGACCGGGTCCGCCGCTGCGGGCTCGTCGGCGACCGGCACCTCTGCCGTCTCGGCCTCCGCCGTCTCGGCCTCCGCCGTCTCAGCAGCTGCAGTCTCGGCCTGGGCAGTCGCGCCGTTGCCGTTCCCGGCCATCTCCTTCGGCGTCACCTTGCTCTGGCCGGCCGCGATGCCGTCGGCGATCGCCTTCACGATCAAGCTGCACGAGCGGATCGCGTCGTCGTTGCCGGGAATGATGTAGTCGGCCTCGTCCGGATCGCAGTTCGTGTCGACGAGCGCGATGATCGGCACGCCGAGACGGCGAGCCTCGCGCACGGCGAGCTGCTCCTTCTTCAGGTCGACGATGAAGACCGCGTCGGGCTGCCGGCGCAGGTCGGCGACGCCGCCGAGGTTCGACTCGAGCTTCTCGAGCTCCTGCAGCATCGTGATCCGCTCCTTCGCCGGGAGCAGGTCGAGCTGGCCCTCGCTCTTGAGACGGCGCAGCTCGTGCAGGTGCGCGATCCGGTCGGTGATCGTGCGCCAGTTCGTCAGCAGGCCGCCGAGCCAGCGGTTCGCGACGTACGGCATCCCGACGCGGCCGGCCTCCTGCGAGACGGCGTCCTGCGCCTGCTTCTTCGTGCCGACGAAGAGGATCGTGCCGCCGCGCTCGGCCAGGTTGCGCGCGAAGTCGTGCGCCTCCTGCAGCAGCTCGGAGGTCTGGGTCAGGTCGATGATGTAGATGCCGCCGCGCTCGGTGAAGATGAAGCGCTTCATCTTCGGGTTCCAGCGACGGGTCTGGTGGCCGAAGTGGACGCCGGCCTCCAGGAGGTCACGCATAGATACGACTGCCAAGGGAATGGCCCCTTTCACGGTTGCTTTGCGGAACAGCCGGCGGGGCGCGGGCGGAACCGACTCCCAGAGAGCGGCACCCCCACCCGTCCTGGTCGCCGGGACGGAGGACTACGACCGGCCCAGTGTAGCGGTGCTCAGGCCTGCTCGCGGGCGCGCGCGAGCGCCTCGGCGAGATCGTCGGGAAGCGGCGACTCGACGTCGACCGGCTCGCCGGTGAACGGGTGCGCGAACGCGAGCCTCGCCGCGTGCAGGAACTGACGCTCGAGCCCGAGGTCCTCCGACGAGCCGTAGACGGGATCGCCTGAGATCAGGAGCTCGATCGCCTCCAGGTGGACGCGGATCTGGTGCGTGCGGCCGGTCTCGAGCCTGAGTTCGAGCAGCGCCCGCGGACCGAGCAACTCGAGCACCTCGAAGTGGGTGACCGCGTCGCGCGGCGTCGTCGTGTCCAGGGAGTGACGCGTCTTGTCGAGCCGGTCACGCCCGATCGGCGCCTCGATCCGGCCGGCGCGGGAGCGCGGCGACCCCTTCACGAGCGCCAGGTAGCGGCGCTCGACCTCGCGGCGGCGGATCAGGTCCTGCAACCGATCGTGTGCCTCGTCCGAGCGCGCGACGACGAGCAGGCCAGACGTGTCGCGGTCGAGCCGGTGCACGATCCCGGGCCGGTCCTCGTCACCTCCGGCCGCGTCGTGCGCCAGCAGACCGTGGACGAGCGTGCCGCTCCGGTGGCCGGTCCCGGGATGGACGACGATGCCTGCCGGCTTGTCGACGACGAGCAGATGCTCGTCCTCCCACACGACGCGCAGATCCATCTCCTCGGGCGCGAGCGGCCCTTCCTCCGGCGGCAGCTCGACGACGACCTCCTCGCCGCCCTCGAGCCGGTGGCTCTTCGGCCGCGGCGAACCGTCGACGAGCACGGCCCCGGCTGCGATCAGGCGTTCGGCGAGCGACCTCGAGCCGACTTCGGCGCGGCCGGCAACCGCCCGGTCGAGCCGTTCGGGCTCAGGGGCGAGAAAGCGGAGAGTGGACAACGCTGCTCGGCGGCCGTCGCTTCGTGCGGTCGCCGCCGGCGAGCGCGCCGAAGAGCATCGCCACCCCGACGACGATGAAGACGTCGGCGAGGTTGAACGCGGGCCAGTAGCGGAAGTCGAGGAAGTCGGTGACGTGGCCGAGCCGGATCCGGTCGAGCAGGTTGCCGAGGCTGCCGCCCAGCACGAGCCCGAGGGCGACCGGAAGGACGGGATGCCTCGCGCCCGAGCGGGTGAAGAAGACGAGCATCCAGGCGACGGCGATCGCGGTGACGACGATCACGATCGAGGTCGCGCTGGCGAAGAAGCCGAACGCGATTCCGGAGTTGTGGACGTGGTGGATCGAGAACGGCCCGGCGATCTGCACCTCCTCGCCGAGAGCCAGCGCCCGCGCGACGACCTGCTTGGTCAACTGATCCGCGGCGACCGCGGCGACGACGATCGCGGCGAGGCTCACCCACTGGCGCAGACCGGCTCCCAGCGGGCGCTCGGCGGCCAGGATCGGCCGGAGCGCGTTCGGCGAGGAGCCGACGCGGACGTCGAGCGGCTGCGCGTCGCGGCGGGCGGGCTCGTTCACCGGCGCCCGTCCCTCATCGGCCCAGCCGCCTTGCGTCGTCGATGCAGAGCGTCGCGGACGGCATCGCCTCGAGACGCTCGACGGGGATCTTCTTCCCGCAGACCTCACAGGTGCCGTACTGGCCCGACTCGATCCGCTCGAGCGCGTGCTCGATCTGGCGGAGCTGCTCGCGCGCGTCCTCCTCGAGGCCCTCGTCGAGCTCGCGCTCGTACGTCTCGGTCGCCGTGTCCGCGAGGTGGTTGTCGGCGGTCCCGGACAGGAGCTCGCCCGTCTCCTCCTCGAGCGACGCATTGCCGATGTCGTGGTGCTCGATCGTCTTCAGCAGCTGCTCGCGTGCCTGGTCGAGTTCCTGTCGGAAGTGGTCGGTGTCGATGCTCATCCGGTATGGGTCTCCTGTCCGCCCGCGGTGGCGAGCCGTCGCTCGATCTCGTCCGGCGCGATGCCGGTCAGCTCGACGATCTTGTTCCGGGAGCCGCCGCCCGAAACGAGGGTGACGCTGGCGCGCGGAACGGCCAGCGTGTCGGCGAGCAGGTCGAGGACGGCCTGGTTCGCCTTGCCGCGCTCCGGCGCCGCCGCAACGCGCACCTTCCAGGAGTCGCCGTGCCGGCCGACGACGGCGGACGCCGAGGCGCCTGGCGCGACGCGAAGTCGCAATCTGGTCGTGGGCTGAACCACGACTCAAGAATAGTCGTCGCGCGGGACGGGCGATTCGGCCGCGGAGCGGCCGCTTCAGGCGTGTGCGCGCCGGGCGTCCGCCATGCGGATGCCCGGCATGCGACGGTTAGGAGATCAGCCGGCGGATCTCGCCGGTCTGCTCGCCGACGGGCTCGCGCTCGTCGGCAGACGCCTCGTCGAGGCTGTCGAGCGCGGAGCGGAGCAGCGACTTGATCCGGCGCAGCTCGGTCTCGAGCCGCTCCTTCTCGGCGGAGGCGCGGCGCGCGACCGCGCGGGCCTCGGCGTGCGCCTCGCCGATGATCGTCTCGGCCTCCTTGCGGGCCTGCTCGCGGAGCTGCTGAGCGGCGCTCTCGGCGGAGACGAGGGTCGTCCGGAGCAGGCCCTCGAGCTCCTTGTGGCGGACGAGGTCGAGCTCGAGTTGCTCGACCTTGTCGGCCAGGTCGGCGCGGTCGCGCCAGACGTCCTCGAACGACTCGGCGACGTCCGCGAGCAGCGCGTCCACGGGCGCGCGCTTGTAGCCCCGAAGCCCGCGCGGGAGGCGGATGTGGCGGATCTCGACGGGAGTCAGCGCCATGCCTGCCTCCTAGAGCCCCTCTGAGCAGGGACACGAGCACACGTTGGACGATCAGGAGCACGAAGATCGCGACCATCGGGGAGAGGTCGAGCGGCCCGAGCGGCGGCAGGAAGCGGCGGAAGATGCGGAGGTACGGGTCGCAGACGTCGTAGAGGAAGCGCTGGACACGGTTCAGCCAGGGCCGGTACGGCAGCCGGATCCACGACGTGAGGATGTACGCGAACAGGAGCAGGAGGTACACCCACAAAAAGACGTAGACGAAGTTTGCGAGTGCATCGCCCATGAGCGTCCGTTCGCGGCCGTGCCGGCCTTTCCTACGCCTGGTTGAAGAAGCCGCCGCGCTCGAGCATTCGAGCTCGCTCCTCCGCCGAGACCTCGACGTTGCGCGGGGTCAGCAGGAAGACCTTGTCGGCCACGCGCTGCATGCCGCCGTCGAGGGCGTAGGTGAGCCCGCTCGCGAAGTCGATCAGCCGCTTCGAGAGGTCCTGATCGGCGCTCTGGAGGTTGAGGATCACCGGCACGCCGTCCTTGAAGCGGTCGGCGATCTGCTGGGCATCGTTGAAGCTACGCGGGAGCACGAGGTGCACCTTGACCGAGGCGGGGTTCGGCACCGCCTCGACGCCCCGCAGGCGCGAGGTCGGGCGGGCGACGGCTGTGTTCGCGGGCTCGGGCTCGGGATCCGTCCAGTCGTCGAAGTCGCGGCCGCGGCGAGGCTGGAGCCGGCGGACGTTGGCACGCTCGCGGGCGCCGTAACTGCGCTCGAGGTCCTCGTTCGTCGCGTAGCCGTCCTCGTCCCAGTCGTCCTCCTCGGCGATCCCGAAGTAGACGAGCGTGCGGTTCCAGACGTCGGCAAATCCCATCTCAGCAGGAGATTATGGCCCAAGGAGGACGGATCCGAGGCGGATGAGGGTGGCGCCTTCCTCGACCGCGACGCGGTAGTCCTGCGACGTGCCCATCGAGAGCTCGCGGAGGCCGTGCTCGCCGGCGAGCTCGCGCAGGCGGCGGAAGTACGGGCGCGACTCCTCCGAGTCGGCGGCCGCCGGCGGCATCGTCATCAGTCCGCGCACGTCCGGGTAGGCGGCCAGCAGCGCGGGCAGCTCGTCGGGCGCCACCCCCGACTTCGACGCCTCGCCGGAGAGGTTGACCTCGACGAGAGCGGGCACGGTCAGGCGGCGCGCCGCCGACTCGGAGCCGAGCGAGTGGACGAGCTCGCACGTCGCGTTCACAACCTTCGCCTTGTTCGACTGCAGGTGGCCGATGAAGTGCCAGCGGAACGCGTCGCCGTAGGCGGCGTGCTTGCGCTCGAGGTCCTGGGCACGGTTCTCCCCCACGACCTCGACGCCGGCCTCGGCGAGGACGGCCATGTCCTCGAGGGCCGCGTACTTCGTCGCCGCGACGATCATCACGTCCGGGCCGATCTCGGCGCGGATCCGCTCGAGGTTCGCGCGGACGGCGTCAGGCGACACGTGCGATCACCCCCTGCACGCCGCGCGGCTTCCCGGTGCGGCGGTGCGAGAAGAAGAGCTCGGGATTACACGAGGTGCAGAGGTCGCTTCGCATCGTCACCGCGACGCCCTCGGCCTCGAGCGCGCGCTCGGCGGCCGTCCAGAGGTCGAGCTTCCGGTCGCGGACGACGCCGTCCCCGAATGCTGCTGCGAACGGCTTCGAGACCTCCTCGCCGACCTCGTAGCAGCACGGGCCGATCGCGGGCCCGACGGCGGCCTGCAGCCGTCCCCCCAGCGTTTCGACGCCGGCGCGGACAATGCCGGCGAGGAGGCCGCGCCAGCCCGCATGAAGGACCGCTACGGCTCGTCGGTCTTGGTCGACGCGGACGAGCGCGACCGAGAGGCAGTCGGCCGTCATTGCTAGCACGGGCTGCCCGGGCACGTCGGTCCACAGGCCGTCTCCCGGCTCGCCGCGCGCACCGGGCCGTGCTCGGTGCACGAGCGTCGAATGGATCTGGCGGTTGAGCGCGAGCCGCTCGACGTCGGCGTCGATCGCCGCGCAGAGGATCCGCCGGTTCTCGTCGACCCGCTCGACGTCGTCGCCCGTCAGCCGGCCGAGGTTGAGCGAGTCGTACGGGCCCTCGCTGACGCCGCCGACGCGCGTCGAGAAGACGACGGCATAGCCGGGGGGATCCCAGCGGATCACCGCTCGAGCTCCGGCAGGCGCTCGCGAACCGCGATCTCGTAGGAGACGCCCGTCGCATCGAGGCCAGGCCCGACGAGCGTCGCGGCGGGCGAGTGGTAGCAGTGCACCGTCGAGCCGTCGACGTCCGCGTACGGAACGTGCACGAACGAGGACGCCGCTGCGTCCACGGACCACGGGCCGACGCGCCACGCCGTCCCGTCGCTCGACGAGCGGGCGAGCGGCAGACCCGGCCCGCCTCGATCGCTCCCGTGTTGCGCCAGCGGGGGCAGACCCGGCACCTTGGCGTCGAGCACATGCGCCCAGCGCCCGTCCGGCAGCGAGGCGTGTGCCCAGCGCCATCGGGTCAGCAGCCGCCGACCGCCGAGCCGGGCTCGGTGGCCTGGAGCCCGCTCCACCGTTCGGCCGCCGATCGTGCCGGAGACGAGGAGCGCAGGCCAGGTCTCGAGCTGCGACGACGCAACCGGCCGCAGCAGTGGGCGCGGCGTCCTGAACGAGGGCGCGAGCTGCTCGAGCTCGAGCTCCCACGAGAGGCCGTCCAGCTCGCCCTCGCAGCGGCGCTCGTCGAGCAGCCAGCTGCCCCGCCCCTTGCGCACGGCGCGGTCGTCGAAGGTGATCGCCCAGTCGGCCTCGGTGCTGCGGCGCAGCCAAGCCACGCCGGCGACGATCAGGTACTCCGCGGCGTGGCTCATTCCGACCGCCTTCTCTCCGCCTCGGCGAGCAGCCAGTCGCGGGTGTTGAGCGCGGGATCGCCGATCACGCAGCCGAGCAGGTGGTCGAGCATGTCGCCGAGTGCCGGTCCGGGCTCCCAACCGGCCGCGATCAGATCGTTCCCGTCGAGCGCGAGCTGGTCGAGCCGGTGGGGCCGCTCGAGCTCGCGTTCGAGGCGCTGCCGGAACCGGTCGACGGCGACGAGCTCGACCGATTGCTCGTCCGGCGACTCGCGCTTGCCGAGCAGGTCGGCACGCTTGTGCGCGAGCAGCTCGAACGCCAGCTCGTCACCGTGGCGGTGGAGGAAGCGGCGCGCCTTCACGGGATCGTTCGCGGGCGGCACCGAGAACATGTGCTCGCCGACCAGGCGGCGCACGCGCTGGCGAAGCTTCGCGGGATAGCGGAGGCGCGAGAGCGCGCGGGACGCCAGGTCGGCGCCGATCTCCTCGTGGCTGCGCTTGCTCAGTCCGGGCTTGGCGTAGAAGTGCATCCTGCCGTCGGGCCCCTGCCAGGCCGACTCGGGCTTGCCGGCGTCGTGCAGCAGCGCGGCGAGCCGCACCGAGAGGGGCGCACCGGCGTCCGCGGCGGCCTGGACGACGCGGAAGGTGTGTTCGTCGAGCGGCAGATCGTGGTAGCGGCTGCGCTGGTCGAAGCCGATCGCAGGAGCGAACTCGGGCAGGAGGTGGACGAGGACACCGGTGTCGCGTGCGAGCCGCAGCGCCCTGGCCGGATGCTCGCCGAGCAGGAGCTTCGAGAGCTCCCCCAACCCGTCGGCCGCGAGGCCGCCGCCGATCCGCTCGCCGGAGACGTGCTCGATCTGGGGCGCCCATTCGCGCATCTGCCGGAGCGTGTCCTCGTCCGGGTCGACGCCGAGCTGCGAGACGAAGCGGAGGCCTCGGACGATCCGCAGGGGGTCGTCCCGGAAGCTCGTCGGGCTCGTCGTGCGAAGGACGCCGCTCGTGAGGTCGTCGCGGCCGTGGAGCGGGTCGACGAGCTCGCCGGTCTCCAGCCGCTTCGCGATCGCGTTGATCGTGAAGTCGCGCCGGGCCATGTCCTGCTCGAGCGAGATCCCGGCGTCTGCGACGATCTCGAAGTCGTGCCGGCCCGGGCCGGTCGAGCGCTCGACCCGAGGCGGCGTGAACTCGATCCCCGCCGGCTGGAGCGCCCGCGCCGCCTTGTCGCGGGGCAGTAGCCGGACGCCGACGCGCTGGTCGGCGACGACGAGGTCCTCGACGCGGCCGTGCGGCTCGAGCGCGGCGCGAAGCTCGGCATGGCCCACGCCCGGAACGACGAAGTCGCGCTCCCGCACGGGCTTCCCGAGCAGCTCGTCTCGCACCGCCCCGCCCACGAGGTAGGCGTCGAGCCCGAGCGAGTGCACGTAGTCGGCGACCGATTCCCACACGGCGCCATTGTGGGCCAAGCAACAGACTGTTACTTGCCGGAGCGGCGCGTCGCCGCGGTCGGAGGGGCTTAGTAACAGTCTGTTGCGTAGTCAGAGCAGCGCGACGGCTTCGACTTCGACGAGGGCGCCGGAGGGAAGCTTGGCGACCTCGACCGTCGAGCGCGCGGGCGGTGCGTCGCCCACGTGCGCGGCGTAGACCTCGTTCATGGCGGCGAAGTCGCCGAGATCCTGGAGGAAGACCGTCGTCTTCACGAGCCGCTCCAGGCCGCTGCCGGCTTCCTCGAGGATCGCGCGCAGGTTCTGCATCACCTGCTCGGTCTGCTCGGCGATGCCCTCGACGGGCTCCTTGTCGCCCGGCCGCAGTCCCAGCTGCCCGGCCACGAAGACGAGGCCGGCTGCCTTCACGGCCTGGTTGTACGGCGCGCCCTGGAACGGCGCGGGTGCGCGATCGGTGCGGACGATCTCCTTCTCTCCCACTGGTCTCCTCCGGTCAGACGGGACGGGTCGCCGCCGCAAGCGCGGCGCCGAGGGCCTTGAAGATGGCTTCGAGTACGTGCCGCGAGTCCTCGCCGTCGATCAGGCGGACGTGCAGCGTCACGCCGGCGGCCTCGGCGAACGCGTCGAGGAAGCGGGCGGCGAGATCGCTCCCGAGCCCGCCGGCGCGGGCCTCGGTCAGGTCGACGTTGCTGTGGACGAGGGGCCGATCCGAGATCTCGAAGACGATCTGGGCGAGCGCCTCGTCGGCCGGCATGAACGCGGAGCCGTGGCCGGGCACCCTCTCGCCGCGGAGGATGTCCGCGAACGACTCCCCGAGCGCGGTGCCCGCGGCTGCCACCTCCGCCTCGCCCTCGCCGGGCGGCAGCTCCAGCCCGAGCTCGAAGCCGCCGCTGCGGGCGAGCTCCGCGAGGAGGTGGTCGAGGACGGGGATGCCGGTCGCGATGTTCGACGTGCCGCCGCCGGGGGCGATCCGGGCGCTCATGTCAGGCTTCGACGCGCTCGATTCCGGCGCCGAGCGCACGCAGGCGCTCGTCGATCCGCTCATACCCGCGGTCGATCTCGCCGACGTTCCCGATCATCGAGGAGCCCTCGGCGCAGAGGGCGGCGATCAGCATCGCCATGCCGGCACGGATGTCCGGGCTCGTCAGGCGCTCGCCGTAGAGCTGCGCCGGGCCGGTGACGACGACGCGGTGCGGGTCGCAGAGGATGATCCGCGCCCCCATGCCGACGAGCTTGTCGACGAAGAAGAGGCGGCTCTCGAACATCTTCTCGAACACCAGCACGGTGCCGTGCGCCTGCGTCGCCGTGACGACGGCGATCGAGGTCAGGTCGGCCGGGAACGCCGGCCAGGGGCCGTCCTCGATCTTCGGGATCTGGCCGCCGAGGTCGTCCTGGATCACGAGCTGCTGTCCGGGCGGCACGTGCACGCTCGTCTCCCCCACCTCGACCCGGACACCGAGGCGCGTGAATGCGGGCAGGATCGAGACGAGGTCCTTCGGCTCGATGTTCTCGATCGTGATGTCGCCGCCGGTCGCGGCCGCGAGGCCGATGAAGCTGCCGACCTCGATGTGCTCCGGCGCGACGCGCCAGTCGCCGCCGTGGAGCTCCCGGACGCCATGGATCCGGAGCACGTTCGACTCGATCCCCTCGATCTGCGCGCCGAGCGAGACGAGGAAGCGGCAGAGGTCCTGGACGTGCGGCTCGCAGGCGGCGTTGCCGATCACGGTCTCGCCCTCGGCGAGCACGGCCGCCATGACGACGTTCTCGGTCGCCATCACGCTCGCCTCGTCGAGGAAGATCGACTTGCCGCGGAGCTTCGGCGCGCGCATCTCGAAGCGGCCGTTGAGGGAGATCTCGACGCCGAGCTCGGCAAGCGCGTGGATGTGCGGATCGAGCCGGCGTCTGCCGATCACGTCGCCGCCGGGAGGCGGCACGATCGCGCTGCCGAGCCGCGCCAGCAGCGGGCCGGCGAGCAGGAACGAGGCACGGATGCGGCGGCACAGCTCCTCGTCGAGCTCGGCCTTGTGCACCCCGGTGGGGTCGATCCGGATGTCGTTCTCGCCGGTCCACTCGGCGTCCGCGCCGATGTCCACGAGCAGCTCGACCATCGTCTGGACGTCGCGGATCCGAGGGACGTTCGTCAGCTGGACCGGCTCCGAGGCCAGGATCGTCGCGGCGAGGATCGGCAGGGCGCCGTTCTTGTTCCCGGCGGCGCGGACGGTGCCGCTGAGCGGCCGGCCGCCCTCGATCACAAAGGCCTGCATTCCGGTGGAGAGCGTAGTGACGGACACGAGGCGGGGTATCGTAGACGCCCCATGGAGCTGACGCGAGACCGGGCGTGGGAGACGCTGACGACGTACACGAAGAGCGAGTCGCTCCGCCGGCACGCGCTCGCCGTCGAGGCGTCGACGCGGTCGTACGCACGCCGCCTCGGCGAGGACGAGGAGCTCTGGGGCGTCGTCGCGCTGCTGCACGACTTCGACTACGAGATCCACCCCACCCTCGACAAGCACCCGCAGGACGGCGCCCCGATCCTGCGCGAGGAGGGCTACCCGGAGGAGGTGATCGAGGCGATCCTCTCCCACGCCGAGCACCTCGAGCTGCCCCGCGACACGCCGCTGAAGAAGACACTCTTCGCCTGCGACGAGCTCTCCGGCTTCGTCCACGCGTGCGGCCTCGTCCGCCCCGCCGGCCTCGACGGGCTCGAGCCGAAGTCGGTGAAGAAGAAGCTGAAGCAGCCGTCGTTCGCCTCCGGCGTCCATCGCGACGAGGTGTACGCGGGCGCCGAGCTGATCGGACTCGAGCTCGACGAGCACATCGCGAACGTCGTCGCCGCGCTGCAGCCGATCTCGAAGGAGCTCGGCCTGCGAACCGCCGCCGACGCGGCTTAGAGCGCGCTGACGAGGCGCTGCAGGTCGTCCTCGTTCGTCCACCACCCGCAGGAGACGCGGACAAGCCCGGTCTTCGGGATCTCCCGGACGACGACGTCCGCCGCGGCGAGCTTCGCGACGAGCGCGGGCGGATCGTCGGCGCGGAACGCAACGAGCGTCGCGTCGCCGGGCACGACCTCGGCGTGCGGCGCGAGCAGCTCCCGGCAGCGCGCCGCCTGTTCGGCGGCACGGTCGAAGGCCCAGCCCGGTCGCACCGCGATTGCGGCGAGCAGGCCCGCCATGACCGCGCTCGAAGCCCAGCCGGGATCGAACCGGGCCGCGCCGTCGGCCGGCTCGAAGCTGCCGGACGGCTCGTGGGAGGTCTGGGAGAAGTAGCTCGGCCGTGCGACCCGCAACCGCTCCGGCTCGGCCACGACGAGCGCGCCGGTCGAGTCGGGCCCGCAGAGCCACTTCTGGCCGGAGATCGTGAGGAAGTCGAGGCCGGCGGCGTCGACGGGAATCGCACCGACCGACTGCGCGCCGTCGACGAGGACCGGCACATCGGTCTGCTCGCGCAGGTCGTGCACCGGCAGTCCCCGGCCGCTCGTCCAGAGCACCTGCGAGAGCGCCAGCAGACGCGTCTGCGGCGTCACCGCCGCCAGGACGGCGTCCGCGGTCGGCTCGGCGACGACCACGCGCGCGCCGCTCGCGTACACGGGGCCGAGGAGGCCGAAGTGCTCCTCACTCGTCGTCACGATCTCGTCGTCCGGCCGCAGGTCGAGCCCGGCGAGGACGATGTTGCAGCCGTCCGTGGTCGAGCCCGTCAGCGACACCTGCTCCGGCTCCACGCCGACGAGGCCGCCGAAGACCGTCCGTGCCTGCTTCCGCAGGTCGAGCATCCGCTCGAAGTACTCCTTGCCGAACCGCCCTGCCTCGAGGTCGGCGTCGAGCTCCTCGCGCATCGCGGCCGCCGTCGGCAGCGCCAGCGGGCCGAACGTGCCGGCGTTCAGGTAGGCGCGGCGCTCGAGGACCGGGAAGAGGCCGCGCGCCTCCTCGGGCGTCACCCGACCCCCATCTCGACCGGCGCGTGATCCGAGAGCACCGCGCCATTGTGCAGGCGACGCCCGTCCGGCCAGACCTCGAGTGGTCCATGCTCGATCCCCGCGGCGACGATGTGGTCGATGTTCGGCCCGGGCAGGTCGGGGTCGCGCAGGTTGAAGTCCCCCGCGAGGACACGTGCCTCGCCGGCGGCCGCCATCGAGTCAACGAGCGCGTGCGCACGCTTCAGCTCCTCCCGCGGTACCTCGGGCCGCTTGAACTCGTTCGACGCATGGACGTTGCCGATCACGATCCCGTCGAGCCGGACGGCATGGCAGACGCGACGCTCGCGGCCCGGGTCGCTGATCCGGACAGTCCGGTGCTCGAGCACGTCGAGAACGGGCGCCACGAGGATCGCGTTCGCCTGGCCTGTGACGCCCGAGCGGACGCGGATCGGGTCACGCCGCTGGAGGATGGCGCCGAGCCAGCGTGGCACCGGCGTCCGCTTGGCGACCGCCCAGGCTCCGGTCATGCCGCTCCAGTCCTCGAGCGAGGAGAGCACCCAGAGCGGCAGCTCCTGCAGACAGAGCACATCGGGCTCGTCGCGCGCCGCCAGCTCGACCATCTCGCGGAGGTGAAGCTCCCGCCCAGGAGGTGACGTGCGGCCGTGGTAGACGTTCCAGCTCCGGATCAGCACGCGCAGTAGCCTAGGAACTTCGTGCGCGTCGTCGTCGCCGACCCTCCCGCCTTCACGCCCCCGTACGACCACGCGCTCGCGGCGGCGCTCGCCCGTGCGGGTGCGGACGTCGAGCTGGTCACGTCGCGGTTCCGCTTCGGCACGGTTCCCACGCCGGCCGGCTACCGGCGCCGCGAGCTCTTCTACCCGCTCTCGTCGCGGATCTTCCGCCGCTCGCGGCTGCGGGTGCCGCTGAAGCTGCTTGAGCACCCGCTCGGGCTCGCCCGCCTCGCCGTCACCGCGGCCGACGTGGTCCACGTCCAGTGGCTCGCGGTGCCGGAGGCGGACGCCTGGCTGCTGCGCCACCGGGCGCCGCTCGTGCTCACCGCGCACGACCTGCTGCCGCGCCGGACGGCGGCGAAGACCGGACTCTGGCGGCGCGCGTTCGGCCGCTTCGAGCGGGTCGTCGTCCACTCCGAGCGCGGGCGCGAGACCCTGGCGACGTTCGGCGTCCCCGAGGAGAAGCTGCGCGTCATCCCCCACCCCGTCACCCCGAGCGATCCGGTCCGCGCCGACGACGGTCGCACGGTGCTCGCGCTCGGCCTCGTCCGCCCGTACAAGCAGCTCGACCACGCCCGCGAGGCCGCTGCGCGAGCCGGCGCCGGATTGCGCGTGGCGGGCGACGCGAACGCGTTCCTGAGCGAGGCGGAGATCGACCGCGCGCTCGGCGAATCGACCGTGGCGGTCTTCCCGTACAAGCCCGAGCTCGACCAGAGCGGCGCGCTCCTGCGGGCGCTGGGCGCGGGCGTCCCGGCGATCGTCTACGACGTCGGCGGGCTCGCCGAGCCCGTGCGGGCTTTCGGGGCCGGCCGCGTCGTCGCACCCGACGACGTCGACGCGCTCGCAGCCGCGGTCTCGGAGCTCCTCGACGACGAGGCGGCGCTCGCCGAGGCGCGCGCCGGCGCGATGCGGTCGCGGGAGCACCTGACCTGGGACGCGGCCGCGGCGGCGCACCTCGCCCTCTACCGCGAGCTGACGTGAGCTTCCGACGCAACCGGTTCGGCGACCTCGTCCGCCGCCAGCTCGACCTGTTCGCCGAGGACGAGAGCACGTTGCTGCACGAGGCCGACGAGGCCGAGCGGGCGTATGACGGGGCCGAGCGAGACGAGGCGGAGGAGGCGTACGGCGACTTCCAGCTCGTGCTCGAGTCGGTCGCGGAGCGGCTCGAGGAGGTGCGGGACACGTACGCGAGAACGCTTGACGACGGCGCGGCCACGGCGTACGAGCAGGCATTCGACCGGGCCGCGCGGAAGCGCTTCCCGCGGGTGCGCCTCTGATGCTGATCGAGGACTACGGGCTGATCGGCGACCTCCAGACGGCGGCGCTCGTCGGCCGGAACGGCTCGATCGACTGGCTCTGCTTCCCGCGTTTCGACTCCGGCGCCTGCTTCGCCGCGCTGCTCGGGACCGAGAAGAACGGTCGCTGGCTGATGGCGCCGGACTGCGCGGTCGAGCGGGTCGAGCGCAGGTATCGCGAGCGGTCGCTCGTGCACGAGCTCGATTTCCACACCGAGCACGGCGTCGTCCGCGTGATCGACTTCATGCCGCCACGAGGGACCGATCCCGACGTCGTCCGGATCGTCGAGGGGCTCGAGGGGAGCGTGCCGATGCGGATGGAGCTGATCATCCGCTTCGACTACGGGTCGATCGTGCCCTGGATGCGGAGGCTGGAGGACGACACGAGGATCGCGATCGGCGGCCCGGACGCGCTCGCCCTCCGGACGCCGATCGAGGTCCGGGGCGAGAACCTGAGCACCGTCTCCGAGTTCACGGTCGAGCAGGGCGACCGGCACCCCTTCGTCCTGACCTGGTACCCCTCGCACCAGGAGCCGCCGCGGGCGATCACGCCTGAGCACGCCTACGAGGACACGTGCGACTTCTGGGAGGAGTGGCTGGCGCGCTGCGGCTACGACGGCCGCTACGCCGAGGCCGTCTTCCGTTCGCTGATGACGCTGAAGGCGATGACGTACATGCCGACCGGCGGCCTTGTCGCGGCGCCGACGACATCCCTCCCGGAGCGCCTCGGCGGCGTCCGCAACTGGGACTACCGCTACTGCTGGCTTCGCGACGCCAGCTTCGCGCTCACCGCGCTCGTCGAGAGCGGCTTCGTCGACGAGGCCGGCGCCTGGCGCTCGTGGCTCCTGCGCGCCGTCGCCGGCGACCCCGACGACCTCCAGATCATGTACGGGCCGGGAGGCGAGCGGCGGCTGACGGAGCTCGAGCTGCCCTGGCTCGAGGGCTACGAGGGCTCGCGCCCCGTCCGGATCGGCAACAACGCAAGCCAGCAGTTCCAGCTCGACGTCTACGGCGAGCTGCTCGACGTCCTCTACCAGGCCCGCCGGCGCGGGCTCCCTCCCGACGACTCTGCGTGGGCGCTCTGCCTCCACCTGCTGCGCAACCTGGAGGGGCGCTGGCACGAGCCCGACGAGGGGATCTGGGAGGTCCGCGGGCCGCGACGGCACTTCACGCACTCGAAGGTGATGGCGTGGGTCGCCTTCGACCGCGGCCTCCGCCTGATCCACGAGCTCGGCCGCGACGGGCCGGTCGAGCGCTGGCGCGCCGTCCGCGACGAGATCCAGGCCGAGGTGCTCGAGCGCGGCTACGACTCCGAGCTCGGCTCCTTCGTCCAGTCGTACGACTCCAAGCGCGTCGACGCGAGCCTGCTGACGATCCCGCTCTACGGCTTCCTGCCGCCCGACGACGCGCGCGTGCGCGGCACGCTCGAGGCCGTCCGGCGCGACCTGCTCGTCGACGGCTTCGTCCAGCGCTACCGCCACGACGAGGCGGTCCAGGCCGTCGACGGCCTGCCTCCGGGCGAGGGTGCGTTCTTCCTCTGCTCGTTCTGGTTCGTCGACAACCTCGTCCTGCTGGGCGAGCTCGACGAGGCGGCGGCGATGTTCGACCGCCTCCTGGCATTGCGGAACGAGCTCGGCCTGCTCTCGGAGGAGTACGAGCCGACGCTCGAGCGGCTCGTCGGCAACTTCCCGCAGGCGTTCTCGCACATCGGGCTCGTCAACACGGCGTTGCGGCTCGACCGCGCCCTTGCTCAGAGAGAGGCGAAGCCGCCGACGATCGCCCCGTAGGCCAGGTGAAGCACGAACGTGGCCACGAGGGTCGAGCGGCCGTAGTTCGAGAGCAGGAAGCCCGGCGGCTCGAGCACCGGCGCCGACCGCGCGTCGGTCCACGCAATGCCCATCCGCGGGTGAACGACCGGCAGGAGCACGTTCAGGAGAACGCCGCCCGCGAATAGCCCGTGTGCCGCCCCGAGCAGCAACCCGAAGAGCCAGCCGGCGTGGTCGGTCGCCTCGAAGACGAGGCCGTAGGCGAGCGCGAAGACGAGCCCGTTGACGAAGTGGATGGCGTACCCGATCGCGGTCGCACGGCCCCGCTCGGGGGTGAAGATCGTGCCGAGGAGGAGCGGGATGTCCATTCGTGTCCAGCCCAGGTGCTGAGCCAGGCGCGAGCCGCTCGTCAGCACGGCGGTGCCGATGAGTCCGCCCGCGAGCGCTCCGACGATCACTCGGGGTCGCCCCCGCCCGCGAGAGACACGGCGGCGTTCACGAGCGCGAGATGCACGAGCCCTTGCGGCAGGTTGCCGAGGAACTCACCTGTAGCCGGGTCGATCTCCTCGGCGTAGAGGCCGACGTCGTTCGCGGACGCGACGAGCTCGTCCATGAGCGCCGTTGCTTCCTCTTTCCGTCCCGCCCGCGCGAGCGCGTCCACGAGCCAGAACGAGCAGGTCGTGAAGGCGCCCTCGATCTCGTCTGCGCCGGTGAAGCGGTAGAGATGCGGCCCACACCCGAGCTCGCGTCGGATCTCGTCTGCCGTGGCGGCGAAACGCTCGTCGTCCGCATCGATGTAGGCGCACAGCGCCATGGCGAGGAGGCTCGCGTCGGCCGCGTCCTCGCCGGGTACGCACGCGTAGCGCCCACGTGCCTCGTCCCAGCCTTCCGCCTCGATCCACTCGCGGATCTCGTCCGCTGCCACCCGCCACTCCGGCCGGCGCGGCAGCGCACCTTCGTCGGCGAGGCGGTCGGCGCGGTCGAGCGCGGTCCAGCACATCGCCTTCGAGAGGACGTAGTGGCGCGGATCGTCACGCGACTCCCAGATCCCGGAGTCGGGCCGACGCCACTCCGAGGCGACGAAATCTGCGAGCGCCGCGAGCTCGCGCGGACGCGCGGCGCCCAGTGAGCCGGTCTTCTTCCAGAAGCGCCAGGTCGTCTCGAGCAGCGGGCCGTACGTGTCCAGCTGGAGCTGCTCGGCGGCGAGGTTACCGACGCGCACGGGCCTCGACCCGCGGTAACCCGGCACGTCGACGTCGTTCTCGTCGGTGCGGATCCCGCCGTCGACGCAATAGAGCGGCAGCACCTCCGGCTCGGTCGTGCGCGTGGCGTGCATCTGCCACCAGAAGAACGCTCGTGCTTCGTCCACGCAGCCCAGCGCCAGGAGCGCACGGAGCGTGTAGGCGCCGTCGCGTAGCCAGCCGAAGCGGTAGTCCCAGTTGCGGTCGCCGCCGATCCGCTCGGGAAGCGACGTGGTGGGTGCAGCGACGATGCAGCCGGAGGGTGAGAAGGCGAGCAGCTTCAGCGCGAGCGCGCTGCGTACGACCGCCTCACGCCATGGCCCGTCGTACCCGAGGCGGCCGCTCCAACCGGCCCAGAACGCAGCGGCCTCCTCGACACGGCGCTCGGCGTCGGCCCGCGAAGGGAGCACGAGCGGCTCCATGTGCGCGTGCGTGAGCGCCAGTGTCGCCCGCTCCCCGCGGCCGAGTTCGAAGCTGCCGTGGCCGGCGTTCCACGAGGACAGCGCGAACGCGTCGCTCCCGTTCGCCGCCACGAGCAGCCCGTCACGTTCGCGCATACTCAGCGTCCGGCGGCCGAAGTCGAGACGGGGCCTGAAGGCCCAACGCAACGCCACCCGCCCCTCGAGCCCGTCCACGACGCGCACGAGCTCCCGCAGCGGCGAGAGAGACGAGCGGTCGTAGAGGGTCATCGCATCGGTGACGCGCACGGAGCCGTCAGCGGTGAGGAACGTCGTCTCCAGAACGTTCGTGCCCGGCCGGTACCGGCGCTCGGCCTCGTACACGCCGCTCGGCGAAAGCTCGAGGCAGCCGCCGTCGGCGTCGAGGATACGGTCGAAGACGGGCGCCGAGTCGACGTTGGGCAGGCAGAGCCAGTCGACAGACCCGTCACGGCCGACGAGCGCGCACGTGCGCCCGTCCCCGATCGCGGCGTAGTCGGCGATCGGCAGGTAACCGTCCGTGCGGAGCCCGGTCACAGGTGTCCTATCCGCTCGAAATCCAGGTTGCAAACGCCACAACTCTGACCTACATTCCGCTGGCCGTCACACCAACCGAGGGGGAGACATGCGTAGACGTACCACCGCGCTCGCCATGCTGGCGATCGCAGCTCTCGTCGCCGTCACATCGGCCACGGCTCGCACGGACGCCGAGGTAGGCGCCGACCGCTACATCGTCGTGCTGAATCCGGGAACGGATGCCCATGTCGTCGCAAACGAGCACGCGTCGGCGCACGCCGCCTCGATCGCGTTCGTCTACTCGCATGCGCTCAACGGCTACGCGGCCACGATCCCGAACGCCCGCCTGGCAGCCGTGCAGGCCGACGAGCGAGTCGCCTACCTCGAGCCGGACGGCGGCATGTCGGTCGTCGCCCAGACGCTGCCGTGGGGAATCGACAAGATCGACGCTGACACCAGCTCGACGCTCGCCGGCAACGGCTCCGGGGCGATCACGACGGTCCGTTCCTATGTCATCGACACCGGTGTCGACGTCTCGCATCCCGACCTGAACGTCGCCGGGCACGTGAACTTTGCGAGCGGCCCGAACAAGGACTGCCACGGGCACGGCACCCACGTCGCGGGCACCGTCGCGGCTGTCGACAACGCCTCCCACGTCGTCGGCGTCGCTCCGGGTGCTCCGACCTACGGGGTCAAGGTGCTCGGCTGCGGGGGCACCGGATCGAACGCAGGCGTGATCGCCGGCATCGACTGGGTGACCGCGAACGCGATCAAGCCCGCCGTCGCGAACATGAGCCTCGGTGGCTCGGCCTCGCAGGCCGTCGACGACGCGGTGCGCAACTCGGCCGCGAGCGGCGTCTTCTATGCCGTCGCCGCCGGGAACGAGAGCGCCAACGCCTGCACGAAGTCGCCCGCACGCGCCGGCGCGGGCACGAACAACGGGATCATGACCGTGGCCGCGACCGACACCGCCGACAGGGAGGCATCGTTCTCGAACTACGGTTCCTGCGTCGACATCTGGGCGCCGGGAGTCGGCATCCTCTCGACGAAGAAGGGCGGCGGCACGACGACGATGTCTGGCACGTCGATGGCCTCCCCGCACGGCGCCGGCGGCGGCGCGCTCTACCTCTCCACGCACGCTGGCTCGAGCCCGAGCGCCGTCGAGGGCGCGCTCAAGTCGGCGGCACAGGCGACGGGGACGGCGAGCAAGGATGGTCGCGGCATCGTCCGCGAGCACGTGGGCGGCTACTAGCCGTCAGCGCTGGCCGAAGTGGTGGGCTCCAGGGAGGCTGGAGCCCACCTCCGGCCGCTGCGAGACCCGGCGCGCGAGCGGGCCGAGGCTCTCCAGCGAGTCGACGACGATGTTGCGGTTGTCCTTGATGTGCTCGAAGCGCCCGCGCACGAGCAGGAGCGGCTCGCTGCGCACGACCGCCCGGTTCCGCTCGTAGAGCTCCGGTGAGACGATCAGGTTCACCTGGCCGAGCTCGTCCTCGAGCAGCATGAAGACGATCCCGCTCGCGGTTGCGGGCCGCTGCCGCGCCACCGCCATCCCCGCGAACGCGACGCGGCTGCGGTGCGGCGACTCGTTCAGCCGGTCGCTCGGGAGCACGTCGGGCGGGAGGTGCGGTCGCAGCAGGGTCAGCGGGTGGACGTCGACCGAGACGCCGGTCGTCGCGTAGTCGGCCAGCATCCGCTCCCAGGTGGTCAGATCGGGCAGCTCCGGCGTCGCCACCGTCGGGTCGAGCTCGAGCGAGAGCTGCTTGTGCTCACGCTGAACGGTCTGCGGGCGAGTGACGAGGCCGAGCTCCCAGAGCAGGTCGCGCCGCTTCCCCCAGCGGTCGCAGGCGCCGCTGCGGAGGAGCGCTTCGAGCTCGCGCGCGTCGAGCGGCACCCGACGGGCGAGGTCGCCGACGCCGAGGAACTCTCCGCGCGCCTCGCGCTCGCCGACCACCGCCTCGGCATCGTCCTCCCCCACCGACTTGACGTACCGAAGGCCCATTCGCACCGCGCCCTCCTCCCACGTGCAACGGACGCCGCTCAGGTTCACGTCCGGCGGCCGGACCTCCACGCCCCGTCTCTGGGCATCCCGCACCAGACTCGACGGCGGATAGAAGCCCATCGGCTGCGCGTTCAGAAGCGCGCAGAGAAACTCGGCCGGGTAGTGGTGGCGCAGCCAGGCCGACTGGTAGGCGAGCAGGCCGAACGCGGCAGCGTGCGACTTCGGAAAGCCGAAGCCCGAGAAGGCGGCGAGCTTGTCGTAGACGGTGTCGGCGGCCTCCGGGCCGACACCGTTCCGGGCGGCTCCCTCGACGAACCGCTGCCGGAACGCCTCGATCGCCTCCTCGCTCCGCTTGCGGCTCATCGCGCGCCGGAGCCCCTCCGCCTCGCCGATCGTGAAGCCTGCGAGCGCCATCGCCACCTCGAGCACCTGGTCCTGGAAGACGACGACGCCGTGCGTGTCGCGGAGCGGCTCGCGCAGGAGCTCGTGGTCGACCGGCGGCAGATACGTCGGATCGACCCGTAGCCGCTCTCGCGCGTCGATGTACGGGTGCACGGCCTTGCCCTGGATCGGCCCCGGACGCACGAGCGCGACCTGCACGGTCAGGTCGTCGAGGTTCTCGGGCTTCGTCCGCAGCAGGCTCTGCATCTGCGCGCGGCTCTCGATCTGGAAGTCGCCGACCGTGTCCGCGCGCTGGATCTCCGCGTAGACCTCTCTGTCGTCGAGCGGGATCCGCGTCAGGTCGATCGGCTCGCCGTACACCTCGGCGATCTGCTCGACACAGTCCTCGACCGCCGAGAGCATCCCGAGCCCGAGCAGGTCGATCTTGAGGAAGCCGGCGTCGGAGCACGAGTCCTTGTCCCACTGGCAGAGCTGCCGTCCGGTCATCGCCGCCGGCTGCACGGGCACGAGCTCGATCAGCGGGCGCGAGGAGATCACCATCCCGCCCGGGTGCTGGGAGATGTGCCGAGGCAGCCCCGCGATCTCGCGCGTCAGCTCCGCGAACGCGCGCCAGCGCGGCGAGAGCAGCCGCCGCTCCGCCTCGGGGAGCAGCTGCAGCTCCTCGGCCACCTTCTTCGCGTTCCACCCGTCCGAGACCCGCGCGAGGCGCTCCAGCTCGGCGAACGGGAGCCCCAGCGCCTTGCCGACGTCGCGGATCGCTCCGCGCGCCCGGTAGGTCGAGAAGCTCGCGACGAGCGAGGCGTGCTCGCGGCCGTAGCGCTCGGTGACGCCGACGATCAGCTGCTCGCGGATGTCGCGCGGGAAGTCGAGGTCGATGTCGGGCACGGACATCAGCTCGCGGTTGAGGAAGCGGCCGAGCGAGAGGTTCTGCGCGACCGGGTCGACGTGCGAGAGCCCGGTCAGGTAGCAGACGATCGAGCCGACCGACGAGCCCCGTCCGCGCCCGGGCGGCAGCCAGCGCCGCGGCGAGCCAGGCCCGCGGATCCCGTGCGCGATCTCCCGCGCCAGCTCGAGCACCTCCCAGTGGAGGAGGAAGAAGCCGGCGAGCCCGAGCTCGTCGATCAGCTTGAGCTCGGTCTCGAGCCGCGCGCGAGCCTGACTTAGCAACAGTCTGTTACTTGGCGGGTAGCGCTCCGCGAAGGCGTCCTGGCAGACCTGGGCGAGCTGGGCGATCGCGGGGACGTCGCCGTCGGAGAAGTCGGGATAGCGGTAGCCGAGCTCCTCGGTCAGGTCGAACTCGAGCCGCGCGGCGACCTCGGCCGTGCGCAGGACGGCGTCGCGGTCGTCCGGGAAGAGCTCGAGCAGCTCCGCCGGCGCGCGCAGGACGCTCTCGCGGTTGCCGCGTCGCTCGCGCTCGCTCGCCTCGAGCGAGGTGTTGTGGCGGATCGCGACGAGGACGTCCTGGAGCGCGGTCCGGCGCGGGTGGTGTGCATGCACGTTGCCGGTGACGACCGTCTCGACACCCGCGTGCGCGGCGAGGTCGCGCAGGAGCGCGTTGCGGTGGGCGTCGCCGCGCTCGAACGGGCGCTGCAGCTCGACGTAGAAGCGCGCCGGCCCGAATGCGCGCGCCAGCTCGACGGCGGCGTTCGGGTCGTGGACGCCGAGCCCGTCGCGCGCGCAGCCGGAGAGACAGACGAGCCCCTCGTTCAGCTCGGCGAGCAGCGCCGGGTCGAGCGCGGGCGGCAGCAGCTCGCCTTCCTTCGGCCGCGTCTGCGCATGCGCAGCGGTCAGGAGCCGGCAGAGGTTCGCGTAGCCCCGCGGCGACTCGACGAGGAGCGTCACGTGGGCTCCCCCGACGAGGGTGACCTCGGCGCCGGTGATGGCGCGCACGCCGACGAGCTTCGCCGCGTGCGCGAGCTCGAGCGAGCCGTAGACGCCGTCGTGGTCGGTGAGCGCGAGCGCCTCGTAGCCGAGCTCCGCCGCCCGCAGCGCCAGTTCCTCGGGGTGTGATGCGCCGTCGAGGAACGAATAGGCTGAATGGCAATGGAGCTCGACGTAGGGCACGCGGTCCACCTACCTGCGGGCGGCGGGGACGTCGTCCGCGACGTGCCGGAGAGCCGGCTCGAGATCCTGTCCGGACGCGACGAGCTGCACGCGACCTGGACGCGCTTCGGCCCGCACCGCGACGGCGCGTCGCCGCACGTGCACCGGCAGCACTCCGACCTCTTCTACGTGCTCGAGGGCGAGTTCACCGTGCTCGTCGGCCCGGACCGGACGGAGACGGCGATCCGGCCGGGGACGCTCGCGCTCGCGCCGCCGCTCGTCGTGCACGGCTTCCGCAACGCGAGCGACGGCGAGATGCGGTACCTCAACTTCCATGCCCCGGGCGGCGGGTTCGCGCCGTACCTCCGCGGTGAGCAGACCGGGTTCGACTCGTTCGACCCGCCCGAGGACGGGGGCCGGCCCGTGACCGACGCCTACATCGGCACCGGCGAGGTGCTCGCCGACCGGCCCGGCCTGCGCGTCTCGCTCCTTTGCGACGTCGAGGAGATCGCGATTGCAGAGGTCACGACCGAGCCGGGCGGCAGCGTCACCCCGCCGCTGCACGTGCACCGCCGCCACTCCGAGTCGTTCTACGTCCTCGCGGGCGAGCTCACGTTCACGGTGAACGGGAGCGAGCTGCACGCGGGCGCCGGGTCGTGGGTGCAGGTGCCGCCCGGGGTGCCGCACACGTTCGCAGCCACGGGCTCCGAGGAGGCTCGCTTCCTCGACATCCACACGCCGGGCTGCGACTTCGGCGACTTCGCCCGCGCGCTCAGCTCCACCAGCGACGAGGACGAGCTCGCGGCCGCGCGGGCGCGATTCGACCAGGAGCCGGCCTAGACCACAGCCGACGTATCCCGCGGGCGTGTCGCTACGTTGTGCCACCGTATGCGCCTGCTCGCGGCCATCATGACCTCGATCTCGCTGGTGACGACGGCCCTCTTCGCGCACGCGCTCGCGACCGTGGACGAGCGGCAGCCCGCGCCGCAGGTCGCACGCGCCGCCTCGCGCTAAGCTCGCCGCATGGAGGCGCGGGAGCGCTACGACGAGCTCGTCGACGACCTCTGCGCCCGGAACGACGACGTCGAGCCGTCGCAGATGATGGGCATGCCCTGCGTGAAGCGGGGCGGGAAGATGGTCGCCGGCTTCTCGAAGAGCGAAGAGGCGATGGTCTTCAAGCTGCCCGATCCGGATGCGCATGCGCGGGCGCTCGCGCTCGACGGCGCCCACCTCTTCGATCCCGGTGGCAAGGGACAGCCCTTCAAGGAGTGGGTCGTCGTGCCGTTCGCGCACGAGGCGGAGTGGGTATCGCTGGCCGGGCACGCGCTCAGGCCCGCTGGCTGAACCAGCAGCCGGCTTCCTCGTCGCGGAAGACGCACGCGTTCCGGCCCGACTCGAGCACGAGATCGAAGTAGCGGCGGTCGAGCGGGTCCTCGGTCCACCAGCGGTCGACGACGCGCCACTCCTCGCGGACGAGCGCGACCCCCTCGCGATTGACGCGGACCGGCACACCGACCGGGCTCGCCTCGACGAGCGCCGGCCGTGGCGCGTTGATCCGTCCTGCCGCGCTCCTGGAGGACGTGGCCGCAGCGGCCATGTCGGGGCCAGGACCCATCATGTCCCGCGCGGACATGTCGTGTGCGGGCGTTTGCGTTGCTCAGCAGCAAGCGGAAGGACGAAACGGACATGTGGGGTCCTGGTCCCGACATGTCCGGAAGGGACGATTATTCGTCCCGCGGCACGAACAGCGCCCGCGCTTCGGGAATCCGCGACCACGGGGCGACCTCCACGACGGCGACGACCGAGCCCGAGCCGGTCGAGGCGCGCACCTGGCGCAGCCCGTCGCTCAGGCGTGCATGCATCTCGTCCCCTGCCGGCTTGACGAGCTCGAGCTGCTGGCCGACCGACTCGGAGAGCTCGATCGCCTCCAGCCGCAGCTCGAGGACCGGTGCGGGGATCTCGAGCAGCTTGGGGCCGAGTGCGGCCCGGAGACGCGGCCGGTCGGCTGTCGGCTCGCGCAGCGTCACCGTGCGCCGCCAAGAGCCGCCGCCGACGACCCTGGCCGAGAGCGCGACCTTGCGGAACGGCCGTCCCGCCCGCTCCGGCCGGGCGAGCAACCGGTCGAGAAGCGAGCCGAAGGCACGGCGGAGCGTCAGCTCGTTCCCGACAGCCTCCGGGAACTCGAGCGCTTCCACGAGCTCCGCCGCCGGCCGCCGACCACGCACGCGGCCGCTCGCACCGCCGCGCGCGAGCCTCCACGCCTGCCGGCCTTCCCGGCCGAGCCGTTCCGCGACCGCTCCCCCGGGCAGGGCGGCCAGCTCCCCCAAGCGGCGCACTCCCAGCCCCTCCAGCTCCGCGTAGCGGTCGGCCGGGAGCGGCAGGAGCGAGAGCGGCAGCGGTGCCAGAAAGCCCTCCTCCTTGCCGGCCGACACGACGAGTGCCTGCCCGGGACGCGCGACGCTCGCCGCCGCGAGGGCGGCGAACCGGCGCTGCGCAGCGCCCGCGCGTGGATCCCAGGCAGCTCCGACGGAGGCGAGCGCCCGCTGGAGCGCCGCCTCCAGTCCTCCGTAGAGCCGTTCGACGCCGTTCGTCTCGAAGTAGACGCGTCCCGGCTCCTCGGGGTCGACGGCGAAGCCCGAGTCCTCGAGCCGCCGCAGCACCCCCTCCCACTCGCGCTCGACCGCCGCCGGATCCTGCTCGACGAGGACGAGCTGCGGGCACATCGCGAGCGCCTCTCCCAGCCGCATCCCAGGCTGCACGCCCGCGAGCTCAGCGGCGGCGGTGACCGGACCGACCAGCTGCTCGGTCCCGGGCAGCGGCGAGAGCGCGGCCGGGACGAGCGCCAGCCGCGGCTTGTCCCGCAGCGCCGCGCGCAACTCGAAGCCGGGAATCAGGAGACAGGCGATCACGGGAACATATGTTCTATACCCGAACAGGTGTTCCTGTCAAACTGGTTTGGTTTGCGCAGGGTCGAAATCCGCGAGGAGCGGATTTCGACCGCGCGAAGACCCCTGAAGGGTCGCTTCGCTCCCTCTCGCTGCCTCCTGCTCCCTCTTTCCTGGCGCCGGCCACGGCGTAGAGTCGGCGCGTGCGGATCCTGTTCGCCTTCACCGGCGGACGCGGCCATCTCGAGCCGCTGCTGCCGCTCGCGGTGGCCGCCCGGACGGCCGGCCACGCCGTCGCGTTCGCGGGGCGGCCGTCGGTGCTGCCTGTGGTCGAGGCGCTCGGCTTCGAGGGCTTCGCGGCGGAGGACGGGGGGAAGCCGCCGAAGCGGCTCCCGCTGCAGGCGCTCGATCCGGAGCGCGAGGCGCGGGAATTCCGCGACGGCTTCGCCGGCTTCCTCGCGCGGAAGCGAGCGCCGCGCGTCGCGGCCCTTTGCGGCGAGTGGCAACCCGACGTGCTCGTCTGCCCCGAGTCCGACTTCGGCGCACTGGTCGCCGCCGAGCAGCGCGGGGTCCCCTTCGCGAGCGTGGTCGTTCTCGCCGCCGCCACCTTCGCGACGCCGGAGCTCCTTGCGGAAACGCTGGACAGCGTGCGGGCCGAGCACGGTCTGCCGCCCGACCCCGAGCTCGCGATGCTCTCACGCCACCTCGTGCTCGCCCCTCTGCCGCCGAGCTACCGCGACCCGGCATCGCCGTTGCCGCCGACCGCGCGGACGTACCGCCCGTTCGTGGGCAGCCCGGCGCGGCACGACGGCCCACCGACCGTCTACTTCACGCTCGGGACGGTCTTCAACCTCGAGTCGGGCGACCTCTTCGAGCGCGTGCTCGCCGGGTTGGCCGAGCTAGGAGTCGACGTCGTCGCGACGGTCGGGGCCGAGATCGATCCCGCCGAGTTCGGGCCGCTGCCGCCGCACGTTCGCGTCGAGCGGTTTCTGCCGCAGGCGGAGATCCTGCCGCGGTGCAGCGCCGTCGTCTCGCAGGCCGGGTCGGGCAGCGTGCTCGGCGCGCTCGCGCACGGGCTGCCGCAGGTGCTGATCCCGATGGGTGCCGACCAGCCGCTCAACGCCTCCCGCTGTCGAGGAGCTCGGCCTCGCGCGCGTGCTCGACCCGGTCGCGGCGACACCGGCCTCGGTGCGCGAGGCGACCTCAGCGGTGCTGAGCGAGCCCGGCTACCGGGCGGTCGCCGAGCGGCTCCAGCAGGAGTTCGCCGCTCTACCGGGGCCGGAGTTCGCCGTCGAGCAGGTGGTTGCGATCGTGAACCGCTAGCGCACGATCTCGGCGGCCGGGCCGCGCATGCCCGCGAAGCGCGGCACGACGTCGAGGACGCTCTCCCGCGCGCAGAACGCTATGTCCTCCTCGAGCCCGGGCGGCCCGTACGTGCGCGCGTTGAGGCCGTCGAGCGGGCTTCGGGTACGCGTCCGCGATCAGTCCGGCCGCGATCGGCCGCGTCGGAGCGGTCGCCGGCGAGGGCCTGGACGAATCGCCCCGCGCAGTAGGCGTCGTCGAAGGCGAACGCGCCCTTGTAGCCGGCGCAGATGACCGCCACGTCCTCCCCGCGCTCGCTCGCGGCTCGCACGACGGCGTCGAGGTTGAGCAGGCTGCCGACGAGCACCTCCTCGCAGCGCTCGGCCGCGGTCACGATCGTCCGCGTCCCGTTCGTGGTCGACAGGATGAGAGTCTCCGCCTGCGGCTCGAGGAACTCCCGTGGCGAGGCGCCGACGTCGAACCCCTCGATCCGGACCGCGTCGCGCTCGCCGCCGACGATGCTGTCGGGCAGCTCGCGACGGAGCGACCGAGCCTGCTCGATCTCCGGGACGCAGAGAACGCGGTGATAGCCGGCCGAGAGCGCCTGCGCGATCGTCGAGGTGGCGCGGACGACGTCGACCACGATCCCGGTCGGGGCCGACGCGGCCTCGTCGGGAGTGAAGGCGACGTGAATCCGCACGTGGGTACGCTAGTCGCGATGGCGGAGACGCTCAGGTGTTACCGGCACCCGGACCGGGAAACAGGCGTCTCGTGCTCCGAGTGCGGCCGCGGCATCTGCCCGGACTGCATGACGTTCCTCCCCGTCGGGATCCGGTGCCCCGACCACTCCGGCCAGGCGCAGGGCACGCGACGGGTCGTGCAGAACGTCCAGCGGCGCGGCAGCAGGACCGGAATCGTGACGAAGACGCTGATCGCGATCAACGTCGGGATCTACCTGCTCCAGCTTGCCGGCGGCGCGCCGGTCAACGCGAACGACGGCTGGATCTACGAGCACGGTGCCCTCTTCATCCAGAGGATCGACTCGAGCGGCCAGGTCGTCGGCCTCGCCGAGGGCGAGTGGTACCGGCTGCTCACGGCCGCCTTCCTCCACTACGGGCCGATCCACCTCGCGATGAACATGCTCGCGCTCTGGTGGATCGGCCGCCCGCTCGAGGACTGGCTCGGGCCGCTGCGGTACCTCCTGCTCTATCTCGTCTCCGGACTCGCCGGCTCTGCCGGGGCGCTGGTCGTCAGTCCTGGTGCGGTCACCGTCGGAGCTTCGGGCGCGATCTTCGGGATCCTCGGCGCGGCGATCGTGCTCGAACGGCAGGGCACCTACGTGCTCGGGGGCAGTGCGCTCACGCTGCTGATCGTCAACATCGCCTTCACCTTCGCGGTCCCAGGGATCTCGATCGGGGGTCACCTCGGCGGCCTCGCCGGCGGCGCGCTCTGCATCCTCGCCTTCTCCCAGTTCGGCAGGCGCAGCGCCGTCTACGGCCGCATGGACGCCCTCTCGATCGCCAGCATCGCCGCCGTCGGGCTGCTCAGCCTCGCGGTCGCGTACTGGAAGGTCCGCGGCTACGTCGTAGGGCGCGGCGGTACGTCAGCCGCCGATCGCGACCGCGACCACGGTGCCCTGCTCGGCCAACGCGGCCTGGGCGGCGGCGAGCCGCGCGAGCGGGACGCGGTACGGGCTGCAGCTCACGTAGTCGAGCCCGAGCCGGTGGCAGAAGGCGACCGACTTCGCCTCGCCGCCGTGCTCGCCGCAGATCCCGAGCTTGATCTCCGGGCGGGCGCTGCGTCCACGCTCGACCGCGATCTCCATCAGCTCGCCGACGCCGTCCTGGTCGATCGTCTCGAACGGGTCGCGCTCGAGCACACCCGTCTCGAGGTAGTGCGAGAGGAAGCGGCCCGCGTCGTCGCGTGAGAGGCCGAGCGCCGTCTGCGTCAGGTCGTTCGTGCCGAACGAGAAGAAGTCAGCGTGCTCGGCGATCTCATCCGCTCGGACGCAGGCGCGCGGGAGCTCGATCATCGTCCCGACGAGGTAGTCGAGCTCGCCCTCCTCGCCGGCGACGCGCACGGTCAGCTCGCGCAGGCGCCGCAGCTCCTCGCCGAAGCCGACGAGCGGGTGCATGATCTCGACGAGCGGCGTCTCCCCTCCTCGCTCCCGCACGGCGATCGCGGCGCGCACGATCGCGCGCACCTGCATCTCGTAGATCTCCGGGAAGAAGAGCCCGAGCCGGCACGCGCGCCAGCCGAGCATCGGGTTCGACTCCTGCAGGGCGCGGATCCGCTCGCGCATCCTCGGCTCCTGCTCCTCCTCGAGCGAGGGCAGGAACTCGTGCAGCGGCCAGTCGAGCAGCCGGATCGTCACGGGCAGCCCCGCCATCGCCTCGAAGATCCCTTCGAAGTCGGATTGCTGGATCGGCAGCAGCCGCTCGAGCGCGGAGCGGCGCCCCTCCTCGTCGGCGGCGAGAATCATCTCGCGCATCAGCCCGAGCCGGTCGGCGTCCGCGAACATGTGCTCGGTGCGGCAGAGGCCGATTCCTTCGGCGCCGAACTCGCGCGCCTTGGCCGAGTCCTCCGGTGTGTCGGCGTTCGTCCGTACCTTGAGCCGCCGGATCCCGTCCGCCCAGACAAGGATCGCGGAGAAGTCGTCGTTGATCTGCGGCGGCACGAGCGGGACGGCGCCGACGATCACCTCGCCGGTGCCGCCGTCGATCGTGATCGTGTCGCCCTCTTTCAACTCGTGGCCGGGCAGCCGCGCAGTCTTCGCGCGCATGTCGACGTGCAGCGCCTCGCAGCCGGTCACACAGGGCGTCCCCATCCCGCGGGCGACGACCGCCGCGTGCGAGGTGAGCCCGCCGTGGGCGGTCAGGATCCCCGCCGCCTGCACCATCCCGTGGAAGTCGTCCGGCGTCGTCTCCCAGCGGACGAGGATGACGCTCTCCCCCGCCTTCCCGCGCTCCTCCGCGCTGTCCGCGTCGAAGACGATCGCGCCCGAGGCGGCGCCGGGCGACGCGTTCAGCCCCTTCGCAACGACCGTCACCTCCGCCGAGGGATCGATCATCGGGTGCAGGAGCTGGTCGAGCTGGGCGGGGTCGATCCGCGCGACCGCCTCCTCCTTCGAGATCAGCCCCTCCTCGACCATCTCGACCGCCGCCCGCAGCGCCGCGGCCGCGGTGCGCTTCGCCGTGCGCGTCTGGAGCAGGAAGAGCGTCCCCTCCTCGACCGTGAACTCGATGTCCTGCATGTCGCGGTAGTGCGCCTCGAGCCGGCCGATCGTCTCGAGCAACTGGGCGTACGCGTCCGGCAGGAGCTCCTGCATGCGCACGATCGGCTCGGGCGTCCGGATCCCGGCGACGACGTCCTCGCCCTGCGCGTTCTGGAGGAACTCGCCGTAGAGCCCGCTCTCGCCTGTCGACGGGTCGCGCGTGAAGCAGACGCCCGTCCCCGAGCCGTCGCCCTTGTTGCCGAAGACCATCTGGACGACGTTGACGGCGGTGCCGAGGTCGTCGGGGATCTCGTAGGTGCGCCGGTAGACCTGCGCCCGCGGCGACTCCCACGAGTCGAACACCGCCCGCACGGCCTTCTCGAGCTGGGTGCGCGCGTCCTGCGGGAACGGCGACCCGGTCTCCGCGGCGTAGATCTGCTTGAACGTCTCGATCAGCTTGCCCAGGTCGTCGGCGGAGAGCTCGACGTCCTGCTTCGCCCCGCGCGCCGCCTTGAGGTCGGTCAGCGCCTGCTCGAAACGGTGTCCCTCGACTCCGTCCACGACCTCGCCGTACATCTGGATCAGCCGCCGGTACGAGTCACGGGCGAAGCGCTCGTTCCCCGTCGTCTTCGCGAGCCCGGCGACGGCCTCGTCGTTCAGCCCGAGGTTGAGGATCGTGTCCATCATCCCGGGCATCGAGACGGCCGCCCCTGAGCGCACCGAGACGAGCAGCGGGTCGTCCGGGTCGCCGAAGCGCTTGCCGGCCTTCCCCTCCAGCGAGGCGATGTGCCTTGCGATCTCGTCCTCGAGCCCGTCCGGAAACTCGCCGCCGGCGGCCATGTAGGCGCGGCAGGCGTCGGTGGTGATCGTGAAGCCGGCCGGAACCGGAACGGCAAGCGCCGTCATCTCGGCGAGACCGATCCCCTTGCCCCCGAGAAGCTCCCTCCCGCCGCCGGAGTCCTCGTCGAAGTCGTAGACGTAGCGCATGAGCGCCCGGAATCTACACACGCACCTCGTAGCGCAGATGCGTGGCGTACGGTGACTCGACGACGGCGAAGCGCTCGAAGACGAGGTCTGTGCGCTGGGAGCCGTCGAACAGCGGCTTGCCCTCGCCGAGGATCACCGGCGCGACCGTGATCGTCAGCTCGTCCACGACGCCTGCGTTCAGGTACTGGCGCAGGACGTCGGCGCCGCCCATGACGACGACGTCCCGCTCGCCGGCAATCGCACGGGCACGCTCCAGCGCGGCCTCGATCCCGCCCGTGGCGAACTCGAACGTCGTGTCGCCCTTGACCACGGTCTCCGTCGGCCGGTGAGTGACGACGATGACCGTGGTGCCGAAGCCGGGGTCGTCGCCCCAGCCGTCCACGACGTCGTGCATCGTGCGGCCGACGATCCACGCGCCGCTGTTGCCGAAGAAGTCGCCGAGGAATGTCTGATCCGGCTCGGCGTGCTCGCCGCTCGAGCCGCCCTCGTAGGTCCAGGGGCCGCCGAAGACCCAGTAGTGCAGCCGCTCGCCCCCGTCCCCGAGGCCGGCGCCGAGCCGGTCGTTCGGCCCCGTGACGAACCCGTCCAGCGAAACCGTGATGCCTGCGATCACCTTGCCCATGCCGTCTCCTCTCGTTGTCGAAGGTTGGACGCGGCGGCGAACCGAGACTCATCGCGGCGACGTACTCTCTCGTGCTGTGAGCAAGGTCGCGGTGACCGCCAGCGCCAGCGGGAACGGGAA
>CAVSRW010000009.1:0-236111 GCA_963730405.1 uncultured Gaiellaceae bacterium | reverse complement strand
GTGCTCCGCTTGCGCTCGAGACGCTTCTCACCGAGGTGCGCGCGCGGAGCACCGGCATCGGCTCGCACGTCCATGGCGACGTGCACTGGCGCACGGTCGGGGCGAACGGGCTCTGGCTCGCCGAGCCGCTCGAGCGCGCCGACCGGCACGTGATCTTCCTCTTCGCGCTCCTGCACGACTCGATGCGCGAGAACGACTGGATCGACCCCGAGCACGGCCCGCGCGCGGCCGCGCTCGCGAGCGAGCTGCACGCGGAAGGGCTGCTCGGCGCAACCCCGGCTCAGCTCGAGGTGCTCCGCTACACCTGCTACGAGCACACGAACGGGCTCGTCTCGGACGACCCCACGGTCGGCGCGTGCTGGGACGCCGACCGGCTCGACCTGCCGCGCGTCGGGGCGACGATCGACCCGCTCCTGCTCTCGACCGCGGCCGCCCGCGCGGGCGGCCACCCCGCGCCGCCGCCGCCCTCCTGGGCGGAGCTGCACGCGCGCGCGTTCGGCTAAGCGAAGATCACTCGGGCGGCGGCTGAAGAATCTGGAAGACGGCGCCGGCCGGATCCTGGAGCACGGCGATCCTGCCGATGTCGGGCAGGTCGGTCGGCTCGAGGAGCACGGTGCCGCCGAGCTCGGCCGCCTGCCTGCAGGTGTCGTCCGTGTCGGCGACGGAGAAGACCGTCGACCAGTGCGGCGGTGCGTTCCCGGCCTGCGGGACGTGCTCGCGGACGCCCGCGACGCCTCTGCCCTCGACCTTGAGGACGCGGAACGGCTGCCCGCCGCCGAGGTCGACCTCGTCGATCTCGTAGCCGAAGACGTCCTTGTAGAACTCGGCCGCGCGGGCCGGGTCGTCCGTCTGGCACTGGTTCCAGGTGAGCGTCCCCGGCTCGTTCGCGAGCTGGGCGCCGATCGTCGCCCCCGCCTGCCAGATCCCGAACGTGGCGCCGGTCGGGTCCTGGGCGACCGTCATCCGGCCGGCGTCGAAGACGTCGAACGGCTCCACCAGCACGGTCCCGCCGGCGTCCCTGACCTTCTGCGCGGTCTCGTCGACGTCGTCGCTCGCGAGGTACGTCGTCCAGTGCGCCGGCATCCCCTCCTGCTGCGGCGGGCTGCCCGCGGCGACGTGCTTCCCGTTCTTGCTGAACATCGTGTAGCCGCCCGCCTCCGGGCGGGGGTCGGTGGCAGCGTCCCAGCCGAAGAGGCTCGTGTAGAAGGCGATCGCGCCGTCGAGGTCGGGGCTCGTGACGTCGATCCAGCACGGCGTCCCGTGCGCATACGACGTGAACTCGGGCATGGCGGGACCCTACTTCGGTCAGCCGAACGAGGCAAAGCCGCGCTCGGCGAGCGTCGCGAGGCTGCTCGCCTTGACGCCGTTGTCCGAAACGGTGAGCACGCCGTCCCCGACGACGAGCGAGCGGCGGATCGGGGTCGTGCGGTCGTGCTCGACTCGTCCGGCCGGGTCGATCCCGCGGCTGCGGCCGACGCGGAAGCCGACCGCGTTCTGCTCGAACGGGATCATCACGAGCCCCGTCCGCGGCCAGAACAGGAAGGCGTGGTGGTCGTGCTCGGCCTCCGACCAGCCCTGGCCGAGGTGGCGCGTGTGCAGCCGGGTCGGCTTGCGCAGGTCCGAGACGTCGAAGATCGAGAGCTGCGTGCCGAGCGGCCGCCCCTCCTCGTTCGCGTCCTGGCCGACGCCGAGGAGCAGGTCGTCGCCGATCGGGTGCAGGTAGGCCGAGTAGCCGGGGATCTTCAGCTCGCCGAGCACGCGCGGGCGCTCGGGCAGCGCGAGGTCGAGGGTGTAGAGCGGGTCGATCTGGCGGAAGGTGACGACGTAGCCGGTGTCGCCGACGAAGCGGACGGCGTAGACGCGCTCGCCCTTCCCGAGCCCGCCGATCCGGCCGGCCTGGACGAGAGCGCCGCCCGACTGCCGTAGCGTCGTCAGGAACGACTCGGTCTCGCCGCCGGCGCCCCACCAGGCCGGGCTCTCGGTGCTGACGACGCGGAGCACGCCGCGGTGCTCCGAGAGCGACCACTGGCTGAGGAGGTACCCCGAGACCGTGCCGCTGCCGCGGTAGTGGGTCTTCACGGGGCTCGAGATGTCGAACTTGTGGATCTCCGTCCGGACCCCGTTCTCGGGCTTGTTCGGCGTGTTCGGATCGGGCCGGTCGGCCCAGCGCTCGGTGGCGACGTAGAGGCTCTCGGGCGAGGCGTAGACGATGCGGCCGTCCGTCATCACGGAGGCCGAGTCGACCGGCTCCAGCCCCTTCGTCAGGTCGACGGTGAGGACGGTCAGCATCCCGAGCCCCGAGAAGGCGGTCGCGCGGCGCACGTGACGGCACTGGACGAGCGGGCGCGCCTTGCCGGGCTTCGCGCCCGCGCGCCTGATCCGGTACGAGGGCAGCCAGCTCCCGACCTTCGAGCCGGCGACGACGGCCTTGTTCCGGCGCGCAGCGGCCGCCCGTGCCTCGGCGGAGTCGTCGGCCGGCTGGACGAACGGCAGCGCCGCGGGCACCTGCGACGAGGCGACGATCCGGGCGCTCGCGCCGACGAGGCGCGCGGCGACGTAGGAGCCGTCGAGCGTCAGCGTGCGGACGAGCCGCAGACGGGAGGGATCGGAGACGTTCACCTCGGCGAGAACCGAGTTGGCCGGGGCGTACGGCGCGATCCGTGCAACCGTCGCCGGCAGCGGCTCGATCCAGAAGCCGCCGCGCGAGAGCACGAGCAGGCGGTCGCCGTGGAGCAGGAGCTCGTGGGTCATCGCCGGGTCGAGCGCGAGCGAGTCGAGCAGGCGCGGCTTCGCGCCGGTGACGTCGACGGCGCGCAGCTTGCCGTTCGCGACCGCGAAGAGCGTCTTGCCGTCCGTCTTGACCAGGTCCGGCTCGTCGACGCCCTCCTCCTGCACGTTCGTGCCCGAGTAGTCGACGCCCTTCTGGGGCGCGGCCGTGCGGGCGGTCTCGGCGATGGCCGTCCCGGGCGCGCCGAGGCCGTACGGGCCGACGAAGCGGCCGGCCTGCGCCTTCGCGTAGCCGAGCAGCTGGCCGCACGAGCCGAACGCGGTCAGCCGCGGCTTCGCCGCGGCCTCCGAGGCCGATCGAGCGGTGGTTCCCCCCACGGCGGCGACGACGACAACCGCCAGCGCCGCGAGGAGCGCGACGCGTCTACCGAGATCCATCACCTTGGTTATACGCCACTGCCCGCGTAACCGTCACACCAGGTGTGGCGTTGTACCACGACGGGAATGACAACGTCGACGAGGGTGGGTCGAACGACCGAGGTGACACGAAAGGAGCACGAATGAGCTTGCTCTGGATCATCCTGATCGTCGTGCTGGTGCTTGCACTGCTCGGCTTTTTCGGCCGCGGCCGCTTCTAGTAGGCCCGACCGAACTGTGGACTAGGCCGTCCGGCACTCGCCGGGCGGCCTTTTCTCTGCGACTCTAGGGGGCATGGACTCCCGTGTCGCCGACGTGCTGGCTCACGCCGACCGTGCCGCCTCGCGTCCGAAGCTGGGCGGTATGGCCCGACCCAACGGCGTCGTGATCGTGAGCGAGCGCCACTGGGCCTTCGCGACGACGTCCGGCGAGCTGCACGAAGGCGAGATGCCGGTGCGCCGGTCGAGGGCGGCGCGGATCCCGCTCGTGCGCGGCCTGCTCCAACTCGCGTCGTCGATGGCACCGCTCCTACGGGGCCGCGGCGTCGCCCGCCGCCGGGAGCGCATCTTTCTCCTGGTCGCCCTGCTGCTGCCGTTCGCGTTCGTCGCGCTGCCGGGCCGGCTCGAGCTGGCGGCCGGGATCCTGACGACCGGGCTGATCATCCTCTGGCTCTTCCGCGGCCGCACGCTGCGCCTGCACGGCGCCGAGCACCGCGCGATCGCCGCGGCCGAGGCGGGCTGTCTCGCCTCGACCTGGAAGGGCAACGCTCGCCCGAGCCGCTTCTCTCCGCGCTGCGGGACGAACTTCGCCGCGCTCGCGATCCCGGTCACGGCTCTCTTCGACCACCTCGCGCCGCGCCTCCTCGCCCCCAGCCTCACCGGCGCGATCGTCGCCGTGCTCTCCATCGGCATCTCGATGGAGCTCTGGAAGGCCGTGCAGCATCCGTCCGGGATCCTGCGCGGGCTGCTGCTGCCCGGCCTGGCGCTCCAGCGGGTGACGACGCGCGAGCCCCAGCTGGCGGACACGCAGGTCGCCCTGCGTGCGGTCGCCTCCGTGCTCGCCCGCGAGCTCTAGCTAGCGCAACCGGTAGGCCATCAGGATCGCGTCGACGTAGGCCCCGTCGCGTTGGTAGTGATCCCTGCGCAGGCCTTCGCGCTCGAAGCCGAACTCCTCGTAGAGCCTGATCGCCGGCTCGTTCCAGGGGAAGACGTGCAGCTCCAGCTTGAGGACGCCGGCGCTGCGTGCCCAGGCCTCCGCCTGCTCGAGCAGCGCGCGGCCGATCCCGCGGCGGCGGTGGCTCGCGGCGACCATCAGGCCCAGGTCGGCGACGTGGCGGCTCGCGCTGTGCGGATCGCGCGCGACCGAGAGCCGGCCGACGATCTCGCCCTCGTCGTCGGCGACGAAGACGGCGGCGTCGGGATGCCGCCGCAGCGCGCGCAGGTAGCGCCGCTCCTCGGCGACGCTGCGCCAGCCGTCGGTGTTCAGGAGCCAGGCCTCCGGCTCGCCGCCGATCGCCGCCCCAAGCTCCACGAGCCTCGCCGCGTCCTCCGGACGCGCCGGGCGGATCTCAATTGTCATCCGACGACGATCCCGTGGCCGCCGCGGCGCGGGTCGCCTGCGGCGGCGAGCGTCCCGTCGGGTCGGCGCTCGACCGCGGAGACCCCGCCGAAGAAGAGGTTGCGCCCGGCCCAGCGGACCGGCTTCCAGCCCTCCGGCGCGACGTCCATCAGCCCTCCCTCGAGATGGAGCACGTCCCCGTCGACGTGCAGGCGCGGCCGGTCGATCGCCTCGGCGACGGGCGTGCCGCGCAGGACCGCGTCCGCGACCTGGGCGATCGCGCCTGCGAGGCGGACCGAGCCTGCGCTGCCGAGCGCGAGCCGCGGCCGCCCCTCCTCGAGCACGAGCGTCGGCGTCATCATGCTCGGGAGCCGCTCGCCGGGGGCCTTCGGGGCGTGGCCGACGACGTCGAGCTCGCCGAGCATGTTGTTCAGCTGGGTACCGCCGCGAAAGATCCCCGACCCGGCGCCGAGGGTGGACGAGAACGAGGCAGCGTTCCCCTCCGCGTCGAGCACCGAGATATGCGTGGTGCCGGCGACCGCGAGCGGCGGCGCGGCCTCGTAGCCATGGCTGAGCGCGGCGGCGCGTTCGCCGATCGTCTCGGCAGCGACAAGGCGCTCGAGCGCGGCGGCGACGATCGTGCCGCCACGGGAGGGTGCCGGCGTCGTCAGGATCTCGAGAGCGCCGACACGAGTGCGCAGCGGCTCGGGTGTGGCGACCCTGTAGTCGGCGATGTCCCCGGCGAACTCGGGAACCAGCTCTGCGACGGCCCGCTGAACCCGCGTCGCGGATGCGCTCCAGCGTCGGCGCGAAGTCGCTCGTCTCGATTCGTTCCGCCACACCGTAGATCCGTCGTCCGCCCTCGTCGCGCTGGAGGACGCCGGCGAGGATCAGGTGCAGAAAGCGTTGCGCCTCCGTCACGTCGAGGCCGCGGCCCGCGAGGTCGATCGCGGGCTCGACCAGCTGCGCCCACGGCATGCTCCCGAAGCGGCGATGCGCCTCCTCGAGACCGGCGACGAGTCCCGGTACCGCAACCGAGCCCTCGCCGACGTGGTAGCTCTGGGTCGAATCGCCGAAATCGACGGTGATGTCTTCGATCTCACCCATGGGGCGGGAAGGCGCGGCGAAGAAACAGTCGAGCACGGTCGCCTCGCCGTCGAACCAGGCGAGGAGGAAGCCGCCTCCCGTCGGTCCGGTCAGGGGCCCCTCGACGACAGCAGCGGCAAACGCAGCTACAATGCAGGCGTCGATCGCATTACCGCCTTGCGCGAGCACGCTCGCGCCTGCCTTGGCGGTGACTTCGTTTCCAGCGGCGATCGCTCCCTGCATGAACTGAGGGTAAAGGTGTGGCGGCGATGCCGATAACACACCTGGAGGAACCCATGTCGCACCGGGAACGTTGTCACTAGATGCATCTGCACCTCGAACTGAGGAAACGCCACCTCGCCTTCTTCGCGGGGTCGATCCTGGCGCTCGTGGCGCTGGCCGCGACGCCGCAACTGCTCGGTGATCTCGTCGCCGACGGGGTTGCGGGCCTCTCGGATGCGTCCCCCGGTTGGCTCTGGCTGGCGGCGGGCGCGTTCGCGGCGTCCCTCGTCACCTCCGCGTGCGGCTGGCAATCCGCGCTCACGCGCTGTGGCGGCACCGTCTCGCGGACGGACGCGTCGGCGCGCTACTGCACCGGCTCGATCGTGAACGCGCTCGCTCCGGCCCGGATCGGAACGGCCGTGCGGTTTGCCCTCTTCTCGCGCGTGCTCCACAACGAGGGCAGGATCTGGACGGTCGGCGGAATCGCCGGGTCGCTGAGCGCCGTGCGTGCCGCGTGGCTCGCCGTCGTGCTCGCGATGGCGTCGGCGAGCGGCGTGCTACCGCGCTGGCCGATCGCCCTGCTGTTGCTCGCGGCCGGTGTGGCGGCCGTCATCGCGTGGCGCGCCCGTGACTCGCGGCCGGGAACGAAGTTCGGCCATGCCCTCGACGTCTTCCGCGTCCTCGGGCGCTGCCCCCGTGCCGCCGCGCAGATCGCCGGCTGGGTCGGGCTCTCGATGGCACTGCGGGTCGCAGCCGCTACCGGCATCGCCGCCGCCTTCGGGATCGACCGCCCCCTCGCGGCGGCAGTGCTGATCATTCCGGCGCTCGACCTCGCGGGGATCCTGCCGTTGACGCCCGGGAACGTCGGCGTCGCGAGCGCGGCGGTCGCGTTCGCGCTGACCGCACACGGCGTCGGCTCCGACGTCGCCGTCTCGGCCGGGATCGCCCTCGGCGCCGTCGAGACGCTGACGACGCTCGCGCTCGGCTCCGGCAGCATCCTCTACTTCCTCGCCGGGCCGCGCCAACGCGCGGCGATGGCACACCGCGGCCGCCGCGATGACGGGCTGCTTCGTGCTCGGCGCCGCGTTCGGCGCGACCGTGCTCGTCCCGCTCGTCTAGCCGCGGAGGAAGCTCGGCGGCTCGAGCGGATCCTCGCTCCGGCGTGGGCTCGTGTCGCCCGTGAACGTCGGCGTCGTGCGGCGGCGCGTGCCGCCGAGGCCCGTGGCGACGACCGTCACCCAGACCTGCCCGGCGAGACGCTCGTCGACTGTGGCGCCGAAGATGATGTTCGTGTCGTCGGTGGCAGCCTGGCGGACGGTCTCGGCGGCGTCGTTCACCTCGAGCAGCGTCAGGTCCTCGCCGCCGGCGATCGAGAGCAGGATCCCGCGGGCGCCGACGATCTCGGTGTCGATCAGCGGGCTCTTGAGCGCCCGCTCGGCCGCCTGCTTCGCCCGGTCGTCGCCGGTCGCGTAGCCGATTCCCATCAGGGCCGAGCCGGCGTCGCGCATGACCGTGCGCACGTCCGCGAAGTCGAGGTTGATCAGGCCGGGCATCGTGATCAGGTCGGTGATGCCCTGCACGCCCTGGCGGAGGACGTCGTCGGCGATCTTGAACGCGTCGAGCATCGAGGTCGAGCGGTCGAGCACCTCGAGCAGGCGGTCGTTCGGGATCACGATCACGGTGTCGCAGGCGGCGCGGAGCTCGTCCACGCCCTGGTCGGACGAGGCCTTGCGGCGCGAGCCCTCGAACCGGAACGGCGTCGTGACGATGCCGACGGTGAGCGCGCCGAGCTCGCGCGCGATCCGCGCGACGACGGGCGCGGCGCCGGTGCCGGTGCCGCCGCCCTCGCCGGCGGTGACGAACACCATGTCGGAGCCGCGGAGCGCGTTCTTGATCTGGTCGTAGCTCTCCTCGGCGGCGCGACGGCCGATGTCCGGCTCGGCGCCCGAGCCGAGGCCCTGGGTGAGGTCGCGGCCGATGTGGATCTTCACCGGCGCGTCCGAGAGCTGCAGCTGCTGCATGTCGGTGTTGACGGCGACGAACTCGACCTGCGAGATGCCGGCGTCGATCATCCGGTTGACGGCGTTCAGGCCGGCGCCGCCGACGCCGGCGACGCGGATCACGGCGAGGTAGCTGGCGCTGTCGCGCGGCGTCGCGTACTCGAGCCGCGGCGCGGGCTCCGGCATCACCTCGTAGCGGGTGACCGGCGGCTCGTAGACGGGCTGCTCGCGCGGGGGCGGCGGAGCGGCCGGCGCGGGCGCGGCAGCCTGCGGCTCCTCGGCCGGTTCGCTCACCGGCGGGTCGGCCGGCTCGGCTCGGTGCGCGGCGCAGGCGCGGCTGCGCGCGGCTTCTCCTTCGCGAAGTCGGGGACGTGCTCGACCGTCTTCTCCTGCGGCTCCTCGGGCTCCGGCGTCGGCGGCGCCGCCTCAGGCGCCTGCTCGGCCTGCCGCTGGGCGGCCTCCGTCGCGCGGAAGAGCTCCGCGAGCGGGCCCTCACGCATGCTCGCGCGGTTTCGCGCCATCGAGCACCTCCTTCGCCAGCTCGCGGTAGGCCTCGGCGGCCGTTCCGCTCGGGTCGTACTTCAGCACGGACGAGCCCTTCACGGGTGCCTCGGCGTACCGGACGGTCTTGCGGATCCGGGTCTTGAAGACGAGGTCGCCGAAGTTCTCCTCGAGGATCTCGACCGCCTCGCGCGAGTGCAGCGTGCGGCGGTCGAACATCGTCGGCAGGATCCCCTCGATCTCCACGTCCGGGTTGAGGTTCTCGCGCACCATCGCGAGCGTGTTCTCGAGCTGGACGAGACCGCGGAGCGAGAGGTACTCGCACTGCACCGGCACGATCACGCCGGTCGCGGCGACGAAGGCGTTGATCGTCAGCAGCCCGAGCGACGGCGGCGTGTCGATCAGGATGAAGTCGTAGCGGTCGCGGACCTCGAGCAGCGCCTTCTCGAGCGCGCGCTCGCGGCCGATCATCGACGAGAGCGCGAGCTCGGCGCCGGCGAGGTCGATCGACGAGACGGCGACGTCGACCTCGGCCTCGTGGATGATCTCGGAGATCGGCAGCCGGTGGACGAGCACGTCGAACATCGAGCGCTCGATCGCGTCCGGGTTCATGCCCTGGCTCATCGTCAGGTTGCCCTGCGGGTCGAGGTCGATCACGAGCACGCGGAAGCCCTTCTCCTTGAAGGCGACCGCGAGGTTCAGCGTCGTCGTCGTCTTCGCGACGCCGCCCTTCTGGTTCGCGAAGACGATCACCCTCTGCAACGACGGCTCCTCGGTGGCTTGATGTGCCCTGGTGTTCGGGCGCGGTAGCAGGCGCATGAGTCCCATGTGCAAGCGCCTTTCAAGCCTAGCCCCGGTTTTCCTTCACACCGGTTTACCGAGGTTCGCCATCGTCGTAGTCGAGGTCATCCAGGCGGGCGATCAGCCCGAGCCCACGGAAGTAGATCTTGTTCGAGCGCGGGTAGTAGCAGACGTCGTCCGGCCGCCGCGTTCCGTAGGCCAGATAGGTCAGGCCGGGGTCGCCCGCCCTGAACCCATGCGCGAGCCCGGTGCCGGCAGGACGCGAGATCACGTCGCCCGCCGCGGATCGCGTGCTCCTCGTAGACGCCGCCGCTGCGAACGCGCTGCGGGCTCGGCTGCAGCTCGAGCACGCCTTCGCCCTCGAGCACGACGAAGATCTCCTCGTCGGCGGAGTGGCTGTGCGGCGGTGCGCCTTCCGCGCCGGCCTGCAGCCGGCCCCAGTTCAGGCCCGTCCGGACGGCACCCGCCTGGCGCGCCAGGCGCCTCCAGCTGCCGCCGTCGTCGCCCTCGACGTCGTCGACGTGCACGACAGACTCGGGCCGGTCACCGAGCTCGGGGACGTCCGGCTCACCGACCGCCGTCTCGCGCTCCCAGGGATGATCGCCGCGCCCGGCCTCGACCCAGGAGCCGCCGAGCCACGACACACGCGCGCGCGGAAGGTGCGCGGCCTCGGTTCCGCTGCGCGTCCCCGAAGGCGAGCACGTCGAGCCCGTCGTCGCCCGCGCGCAGCGTGTGGCGCCTCGCGAACGCGGTGGACGATGCAGTCCCCGACGCCGACCTCGAACGCCCGGTCGTCGAAGCAGGCAGATGCCCGAGCCGCCGAGGACGAAGAAGATCTCCTCCTCCCCGGTCTGGAAGTGAAACGGCGTCGACCACTTGCCGGGATCGATCGTGATCCGCTTGACGCCGACGGTCTGCGTCCCGGCCGCCGCGCCGAGATCGGCCCAGGCTCCCGCGAGGTGGCCGACCTCCGCCCGACGGCTCTCGACCTCGTCCCAGTGTGCGATCACTCGTCGATTATGTCCCGTGCCGCGCCGTGCCGAGGCGCCCGACCACCTCCTCTTCCCTCGCTCGTCGGCCGTCCGCTCCCGCGAGCGCTCCTCCGCCTCGCGGAGGAGCCCGCGCAGCTCCGCCAGCAGCTCGTCCGCGCGCCGCACCGTCGCGGTCGAGCGTGTCGATCCGGTCGAGCCGGGCGAGAACGGCGTGCTGTCGTCCATGCCGTCGACGCTAGCGCGCGCGCTCGTCACGAAAGCGCTACGGCTTCGTCAGGGAAGGGTGAATCGCTGCGCGCTCAGCGCGCCGGCGGCGGCGCGCAGCCCGAGCAGCACGTCGTCGAGCGAGCGCACGAGCGCAGCGCGGTCGCCGTGCCGCAGCGCCTCGACGAGCGAGCGCCGGACCGCGTCCTCGGCGCGCCGCGACGCCTGCTCGCCCGCGGCGAGCGCGCGCAGCGCGGCGTGGATCGCCCGCCGCTCGTCGCTGGCGTCGCCGAGCAGCACGGCGGCGCGCAGCTCCCACGTCTCGCCGAGCAGGCCGACGAGCGACGCCGCGCAGCTGCTCGGAGCGGAACGGCTCGTTCTGGAAGAGCGAGAGCTCCCAGCGGTCGAGCGCCTCGGCCAGCGGCGCGTCGGCGTCGGCGAGCGCGAGCCGCGCGAGGAGCTCGCGGGCCAGCTCGGCGCGGAAGGAGTCGAGCCGCGTCGGCTCGCCGGGCGGCTGGGTCGCCGCGATCGGCAGCACCGGCCGGATCCCGAACGGGCGCCAGTCGAGACGCTCGAACAGGACCGGGCCCGGCGGCGACCGGCGCGGCGGTCGCGAGGCGGATCGCGGAGACGGCGTCGGCGAGCTCGGCGGGCGCGTCGGGCGGCTCCTCGCCGGCCTCGAGCCCGCGCTCGAGCTCGAGCACGCAGTAGCGGTCGACCTCGCGCCCGAAGCCGGCGGGCAGCAGTCCCTGCGCCTCGGGCCAGTGGTGGGCGAGCTCGCCGGTGGCCGCCGCGCGGAGGCGCAGCCCTCCTCCGAGCTCGACCTGCGTCACGACGGAGATCCCGACCAGCGGCGCCACCGCGGCGTACGCGCGCGCGTCGCCGAAGAGCGAGCGCTCGAGCTCGGCGTACGCACGCTCGAACGCGCGGTCGTCCCAGTCGAAGCCGCCGCACGCCTCGGCGGTCGAGATCAGCAGCGAGAGCAGGACGGTGCGGAAGAGCGCCTGCTCCTCGGTCGGCGTCGGGCCCGCGTGCGCGCGGGCGAAGATCGCCGCGGCCGGCTCGCGCAGCAGCTCGTCGAGCGCGATCCGCGCGTCGTCGCGGTCGCGAGCGCGCTCGCGCGCGACTCGACGAACGAGCGTACGAGCGGCCGGTACTCGTAGAGCGCCGGCCCGCCGCGCTGGACGTGCTCCTCGAACGCGAACGGGAGCTCGTCGCCCTCCTCGAGCGCGCGGCCGAGGAAGACGAAGGCGCCGAGGCAGAAGCGCGCGGAGACGAGGTGGAGCTGCGGAGCGCGGACCGCCATCCGCCCTGCTTACTCCCCCGGCGGCCCGCCTCCTTCCTGGCAGCCGGGGCACCAGTAGGCGGTCCGGTTCGCGTCGCCCTGGCCGCGCGAGCGGACGATCGTGCCGCAGCGCAGGCACGGGCGTCCGGCGCGGCGGTAGACCTGGCGGCCCGGCCGTCCCGGTGCGAGCGCCTCCCGCATCAGCCGTCGCGCCGCCGCAACGGCATCGCGGAGCGTCCGTCGCCGACGTCGCCGACGCGCGCCCACGGCGAGACGCGGATCGACCAGAGCGCCTCCGCCATCCACATGTTCCCGATCCCGGCGACGAGCCGCTGATCCTGCAGCGCCTCGCCGAGCCGGCGATCCCCGGCACGCGCGCAACCGTGCGGCCGCCGCGTCGAGGTCGAACTCCTCCGCGAGCACGTCCTGGCCGAGACGGCCGACGTTCCGCTGCTCGAGCGTGAGCACGGGGCCGTTCCAGAGCACGCCTTCGTGGGTCTCGCCGCGCAGCACGAGCCACGGCAGCCCCGTCCGCGCCTTGCCACGCGGCTCGATGCGCCAGCGGCCGTTCATCCGCAGGTGGCTCCGGACGACGACGCCTCCCTCGAAGCGGAGCAGGAGGTTCTTCCCGACGGCCTCGACCGCCTCGAGCACGCGGCCGTCGACGCGCGGCGCGACGCCGGTCGCCTGCGCGCGAGGGTTGGGCGACTCGACCTCGAGCCGCTGGCCGACGAGCGGCTGGAGCCGCCGCGCCGCACGGTGAAGCGCGTCCCCCTCGGGCACGTCGTCCAGCTTAGAGTTACCCTGTCGGCCGCATGCCACAGTCCCTGACCCCACAGGGCGTGCGCACCGGATCCGACGCGTCCCCGCTGGACGCTGAGGCGCGCGAGCTGTTCGACCGCACGACCCGGCTGGCCGCGAGTCTGCTCGACACCCCGGTCGCGCTGATCACGATCGCGGACGGCGACGAGCTCCACTTCGCGAGCTGCGTCGGGCCGCAGCAGCCCTGGGACTCGACGCCCGGGATCCCGATCTCCCACTCGGCCTGCCAGCACGCGATCCGCTCGCGGAAGCCGCTCCTGATCGAGGACGCGCGCGTCGACGACCTCGTGAAACGCAGCCCCGCGATCGGTGCGCTCGGCATCGTCGCGTACCTCGGCGTGCCGCTGATCGGGGCCGGCGGCCGTCCGATCGGGACGCTCTGCGCGATCGACACCTCGCCGCGGCGGTGGACGGAGGCGGACGTTCGCGTCGCTCCTCGACCTGGCCGCCACGGTCAGCGCATACCTGCACGCGCGCCCGGCGCCGCACCCGCAGGGCGGGCTCAACATCGCCGCCGTGGCGCGCCGGACCGGAATCGGCGCCGACACGCTGCGCAAGTGGGAACGCCGGTACGGCGTCCTCCGGCCCAGCCGCACGTCCGGCGGCCAGCGCCGCTACGACGAACGGGACGTCGCGAGGGTGGAGTGGCTTCGCGACCGGCTCTCGGAGGGCTTCCGGATCGGCGAGGCGGCCGCGCTGCTCGAGACCGACCAGGCCAACGCCGAGTCGTCGGCGCCGGGGCTGCGCGACGCGATCGTCGCCGCGGTCGCCGACACGGACACGCGCCGGCTCGTCGCGCTCGTCGAGCAGTCCTTCACGCTCTACGACGTCGAAACGGCGATCGAGGAGATCGTCGCGCCCGCGCTGCGATTCGTCGGAGACCGCTGGGAGGCCGGAGCAGACTGCATCGCGGAGGAGCGCCTGCTCAGCGAGGTCGTGCTGGCGCGACTGCGGACGCTCCTGGGCGACCGGCGCGCCGCCGTCCGCGGCACGGCGGTGCTCGCGTGCGCGCCCGGCGAGCGGCACGAGCTCGGGTTGCTCGCGCTCGCGGTCCTGCTCCAGGCGGACGGCTGGCTGGCCGTGTACCTCGGCACCGATACGCCGCTCGACGCGGCGGTCGCGACCGCGGTGCGGACGAACGCGGACGTGCTCTGCCTGAGCGCGAGCGATGCAGCTGCGCGGGCGGAGCTCGAGGCAGGGCTCGCCGAGGAGGATCTCCCCGACAGGCTCGTGGTCGTCACGGGCGGGGCCGGCGTCGACGAGGAAGCGCAGCCCCGGCTCGGGGCGGCGGTGGCTGAGCTGCGCGAAGCGGCCGCACTGCCGCGCGTCTGACGGTCGCGACTGGTCGACCGAGAGGACTCGCGGGAAATCAGGGCCGCAGCACCGCGCGGCGCGGGCCGGCCAGGAAGCCGGCCTCGACGAGCAGCGACATGATCTCCGTCTCGGTCACGGGCTGCCCGTCGAAGCGCTCGACCGCGAGGCGCTTCGCCCCACCCGCCTTGACGTGCTCGACGAGCGCTGCGATCGCCGGCCGCAGCCACTCCTCGTCGGGCTCGCGAAGCGGCACGAGTGTCCTGCCGCCGCGCTCGACGAAGAGCGCGGCCTCGCCGCCGAGCAGCACGACCTGGGCGCCGGCGACGCGGGCGGCGCGGGCGCCGGCACGCTTCGGCCACGGCAGCGCGGCCCCGTACGGCTGCGCGGGGTCGGCGGCGGCGAGGACGAGCGGTTCGGGATCGTCCTCTGCGCGCAGCTCGCGCAGCCGCTCCACCGCTCCGGGGAGCGCGAACTGGGCACCGCCGAGGCCTTCGACGAAGTAGCCGCGGCGGCAGGCGCCGATCGTCTCGAGATCCTTCAGCTCCGAGTAGACGGCGCTGTAGCCACCGGGGATCCCCTCGCCGCGGACGCCGTCGCGGGTGACGATCCCCTGCCGCTCGAGCAGGAGCTCGGCGAGCGCGCGGCGGTCGGGCGTGCCGGCGAAGAGCCGCTCGGTGCGCGACCAGCGACCCTGGGTCGACGTGATCACAGCCCCGCGCGTGCGGGAGAACCTGCGCGGACGCCGTTGCGCCTGCGGTGCGTCGTAGCGGCGCCCGGCGCGCAGCGGCGTCCACGCGTCGTTCGTCACCTCGCCCGCCCAGACGAGCTCCCACAGCGCCGGCAGCGCCGCCTCGGCTTCGAGCTCCGTCTCCTCGAGCAGGTCGGCCCAGAACATCGCGCCCTTCCCGAGGGCGGCGCGGATCGCGTCCGCCTCCGGCGCCTCGGGCGCAGGCGCGCCGGCAGGCAGGCCCAGGACCGGTGCATCCTCGCGGAAGTAGACGGCGACGCGGTCGAGGCCGGCGCCGACCCAGACGAGCTCGCCGGCCGCGCAGAGCGCGTCGAGCCAGGCCGGCTGGTAGCCCGGCACGCGGCGCGGGAGCACCTCGCCCTCCCAGAGGCTCACCGGGAGCGCCAGCCCCTGGAGCGGGACGAGCGCCTCACGGAGGGTCGCGCGGCGGCCGATCCCGTGCCAGGCGGGCAGGAAGCGGCCGAGCGCCGCCTGCTCGGCCGGCTCGACCTCCCGCCGGAGCGCGGCGAGCGAGGCGCGCCGCAGGCGCCTGAGCACGTCCGGATCGCACCACTCCCGCTCGGTCCCGCCCGGGCGGAGCTCGCCGCGGACGAGCAGGTCCTCGCGCTCGAGCTCGTGCAGCAGCTGCTCGAGCCCGAGCCCGAACCGCGCGTCGGCCTCGGCGGTCGTGAACGGGCCGCGGCCCTTCGCGAACCTGAGCAGGAGCTGCCGGAGCGAGTCCGTACCGCCCTCGAGGAAGGCTTCCGGCAGGCCGCCGGGCGGCATCACGCCGAGCGCGTCCCGGTAGCGGCCGGCGTCCTCGGCGGCGATCAGCCGCTCCTCGCCGGCGATCCGGGCCGTGAGCGCGCGCCGCTCCGCGAGCAGGATCGCGGCCTGGGCCTCGTCGTACTCGCCGGGGCGCAGGTCGCCGCGGCGGCGGAGGACGTCGTGGAGCTCGTCCGGGTCGCGCGGATCGCCGCGCAGCTGCCGCTCGACCTCGGCGAGCGCGTCGGCGTCGATCAGCTCCCGCAGCTCCTCCTGGCCCAGCAGCTCCCGGAGCAGGTCGCGGTCGAGCGAGAGCGCCTGCGCGCGGCGCTCGGCCGGCGGCGTGTCGTCCTCGTACATGTACGTGGCGACGTAGTCGAAGAGGAGGGAGCTCGCGAACGGCGAGGCGGATGCCGTCTCGACCTCGACCAGGTCGAGCTCACGGGTCTGCAGCCCGCGGAGGATGTTCTTCAGCGCTGGAAGGTCGAAGACGTCCTGGAGGCACTCGCGGTAGGTCTCGAGCACGATCGGGAACGAGCCGTACTTGCGCGCGACCTGGAGCAGGTTCTGCGCCTTCAGGCGCTGCTGCCAGAGCGGCGTCCGCTGCCCGGGGCGTCGGCGCGGGATCAGCAGCGCCCGCGAGGCGTTCTCGCGGAAGCGGGCGCCGAAGAGCGCGGTCTGACCCACCTCGCCGACGACGAGCTCCTCGATCTCGTCGGGGCCGATCAGCAGGTCGGCCAGGCCCGGCGGCGCGTCCGCCTCCGGAAGGTGGAGCGCGATCCCGTCGTCGGACCAGATCGACTGCGCGTCGAGCCCGAGCGAGTCACGCAGCCGCGCCGTCAGGGCCATCCCCCACGGCGCATGCACCCGGCCGCCGAACGGGGTCAGGATGCAGACGCGCCAGTCGCCGATCTCGTCGCGGAAGCGCTCGACGACGATCGCCCGGTCGGAGGGGATCACTCCGGTCGCGGCCGCCTGCTCGCGCAGGAACGTGAGCAGGTTCTGGGCCGCCTTCGGGTCGAGGTGGTACTCGTCGCGGAGGTGGTCGAGCGCCTTCTCGTCGGAGCGGGCGACCAGCTCGCGCGAGGCGCGGCCGATCTTCTCCCCCAGCTCGAACGGCCGGCCGACCCCCTCGCCCTTCCAGAACGGGACGGCACCGGGCACGCCAGGCGCGGGCGACACGATCACCCGGTCGCGCGTGATCTCCTCGATCCGCCACGTGGACGCGCCGAGCATGAACGTCTGCCCCTGGCGCGCCTCGTACACCATCTCCTCGTCGAGCTCGCCGACGCGGCCGCCGCCGTCGATCAGGTGGACGCCGAAGAGGCCTCGGTCGGGGATCGTGCCCGCGTTCGTGACGGCGAGCCGGCGCGCGCCGGTTCGCCCACGGATGACGCCGGCGGTGCGGTCCCAGACGATCCGCGGCCGCAGCTCGGCGAACTCGTCCGACGGATAGCGGCCGGCGAGCATGTCGAGCACGTTCTCCAGCTGCTGCAGCGAGAGGTCGGCGAACGGGTACGCGCCGCGGACGAGCCGGTGCAACACGGCGACTTCGATCTCCTCCTCGGCCACGATCGCGACGATCTGCTGGGCGAGCACGTCGAGCGGGTTCCGCGGGATCTTCGTCTCCTCGATCTCGCCGCCGCGCATGGCGCGGGCGACGACCGCCGACTCGAGCAGGTCGGCGCGGAACTTGGGGAAGATGCGGCCCTTCGAAGTCGAGCCGAGCTCGTGGCCGGCGCGGCCGACGCGCTGCAGTCCGCGCGCGACCGACTTCGGGCTCTCGACCTGGATCACCAGGTCGACGGCGCCCATGTCGATCCCGAGCTCGAGGCTCGAGGTGGCGACGAGGCACGGGATCCGCCCCGCCTTCAGGTCCTCCTCGATGAGCAGCCGCTGCTCGCGCGCGAGCGAGCCGTGGTGTGCGCGCGCGATTTCCTCCTCGGCCAGCTCGTTCAATCTCACGGCCAGCCGTTCGGCGAGCCGGCGGTTGTTGACGAAGACGATCGTCGAGCGGTGCTGCTTGACGAGCTCGAGGATCGCCGGGTAGATCGAGGGCCAGATCGAGCGCGCCGTCGACTCGTACCCCGAGGCCATCACGACGTCGTCGTTGACGACCGGCTGCGCCAGCTCGCTGGACGTCCCCAGCTCGCGCAGGTCCTCGACGGGCACGACGACCTCGAGGTCGAGATCCTTCCGCGTCCCGGCGTCGACGAGCTGGATCGGACGGTCACCTGAGACGAAGCGGCCGATCTCCTCGAGCGGCCGCTGTGTCGCCGAGAGGCCGATCCGCTGGGCGGGACGGTCGAGGAGCGCGTCGAGGCGCTCGAGCGAGAGAGCCATGTGCGCGCCGCGCTTGGTGCCCGCGACGGCGTGCACCTCGTCGACGATCACCGTCTCGAGGCCGCGCAGCGTCTCGCGCGCCTGCGAGGTCAGCATCAGGTAGAGCGACTCCGGGGTCGTGATCAGGATGTCGGGCGGCTCCTTGATCAGCTCACGCCGCTCCTTCTGCGTCGTGTCCCCGGTGCGGACGCCGACGCGCAGGTCGGACCGCAGCCCGGCGAGCGGCCCGCGCAGGTTCCGCTCGACGTCGTAGTTGAGCGCCTTCAGCGGCGACACGTACAGGAGCCGCAGGCCGGAGCCGGGGCTCGCGTCGAGCCGGTCGATCCCGTAGAGGAACGCGGCCAGCGTCTTGCCGGAGCCGGTCGGCGCCTGGATCAGGACATGCCCGCCGGAGGCGATCGCGGGCCAGCCGGCCGCCTGGGCCGGGGTCGGGCCGTCGAACGCCTGCTCGAACCAGGCCCGCGTCTTCTCGGAAAACGGAGCGAGCGGGTCCACCACCCCAGCGTAGCTCGGCGGCCCCTATTGACCTGCCGCAGCGCCTCTTGTAGCGTCGCGCACATGGCGAAGAAACTGACGAACTTCCTGATCGCACTCTCGGCGGACACCAAGACCCGCGACAAGTTTCGGAGCTCGACGAAACGCGCGCAGCTGCTGGAGCAGTACGATCTCACGGGCCACCCCGCGCTCCAGGAAGGAGCGACCGCCGACGACGTACGGGACGCGGTCGCAGCCGAGAGCGGCGTGCAGCAAGTGGAGTACTGGATCAGCGTCGACGGCACGTTGATCCCGAACACGGAATACGACGAACAGGCGTAACGGGCACGGCTCGCTCGCGGTCGTCGGCACGGGAATCCGGCTCGGCCTCCAGCTCACTGTCGAGGCACGGGACGAGATCGAGGCCGCGGACGAGGTGCTCCACGTCACCGGGGACAGCGTCGCGGCGGACTGGCTCGCGTCCCTGAACCCGAACGCGCGCTCGCTGACGAGCCACTACCAGGCGGGGGTGCCGAGGCGACGCATCTACGAGGCGATGGTGGAGGAGATCCTCTCCGCGGTGCGAGCGGGCAAGCGCGTCTGTGCCGTCTTCTACGGCCACCCGGGCGTGTACGTGCAACCGTCGCACGCCGCCGTGCGGCGGGCGCGAGACGAGGCATTCGAGGCGCGCATGCTGCCCGCGGTCTCCGCCGAGGACTGCCTCGTCGCCGATCTCGGCGTCGACCCAGGCGATCACGGCTGGCAGAGCTGGGAGGCGACCGGTTTCCTCCTCCACGGCGTTCGTCCCGATCCGACGGCCGGGCCTCGTGCTGTGGCAGGTGGACGGGATCGGGAAGCTCGACTGGAACCTCGACCCCGACCCGCGCGGCCTGTCGGCGCTTGCCGACGTGCTCGCCGAGCTGTATCCCGCCGAGCACGAGCTCGTCTTCTACCGAGCGTCGATCTACCCGATCACAGCCGCCGAGACGACGCGCATCCGTCTCGACGAGCTCGCGAGGCTTCCGGCCGCTCCAGCCGGCACGTTGTACATCCCGCCGCTCCCCGCCCGGCCTGTCGACGCGGCGATGGCGAAGCGGCTCGGGCTCACGCCGTCGTCGTAGCGGCCCGCGCGAGCAGCGCCCGCGCACGCTCCGCGGCGACCTCGTTCCCCTTGCGCAGGTAGAGGTCGAGTGCAGCCTCGGCGGTCTCGCGCGCCTCCTGCTCGCGCCCCGCGAGGCGCAGCACGTCGGCGAGGTCGAGCAGGGCGTCGCCATGGAGGTCGAGCAGGTCCGTGCCGTCGAGAATCGCGACCGCCGCCCGCGCGAGCTCCTCCGCCTCGGCCAGACGTCCCGCTCCTGCGGCGAGGCGAGCGCTCGTCAGCCGGTGCAGAACCTGCGACCAGAGATCGTGCTCGGAGGCGGTTTCGGCGACGAGACGGGCGAGCGACTCGGCCTCCTCCGTGAGCCCGCGCGCCTGCAGCACGCGGCTGAGGAACGCGGCCACGGTCGCGCGGGTGCCGAGATCGCCGAGGCCCCCGAGCGCCTCGTAGCCGTCGCGAAGAGCGCTGCTCCGCGGCCGCGAGGTCGCCGGCGAGCCACTCGACGTCGGCGTGGCCGAAAGCCGAGGTCGCGGCGGCGTCCAGACGCGCCCCGAGCTCCTCGTACGCACTTATGGCGGCGGTGACCAGTTCGCGCGCCTCGTCGAAGCGGCCGTGGCGCGCGACGAGGGCAGCCGATCCAGCGGCGGCAGCACGCTTCGAGCAGGAGGTCGTCCGGGTCTTCGTCGAGCAGGTCCGCGCAGCGTCTTACCGCGTCCGCCACGGGCTGCGGCCCCGACCACGCGGCGAAGCCGAGCCGGCCGACGATCTCGTCCTCCTGCCAGCGGTCGCCCGCAGCGCGCGCATGCCTGAGCGCCCGCTCCAGCGCCTCCTCGCCGTGCGCGACCTGGCCTGCCCAGAGACCGCGCACCAGCCCTACGAGATACCAGCCGCGGGCGAGTATGACGGTGCGCAGCCGCGTCGTGCTCGCTCGGCCGCGTCGAGCGCGGGCAGAGCCGCCTCGACGATCTCGAGGTCGCGCTCCCAGCCGCCGCGAGGGTCGCTCAGGAGCCGTAGCGCGACGCGCTCGCTGCGCGCGGCGAGGACGAGCGTCCCGTCCATGCTCGGGTCGTCGACGAGCGACGAGAGCAGCTCCTCGGCGCTGGTCAGCGCACCCGCCTCGGTCAGGACGAGGCCGAGCTCCGGAACGAGCGCGAGCCGTCGGGGGTCGCGCTCGGGCAGCAGCGCCGCCGCGCGCTCCGAGCAGTGCCCGCGCCGCGTGGATGTCTCCGCGGCGCAGAGCGCGGCGCCCCGCCCGCAGGAGCCGAGCAGCGGCGCGGTCGGCGAGCGCCTCCTCGGCACGCCGCGCGGTCCCAGCTCCACGCGCAGCGTGAACGCCTGCTCGAGGTGGTGACCGATGATCTCGTCGAGCTCGGCGCCGCGTGCCCGTGCGGCCCTCGGCCCAGGCTGCAAGGCGCTCGTGCAGCTCGGCCCGGTGTCGCTTTGCCATCGAGTCGTATGCCGCATCCCGGATCAGGATGTTGCCGAAGCGGAAGGCGTCCTCCCCGGCGAACGTGCGCGCGTCCGGCTTGATCAGCCCCTTCCGGACGAGCGCCTGCAGACGGCCGGCCACCTGGCCCACCTCGTCCGGCGGCGACAGGTCGGCCACCGCTCCCCACCAGAACACCTGCCCGATCACCGCCGCGCGCTGGAGCACCGCACGCTCGTCCTCGTCGAGCCTGTCGAGGCGGGCCGCGAGGACCGCCTGGACCGTCTCCGGCACACGCAGCGAGTCGACCGCGGCGAGCGGCTCGAGCCGGCCGTCGCGCTCGACGAGCACGCCGTCCTCGACGAGCATCCGCAGCATCTCCTCGAGGAAGAGCGGATTGCCTCCCGTGGCACGCCCGACCGCGTCGGCCGCCTCGGGATCAAGCGGGCCGGCGAGGTTCTCCAGCAGCGCGCGGGCGTGCTCGCGCGGAAGCGGCGCGAGCTGGATCGTCGTCCCCGCCCACGCCGGCCGCAGCTCGGCCAGATCCGGTCGCGCCAGGCAGCAGACGAGGACCGGCGCGTCGCGGCTCCAGCCGGCCAGGTACTCGACGAGGTCGAGGAAGGCGGGCTCGGCCCACTGGATGTCGTCGAGCACGACGACGAGGGGACGCTCTTGCGCGAGCGTCTCGAACAGCCGGCGCACGGCCCAGTAGAGCTCGTCGGTGCGCGAGCGTGGCTCGGCGCGGCCGACGGCCTCGAGGATGCGCCCGTGCGCGACCTCCCCGTCGGGCTCGCCCGCGAGCGCGCTGTCGAGGTCGACGTCGCGCACGATCTCGACGAGGGGCCAGTAGGTGATCCCGTTCCCGTACGGGAGACAGCGGCCCTCGAGCACCTGCGCTTCTCCGGCGGTCGCGATCAGCTCGGCCGCAAGCCGGGACTTGCCGACGCCGGGCTCGCCGACGATCGTGACGATCCGGCAAGCACGGTCTACGATCGCGCGCTCGAGCTCGGCCCTGAGCGCGTCCAGCTCCTCGGCCCGGCCGACGAGCGGTGAGTCGAGGCGGCGCGCCACCCCCGCCGCGTCCGGCTCGACCTCGAGCAGCCGCCACGCGGCGACGGGCTCGGACTTGCCCTTCAGCATCAGTGCCGGCACCGGCTCGGCGGTGACGGCGTCGCGGACGAGCCGGATCGTCGCGTCGCCGACGAGGATCTCCCCCGCTCCGGCCGACGCCTCGAGCCGCTGCGCGACGACGACGGCGTCGCCGGTCGCGAACGGATCGCCGTGGGCGGGGTCGCCGGCGAAGACCTCGCCGGTGTGAACGCCCGGTCCGGACGCCGATCCTGACGCCGTACCCGCGCTCGAGCTCGTCGTTCAAGTGAGTCAGCTCGTCCCGAAGCTCGGCCGCGGCGCGAACCGCGCGGAGCGCATCGTCCTCGTGCACGACCGGGATCCCGAAGACGGCGAGCACGGCATCGCCGACGAACTTCTCGATCGTGCCCCCGTGGCGCTCCAGCACGTCCTTCGCGGTCTCGTGGTAGCGCGACCAGATGCCCCGGAGGGCCTCCGGGTCGAGCTGCTCGCCGAGGGGTGTCGAATCCGCGACGTCGCAGAAGACAAGCGTGACCGTCTTCCGGACCATGAAGCGAGTCTAGGGCGCTGTGAAAGCGGTGCCTAGCGCACTGCGAAGAGCAGGAACTGCGTGAACGCGGCCGGCGAGAAGTTGTTGTCGCTGACGAGGATCAGCGAGCGCCGCCCGTCGGGCAGGCTCGGCCCGAACGTCATGCCCTCGACGTTGTCGAGCGGGATCCCGAGCGCGTCCAGGTTCAGCAGCAGCCGCTTCTCGACCGGCTCGAGCCCGGCGAGCAGCGTCGCGAGACTGTCGAAGCCGTTGACGTCGTCCGCGCCGGGAAGCGCGACCTCGTAGAGCTTGATCGTGTTTCCGGTGTCGGGCGCCCCGACCGAGAACGAGCGCTCCATCGAGAGCATGAACTCGTTGTTGTGCGGCAGCAGCTCGACGAGGCCGTTGACCGCGAACTGCGTCGCCGGCACCGGCGGCTCCGCGATCGGATCCGTCCAGTAGACGTATTGCCGGTCGAGCCGTGCCTGCTGCAGGTTGTATCGGAGGATCCGGGCCGGGCTGCCCGCGCCGACGGTCGCCGGCGGGCCGTCCTGGACGAGCGCCCCCTCGGTGCCCGTGAAGAGGAAGCGGCCGTTCGGCGCCGTGGCGGCGCTCTCGAAGCCGAGGTTCTGGCGGACGCCGCGCGTCGCGGCCGCATTCGGTGAGAACGCCGTCGGCAACGGCAGCTCGGCGAGCTGGCGGCCGTCGAGCGAGAACTCGCGCACCCACGGGTCGATCAACCGGGTGGCGAACCCCTCCGAGGTGATGATCAGCGTGTCGTCCTTCGTCAGCGCCAGCCCCTCCGGGTCGAGGCTGAGCGGCGCGAAGGGCTGACCGGAGGCGTCACGGAGCGTCGTGACGGCGAGGATCTGCACCGCAGGAACGCCGCTCGAGACGCCGATCCGCAGCGTGTAGAACCGTGCCCCGACCTGGTCGTCGGAGATGACGTAGAAGACACTTCGGCGGGCGTCGTAGGCGATGCTCGAGAGGCCGCCGAACGTCGTCCCCTGGAACTGCGTCGACGTCGGGAAGATCTGCTGCCCGAGGAAGTCGAGCTCCAGCCGCGGAGCGGCCTGTGCGGGCGCTGCACCGAGCAGCGCGACCGCGAGCAGCAGGACGAGTCTCGTCACCCGAACCCTCATGCGGGGCCGAGCCTACTACGCAAGGAGGTACACCGTGAAGGAGATCGCCAGCACCACCGCGACGAGCGCGGCGACCGCGATCTGGACGCCGCTGAGCGCGAGCCACGGTGTGCGCTCGCTCTGCCCGCGCTCCGCCTCCTCGGCGAGGTCCTCCGTCTTTTCGATTGGATCGGCCATCTGGAGCGGCATACCCGGCCGCGCTAGGATCGAACCGTGGCGCCCGACGCGCTCTACTTCACGGGGAACGACGAGGCAGACCGGCTCATCGCCGCCGATCCGCTCGCGCTCCTGATCGGTTTCGTGCTCGATCAGCAGGTTCCCGTCCCGACTGCCTTCGCCGGGCCGCTGAAGCTGCAGCAGCGCCTCGGCGGCCTCGACGCGGCCGAGATCGCCCGCACCGATCCCGACCGGCTCGTCGAGGTCTTCCGCGAGCGTCCTGCGATCCATCGCTTCCCCGGCAACATGGCGAAGCGCGTCCAGGAGCTCTGCGCCGTCGTCGGGGAGGAGTACGGCGGCGACGCCGGCCGTGTCTGGGGCGACGCGTCCGACACCGCCGACCTGAAGCGGCGGCTCGAGGCGCTCCCGGGATTCGGGGAGATGAAGGTGAAGGCGCTCGCGTCGGTGCTGGCCCGCAGGTACGGAATCGCGATGGCGGAGCCGCTCGTCCCCGATCACGCGATGCTCGGCGACGTCGACTCACCCGAGGCGCTCGCCGAGTACCAGGCCGCGAAGCGCGCCTACAAGGCGTCGTTGCGGGCCGCCGCCGGTTGATCGAGCTTCGTTTCTACCGCGACGGCGGCCAGACCGCGGTCGACGTGGCGAACGAGGTGGCCGGGTTCCTCGGCGAGGCGCGGCAGAGTCTCGAGCTCGCGCTCTACGACGTCCGGCTGCACGGCGAGGCGGCGGAGATCGTGCAGGCGCGCGCTCGTCGGCGCGCAGGAGCGCGGCGTCGCGGTGCGCCTCATCTACAACGTCGACCACCCCGGCCCGATCCCGGTGCCGCCGCCGCCGCAGACGGCGCCCGAGGTGCTCGAGGCGCTGCCGATCGCGACCCGCCCGATCCCCGGCGTCCCCGACCTGATGCACCACAAGTACGTCGTTCGCGACCGCGACACGGTCTGGACGGGCTCGCTGAACTGGTCGCAGGACTCGTGGTCGCGGCAGGAGAACACGATCGCGATCGTCCGCTCGTCCGAGCTCGCGTACGCGTACGGGCTCAACTTCGACGAGCTCTGGGAGACCGGCGACGTCGTCGGCTCCGGCCACGTCGAGCCGCGGCCGGTCGACGTTGGCGGTGTCGAGATGCGGCCGTGGTTCACGCCCGAGCACGGCGAGGCACTCGCGCACCGGATCGCGAAGCGGATCGGGCAGGCGAAGCGCCGGGTCCGGATCGCGTCCCCCGTCCTCAGCTCCGGCCCGATCCTCGGCACGCTCGCCGAGGTCTGCTCGGACGGGAGGGTCGACGTCGCCGGCGTCGTCGACGACACGCAGGTGGACGGCGTTCTCCACCAGTGGCGGCTGAACGGGAACGCGAGCTGGAAGGTGCCCGCACTGCGCCGGTTCCTCGAGGCGGCGGGCTTCTCGGGCAAGCCGTCGACGATGTGGGCGCCGGACACCGTGCACGACTTCATGCACGCCAAGATCACGGTCGCCGACGACGTCTCCTTCCTCGGCAGCTTCAACCTCTCGCACTCGGGCGAGCTGAACGCCGAGAACGTGCTGGAGGTGAAGGACGCCGCGATCGCCGACCGCCTCGCGGCGTTCGTCGACGAGGTCAGGGCGCTCTACCCGCCCGTCACGCTGCCCGAGGACAAGACTCAGGCTCCCGCGGCGTCTCCGCTTCTGTGAAGAGGATCGCCCTCCTCTGCCTCGCCGCGTTCGCGCTCGGCGTCGCCGCCGCCTCGGCCGGCCGCGTGACCGGCGCGCCTTCCTGCCCGGTCTTCCCTCCGACGAGCGCCTGGAACCAGCGCGTCGACAAGCTGCCGGTCGCGCCGAACTCCGCCCGGATCGTGGCGACGATCGGCGAGGACGACCACGTGCACGCGGACTTCGGCTCCGGCCTCTGGGAGGGCGGCCCGATCGGGATTCCGGTCACGGTCGTCGGCAAGGGCCAGACGAAGTCGCGCGTCTCCTTCGAGTACGCGAGCGAGTCGGACAAGGGGCCGTACCCGATCCCGGCGCAACGTCGCGATCGAGGGTGGCCGCAACGCCGATGGAGACCGCCACGCGCTGATCGTCGACCGCGACGCCTGCAAGCTGTACGAGCTCTTCGCTCTCCACCCGACGGCGAACGGCGGCTGGCGCGCCGGCTCGGGCGCGATCTTCGACCTGCGCTCGAACAGGCTGCGCCCGGCCGGGTGGACGTCCGCCGATGCCGCCGGCCTCGCGATCCTGCCCGGGCTCGCCCGCCACGAGGACGTCGCCCGCGGCCGGATCGACCATGCGCTCCGGTTCACGGTGCAGCGCACACGGCGCGCGTACGTCTGGCCGGCGCGGCACTTCGCGAGCAGCGAGACCGATCCCTCGCTGCCGCCGATGGGACTGCGCTTCCGGCTGAAGAAGAGCTACCCGATCGGCGGCTTCCCGCGCCAGGCCCGGATCGTGCTCCAGGCGCTGAAGGAGTACGGGATGATCGTCGCCGACAACGGCTCGAACTGGTACCTGAGCGGCGCCCCGCATCCCAAGTGGTCGAACGACCAGCTGCACACGCTCCACCGCGTCCCGGGCTCGGCGTTCGAGGTCGTGGACGTCTCGTCGCTGCCGCGGAAATAGCATCTGCGTGGATGCGCCCCGCCCCCGACCGGCTCGAGCGGCTGCCACAGCAGTACTTCGCGGCGCTGCTCGCACGCGTGTCGGCGGCGTCCGCGAAGCCCGGGCCGCCGCTGATCGACCTCGGGCGCGGTAATCCCGACGTCCCCCCGCCGCCGCACGTCGCGGACCGCCTCGCAGCGGCAGCCGCCAGCCGCGAGTCGCGGACACACGGATACGCGCCCTTCTCGGGGCTCCGCCCGCTCAAGCAGGCGGTCGCGGACCGCTACCGCACCGTGTACGGCGTCGAGCTCGACCCGGAGCGGGAGATCGCCGTCGTCCCCGGGACGAAGACCGCGCTCGTCGAGGTGGCGCTCTGTACCGCCGACCATGCGGACACGATCGTCCTCCCCGATCCCGGCTACCCGGACTACTTCTCGGCCGTGGCGCTCGCCGGCGCCCGGCTCGTGCAGCTCCCGATCGAGCCGCGGCCGGACTTCTCGTCGGCCCCTGACGCCGCGGCGCTCTACCTCAACTACCCCTCCAACCCGGCCGCGCTCGCAGCGCCCGACGGCGTGTTCGCCGACGCCGTCTCGTACGCCGAGCGCACCGGGACGCTGGTGCTCCACGACTTCGCCTACGGCGACCTCGTCTTCGCCGGGCGCACGCCGGCGAGCTTTCTGGCGGAGCCGGGCGCGCGCGAGGTCGGCGCCGAGCTCTTCTCGATGTCGAAGAGCTACGGGATGGCGGGCTGGCGGCTCGGCTTCGTGGTCGGGAACCCCGAGCTCGTGCGCCGGCTCGAGCTGCTGAACGACCACGTCCGGGCAGGGATCTTCGCGCCGCTGCAGGAAGCGGCGATCGCTGCCTTGACCGGGCCGCAGGAGACGGTCGAGGAGCGGCGGGCGCTCTACGAGGCGAGACGCGACCGCGTCGTCGCCGCCCTCCCGAACGCCCGCTCGGAGGGCACGTTCTTCGCCTGGCTCCGTCTTCCGGACGGCGTCACCGTCGAACGGCTCCTCGACGAGGCTCGCGTCGCCCTGGCGCCGGGTGAGGGATTCGGCCCGGCCGGGGCCGGCCACGCGCGCATCTCGCTGGCCGTCGCCGACGAGGCGCTCGACGAGGGACTCGACCGGCTTCGGCAGGCGCTCGCCGCCGAGTAGAGTCGGTCCCGTGTTCGAGGACCTGCTGCGGCGGTGGGACGGCGAGCACGCCGTCGTCCGCCATGACGCGGAAACGGGCACCTGGATGCTCGTCTGCATCCACTCGACCGCTCTCGGCCCGGCGATGGGCGGGACGCGGTTGAAGCAGTACGGCGAGCCGGCGGAGGCGCTCGAGGACGGCCTGCGCCTCGCGGCCGGGATGACGCGCAAGCTGGCCGTGCTCGGCCTGCCCTGCGGCGGCGGCAAGGCGGTGCTCGCCGTGCCCGAGGTCCCGTCCGGCGAGACCCGGCGGCGCGTGCTCGAGCGGTACGGCGACCTGATCGAGTCGCTCGGCGGCACCTACGTCACCGGCCCCGACGTGAACACGGGCGAGGCGGACATGGACGTGATCGGTGAGCGGACGGCGCACGTCTTCTGCCGGAGCGCCTCGAACGGCGGCTCCGGCGACCCGAGCATCCACACGGCGCGCGGCGTCTTCCACGGCATCCGCGCCACGCTTGCCCACGCGGACGGCTCGGACGAGCTCAGCGGCAAGAAGGTGCTCGTCCAGGGCACGGGGTCCGTCGGCGCCAAGCTCGCGCGGCTCCTGCTCGACGCGGGCGCGATCGTGCTCGTCAGCGACGTCGACGAGGAGCGGGCGCGAGCCACGGGCGGCACGCCGATCTCGGCCGACGGGGCGCTGGAGCTCGACTGCGATGTCTACGCGCCGTGCGCCCTCGGGGCGACCCTGAACGCCGACTCGATCCCGCGGCTCCGCTGCCGCGTGGTCGCCGGCGCCGCCAACAACCAGCTCGCGGGACCGGAGGACGGCGAGCGGCTGCGCGCGGCCGGGATCCTCTACGCGCCCGACTACGTGATCAACGGCGGCGGCGCCCTGCACGGGATCGGGCTCGAGAGCCTCGGCTGGGACGCCGACCGGCTCGAACGTGAGGTCGCCGGCATCGGCGACACCCTTGCCGGCATCTACCGGCAGGCCGACGCCGAGGGGATCACGACGAGCGAGGCCGCGGAGCGCCTCGCGGCCGAGCGGCTCGCGCGCTGACGGCTCGTCAGCGCAGCGGCTGCCAGTCGGGCGCGAACTCCAGCACGCCGGACGTCGCCGTGATCCGGCGAGCGCCCGTGCCGTCGCGCCGCAGCACCCACAGCTCCTGCTGCTCGTCGACGTAGCGCGTCATCGCGAGCCAGCGCCCGTCGGGCGAAATCGCGCGATCGCCGACGACGCGGGCGACGCGCCGCAGCCCGCGCCCGTCGGGGCCGATCCGGTACGTCCACGTCGCGCGCGAGAACACGATCGTTCGCCCGTCCGGCGACCAGGCCGGCGAGCTGTCGGTCGTGCGCGCAGCCGTGGTCAGACGTCGCTCGCCGGAGCCGTCGGCACGCATGATCACGAGCCCGCCCGCGAGCTGGCACTCGAAGACGATGAACCGGCCGGTCGGCGACCACTCGGCGTTCTGGCAGTTCGTCGTCTGGTTCGACAGCACTCGTCGACGCCGTCCCGTCGAGCCGGGAGCGGAAGATCTGGAACAGGCCGCGGTCGAAGCTCGTGAAGGCCAGGCTCTTGCCGTCGGGCGACCAGGTCGGAGAGAGCTCGGCGAGGTGCCCGCGCGTGACCTGCCGGAGCCCGCTGCCGTCGGCGTTCATCACGTAGACCGCCTGGGTCAGCCGCGCGGTCCCGGTCGCGGAGAACGCGATCCTCCGGCCGTCGGGCGACCAGGCCGCCGACCTGACGTTGGTGATGCCGGGCGGCGTGACGTCGTGAAGCCCGGAGCCGTCGGCGGCGGTGACGAAGATGTGCCCGCCCACCGGCGCGTTCCCGCCGAGGTCGCGGATGTGCAGAATCGCGCCGTTCCGCCCCGGATAGGCGGTGTCACGGGCGTCGGCTGCGACGCCGCCGGCGAGCAGCGCGAGCACGAGCGACGCGAGCAGACCCCCGACTCTCACGAAGGACGTTGTGCCCGGCGACCCGCACCGGAAACGCTCAGCCGCTCAGGGACGCTTCATGAACCACTCCGTGAACTCGGAGCAGCGGCCGTCGCCATCGAAGCGCAGCACATACGCGTTGTCGTAGACCTTCTCCACGGCGCCGTTGGCGTCGAGGTACGTGCTCGAGCCGACGGCCACGGCGGCATCGCCGTCGGCGGCGTGGCACCGGTACGACGCCTCCCAGCGCGCCGGGTCGTCCTGGTCGCCGAGCCAGGCGTCCGCGATCGCCGCGGCGCCGACGATCGGCTCGTCCCACGGGTGGTAGCGGTAGCGCGCATCCTCCGTGAAGAGCGCCTCGATCTCTGCGCGGTCGTTGCTCCGCCAGGCGGCGATGTATCCGTCGAGCCAGCGATCGACGTCTGCCGCGTCCATGTCAGCCTCCTTCGGAGAGGGTCGTCAGGTAGAGGTGGGTGCTGAGCGGATGACGGTAGCTCCCCTCCGGCAGGAGAGCTGACAGCTGTTCGATGAGCATGCCCTCGCTCCGCGTCCGGCAGCCCGGCAACGGTGCTCCACGAGGCGATGTTCGCGAGCATCCCCTCGCGGTCGAGCTCGACCGCATTCGGGAAGCTGATCTCCGTGAACGGCTCGAACGGGCCGGGAAACGGCGTCCGCCAGAGTCCGCTGCGCACGGTGAACTCGGGCGGCTTGACGAGCGCGACCGCATCGAGGGCGTCGCGGAACGCCTGCGGCAGCGGCGGCTCGACCTTGCCGTCGGCCTGGTTGAAGAGGATCGCGAGCGTCCCGCCCGGCCGCAGCACGCGCGCGATCTCGCGCACGGCGTCGTCGTTGCCGAACCAGTGGAACGCCTCGCCGACGAAGACCGCGTCGACGGCGTCGTCCTCGAGCGGAATCTCCGTCGCCGTTCCGGGGAGCGCCTCCGCCTCCGGCACGACCTGTTGGAGCACGGCGCGCATCCCTGCGAGGGGCTCGACGGCGACCACGCGCTCGAAGCGGCGCACAAGCTGGCGCGTGAGCTTGCCCGTGCCGGCCGCGAGGTCGAGCACGACGGCGTCGGCCTTCACCGGCACCGCACCGAGCGCCGACTCCGCATAGCCGGGCCGCCCTCGTTCGTACGCGTCTGCCGTGCGCTCGAACGAGCGGGCGAACTCGCTCACACGCCGGCGAGGAGAAAAGCGCGGCTCTCGCGCAGCATCTCGCGGGCGATCACGAGCCGCTGCACCTCCTGCGTCCCCTCGTAGATCTGGGTGATCTTCGCGTCGCGCATGAAGCGCTCGACCGGGTACTCCTTGATGTAGCCGTAGCCGCCGAGGACCTGGACCGCCTCGGTCGTGACCCACATGGCGACGTCGCCGCACTTGAGCTTCGCCTGCGCGGAGGCCTTCGTCAGCTCCGGCCCGTCGATTCCCGCGTCGCACATCTGGCCGAAGCGGTACAGGAGCCCGCGCGCCGCCTCGGTCTCCGTCTCCATGTCGGCGAGCTTCGCCTGGATCAGCTGGTGCTGTGCGATCGGCTTGCCCATCGTCTCGCGGCTCTTCGCGTACTCGAGCGCGTAGTCGGTCGCCCCCTGTGCGATCCCGAGCGCCTGCGCCGCGACGCCTGGCCGGGAGCGGTCGAGGATCCGCATCGCGATCTTGAAGCCCTCCCCCTCCTCGCCGAGCAGGTTGGCGGCCGGGATCCGGCAGTCGTCGAACGTGAGCTCGCCGGTCGTCGAGCCGGAGATGCCCATCTTCGGCTCCAGCCGCGCGACGGCGAAGCCGGGCGCCTCGGACTCGACGAGGAACGCGGAGATGCCCGCATGGCCCGCGTCCGGCTCGGTCTTGGCGAAGACGGTGTAGAGGTTGGCGACCCCGGCGTTCGTGATGAAGCGCTTGCTGCCGTTGAGGACGTACTCGTCGCCCTCGCGAACCGCGGTCGTGCGCATCGCGGCCGAGTCGGAGCCGGAGCCGGCCTCCGTGAGCGCGTAGGCGGGCAGCCACTCGCCGCTCGCGAGCTTCGGCAGGTACGCCTCCTTCTGGGCCTGCGAGCCGGCGAGCTTCAGCCCGAGCGACCCGAGCTCCTGCACCGCCAGCAGCAGGCCGCTCGTCGCGCAGACCTTCGAGACCTCCTCGATCGCGACGAGCGCGAGCAGCGTGCCCGTGCCGGAGCCGCCGTGCTCCTCGTCGAAGAGGAGGCCGAAGATCTCGTGCTCGCGGAAGAGCTCGACGACGTCCCACGGGAACTCGTGCGACTCGTCGATCTCGGCCGCGCGCGGAGCCACGCGCTCCCGCGCGAGCGTGCGGACGAGCTCGCGGATCTCGCGCTGCTCGTCGGTGAGGACGTCCCACGGCACGGCGCGATCGTACCGGTCGATTGATCTAGCGGACGACGATGTCCACGTACGTGAGGATCCGCTTCCCGGCGGCGAGGTGGACGATCAGGACGGCACGGTACGTCCCCCGCTGCGTGTAGGTGTGACCGAGGAAGCGCGGCGGCTTCCCGTCGCCCGAGCGGCTCGTGCCGTCACCGGGGACGAAGTCCCAACGGGTCACGGCGTCCGGAGTGTCGACGGCCGCCCGGAAGCTGACCGAGAGCGGCGCCTTGCCGGCCCGCGGAGCCGGGGTGAGCCGAAGGAGCTCCTTGCCGCCCTTCCCGACGGTCACCCTCGACTGCGTGAGGTACCTCGCGGCAACCGGGGTGAAGGGCGGTGCCACGTGCACGATCAGCGCAGCCGTGTAGGCGCCCTTGCGGGCGTAGGTGTACGCGATCGACCGCGGCGGCGGGCCGCTCCCGCCCTGCACCTCGCCGTCACCGAAGGCGATCTCCCAGCGGACGACGGGCTTCGGGAGGCTCGCGTAGGGCTCGAACGTGACGTCGAGCGGGGCGTCGCCGCCCGCCGGTGTGGCCGTGAGCCGGAGCTGCGCGCTCGTCGGCGGCGCCGTCGGAACCGATCCCGACGCCTTTGCCCCGATCGGGGTGATGCAGCGCCGGTACTCCGCGCGCGCACGGGGCTTCGAGCCGAGGTCGTACGGCGATCTGGCCCTCGCGTCGTAGTGCGGCGAGGCGCACCCGGCTGTGGATTCGAAGGAACCGGCAGATCCGCTTCACGAAGCCCGGGTCGTCGACCGACGTTCCCCACTCCGGGAGTGCGTACGGCTTCTTCGGATGCGCTCGGTAGAGAGCCTCGTTCGCCGCGTGCGATGCGATACCCGCGCGAGTCGCGAAGATGTCGTTGCCGACCATGTCGACGTAGGCGTCGCCCGGGTAGAACTGCTGCGCCGGCCGCGCGCTGCGCGCGTCGAAGCCGGCGATCGGGTTCCAGATCACCGTCAGCGCCGGAGCGGTGTTGACCGCCAGCTCGCGCCCGACGGGCGGCATCCCCAGCCGCCGCAGCTTCGCGTCGACGGCCGTGCCGCCGTGGAGGATCAGGGAGGCGCGGCGGAACGCCTGCTTGTACGCGGTCGGTGAGTGCGAGGCGCCCTTCGCGGTTCCGTTCGGTCGCGTCGGCGCGTAGTGGTTCTTCGGGTTGTTCATCTCCCCCATCACCCGCACGTAGAGCTCGCCGCCGTAGGCGGCAATGGCAGCATTGAGGGAGACGAGATAGCCGTCGCCGCGGCCCGACGCGATCTGCGCGGGCGTGATCGCCTCCGTGCGCGCTCGGCCCTCGTCGGTCCCGAGGTTGATCATCGGCACCGGCTGCAAGCCGGCGAACAGCTGCGCGAAGGGCGACCCCCACGTGCTGCCCTGCCCCCAGCCGAGAAAGATGTGCCGCACCTGCGAGTCCTGGCCCGTCTGTGCCTCGAACCGGTCGGCCTGGCCCGCCACACCGAGCAACGGCTTGTTGACAGCGCTTCCGCCTGCATGGGCGGACGCTCCGGCGGTTGCCAGCAGGGCAACTATGGCGAACAGCGGCGGACGGCGCATCCTGTCTCAGTATTGGCCGAAAATTGGACGGCGTAAAGACGTTCTAGCCTTCCGGCCAGGCACGGACGCGGGCGAGCGCCTCGCGGAGGAACCCGTGCGCGGCGTCGAGCTCCGGCCTTGCGTCCGGCTCGAGCGCCGCGACGATCGTCCGGTAGGAGACCGCGTGGTGGAGCGGGATCACCACCGCCGCGAGCGCGGCCGCCTCGCGCAGCCGCTCGGGCGTCTCGACCCCCTCCCAGGCTTCGAGGTACGCGTCGAGGAGCGCAGCCCGACTTCCTTCGTCCCGCTCCCACTGGAGCGAGTGCAGGTCGATGAACGGATGTGCGATGCAGGCGTCGGTCCAGTCGAAGTAGACGACCCTGCCGTCGAGCCGCGCGGTGTTGCCCATGTGCAGGTCGCCGTGGACGAGTGTGGGCGCGGGGCCGACGTCGGCAAGGCGCCGGCAGAACTCGCGCAGCGTCGGCGCGAGGTCCGCGAGCTCGGCGCGCTCCTCCTCGGTGAGCTTGCGCGTCGCATCTTCGTCGGCGACGAGCGGGTCGATCTGGGCCTCCAGGACCTCGAGGCGGCGGTCGAGGCAGCCGGCGGCGAGGAGCTCGTCGACCTGCCCGGCCGCCTCTCGCTGCAGCCGCCCGAACCGCCGCAGCATCTCCGCGCGCTCGGGCAACGGCGCGCCCCAGCCGGGCAGGTGCTCGAACGCGGGCAGCAGGAGCAGCCCTCGCTCGGGCTCGACGGCGAGGGGCGCCGGGACGTGGTCCGGAAACCGCTCGGCGAGTCTCGCGGTCACCGCCGCCTCGTCGACGAAGAGCGGGAGCCGCGCGGGCACCTTGAGGTAGAGGTCGGGGCCGTCCGTCGCGATCCGGAGCACGGACGAGATGCTCCAGTGCTTGACCTGCTCGATCGACACCACCTTCAGGCCGAGCCTGCCCGCCTCGCTCTCGAGCCACGGCCGCACCTCGCCGAGCCAGCCGGGCCGCGACCAGGGCGAGCGTTCGGCCGGGACGCTCCCGAGCTCGTCGAAGTAGGCGGTGAGGAGCTCGCGCTCCTCGGGCGGCACTCTCAGCCGTTCGACGTCCTCCCGGCCGGCCCACCGTCCGTTGGCGGGCGGCTGCCAGCCCGGGTCGGTCAGCTCGAGCTCGAACGCCGCATCGACGCGCTCGGATGCCTCGTCCTCCGAGAGCCGCAGCAGGCGGACGAGCCAGAGCGTCGTCCCCAGCCGCCGCTCGAGTAGCGGGACGATCACACGCGCGTTCGCGCCCCAGACCGCCTCGCGGACGCGCGCGCGCGGGAGCCGCCACTCCCGGTCGCTCCGCAGGAGCAGGATGTTCCGGTCGCTCGGATGGCGGACTGCGGCGAGCAGGTGCGAGCGCCAGGCCACTACGCCGGCAGGATGCGGCCGCGCACCTCGCCGAGCACCTCGCTGCGCAGGACGACCTCGTCGCCGTCCTCGAGGAACGTCCGCTCCTGGCCGTCGCCGAGCCGGATCGGCTCGGCCCCGTTCCGCGTCAGCTCGATCAGGCTGCCCTCGCTGCCGCGCGTGGCTCCGGAGATCGTCCCCGACGCCATCAGGTCGCCGGTGCGGACGCTCGCGCCGTTCGAGGTCGCGTGCGCGAGCTGCTGCGGCATCGTCCAGTAGAGCCCGCGCGCATTGCCGCGCGCGACCACGGAGCCGTTCAGCTCCACCTCGAGCGGGATGTCGAGCGCCCAGTCGCCGTCGACGCGCAGGTGCGGCAGCGGCTCCGGCTCCTGCGGCGGCGCGGGCACGCGGCGGTCCTCGAGGAGCGCGAGCGGCGTCACCCAGGCCGAGATCGACGTCGCGAAGCTCTTGCCGAGGAACGGCCCGAGGGGGACGTACTCCCACGCCTGGATGTCCCGCGCGCTCCAGTCGTTGACGAGGACGACGCCGAAGACGTGGTCGCGGAAGGCGGACGGCGGAACGGGTGTGCCGAGCTTGCTCGGGACGCCGACGACGAAGCCGAGCTCGAGCTCGATGTCGAGCCTGCGCGACGGCCCGAAGAGGGGTGCCTCTGCGTCGGGCGGCTTCGCCTGGCCCTGCGGGCGGCGGATCGGGGTGCCGCTGACGACGACGGTGCCGGCCCGACCGTGGTAGCCGACCGGGAGATGGCGCCAGTTCGGCAGCAGGGGCTCGGAGTCGGGCCGGAACATGCGGCCGAGATTCGTGGCGTGCTCGAGCGAGGAGTAGAAGTCGACGTAGTCCGCGACCGCGAACGGCAGCTCCGGCTCGACCTCCTCGAGCGGGATCAGATTCCCCTCCGCGGCAGCGAGCACCGCCTCGGCCGTCTTCTCCTCCCACGCGTCGCGTCCCAGGCGGAGCAGCTCGTCGAGCGAGCCGCGACCGAGGTCGACGACGCCGTTCCCGTACCGGAACGCGAGCCGCCGTTCGCCGTCGCGGCCGAACGTGCCGAAGCCCTGGATCACAGGATCCCCAGCTCCTGCAGCTCCTCGACCGGCTCGAAGAACGAGCAGCTGCCGACCGCGACGAGCTGGTCGCGGCGCACGCGCTCGAGCTCCTCGGGAGCGGCCGCGCGGCCGTCCCAGCGGAGCGCGTCGCGGTCGAGCGCGACGTCGCCGGTCAGTGCGGCGTCGTCCTCGAACGCGCAGGCAGCCAGCACGTTGAGGAACCCGTGCCGGCCCTCGGCGGCGAGCGGGTGGTGCAGCCCGGCGGTCGCCTTGAAGGGCACACCTGCGTCGCGGCAGACGGTGAGGAAGCGGCCGAGGCTCTCGGGCGTCGGCACCTCGGCGCCGCCGCAGCGGACCTTCGCCCGGAGGCTGCGCTCGGCGAGCGCCGCCACCTTCTCCGCCAGCCCGTCGCCGAGCGGCAGCTCGACGTACGCCTCGCCGGAGAGCCCGTCGAGCCCGGCTTCCCAGCGGGTCTCGACCGCTTCGGCGCGCATGTCACCGCCGTACGTGCCGTCGAGCAGCACCGAGAGCGCGCGATCCTCGCCCTCGAGCTCGTCCAGCCGTGAGGAGGCCAGACGAGGCGCGCCAGCAGCCACGCGTGCTCGTCCGCCCGTGCTCGCCTGTCTTCCTCCAGCGCGGCGGGCACGGGCAGGCTGGCCGGCGGGAACAGCGGCGCGTGGTCGATCAGCGCGGTCAAAGCCGCACGTCGGGCGTCGCTGCGCATGGAGCGCAGGATATGTCCGGCTCAGGGCCGGCGGACGACGATCGTGCGGCTGAAGCCGCCCAGATAGCCGGCGCCCGCCTGGTTGACGCTCATCGCGATCCGGAGGTTCGACCGGCCGCGCGGGAGCGTGACGCGGAAGAGCGCCGCAGAGCGCCGGTTCAGGCGGACGCGCTTGATCGTGACCCAGCGGCCCGCCGCAGACCGACGCTGCAGCTGCACGCCGCGTGCGGCGAACGGCCGCGCTCCGAGGACGCGCGTCGAGATGAGGCCTCGTGCGGTCCGGCGGAGCGAGATCGCAGGCCGGACTGCGACGACGCCGGAGGGGCTCAGGCCACCGGCCCACTGCGCCGCGTAGACCGTCCGGATCCGCGGCTTGGCCAGATAGCGCCAGCTGCCGTCCGCAGCGGTGAGCACCGTGGCGACCGACCGGAGCGAGCCCTCGCCGTACGGCTGCGCGAAGACGGTCACGCTCTCGCCCGCACGGCGGGTCGGGACGAGCCCGGAGAGCAGGATTCCCCGCCCGTAGACGACGCGGAGCGCGGGAAGCGTGAGCGTGACGCCGACCGTCGTGAAGGAGAGGTCGGCGCCGCGGCTGGTGCCCGCGTCGTTCCGCGCGACGAGACGGAAGTGGTAGACGGTGCCCGGCTTCAGGCCGGAGACCGGGGCGCTCACCCGCGCGGCTGGTCGAACCGGAGCCGGCGCTGCGCGAGGACGTCCGCGAGCCGTACGCGGTCGTCGTGCCGTACTCGAACCACCAGCTCGTCGCCCGCGTGCGCGGATCGACCGCACCGGCCAGCGTCGCGGTCGTCGCAGCGGCGTCCCGCGCGGGCTCGGTGCGGACGACGGGCTGCAGGGCTGTGCTGAGCGTCCGGTCGCGGCCGGCGGTCGACCCCGAGGCGTTCGTCGCGACGAGCCGGTAGTGGTAGACGACACCGGTGCGCAGGCGCGTCACCGATTCGTTCACGCGCACGGCGCCCGTTCCGGAGCCGGCGTTCCGGACCGGAGTCCTCGTGCCGTATGCCGCGGTCGTGCCGTACTCGAAGTACCAGCTCGTCGCCTGGCCGTTCGGGGTGATCGTCCCGTTCAGGCGAGCCGACGTCGGCGTCACCGACGTCGCCGCGTCGGTCGTGACGGCGGGCGCTCCGAACGTTGTGAACGTGCGGTCGGCGCCGCGTGTCGTGCCTGCGTCGCTCGACGCGACCAGCCGGTAGTGGTAGACGCGGCCACGGGCGAGGCTCGACACGCCCGCGGCGACGCCGACCGCGGTCGCGCCCGACCCCGCGTCCCTCACTGCAGTGCGTGTGCCGTAGCTCGTGCTCGTGCCGTACTCGAAGTACCAGGTCGTCGCCCGGCCGTTCGGGTCGACGGTGCCCGTGAGCGTCGCCGAAGTGGGCGTCACACCTGTCGCCGCGCCCGTGACGGCGGCGGGCGCGGCCGAGGTCGTGAAGATCCCGTCGGCGCCGCGGCTGGTGCCGGCGGCGTTCGTCGCGACCACGCGGTAGTGGTAGGTCGTCCCGGACGCGAGGCCCGAGAGCGAACGGCTGACCGCGACGTTCGCCGAGCCCGAGCCGGCGCTGGCGCTCGCCGTCTGCGAGCCGTAGCTCGTGCCCGTGCCGTACTCGACGTACCACGTCGTCGCCTGGCCGCCGGGGTTGACGGTGCCGCTCACCGTCGCGGAGGTCGGGCCGACGGCGCTGACCGGGCCGGTGATCGCGGTCGGCGCCGCCGCCACCGCGGCCGCGCCGGCGACGACCCAGGCGAGCGCCGAGGCCGTCAGGAGACTTGCGGTGCCGAGAGCCCTACGGATGCGCCCACCCTTCGCCGCTTGCGCGAGAGAGCAAATCGGGCCGCGGTCAAGACCGTGTTAGGAGAGTGGAAGGGTTCTGTACGGGCTAGGCTCAGCGCCGTGATCCTCGAGAACGGGGTCGTCCGGACGATGGATCCGCAGCTGCCGGTCGCGCGCGCGCTCGCGATCGCCGGCGCCCACATCGCCGGCGGTGTCGGCGTCCACGAGACCGCGCTCGCAAGCCCGGAGGTCGTCGACCTCGGCGGCCGCTGCGTCCTCCCCGCCTTCACCGACTCGCACGTCCACTTCCCGACCTGGTCGCTGAACCAGCGGCAGGTGAAGCTGGAGGGCTGCGCGTCGCTGGACGAGGCGCTCGCGCGCATCCGCGAGGCCGACAGGCCGACCGGGCCGCTGGCTCCGCGGCTACGGCTGGCGTAGCGGAGACTGGAGCCCGGCCACCGAGCCGACGAAGGAGGCGCTCGACGAGGTGACGGGCGAGACGCCCGCGATCTTCTTCTCCAAGGACTACCACTCGGCCTGGCTCAACTCGGCCGCGCTCGCCGTCGCAGGCGGCGACCTGGAGGCGGCCGGCGGCGTCGTCGAGCGCGACGAGCGGGGCGAGCCGACCGGCGTGCTGCGCGAGGAGTCCGCCTGGACGTTCCGCGAGCGCCACGTCTACACCTCGCAGGACGAGTGGGTCGAGGCGACGCGCGCCGGCCTCAAGCTCGCGGCCTCGCGCGGCGTCGGCGCGATCCACGACAAGGACGGCTGGCTCGGCTCGCCGGGGATCTTCCAGCGGCTGCGCGACGAGCGGAACCTCTCCCTGCGTGTCTGGGGCTCGATCCCGCACGAGCTGCTCGACGACGTGTCCGCGCTCTCGCTCGCGAGCGGCTTCGGAGACGACTATCTCCGGATCGGCTACCTCAAGTGCTTCATGGACGGCACGCTCGGCTCGCGCACGGCGCTGATGACCGACGGCACCGGCGTCGAGATCACGAGCCGCGAGGAGGTGGAGGAGATCATCCGGCGCGGCGCCGAGCGCGGCTGGCCGGTCGCCGTGCACGCGATCGGCGACCAGGCGAACCGCAACGTCCTCGACGCGCTCGAGGCGTCCCGAGACGCCTGGCAGCCGAAGGGCCTGCGCCAGCGCGTCGAGCACGCGCAGTGCCTCGCGCCGGAGGACGTCCCGCGCTTCGCGGCGCTCGGCGTCGCCTGCTCCGTGCAGCTCTCGCACGCTCCCTCCGACCGCGACCTGGCCGAGCGGTTCTGGGGCGACCGGCTCGGAGGTACCTACGCGTTCCGCTCGCTGCTGGACTCGGGCGCGCTGGTCGCGAACGGCTCCGACGCGCCCGTCGAGGAGCTCGACCCGCTCGCGGGGATCGCGGCCGGCGTGCTGCGCACGATCGACGAGCGGTCGGCATGGCACCCCGAGGAGGCCCTGACCGTCGAGCAGGCGCTCCACGCAACCTGCGTCGCTCCCACCTGGCTCTCGGGCGACGAGCGCAGGCGCGGCCGCCTCCTGCCCGGGATGCTCGCCGACCTCGTCGTGCTCGACCGCGACCCGCTGGCGATCGAATCCGAGGAGCTGCCGGAGGTGCAGGTCGTCGCCACGATGGTCGGCGGCCGCTGGGTGCACAATCCCCCGCCGTGGGAGTAGCCAAGTAACAGTCTGTTACTTGGCCCGCCCCGCCCGAGCAGCCGCCGAGGCGGAGAAAGCAACAGTCTGTTACGAGGGGCCGTGCTCGGCCCAGACCTGGGCGAGCTCGACCAGCATCGCGGCGGCCGCGGCCATGTCCTGCACGCTCGCCCACTCGCGGCGCGAGTGGTACTCGGAGCCGCCGGTGAAGAGGTTCGGCGTCGGCAGGCCGCGGTGCGAGAGGCGGGCGCCGTCGGTGCCGCCGCGGATGATCGTGTGCACCGGTTCGACGCCGAGCCGGCGGACGGCCTCGACCGCGGCCTCGATCACCTCCGGATGCTGGTCGATCACCTCGCCCATGTTCCGGTACTGCTCCTCCTCCTCGATCTCGACGGCCGCGCGCGGCTCGCGCTCGCGGATCTCGCCGGCGAGCCTCCGGATCAGCTCGAGGTGCTCCTCCATCTTCGCCGCGTCGTGGTCGCGGACGATGAACTCGACCAGCGTCTCCTCGGTGCCGCCCACGACCTTGTGGGGATGGACGAAGCCCTCGCGCTCCTCCGTCGTCTCCGGCGAGAGACCGTCGCGCGGGAAGGCCGCGACGAAATCGGAGGCGAGCTTGACCGCGTTCACGAGCTGGCCCTTGGCCGTGCCGGGATGCGTCGAGCGGCCGCGGATCGTGACGACGACCTTCGTCGCGTTGAACGTCTCGGCCTCGATCTCGCCGATCTCGGCGCCGTCGAGCGTGTACGCGTAGCGGGCACCGAACGAGTCGATGTCGAGATGATCGGCGCCGCCCGCGACCTCCTCGTCGACCGTGAAGCAGACCTTGATCGGCGCGCGCTCGAGCTCCGCGTGCGCCTTCAGATACGCGACCGCGGCCATGATCTCGGCGACGCCTGCCTTGTCGTCGGCGCCGAGGAGCGTCGTGCCGTCGGTGGTGACGATGTCGTGCCCGACCTTCTTCTGCAGGAGCGGCAGCTCGGCAGGGTCGAGCACGACGCCCTCGCCGGGCAGCTCGATCGTGCCGCCGTCGTAGCCCTCGTGGACGATCGGGCTGACGCCGGTGGCGGTCACGTCAGGGGACGTGTCCACGTGCGCGATCAGGCCGATCGCAGGCGCCGACTCCTTGCCCGGCAGCGAGCCGTAGACGTAGCCGTGCTCGTCGAGACGGACGTCGTCGAGACCGATCTGCTCCAGCTCGTCGCGGAGCAGCCGCGCTAGGTCGAGCTGCTTCTCGGTCGACGGCGAGGCGTCGACACCGTACGCCGACTGCGTGTCGATGCGGGCGTAGCGGAGGAAGCGGTCGAGCACGTCCGCGGCCAGCTCGGCCGCGAGCGGCGTGACGAATTCGGCGTTAGGAGAGGTCGCCAAGGCGGGTGTAGAGCTCCTTCATCGTCGCGACTCCGCGCGGGAAGAACTCGACCAGCATCCGCTCGTTCGGCGAGTGGACGCTGCTCTCGGGCAGCGCGAAGCCGGTCAGGATCGTCGGGATGCCCTTGTCCATCAGCGCCGGCATGATCGGCAGCGTCCCGCCGGAGCGGGTCAGGATCGGGCGGACGCCGAAGGCGGCCTCGAATGCGTCCTGGGCGATCTTGATCACCGGCGAGCCGGCCGCGACGAGGCCGGGGCGGGTCGAGCCGGGCAGCTCCTCGACCTCGATCGTCGCGCCCTCCGGCGCCGCCTCGCCGAGCAGCCGCTCGACCTCGGGCACGACCTCGCCCGGAGACTGGCCGGGCGCGAGCCGGACGGTGAAGTTCGCCTGCGCGTCGCTGATCACGGTCGTGTTCTTGAGCCCGGGCTTGCCGCCCAGGATGCCGTTGACGTCGACGGAGGTCTCGGCAGTGGTGCGGAGGTAGAACTCGTCGGCCGCGTCCGCGTCGTAGGGGACGGCGCCGGCCGCGCGCAGCACGTCGGCGCCCGGCGGTTGCTTCTCCCAGCCGGCGCGCTCCTCGTCGGTGACCGGCGCGATCCCGACCCGCAGCGCATCGGGCACCCGCCCGTCGCGCGGGAGGATCCCCGTCAGCGTCTGGTTGAGCGCATGGATCGCGTTCAGCGCCGCGTTCCCGTACATCCCGGAGTGCAGGTCGCGCGAGCCCGTCTTGACGCGGAGGTTGAAGGCGGCGAGCCCGCGGGTCGCGATCGAGATCGCGGGCAGGTTCCGGTTCTCCATCCCGCCGTCGAAGATGACGCAGGCGTCGGCGCCGCGCTCGTCCTGCTGCAGGAACTCGACGATCGACTGGCCGCCGACCTCCTCCTCGCCGTCGGAGACGAGCCGGATGTTGATCGGCAGAGCGCCCTCCGCGGCGAGCAGGCCGGCCGCGTGCAGGAGCATCCAGAGCTGACCCTTGTCGTCGGCGACGCCGCGCGCGTAGACCCACTCGTCCCGGATCGTCGCCTCGAACGGATCCGACTCCCAGAGCTCGAGCGGCGCCGGCGGCTGCACGTCGAAGTGGCCGTAGCAGAGGATCGTCGGCGCATCGGCGGCGCCGTTCGAGGCCCGGATCTCGCCGACGACCATCGGTCGCTCCCCGTACGGCACGAGCTCGGCCTCCCCGCCGCTCCGTCGCACCTTCTCCGCGACCCACTCCGCCGCGCGGACGACGTCGTCCTTGTGCGCGGCGTCGGCGCTGACGGAAGGGATGCGCAGGAGCTCGCCGAGCTCGTCGAACCACTCGCTGGGCATCGCGGTCACGCGCGCGAGTCTAGTCAGACCCGCGCGCGCGCCGAAGAACTAGGCGACGTCGCGGAGCTGTGCGGCGAGCGCGAGCGCCCGGAGCTTCTTCAGCCCCTGGTTCTCGATCTGGCGGATCCGCTCGCGCGTGACGTTGAACGCCTTCCCGACCTCGTCCAGCGTCCGCGGCTGCTCGCCGTCGAGCCCGTACCGGAGCTCGAGCACGCGCCGCTCGCGGTGCGAGAGGGACTTCAGAATCGAGCGGAGCGCCTCGTTGCGCAGCGTCTCCTCGGCCTGCTCGTCGGGCAGCGGCATCGTCTCGTCGGTGAGGAAGTGCCCGAACTCGGACTCGTCCTCGTCGCCGACCGGCTTCTCGAGCGAGATCGGAGTCTGCGCGCTGCGCCGGATCTGCTCGATCTCCTCCGGGTGCAGGTCGAGCTCCATACCGATCTCGATCGCGCTGGGCTCGCGACCGAGCTTGGCGCGCAGGGCCCGCTCCGTGCGCACGATCTTGTTCAGCTTCTCGACCACGTGCACGGGCATGCGGATCGTCCGCGCCTTGTCGGCGAGCGCTCTCGCGACCGCCTGGCGGATCCACCAGGTCGCGTAGGTCGAGAACTTGAAGCCCTTCCGGTAGTCGAACTTCTCCGCCGCGCGAACGAGGCCGATCGTGCCCTCCTGGATCAGGTCGAGGAACGGCAGGCCCTGGTTGCGGTAGCGCTTGGCGATCGAGACGACGAGGCGCAGGTTCGCCTCGACCATCGCCTGCTTCGCAGCGTGCTCGCCGCGCTCGATCCGCTTCGCCAGCTCGACTTCCTGGGCGGCGGTGAGCAGCGGCACCTTGCCGATGTCCTTGAGGAAGAGCTGCAGCGTGTCGGTCGAGACCTCGCGCCCCTCGTCGAGATCGGCCTCGGGCTCCTCCCGCTCGACGACCTCGATCTTGAGCTCCTCGAGCGCGGCGTAGAACTCATCCAGCTGGGCGGCGTCGAGATCGAGCTCGTCCAGCGCCGTCGCGATGTCCTCGGCGATCAGCTTCCCGTTCAGCTTCCCGCTCTCGAGCAGGCTCCGGACCTCGCTGCTCGCGAGTACGTCGAATCCCTGCTGTTCGACAGTGCTGGTGCTTGCCCCTGCGCTCACTTCGGCTCCCCCTCCGATCGCGCTCTGAGAGTAGTCGCGACTTTGGCAATTCGCAACACTCTCCTTACAAAGCTGCGAGAGCTTGCCAAAGGCTCGGTCCAAGCGCCATAGGCCGTTCGGCCCATCTTTCGATCAGTCGGTCCCTGCTTTGCGAACAGCATCGAGGAAGCGTGTCGCCTCGCGCGCGATCTTGCTGCCGGGCTGCGCGGCGCGCGCGAGCTCGAGCTGCCGTGTCGCCTCCTGGACGTCCCCCTGCCACAACAGGAGGAGCCCGAGGTGGAAACGCACGGTCGCGGCCTCCGGAAAACGCTTGCTCAGCGGGCCGAGCCGCGAGAACGAGGCGGCAGGATTTCCCTTGTCGTAGCGCCCGACCGCGTCGGCCACGAGTGCGTCGACGTCGTTCGGCGCGAGCTCGACCGCCTCCGCGAACGCGCGCTCGGCGGAGACGGGACGGCCTAGGCCCTGCAGCGCGATCCCGTGGAGGAGCCGGCCGCGCAGCGTCCGGTCGGCCGCCAGGGTCTCCAGTTGCTCGGCCGGTGTCTCGCCGCGGACGTCGTAGTCGAAGCTGACGGTGAAGCCGGGCAACCCCGGCGCGAACTCCGGGTGGATGAAGTCGTTCGCGCGGACGGCGTACGGCGTGTCCGGCTCGACGTCGCGTGCCTCGCGCCAGGCGGTCAGCGCGCCTGCCGTGCCGGCCCAGAAGCGGGCGAGGCCGAGGTGGAGCTGGACGAGCGCGCTACGCGGGTAGAGGGCGCCGAGCTGCTCGACCCGGTCGAGCGTCCCCGGCCAGGCGGCGAAGGCGGCACCGAGCTTCGCCTCGAGCGAGTCGTGCGCCGCGAAGATCGCGCCTGCCTGCTGCCGCTCTCCCTCCCGGTAGAGCGCTGCGGCGCGGCGCAGGTCGGCGGCCTCGGCGTCGTCTCTGACCCCGAACGAGAGCTCGAGCGGCGGCGCGCCCTCCCGAGGCTGCGGCGCCGCGTCGGCGGCGGCCCCGCCGTCGGTCTCCTCTGCCGACCAGACCGCTGCGGCCGCGACGACGCCCGCGGCGGCCGTTGCGATCGCCGCGACGATGATCGCTGTACGGACGCGTGCGGACACGGCGCCACCCTAGCGACGGGCCGCGTGCTCCTCGACCGCCCTGGCGGCCCGCTCCGGCGAGGGCATGGCAGCGATCTCGTCTGCGACCCTCGCGGCGGCGGCCGCGTACTCGGGCTCGTCGATCACCTGCTCGACTGCGGCCCGCACCGACGCCGCAGCCACCTCGTGCGGCGACAGGACGATCCCGACTCCCGCCCTCCGGCAGGCCTCGGCGTTGTCGAACTGATCGGCCCCCTGCGGGAGCAGTACGAGCGGGAGGCCGTGCGCGAGCGCGCCGAGCATCGTCCCCGAGCCTCCGTGCGAGACGACCGCAAGTGCCTGCGGCAGCACCTCCTCCTGCGGCACGAAGCGCTCGACGCGGATCCCTGGCGGCACCGGCTCGAGCGAGGCGGGGTCGACGCCGTGACCGGTCGTCACGAGCGCCCGCCGGCCCGCGAGCGCGTCGAGCAGGACGCGGAAGTGCGCCGGCTCGTTCCAGATCGTCCCCATCGTCGCGTACACGAGACGCTCGCGGCCCGAGCTGCTGCCCCTCGATGCCGAGCGTAGTCCGACGGCCGGGCCGAGCGGCGCTCTCGAGAGCGAAGCTCGGCGGGCTGACGTCGACGTAGAGGCCGCGGAACGCCCCCGCGTGCGGATCCGGCTCCAGGCCGTGCTCGCGCCAGAGGGGCGAGATCATCTCCGCCGCCCGCTCGAGGACTGCGAGCGGGACCATCACGCCGAACGAGTGGTTCACGGACGGGAGACCGAGGGCGGCGGCTGCGAGCGGCGCCGCCAGGTCGGCGCTCTCGTGCACGATCGCCTCCGCCCGCCACTCCGCCGCATGCGTGAGCAGGTCCGGCAGCTTGGCAGGGGCATGGCTGGCAGCGAAGATCCGCGGGAAGAGGAACAGTCGGACCTCGCGCGGCCCCAGCCGCCGGGACTCCTCGAACGGGATCGCCGCGCGGGCCTCGGCGTGTCCGATCCCAGCCGGAAGGACCTCGAAGCCCTCTTCCTCGAGCTTCGGCGCCCAGGCCGCGGCGGTCGCGAACACGACCTCGTGGCCGCGGCCGCGCAGCGCGCGGGCGAGGCCGAGCAGCGGACGCACGTGCCCGTCTCCGGGCGTGGAGCTGAAGAGGAACCGCATCCGGCGATCTTCCCGGGAATCGCATGCGCCGCGCTACCGTTTACGAGAGAGATGGCCACGTACCGGGAACTGCTCGCGCGCGTGAAGGGCGAGATCGACGAGATCGGCGCGGCCGAGGCGCGGGAGCGCCACGGCGAGACGCTCTTCGTCGACGTCCGCGAGCGCGACGAGTGGGAGGAAGGGATCGTCCCGGGCGCCGTGCACATCCCGCGCGGCAACCTCGAGTCGCGGATCGAGGGTCTCGTCCCCGACCGCTCCCGGGAGATCGTCCTCTACTGCTCCGGCGGCTCGCGCTCCGCGTTCGCGGCGAAGGCGCTGCAGGACCTCGGCTACGAGCACGTCACCTCCCTCACCGGCGGCTTCACGGACTGGAAGCGGAACGGCTTCCCGATCGAGACGCCGCGCTCGCTCTCGCCCGACCAGCGGCGCCGCTACTCGCGCCACCTGCTGATCCCCGAGGTCGGCGAGGCCGGCCAGGAGCGCCTGCTCGGAGGCCGCGTCCTCCTGATCGGCGCCGGCGGGCTCGGCTCGCCCGCGTCGCTCTACCTCGCGGCGGCCGGGGTCGGCACGCTCGGGATCGTCGACGCCGACGTCGTCGACGACTCGAACCTCCAGCGCCAGATCGTCCACTCGACCGAATCGCTCGGCGAGCCGAAGGTCGAGTCTGCGAAGCGGACGATCCAGGCGCTGAACCCGGATGTCGAGGTCAAGACCTTCGAGGAACGGCTGACGTCCGAGAACGTCGAGCGGATCCTCGGCGAGGGCTGGGACGTGATCGTCGACGGCGCCGACAACTTCCCGACGCGGTACCTCGTCAACGACGCCTCGATCTGGCACGGGATCCCGGTCGTGCACGGCTCGATCTACCGCTTCGAGGGCCAGGTGACCGTCTTCAACCCGGGCGAGGGGCCCTGCTACCGCTGCCTCTTCCCCTCGCCGCCGCCGCCCGAGCTGGCGCCGAGCTGCGCCGAGGGCGGCGTCCTCGGCGTGCTGCCCGGCATCGTCGGCTCGCTGCAGGCGAACGAGGCGCTCAAGCTCGTGCTCGGGATCGGCGACTCGCTCCAGGGGCGGCTGCTCCTGCTCGACGCGCTCGGGACGACGATCGACGAGGTCTCGGTGCAGCGCGACCCGGATTGCCCGGTCTGCGGGGAGCATCCCTCGATCACCGAGTACGTCGACTACGTCGAGTTCTGCGCGGGTGTCGGCCGATGACGAAGGTTCGGATCCCACCGACCCTGCGCAACGAGGTCGGCGGCGAGCGCGAGCTCGTGGGCATCGGACGAGACCGTCCGCGAGGTGCTCGAGGATCTCTCCGGCCGCTACCCGGCGCTCGAGGCGCAGCTGTTCGAGGACGGCGCCCTCGCGCCGTTCGTGAACGTCTATGTCGGCGGCGAGGACGTGCGCACGCTCGACGGGCTCGAGACCCGCGTCAACGGCTCCTCGATGATCCTTCTGCCGGCGATGGCCGGTGGCTGCTAACCGGCTCGCCCCAAGCCTCCTCGACCTCGTCGGCGACACGCCTCTCGTCGAGCTCTCCCGCTTTGCGCCCGGCCCGGTGCGCGTCTACGCGAAGCTCGAGTCGCAGAACCCGACCGGCTCGATCAAGGACCGGGTCGCCAAGGCGATGATCGAGGCGGCCGAGGCGTCCGGCGAGCTCGAGCCAGGCCGGCACCTGCTCGAGCCGACGAGTGGCAACACCGGCATCTCGCTCGCACTCGTCGCGAAGCTGAAGGGCTATCCGCTCACGTGCGTGCTGCCGGCGAACGCGACCGTCGAGCGCCGCCGCGTGCTCGAGCTCTTCGGCGCGAAGATCGTCCAGTCGCCGGGCGAGGAGGGCTCGAACGGCGCCGTCCGGCTTGCGCTCGAGCTGGCGGAGCGCGACCCCTCCCACTTCATGCCGTTCCAGTACGGCAACGCGGCGAACCCGCGTGCGCACTACGAGGGGACCGGTGCGGAGATCGCGGAGGCGCTCGACCGCGTCGACGTGCTCGTGGCGGGCCTCGGCACCGGCGGCACGCTGATGGGGGCGGGCGCAAGATTGCGCGAGAGCTTCCCGGATGTCGTCGTCGCCGCCGCGGAGCCGCTGCCGGGCGAGGCCGTGATGGGCCTGCGCTCGCTCGAGGACGGCTACGTGCCGCCGATCCTCGACGTCGAGAAGCTCGACCGGAAGATCCTCGTCTCGAACGAGGAGTCCGTGACCGGGCTGCGGCAGCTGCTCGACGCGGAGGGGATCTTCGGCGGCGTCTCGTCCGGAGCGGTCGCGCACGTCGCGCGGAAGCTCGCCGGCGAGCTCGAGGAGGGCGTCGTCGTCTGCATTCTCGCCGACGGCGGCTGGAAGTACCTGTCCGCTGACTTCTGGGAGGCCGACGACGTGGCCGAGTCGATGGAGCGAACGGTCTGGTGGTGATCCCGAGCGAGGTCCGGGAGGAACTGCGAGCGCACGCCGAGGCGGAGGCGCCGAACGAGGCCTGCGGCCTGGTCGTCCTCCGCGACGGGGTCGCCGAGCGCTATGTCCGCGGCCGCAACGCCGCCGCCTCGCCGTACCGCTTCGAGCTGGAGGTGCCGCCCGAGACCTGGTTCCTCGAGGACGAGGGCTACGAACTCGCCGTCTTCCACTCGCACCTGTCCTCGCCGCCGCGGCCGTCGCGCACCGACGTCGAGAACATCGGCCTCTGGCAGGGCAAGCCGTATCTGATCCTCTCGCTCGGCTCCGACGCGCTCGCAGGCTGGACGATCGAGGACGGCCGGATCGAGCCGCTCGCCGTCGTCGCCTGACCACCGACCGTAGCGGACATGTGGGGTCCTGGCCCCGACATGGCGGCTTCGGACATGATCGGAGGATGAAGGTGGAGGAGCTTGCGCCGGGACTCTGGCGCTGGACGGCGCCGCACCCGGACTGGAAGCAGGGCGACGACTGGGAGCAGGAGGTCGGCTGCGTCTACTACGAGGCAGCCGCGGCCACCGTCCTGATCGATCCGCTGGTGCCACCGGAGCGGGACCGGTTCTTCGAGGCGCTCGACCGTGACGTCGAGCGGCGCGGGCTGCCGGTGGCGGTGCTGCTGACGGTGCCCTGGCACGAGCGGAGCGCGGACGAACTGGTCGAACGCTACGCAGCCGGGGACGAGGCGCCGGACGGCGTCGAGGCGATCTCCATCCCCGAGGTCGACGAGACACTCTGGTGGCTGCCCGAGCAGGCGACGCTGGTCGCCGGCGATGTGCTCCTCGGAGCGCCGACGGCGGCATCGAGCGTCTGTCCCGACTCCTGGCTCGACGGGCGCTCGTCGCACACGTCGATCAGGACGGCGCTGCGGCCGCTGCTGGAGCTGCCGATCGAGCGGATCCTGGTCTCGCACGGCGAGCCGGCACTCGAAGCCGGCCGCGACGCGCTGGCCCGAGCGCTCCGCTAGCCGCAGAACTCGGCTGCGACCGCGACATAGAGGTCGCTGCAGCGCTGGACGCTCTCGAGGTCGACCCACTCGACCGCGGCATGCGCTCCGTCGCCGCGCGGGCCGAACAGGATCGCCGGGACACCGGCCTCGGTGAAGAGGGCCGCGTCCGTCCAGAACGGGGCGCCGAACACCTCGTCCGACCCGGTCTGCGACTGGACGGCGCGAACGATCTCCTCGTCGGCTGAGACTTCCAGCGGGTCGCGCCCGTACGGAAACGAGATCGAGCCGCCCGAGTCGCCGAGCAGCCCGCGCAGCTCGGTCTCGACCTCCTCGCGGCGCTCGCCCGGGATGGTGCGGCGCTCGCCCCGGAGCAGGCAGCGTGCGGGGTAGCTCGAGTACTCCTGGCCGCCCTCGATCAACGACGCGTGCACCGATCCGGTGCCGAGCAGTGCGTGGCCGGGCCGGGCCTGGAGCGACCGGTCGAGCTCCTCGATCGCGACGAGGACCGGCCCCATCTTCGCGATCGCGTCGATGCCGAGATCCGGACGCGAGCCGTGGGCGGCACGGCCGTGGGTCTCGAGGTCGAACGCGAGCCAGCCGCGATGGGCGATGCAAAGGCGCTCGTCGGTCGGCTCGGCGACGATCGCCGCGTCGGCGCGCCAGCGGTCGAGCAGGGCCTCGGTCCCGATGCTCGCCGCCTCCTCGTCGACGACCGCGGCCACGATCACGTCCCCGCGCAAGCCCCGCCGCGCGCAGTCGGCGCCCGCACTCGCAATCGCCGCGAGGCTCGCCTTCATGTCGTAGGCGCCGCGGCCGTAGAGACGTCCGCCCTCGACGCGCGCCGTCAGCCCTCCGTCCGGGTCGAGCAGCCCGACCGTGTCGAGGTGTCCGTTCAGGATCAGCGTGCGGCCGCCGCCCGTGCCTCGTGCGATCCCGACCACGTTCGGCCGGCCCGGCGCGACATCGTCCACGTGGACCTCGAGCCCCGCCCGCTCGAGCCACTCCGCGAACAGACCTGCGACCCGCGCCTCGCCGCCACCGCTCGGGACGAGCGTCGGATTGACGGAGTCGACGGCGACGAGCTGCGCCGCCAGCTCCTCCAGCATCAGACCCGGACTGCCTCTCCCGACTCCGCGGAGCGGTAGAGCGCCTCGATCACCCGCGCCTGCTGCAGCGCGTCGTCGCGGCCGAGCAGCGGCGGCGCCGTGCCCGCGATCGCGGCGGCGAAATTCGTCAGCTCGCGCTCGTACGAGTCGGGCTGCTCGACCTCGACCGGTCTCGTCGTTCACGAGCAGCCGGCCACCCCAGTCGACGCGCCAGGGCGCCTCGACGACGAGCGTCCCGTCCTCCCCGATCGCCTCCAGCCGCTGCCGCTTCGGCAGCGTGAACGACGCGTCGAAGACCGCGACGACGTCGTTCGGGCAGCGCAGGACGCCGTAGAAGTCGACGTCGACGCCGGTCGGCCCGGTGACCTGCTCGCCGTAGACGCGCTCCGGCTCGCCGCCGAGCAGCCGCGCACCGCTGACGCAGTAGCAGCCGACGTCCATCAACGCGCCGCCGTCGAGATCGGCCGCCATGCGGACGTTGTCGTGATCGAAGAGCGGGAAGCTGAACGTCGCCCTGACCTCGCGCAGGCGCCCGATCGCGCCCGACTCCACGAGCTCCCGCGCCTTCGCCGCCTGAGGCTGGTGGCGGTACATGAACGCCTCCATCACGAGGACGCCGGCCCGGTCGGCCGCGTCCCACGCCTCCTCGACGTCGGCGGCCCGCCGCGAGTACGGCTTCTCGACGAGGACGTGCTTGCCGGCGTCGATCGCCTTCAGCGTCCACTCGTGGTGCATCCCGTTCGGGAGCGAGACGTAGACGGCGTCGAGCTCGTCGTCGGCCAGCAGGGCCTCGTAGCTGCCGTGTGCGCGCGGGATACCGTGCTCGGCCGCGTACGCCTGGGCCCTGGCGCCGTCGCGGCTCGCCACCGCCGCGATCTCGACCTCGTCCGGCGTGGCCGCGAGCAGGGCGCCGTTGATGTTCGCGGTCGACATCAGCCCGAGCCTCATCGCGCCTCCAGCCCGGCCGCGCCGAGCGCCTTGCGCGCGAGCGCGTCGTCGTCCGCCCCGGGCAGGCCGCTGACGCCGACCGCGCCGACGCGGGTGTCGCCGTCGAACGCGGCGACGCCGCCGAGGAAGAACGTGAAGAACGGATCGAAGCTGGCCAGCTCGGCCGGCGGCTTCGAGCCCAGCTTCTCGGCCAGCGCCTTCGTCGAGACCGCGTCGCTGCGCGCGGCGGTGTAGGCCTTGCGCTGCGCGTTCAGGCGCGTGTCCGGCGCGGCGCCGTCCATCGTCGCGGCGGCCACGAGCTCGCCGCTCCGGTCGGTGACGAACACCGACACGGGCGAGGATGCCTCCGCCACCACCGTCTGTACGACCACCTGCGCCTGTTCCAGCTGCACAACCCCTCCCCGATCGAAGAGACTCCTCCGGCAACCCTACGCGGGAGGCGGTGCTGGGCGAAATCGGGATCGGGATGCTGGGCTACGCCTTCATGGGCAAGGCTCACTCGCGCGCCTTCCGGGAGATCGCGCGGCTGGACTCGCCCCTGCAGCCGCGGCTGGTCGCGATCGCCGGGCGGAACGAGCAGGCGGTCGCGGACACGGCGGCGCGCTTCGGCTACGAGCGCTGGACGACCGACTGGCACGACCTCGTCTCCGATCCCGGGATCAGCCTCTTCGACAACGGCGGCCCCAACTCGCTCCACGCGGAGCCGACGATCGCAGCCGCCGAGGCGGGCAAGCACGTCCTCTGCGAGAAGCCGCTCGGCCGCGACGCCGACGAGAGCTACGAGATCTGGCAGCGCGTCGAGGCGACGGGCGTCAAGCATCTCTGCGGCTTCAACTACCGCTTCGTGCCGGCGGTCAGGCTGGCGCGGGAGCTGATCGACGCGGGGGAGCTCGGTGAGATCCGTCACTTCCGCGGCCGCTATCTCCAGGACTGGGGCGACGATCCGAGCCTCGACACGTGGCGTTTCCAGCCCGATGAAGCCGGCTCCGGCGCGATCGGCGACCTGGGCACGCACGTCGTCGACCTGGCGCGCTTCCTCACCGGCGAGATCGCGACCGTCTCCGGGCTCGTCCGGACGTTCCTGCCGGGCCGGAAGGTGGACGACGCGCTCGAGGCCGCGGTCGAGTTCGAGAGCGGCACCGTCGGGACGATCGAGGCGACGAGGCTCGCGCTGGGCCGGCGCAACGCCTTCCAGTGGGAGATCAACGGCTCGAAGGGCTCGATCGCCTTCGACATGGAGCGGTTGAACGAGCTTCAGGTCTTCCGCGCGGACGGCGACCGCGCCCGCGGCTTCAAGACGGTGCTCGTCTCCGAGGCCGACCACCCGTTCTGGGACCTCTGGTGGCCGCCCGGCCACATCGTCGGCTGGGGCGACACCTTCACGCACGAGGCGCTCCACCTCCTCCGTGCGATCGCCGGCGAGACGGACGTTGCGCCGTACGGCGCGACGTTCGAGGACGGCTACCGCGCGGCCGAGGTCTGCGACGCGATCGTCCGCTCGAGCGAGAGCGGCGAGCGGGTCACCGTCGCGTACCGCGACGCCTAGTAACAGACTGTTACTAGAGTCGGCCCGGCCACGGCGCCACTGCGATCGGGCCAAGTAACAGTCTGTTACTTGGCGCTCCGACGGTCAGCGGCCGGCCTTGCGCTGGCGGCGGCGCAGCAGGGTGTCGAGCGTGACGGCGAAGAGGAGGATGCAGCCGGTCGTGATGTAGATCACGCCCTGGGTCAGGTTGAGCGTGTTCAGCCCGTTCGCGATCGTCGCGATCACGAGTGCCCCGAAGAGGGCGTCGCGCACCTCGCCGCGGCCGCCGAAGAGGCTCGTGCCGCCGATCACGGCCGCCGCGATCGCGTCGATCAGGAGCGTGCCACCGCCGGCGTTCAGGTCGACGCTGTTCAGCCGCGCCGCGAGCACGACGCCGCCGAGACCGGCCATCGCGCCGGAGATCATGAAGACGAGCACGCGGACGCGGGCGACGTTGATGCCGGCGCGGCGCGCTGCCTCGGCGTTGCCGCCGACCGCATAGACGTGCCGCCCGAACGTCGTCCGCTTGGCGACGAACGTGAGCACCAGGAGTGCCGCGATCATCAGGAGCAGGACGAAGGGGACGCCGCGGTCGCGGTTACTGATCACCACGACGACGACGGTGACGGCCACGACGGCCACAGCTTTCGCGACGATCAGCCACGGATCGCGCACGGGGACGCCGTGACGGCGATGTGAGACGAACGTGCCGACGACGCTGGCTATGTAGATGCCGAGGACGACGGCGGCGAGGATCCAGCCGGCCTTCTCCGAGAAGAAGTAGTTGGCGGTGTTGTTGACCGTCTCGTTCTGGATCACGATCACGCCCTCTGCCTCGATCGACTTCTGGATCACGCCCTGCCAGATCTGGTAGCCCGCCAGCGTGACCACGAAAGCGGGTACGCCGATGAAGGCGACGAACGAGCCCTGGAATGCGCCGATCAGCACGCAGGCGCCGACGGCGAGCAGGATCGCGAGCAGCCCGGGCATCTCGAGGGAGCCGTCCGGGAGCGTGAGCTTGGCGACGACGACCCCGGCGATGCCGCTGATGTAGCTGATCGAGAGGTCGATCTCACCGATCAGGAGGACGAAGACGACCCCGTAGGCGAGCAGCGTCGTCCCCGCCATCTGCGTGATGATGTTCGAGAAGTTGCCGGGGCTGAGGAAGTTCTCGGCCTTGTACGAGAAGAAGGCCACGATCACGACCAGCCCGATCAGGACGGGCCAGCTGCCCAGGTTGCCACCCCGGATGTTGTCGAGAACGCGTTGCCGGAGGCTCTCGTCGGGGATGCCCGTCTCCACGGCCGCCGCGTCCGTGCTCATACGGGCGGCTCCGGCGCGGTCTGCGGGATCCCCGCTACCTTCGTCGGGACGCCGGCCGTGATCGCCTCCACGACCACCTGCTGGGTCGTGGTCGCGCGGTCGTAGACCGCGACGCTCCGGCCGAGGCGCAGCACGGTGATCCGGTCGGCGACGGCGAAGATGTCGTGCAGGTTGTGCGAGATCAGGACGACGGCGAGCCCCTGATGGGCGAGGCGCTCGACGAGCTCGAGCACCTGCTGGGTCTGGGCGACACCGAGCGCGGCCGTCGGCTCGTCGAGGATGACGAGGCGGGAGTTCCACATCACCGCCCGCGCGACCGCGACCGACTGGCGCTGGCCGCCCGAGAGCGTGGCGACGGGCTGCCGGATCGAGCGGATCGTCGTCACCGAGAGGCTCCTCATCGTCTCGGCGGTCTTCGCCTCCATCACCGGCTCCTTCAGGCGCTGGAACCAGTCGCGCGCCTCCCGGCCGAGGTACATGTTCTGCACGACGTCGAGGTTGTCGCAGAGCGCCAGGTCCTGGTAGACGACCTCGATGCCGTGCTTCGCGGCGTCCTTCGGCCCGTGGATGTTGACCGTCTCGCCGTCGATGAGGATCTCGCCCTCGTCCGCCGCGTGAATGCCGGCAACACACTTGATCAGCGTCGACTTGCCCGCGCCGTTGTCGCCGACGAGGGCCATCACCTCGCCCGCCCGAACCTCGAACTCGACCTCGCTGAGCGCCTGGACCGAGCCGAAGCTCTTCGAGATTCCGCGGAGCTCCAGCAGGGGCGTCGGTGCCGAGGCGGTCGTCATGGCTGCAAAGGCGGGCGGGGGCGCGTCCTCAGGACGGCCCCCACCCGTTCGCTTCCTACTTGCAGTACTTCGCGTACGTGCCGCGGCAGACGTCAGACCGCTTCAAGTAGCCGTTGAACAGCTGCTTGTAGTTGGTCTTGTTGATCGACACCGGCGGGATGATGAACGCGGGCAGCCGCTTGCTGCCGTTCGCGACCGTCCCGGTCTGCCTGGGCTTCTGGCCCTTCGAGAGCGCGATCGCCGCGTTCGCGGACGCCGTTGCGAGCTTCCGCGTGTCCTTCCAGACGGTCATCGTCTGCCACCCCGAGATGATGTTCTGGACACCCTGCGGGGTCGCATCCTGGCCGCTGAGGGCGATCGGCTTCAGCTTGCGCGCCTTCAGAGCGACGACGACGGCGTTCGCGAGCCCGTCGTTGGCCGCCGCGACACCCTGGATGTTGTTCTTCGTCTTCACGAGCATCTGCTCGAAGATCGTCCCCGCCTTCTGGTTGTCCCAGCCCGGCGTGAACTGCTGCGGGCCCTTCTTGAGGATCCCCTTGTTGTACAGCGGGTTCAGGATCGACTCGTAACCGCCCTTGAAGAGGAACGAGTTGTTGTCGGTCTGGCCGCCGTGCAGCTCGGCCACGACCGGCTTCTTCGAGTACGTGCCGAGCACCTTCAGCCCGGCGACGACGCCCTTGCCCTGCAGGACGCCGACCGCGCGGCCGTCGAAGGAGATGTAGATGTCGGCCGAGCCGCCGATCACCTGGCGGTCGTACTCGATCACCTTCGCGCCCCGTGTCTTCGCCGATGCCTCGATCGCGATCGAGGAGCCGCGGTCGAGCGAGACGAGGATGACGACCTTCGCGCCGTTGGCGAGGCACTGGTCTGCCTGCGTCTTCTGCTTCTGAGCGCTGCCGTCCGCGTTCGTGATCACGTACGAGACGCCGGCCTTCGTGAACGCGGCGACGAGCGCCGGCCTGTCCTGGGTCTCCCAGCGGACCGAGGACTTCGGATCCGGCAGAAGGACGCAGATGTCAGCGGTCGCCGAACGCTTGGCCGGCTTCGCGACCGCACCGGTCACGGCCACGCTCACCGCCAGCGCCGCGACCGTCAGCATTACGAAAAGCTTCTTCACGATCTGTTCCCTCCATCTCATTTGGACAGGGGCCCGGTCACGGACCCGAAACGGCCACCCTGTGCGGCCGGTGAGACCCAACGTCCAAACTAAACGTGCCAACCTGGCACGTCAACCGCGTGCTCGGGCGTTGTGGGGACGCGCCGGAGACGGCACCATGGGTGGTCGATGAGCGCGCCCGTCGCCAACGGCCCCGCCCGGCCGACCCTACGGATCCGGGGGACCGCCTACCCGGTCCTGCTCCCGAGCATCCGCGACCCGCGCCTCCACCTGGCCGCGGTGATCGTCTCCCTGCAGGTGCTCGGCCAGGTGGCCTTCGAGTTCCGGCTCTCGATCGCGCAGATCCTGGTCTCTCTGCTCACCTGCGCTGTGCTCGAGGTCGGGATCGCGTTCCGACGGCAGAAGGTGATCCTCTGGCCGGCCAGCGCGCTCCTGACCGGCAACGGGGTCGCGTTCATCCTGCGCGTGCCCGGGACCGAGCACGGCGACTGGTGGAGCATGAACGGCTGGTGGATCTTCGCCGGCACCGCAGCCGTCTCGCTGCTCTCGAAGCACCTGATCCAGTTCCGGGGCGGGCACGTCTTCAATCCGTCGAACTTCGGGCTCGTCCTCTGCTTCCTGCTGCTCGGCCCGGAGCTCGCCGACCCGCTCGAGTTCTGGTGGGGGCCGATGTCGTTCTGGCTGGCGCTGGCGCTCGCGATCATCGTCGGCGGCGGCTTCGCGATCCTGCGGCGGCTGCGCCTGCTCCACATCGCGGTCACCTTCTGGGTCACCTTCGTGGCCTCGATCGCCGTGCTCGCGGCGAGCGGCCACGACATGACCGCACGCTGGCACCTCGGCCCCGTCTCGGACTGGCACTTCTGGCGGATCCTCGCCTTCTCCCCCGAGATCCTCGTCTTCCTCTTCTTCATGATCACCGACCCCAAGACGATCCCCGCGGGCAAGCGCGGGCGCTGGGCCTACGCCGTGGCAATCGGGCTGCTCGCGGCGCTCCTGATCGCCCCGCAGACGACCGAGTTCGGCGCGAAGGTCGCCCTGCTCGGCGCACTCGCGCTCGTCTGCGCTGCGCGGCCCGTGCTCGAGCTGATGGGCGCCGCCCTGAGACGCCGCCACTGGTCGAGCCGCACCGTCGGCGCCGCGGCCCTCGCCGGCGCGGTCACGTTCGTCGGCCTGCTCGTCGTCGCCGGAATCCCCGCCCGCTCGAGCGCGGAGGCGAGGGTCCTGCCCGCCCCCGCAGGCGGGCTCCCGGAGGTGACCGTGCGAACGGCGAAAGGGATCGCGCCGATCGATCGCCGAACGGCGGAACGAATCGCGCTCGACCTCGTCGCCGACCTCGAGAACGAATCCGAGGCACTGCGCCTGCGCGACCGCGAGCGGGCGACGGCAAGCGCAGACGGCGCCCGCCTCGCCGGGCTGTGGCGGCAGATCGACTCGGCGGCGGCCGGTGCACCCGACGCCCCCGGCTACTCGGTCCGGCGCGTGCGAGTGACGCTCGAGCCGGCCGAGGGCCAGTCGCCCCCGCTCGTCGTCGCCGACGCAACGGGAACGGTCGAGCGGCGCGGCACCGCGAGCCGTTTCGCCGAGACCTTCGAGCTCGTCCTGAAGGACGGTCGCTACCTGATCACGGCGACACGGGGATCGGCCGCCCCGTCCGCCTTGCCGGTCTCGCGCTCCGACAGCCTCGGCGGCGTGCGGCTGCAGGACGTCGCCGCCCAGGTCGGGCTCGACTTCCGGCATGCCGCGTTCCGGTTCGGGATGACCCACGAGGAGGCGCCGATGATGGGCGGCGGGCTCTGCTGGCTCGACTACGACGACGACGGCCGGCTCGACCTCTTCGCCGTCAACGCGTACGGCGACGAGGAGTACGTCCAGTGGACCGAGCGCGGCGGGCTGCCGCGGAGCGCGCTCTTCCGCAACGTGGGCGGCCGGTTCGAGGACGTCAGCCGCGGCTCCGGCGCCGATCTGCCGCTTCGTGGGAGCGGCTGCGTCGCGGCCGACTTCAACCAGGACGGCAAGACCGACCTGTTCGTGACGACGGCGGGCTACAACGCCGCCACCAACGGCTACGACGCCCTCCTCTGGGGCAACGGCGACGGCACCTTCACCGAGGGTGCGCGGGCCGCCGGGATCAACGAGCCCGGTTGGCACGCCGGCGCCGCCGTCGGCGACGTCAACGGCGACGGCCGCCCGGACCTCTTCGTGGCGGGCTACGCAGACGTGACCGTCCCGGTTCCCGGCGCCGCCGGCGGGTTCCCTTCCAACGTCGCCGGCGTGCGCGACCGGCTCTACCTCAACGAGGGCACCGACGCCAAGGGCCGCTCCCGCTTCCGCGAGGTCGGCCGCCAGGCCGGGCTCGAGCCGGCCCACGTCGACCACGGGCTCGGCGCGGTCTTCACCGACGTCGACGACGACGGTCGCCTCGATCTCTACGTCGCGAACGACCTCGACCCGAACCGGCTCTACCTGAACGTCGCCCGCCCCGACGGCCTCGGCTTCCGCTTCGTCGAGCGAGCACGCCGGGCCGGCGTGGACGATCCGAACGCGGGCATGGGCATCGCGGCCGGCGACTACAGCCTCGACGCCCGCGACGACCTGTTCGTGACCAACTCGCGGCGCCAGCTCCACGCCGCCTACCGCAGCACCCCGACCGCGTTCGAGGATGCGCGGCCCGACTTCGCCCCCGCGCTCGGCACGGACTACACGGGCTGGGGCGTGTCGTGGGTCGATCTCGACCTCGACACGAATCTCGACCTCGTGCTCGCGAACGGGGCAATCCCGGTCGAGACCCTGGCGAAGAGCGCGGAGCGGCTCCAGGTGCTCGAGAACCTGACCGGCGAGGGGCGTCGCGGAGAGTTCGCGAACGCCGGCATTGCGGTCGGCACAGCCTCGCTCCGACGCACGAACGGGCGCGGCCTCGCCGCCGCCGACTACGACAACGACGGCGACGTCGATTTCGCGGTCAACTCCGTGGGCGGCAGGCTGATGCTGCTCCGGAACGACGGCGCGGCCGGCCACTGGCTGACGGTGAAGCTCGACCGCTTCGCGCCGGGCACGAGGGTCACCGCCGTGCTGCCGGGAGGCCGCCGGCTCGTGCGCGAGGTGCACGCCGGCGGCAGCTATCTCTCATCGGAGGATCCCCGCGTTCACTTCGGGCTCGGCGCCGCGACGACCGTCCGCGAGCTCGTGGTTCGCCGGCCGGACGGGCGCGAGACGCGGCTTGCCGACGTCGCGGCCGACCGCCTGCTCACCGTGACGCCGTAGAGTCCCGGCATGGAGGAGCAGGTCCTGACGCCGGACGCGGTCGCGTTCCTGACCGAGCTCGAGCGCCGCTTCGGCCCGCGGCGGCGGGAGCTGCTCGCGGCCAGGCACGAGCGGGCGGGGCGTCTGCGCGAAGGAGAGCTGCCCGACTTCCTGCCCGAGACGAAGGACGTCCGGGAGGGCGACTGGCACGTCGAGCCCGTGCCGGCGGAGCTGCAGGACCGGCGCGTCGAGATCACCGGCCCGGTCGACCGGAAGATGGTGATCAACGCGCTCAACTCGGGCGCGAAGATGTTCATGGCCGACTTCGAGGACTCGAACTCGCCGACCTGGCAGAACTGCATCGAGGGCCAGGTCAACCTGACCGACGCGCTCGAGCGCACGATCAGCCTCGACACCGGCGAGAAGCAGTACGCCCTGAACGACGAGGTTGCGACGCTGCTCGTGCGCCCGCGCGGCTGGCATCTCGAGGAACGGCACTTCGAGGTCGACGGGGCGCCGATCTCGGCGAGCCTGTTCGACTTCGGCCTCTACTTCTTCCGCAACCACGCCAGGGGCGGCACCTGGTTCTACCTGCCGAAGCTCGAGTCGCACCTGGAGGCGCGGCTCTGGAACGACGTCTTCGTCTGGGCGCAGGACGAGCTCGGCGTGCCGCAGGGGACGATCAAGGCAACCGTCCTGATCGAGACGATCCTGGCCGCGTTCGAGATGGACGAGATCCTCTACGAGCTCCGGGAGCACTCGGCGGGGCTGAACGCCGGGCGCTGGGACTACATCTTCAGCGTGATCAAGAAGCTCGGACACCGGCCCGAGTTCGTCCTGCCCGACCGGGCGGACGTGACGATGGCGGTGCCGTTCATGCGCGCGTACACCGAGCTGCTCGTGAAGACGTGCCACGCGCGCGGCGCGCACGCGATGGGCGGGATGGCCGCGTTCATCCCCTCCCGCCGCGACCCCGAGGTGAACGCGGCGGCGCTCGCGAAGGTGCGCGAGGACAAGGAGCGGGAGGCCGGCCAGGGCTTCGACGGCACCTGGGTCGCGCACCCCGATCTCGTGCCCGTGGCGATGGAGATCTTCGATCGTGTGCTCGGCGAGCGGCAGAACCAGGTCGACCGGCGGCGCGACGACGTCACCTCGACCGCGGCCGATCTGCTCGACGTCGCCTCGACGCCGGGAGAGATCACGATGGGAGGGCTGCACAACAACGTCTCGGTCGGGATCCAGTACCTCGCCGCCTGGCTGCGGGGATCGGGCGCGGTCGCGATCTTCAACCTGATGGAGGATGCGGCCACGTCCGAGATCTCCCGCTCGCAGGTCTGGCAGTGGCTCGCGCACGCCAAGGTCGCGCGCGAGGACGTCGACGCCGCGATCGAGGAGGAGCTCGCCAAGCTCGACGGCGACTACGACGAAGCGCGAGAGCTCTTCGAGCAGGTCGCGCTCGGCGACGAGTTCGTCGAGTTCCTCACGCTCCCGGCCTACGCGCGGCTGCGCTAGTTGGCGCAAGGTGAGCATCCGCGAAGAGCGGATGCTCACCGCGCGAAGACCCCTGAAGGGGCCGCTTCGCGCTCTTCCGTCGCATGCTTCGGCATCTGCCGAGCAGATGCCGAAGCGCGCAGACCCCTGAAGGGGCCGCTTCGCGGCCAGGAGCAGTGTTCGCCGGCCGTTAGGTGGGACCAGTGGCTGGCAAGATCGGCCGGGCGGCCTATTGCGCGGCCACCCCCGAGTCCGACAATCTAGAGCGATGAACGACGGACAGATCCTGCTCTGGTGCGTGGCGCTGATCGCACTCGAGCTCCAGCACCTGAAGTGGATCGTCTGGGAGCACTGGACCTGCCGCCGCTGCGGCGTCAAGCACCGCGAGTGCGGCCACGGCTCGCGGCTCGTGAAGTACTTCTAGCCGCTAGCCCTCATCCGGGCTGACGCGCGGTTCCCGGCGCGTCGCTCGCGGTGCGCAGGCCGGTGGAACAGTACGGAGGTACGGGCCGCCGGCTGGAGCGCCGCGAGCGGTGCGAGGCGGCGCCGGAGCCCGGCTCCAGCCGGGCGGGAGGCGCAGCCGGCCGGGGATCGCGCGTCAGTCGCCGGCGACGAAGAACTGCCAGTCGCCCTCGGGCGTGATTGCAGTGCGGTAGCCGAGATAGCCCGTGCCCTGGGTCTTCATCTGCTCGACGGTCTGTGCGTCGTAGAGGCCGGAGTCGACGAGCGCCTGCCAGTCTCCGTCCGTCGGGCTCTCGTTGTACGCGGTCGGCCAGGCGTAGGAGCCCGACTCGTTCCGTGTGTAGGGCAGCGTCAGGATCGCCGCGAGCGCACGCATCGGCTCCGGCTCCTCACCCGACTCCTCGGCCTGGCGCCAGTACTCGGACGCGTCGGTGCCCGCGCCGTAGCTGAAGGTGAACCCCTCGCCCTGCTCCAGCGCGATCTCCTCCAGCGTGTCGTAGTCGCAGGCGACCGCGGCGTCGAAGACGCGCCTGCGCACGTCCGCGACGGCAGGCGGGAGCTCCTGCTCGGGCAGGGTCAGCCGCAGCGCCGAGGTGGAGCACTCGGCCTGCGGCGCGGTCGTCGCGGGCGGCAGCGTCTCGGGCACCGTCTCGGTCACCGTCTCCGTGACGGTGACCGGCTCCGGTGCGGCCGCCTGATCCGGCTCCTCGGAGCCGCAGCCGGCGAGCGCCAGCGCGGCGAGCAGGATCGCGGGCAGGGTCCTCACACGGTTTCCGTTCGTTCGCGGGCCGCCTTGCCCTCCCGCACGGCCGTAAGAGTTGTGTGAGGGGTGATCGCCTCCGGGTCGACGCGGAGGTGGAGGAGCGCCGGGCCGGAGGCGGCGAGCGCCCGCTCGAGTGCGGCGGCGAACTCCTCCGTCCGCTCGACTCGCTCCGCGAACGCGCCGAACGAGGCCGCGAACGCTGTGAAGTCGGGGTTCGTCAGGCTCGTCCCGACGACGCGGCCGGGGTACTCGCGCTCCTGGTGCATCCGGATCGTCCCGTACATGCCGTTGTCGACCACGAGAAAGAGGACCGCGGCCTGCTCCTGCGCGGCGGTCGCGAGCTCCTGGCCGCTCATCAGGAAGTCGCCGTCGCCGGCGAAGCAGACGACCGTCCGCTCCGGGTGGACGATCTTCGCCGCGATCGCCGCCGGAACGCCGTAGCCCATCGCGCCGCTCGTCGGCGCCAGCTGGCTCCGGTAGCGCGTGTACTGCCAGAAGCGGTGCGGCCAGGTGGCGAAGTTGCCGGCGCCGTTGCAGACGATCGCGTCCTCCGGCAGCCGCTCGCGCAGCACGGCCATCACCTCGCTCAGGTTCAGCGCACCCGGCGACTCGACGGGCTCGAGCGTCGCGAGATAGTCAGCGCGGGCCGCCTCGACCCAGGCGCGCCGGGCAGGACTTTGTGTTTCTGAAACACAAGCCTCTCTCGCGGCGGCCGCGAACTCGGGCGAGCCGGCGTGGATCGCGAGCGTCGGCTGGTAGACGCGGCCGAGCTCCTCCGCGCCCGCATGGACGTGCACGAGCGCCTGCTTCGGCAGCGGCGGCTCGACCAGCGTGTAGCCGCCGGTCGTCATCTCGCCGAGGCGCGGCCCGACGACGAGGAGCAGGTCGGCCTCGGAGACGCGCCGGGCGAGCGCGGGGTCGATGCCGACGCCGACGTGGCCGGCGAAGACGCGCGAGCGGTTGTCGACGTAGTCCTGGCGCCGGAACGAGGTCGCGACCGGCAGCTCGTTCGCCTCGCAGAAGGCGACGATGTCCTCGGCCGCCTGCGCGCTCCACTTGCCGCCGCCGACGATCACGAGCGGCCGCTCCGCTCCCTCGAGCAGCTCGCCGAGCCGCTCGAGCTCCTCGTTCGCCCGGGTGCGTGTGCACCGGCCGGTACGGGCCGGGGTCCGCGACCTCGACCTCCTCCACGAGCATGTCCTCCGGCAGCGCGAGCACGACCGGGCCGGGCCTGCCCGCGGTCGCGACCGTGAAAGCGCGCGCCAGCAGCTCGGGGATGCGCTCGGCACTCTCGATCTGCGCGACCCACTTCGCCATCGAGTTGAACATGCGCCGGTAGTCGATCTCCTGGAACGCCTCGCGCTCGAGCATGTCGCGGCCGACCTGGCCGATCAGGAGGATCAGCGGGGTCGAGTCCTGGTAGGCGGTGTGGACGCCGATCGAGGCGTGGGTCGCGCCCGGCCCGCGCGTGACGAGGCAGATGCCCGGCCGGCCGGTCAGCTTCCCGTACGCCTCGGCCATGTTCGCCGCCGCCGCCTCGTGCCGGCACGTGACGAGCCGAATCGGCGCGTCGTGAATCGCGTCGAGGACGGCGAGGTAGCTCTCGCCGGGGACGCAGAACGCCAGCTCGGCGCCGTGCAGCGCCAGCTGGTCGACCAGCACCTGCCCACCCGTGCGGGGCATCAGAGGTGGATCGCGCCCTGCGCCAGCGCGTCGCCGTTCGAGTCCTCGACGCGGACGAGCACGACGCGCACGAACGAGCCGCCGCCGGACACCTCCGCGGGCTCGACGAACGCGCCGAAGGGCTGCACGGTCTCGCCGTCGACCGAGAGCTCGCCGCGGAGGACACACCCGATCCCCTGGCCCTCCGCCGGGCCGCCGTCGCGCTCGCAGCGCATCGCGTAGTCGGCCCAGGGATCGAGCTCGACGTGCGCCGAGAGCTTCGCGTCGTCGACCGACCACTCGGTCAGCTCCCAGCGGAGGACGGTGGCGCCGTCGGCGCCGGCTGCAAGCGCGGCCTCGTCGTCGCCGAACGCGGCCGTGCCGGCGTGCAGGGACGCAAGCTCGCCCGAGGCGACGTAGACGATCCGCCCACCCGCGGCGAGCTCGAGCGTCTCGCCCGGGGCGAGCAGGTCCTCGTAGAGGGAGAGCGACGTCATCCGGCTCTGCTTTCAGACACCGAGGCAGACGTACTTGAGCTCGAGCCAGTCGTCGAGGCCGTACCTCGAGCCCTCGCGCCCGATCCCCGACTCCTTCATCCCGCCGAACGGCGCGACCTCCGTCGAGATGATCCCGGTGTTGACGCCGAGGATCCCGTACTCGAGGCCCTCCGAGACGCGCCAGACCCGGCTCAGGCTCTGGCTGTAGAAGTAGGCGGCCAGCCCGTACGGCGTGTCGTTCGCGAGCCGGATCGCCTCGTCCTCGGCGGCGAAGCGCTGGATCCCGGCCACGGGGCCGAACGTCTCCTCTCTCGTCATCGCCATCGACCCGTCGACGCCGGTGAGCACCGTCGGCTCGAAGAAGGTGCCCTCGAGCCGCCGCCCGCCGCGGACGAGCTCGGCGCCGGAGCCGGTCGCGTCGGCGACGTGCCGCTCGACCTTCTCGACCGCCCCCTCGTCGATCAGCGGCCCGACCTGGGTGCCGTCGTCGAGGCCGTTGCCGACGACGAGGCGCGCGACCGCCGCCTCGAAGCGGGAGACGAACTCGTCGTGGACCGTGTCCTGGACGAGGATCCTGTTGGCCGAGACGCAGGTCTGGCCGGAGTTCCGGAACTTGCACATGATCGCGCCCTCGACCGCCGCGTCGAGGTCGGCGTCGTCGAAGACGAGGAACGGCGCGTTGCCGCCGAGCTCGAGCGAGACCTTCTTCACCGTCCCGGCGCACTGCGCCATCAGCAGCTTCCCGATCTCCGTCGAGCCGGTGAAGGAGACCTTCCGCACGGTCGGGTTCGACGTCAGCTCGCCGCCGATCACGGGCGCGTCCTCGGCGTCACCGGTCACGACCTCGAGCACCCCGTCCGGCACCCCCGCCTCCCGGGCGAGGTCCGCCAGCGCGAGCGCGGTCAGCGGCGTCTGCTCGGCGGGCTTGATCACGATCGTGCAGCCGGCGGCGAGCGCGGGCGCGGCCTTGCGCGTGATCATGGCGGCAGGGAAGTTCCACGGTGTGATCCCGGCGGTGACGCCGATCGGCTCCTTCAGAACGACGATCCGCTTGTCGGGCTGATGCGGCGGGATCGTGTCGCCGTAGACCCGTTTCGCCTCCTCGCCGAACCACTCGAAGAACGAGGCGGCGTAGGCGATCTCGCCGCGTGCCTCCGCGAGCGGCTTCCCCTGCTCGCTCGTGAGCAGCCGCGCCAGCTCGTCCTGGCGCTCGAGCATCAGGTCGGAGAGCCGGCGCAGGACGAGCGCCCGCTCCTTGGCGGTGCGCGCGCGCCAGCCGGGGTACGCACGCTCGGCCGCGGCGATCGCGGCGCGCGTCTCCTCGACCCCGTGCCGGGGCACCTGCTCGAGCACGTCGCCCGTGGCGGGGTTCGTCACCGCGAACGTGTTCGTGGAGGCGACCGCGGTCATCGCTGAGAGGATAGTCGGGCCGTGATCGCCGACGCCCACGTCGATCTCCTGCTCGAGCTCGCGCACCGGGAGCACCGGCTCCACGAGACGGGCGTGTTCGCGCGGACGTGGCTGCCGCTGCTCGAGGCGGGTGACGTCGGGCTGCAGGTCTGCCCGGTGTTCGTCGACCTCGAGCTGCAGCCGGAGGGGTCGCTGCGCGAGGCCTTGCGCCAGGTGACGGCGCTCCAGCGCGCGCTCCGCGAGAGCCCGGATCGGATCGTGCAGGTGCGGACGCGCGCCGATCTCGACGCCGTCGAGCGTGGCGAGCGGATCGGGCTCGTGCTCGCGCTCGAGGGCGTCGAGCCGTTCGGCTACGAGGTCGGAACCGCGGACCTCTTCTGGGAGCTCGGCCTGCGAGTGGCCGGGCTGACCTGGAACCGCCGCAACCCGTTCGCCGACGGCGCCGCCGAGGACGGCGGGCTCTCCCGGCTCGGTCGTACCCTTCTCGCCCGCTTCGCCGAGCTCGGCGTCGTCCTCGACCTCGCCCACGCATCGGAGCGGCTCTTCCAGGAGTGCCTCGAGTCGTACGACGGCCGCGTCTGCGTCACCCACGCAGGCTGCCGCGCCGTCAACGACACCCCGCGCAACCTCACCGACGAGCAGCTGCGCGAGCTGGCCGCCCGTGACGGCGTCTTCGGCCTGATGCTGCACCCGCTCGCGATCGATCCGGTGTCGCCGACGATCTCGCGCGTGGTCGACCACCTCGACCACGCCGCGTCGGTGCTCGGCCCGGAACGCGTCTGCCTCGGCGGCGACTGGATCAAGCGCCTCCACGAGCTGATGCCCGCACCGGCGCCTCCGGACGGTCTGATGCCGCCCGGGCTCGCGGAAGGATCGACGATCGCCGGCCTCTCCGGCCCCGAGGAGTACCCCGCACTCGTCGCCGCGCTCCGCGAGCGGGGCTGGGACGGCGAGCGGCTCGAGGGACTGCTCTCGCGGAACCTGCTCCGCTTCCTGCGCGAGTCGCTGCCGGCCTAGCGCCGACCGACGCCCGGCGCGACGAACGAAAGGATGCGCGGCCACAGTGGCGCGAGCAGGTCGTGGCCGCCACCTGGGTTCATCTCCATCCGCGCATTCGCGAGCCTCCGCTGCCACCAGCGGGCATGGGACGAGCCGGTTTCCGGGTCCGCCGACCCGTAGAGGAGCAGCGTCTTCGCCGTGACGCCGTCCAGCCAGTCGTGATCGTCGTCCGGCCGTGGCGTCGCCACGAGCACGAGCCGCTCGACCGCGTCCGCGTGCCGCGCGGCGAGCTCGAGCGCATCCCAGCCGCCCGACGACCAGCCGACGACTGCGCTCGCGCTGTCCTCCCAGGCGTCGAGGAGCTCGACCTCCCGCCTGCTCGTCTCGGTTGGGTCCGGGTCGACAAGCCCCACGCCGGCCGGAAGCGTGACGACGACGCGCTTCCCTATGCCGACTCTCCGTCGTAGTAGTCGACGCCGTCCGCGAGGCGATTCATCGTGAAGAGCGGGCCGCCGGCGCTCGTCTCGGTCCGGGCCATCGACGCGATCTTGCCGCTGTCCGGGTACTCGATGATCTCGGGCGTCGGCAGCGCGGCCGCGATCACGTAGCGCGCGACCGCGTCCGACCGGTTGAGCAGCTGATGCGCTCCCTCGGGGCCGCGCGGGAAGTGGACGACCTCGCCTTCCTTCAGCTCGCGCTCGCCCTCGGGCGAGCGGAGCGTCGGCGTCCCGCGGAGGACGATCAGGAGCTCCTCGCCGCCGTGGTGGAAGTGGTACGGCGCCTGGCTGCCGCCGGGGTCGAGCTCCCAGACCGCCGCGGAGAGCGTCGCGCCGAGCTGCCGGCGCAGCCGCTTTCCGCGCACGCCCGTGAAGCCGGCATCCTCGGCGGCCGCCTCGAACTCGCCGGGCTCGTCCCAGTCGACGTCCCAGACGTTGTCGCCGAAGTCCACGTTCCGATCCTACGGAACGACCGTCAGAGCAGCGCGAGGCGCCCGGCCTCGGCGACGGCCTCGCCGCGCGTCTTCACGGCGAGCTTGCGCAGGATCGCCGAGACGTGATGGTCGACGGTGCGGGGTGAGACGAACAGGCGCTCCGCGATCGCGGCGTTCCGGAGGCCCTCGGCGACGAGGCGAAGGACGTCGACCTCGCGTGCGGTCAGCGCGCCGCCGTTCGTCAGCGTCGACGCGCGGGGACCGCGCGCGACCCCGCGGACGCCGAGCTCGCGTAGCCGACGCGAGACCATCGCGCCCAACGGCTTCGCGCCGAGCTGCCGGCAGAGATCGAGCGCCCGAACAAGCGCCTCGGCGTCGGCGCTCTCGCTCAGAGCCAGAGCCTCCTCGTAGGGGCAGTCGACCGCGCGCCACCGGGCTGCGGCGCTCTGCCAGTCGCCGGCGAGCAGCGAGGCCCACGGCTCGCCGATCCCGTCCGGCAGCTCTTCCTCGATTCCGTGCTTTCGCCGCCAGTACGCGAGCCTGCCGATCCACGGAGACGCCAGCGCCCGGAGCTGGATGGCGAGCTCGAACGGCGCCTGCGTCGCCTCGCGGACGTCCTCCTCGCGCCGCTCCAGCCAGGCGATCTCCGCCCGCGCCGCCGCGATCGGGGCGCAGCAGTCGACGTCCTCCTCGGAGCCGCCGACGGCGCGCGATGCGTCCAGGGCCTGCCGCGTGTCGGGATCGCCACGGCGTGCGCGCACGAGCGCGAGCGTGACGAAGCCGACGATCCGCGGGTGCGGCGAGTCCCTGTTCTCGTCGATCAGCACCTTCGCCGTCTCTGCGGCGTCGTCCCACCGGCCCTGGTCGAGCTCGGAGCTCGCCCGGATCGCGAGCAGCGCGAGCCGCCAGAGGTCGAGCTCGAGCTCATTGCTGTACTCGAGCGCGGCGCCGAGCCATGCGTTCGCGGCCGCGTGCGCATGCGCGTCCGACGCGGCGCGGCCGAGGTTGTGCATCGCCCGCACCACCTGGTGGGGCACCTCGTGGGCGCGTGCGAGCTCGAGCGCCGATTCGAGCCGCGAAGGTGCCGCCCCGTACCCGTCCCGGTACCCCTCCGCCGTGGCGGCCGTGATCGCTGCGGTCACGAGCGTGACGGGATCGTCCGCGCGCTCCGCGACCTCCATCGCCCGCTCCGCCGCGTCGATCGTTCCCTCCAGGTCGGAGTGATTGAGGCGGAGGAGAGCCAGCGCTGCGAGTCGCCCTGCCGAGCTCCTCGCTTGCCGGGTGCGGCTCGAGCAGCTCGATCGCCTGCAGCACCGCCCGCTCCGCGTCCGCGTTCCGGCCGCGGCAGAACAGGTACGGCACGATCCGGGCGAGCGCGTCGCCCTCGCCGCGCGTGTCGCCCGACCCGCGCCTGAGCGCGATCGCCAGCTCGAGCGTGTCGATCGCCCGCACCTGTTCGTCCGTGAGGTAGTAGGCGCCGGCCTGGCGCTCGAGGAGGGTCGCGCGCTCGTCGGGGGGCAGGCCGTCGGCGAAGCGGAGCGCCCGGCCGTACTGAGCGGCTGCCTCACGATGGGCGCCGAGGAAATCGGCCCGCTCGGCAGCTGCTGCTGCGAACCGCAGCACGGCGTCGGCGTCGCCGGCCGCCTCGGCGTGATGCGCCAGCCTGGCATCGTCGCGCACGGCGTCGGGCCGCCCGCTGAGCGCGGCGAGCGCACTGCGATGGAGGCTCAGCCGGCGTCGCGGCTCGAGCGACTCCTCGATCGCGAGCCGCGCCAGGTCGTGGCGGAACTCGACCGCACCAGGGCGCTCTCTGAGCATCCCCGACGCGAGCGTCTCCTCGAGGGCGCCGACGTGCTCGCCCGCCAGCGCTTCGAGGAGCCACAGCTCGGCGCGCGGCGGGGCGACGGCGACGGCGTCGAGCAGCGCACGCGCATCGTCGGTGAGACGGGCCGCGCGGGCGAGCACGGCATCGCGCACGGTTTCCGGGATGGCGCCGTTGCCGCCCGCGAGCACCTCCGTGACGAAGAACGGGTTCCCGCCGGTCAGCCGGTGCAACTCGACGGGGTCGACCTGCCTCGGGGCGGCCAGCTCGGCGACGGCGTCTTGCGAGAGCGGCGGCACCGAGAGCCGTGCGACCTCGGGACGCGTGGCGAGCTCGCCGATCACGACACGCAACGGGTGAGCGCGGTCCAGGTCGTCCCGGTACGTCGCCAGGACGAGCACCGGCGACCGGCCGACCTTCCGCGCCAGCAGCCGGAGCGCGTCGAGCGTGGCCTCGTCCGCCCAGTGGATGTCCTCGAGGACGACGATCGTCGCCGTACCGGCTCCGACGGTCCGGAGCAGCGCTCCGACCACCTCGGGCGGGCCGCCGTCGAGTGCCTCGCGCAGATCTCCGTTCGCGCTCTCGGCGATATCGAGGAACGGCCCGAGCGGCCGGGGCGTGAAGAGGGCGTCGCAGCCGCCCCAGAGCACGCGCACGCCGAGACTCCCGTCGCAAAAGTCGCGGACCGCGGCCGACTTGCCCACGCCTGCCTCGCCGGCGACCAGCACGAGGCGACCTCGTCCGGCCCGCGCCTCGTCGAGACGCACCCGCAGGCCGGCCAGCATCTCCTCGCGTTCGAGCAGGCCGACGCCGGCAGCCGCCGCAGCTACACCCATGCGCTGATCGTAGGAGACTCGGGTCGAAAGGTCTACGGCCGCACGAGCACGCGGCCCGGCTCGCCCGCGAGGCTGGCGCGGAAGGCAGCGTCGGCCTGGTCGAGCGGGAAGGAGGGGCCGACGAGGCTGGCGAGCTCGAGCTCGCCGGCCGCGACGAGCTCGAGCAGGCGCGGTAGCGCCACCGCGGGATCCTCGGAGCCGTAGATCGTCCCGGTCAGCGTCTTCTCCCGGTTGGAGAACTCGAACGGGTCGAGCTCGAGCTTCTCGCCGCCGGCCGGCAGGCCGACGACGACTGCCGTGCCGCCGCCGCGCGTCCAGCGGAGCGCCAGCTTCGTCGTCGCGGCGGCACCGACGGCGTCGAAGGCGTAGTCGACGCCCTCCGGATCGAGCTCCGCCATCGCCTCGCGCACGTCGTCGGGACCGCATGCGCGCGTGGCGCCGAGCGCGAGCGCTTGCCCGCGCCGCGCCTCGACCGGGTCGACGACGAGGATCTCGGCCGCGCCGGCGATGCGGGCGCCCTGGACGACGAACTGGCCCACGCCGCCCGCGCCGATCACGAGCGCGCTGAAGCCGGGCTCGGGCCGGGCCGCGTTCAGCACCGCGCCGACCCCCGTCAGCGCCGCGCAGCCGAGCAGCGCCGCTTCCTCCAGCGACACCTCGTCGCTCAGCGGCATCGCCGCCGCCGCGTCGACCACGACCCGCTCCGCGAGCGCACCGGTCGCCGTTCCGCGGTAGACCGTCTCGCCGCCCAGGGACAGTCCGGTGCGGCCGCCGAGCAGCGTCCCCTTGCCGATCGCCGACGACAGCGGGCCGCACGCCGCCGGACGGCCGCGTCGGCACGCGCCGCACTCGCCGCAGGCGGGCGCCCAGGAGAGGACGACCCGGTCGCCCTCGCGCAGCCCGCTCACGTCGACTCCGACCGCCTCGACGAGGCCCGCGCCCTCGTGCCCGAGCACGATCGGCGTCGGCCGGTCCCACTCGCCCTTGTAGGAGTGCAGGTCGGTGCCGCAGACGCCGACCGCGTTCATCCGGACGACGACCTCGCCCGGCAGCGGCTCCTCGACGTCGAGCTCCTCGACGGCCAGCGCGCCCGGCTCGTGCATCACGGCCGCTCGGGTCCTCATCGCATCAGCATCCCGCCGTTGACGTCGAGCGTCGCGCCGGTGACGAACGCCGCGGCGTCCGAGGCGAGATACGCGACCGCGGCTGCGACCTCCTCGGGCCGCCCGAGCCGGCCGACGGGGATCGTCTTCAACATCGCCTCGAGCCGCTCCGGCGCGACGGTCGCGACCATCGGCCCGTCGATTGCCGCCGGCGCGACCGCGTTCACGGTCACGCCCGAGCCGGCGAGCTCCGTCGCTGCGTGCCGGGTCAGCGCGACGATCGCAGCCTTCGAGCTGGCGTAGTGGACGCCGGTGACGGCCCGGCTGTTCTGGCCGGCGACCGAGGTCAGGTTGACGATCCGGCCGGCGCCACGGTCGCGCATCGGCGCGCCGAGGACCCGGATCCCGAGGTAGGTGCCACGCAGGTTCGTCGCGAGGACGTCGTCCCACTCGTCGACGTCGATCTCCCAGAAGGAGCGGATCTCGGTGCGGGCGGCGTTGTTGACGAGTACGTCGACCTCGCCCGCGTGTGCGAGCAGCCGCTCCCACGAGTCGAGGCTGCGCACGTCGTGCTCGACCGCCTCACCGCCGATCTCGGCGGCGATGCGGGTCGCGCCGTCCACGTCCACGTCGGCGAGCAGCACGCGGTCGCCGTCGGCGCCGAGCCTGCGCGCGATCGCCTCCCCCAGCCCGCGCGCCGCCCCGGTGACGACCGCGGTCCGGCTCACGCGTGGATGCGGTCCGCCCGCGCGCGCAGCGGGCCGCCCGCGCGCCCGTTTCGGGCGGCCAGGGCCTCTGCGAGGATCGAGAGCGCCGTCTCGGGAACGGAGTCGGCACCGACGTCGAGGCCGCACGGCCCCGCGATGCGCGCGATCGCCTCCTCGTCGACGCCTGCCTCCCGCAGCCGCTCGCGCTTGCGCTCCTGGTTGCGGCGCCCGCCGATCAGCCCGATGTAGAACGCATCCGTCGCGAGCGCGAGCTCGAGGGCGGGCAGGTCGAACTTGTCGTCGTGGGTGAGGATCACGATCGCGGTCGCGTGGTCGGGTGCCGCCTGCGCGAATGCTTCCTCGGGCCAGGCCACGATCAGCTCGTCGGCGCTCGGGACTCGCTCCCGGGTTGCGAACTTCGCGCGAGCGTCGGCGACGAGCGTGCCCCACCCGAGCAGCTTCGCGCCGGCCGCGAGCGCCTCGGCCGTGTCGACGGCGCCGTAGACGAACAGGCGCGGCGGCGGGCCGTAGACCTCCGCGAAGACCGTTCGCCCCTCCAGCTCGAGGGTGCGGTTGCGCGCGCCTCGGATCAGCTCCTCCGCGTGTGCGGCGAGCTCGGGCGGGCCGTCGCCGAGGGTCTCGCCGCCCTCGACGACGAGCAGCCTCGATCCGAGCCCGGCGCCCTCGACGACGGTGAGGACGACCGCGCGGGCGCCGGCGCGCTGGAGCTCGAGCAGCCGCGCGATCACGCGAGGCGCTCGACGAAGACGTCGATCTCGCCGCCGCAGGGCAGGCCGACCGCCCAGGCTTCCTCATCGCTGATCCCGTACGAGAGCAGCTTCGGCTCCCCGCTTGCGAACACCTCCTGCGCCTGCTGGAACACGTCGCCCTCGACGCAGCCGCCCGAGACGGAGCCGCACAGTTTTCCGGACGCTGTGATCGCGAGGCTGGAGCCGACGGGCCTTGGCGCGGTGCGGCGGTTCGCCACCACGGTGGCGAGCACGACGTCCTCTCCTTCGTCCTGCCAGCGCTCGATCTCGCTGAGGATCTCCTTCACCGTTGTAGCCTGCCTGCTGGTGCCCCTTCAGGCAATGCCATCCCCACCTCCGACGGCTGCAAAGCGGAGCCATGCGTCGTCCTCGGTCGCGTCCATACGAACCCGTATGGACGCTCCCTGCGTCCTAGCCTGGCTTGCTTTTCGCTCGCCGGAGGCAGGGCAGCATCACCTGAAGGGGCACTGATGGTGGATCAGGCAAGCGTGAGCCTCCTCCGCTGGCTGCGCCGGCAGCTGCGCGAGCCGACGCCGTGGCGCGAGCACCTCGAGGCGGCGGTCGCGAACGACGATCCGGTCGAGGCGCGGCGGCTGCTCGAGCGGATGGACTTCACCGACGCGCAGCGCCGGCATGTCGCCGGCCTGATCGACCGCTGGGAGGAGGGTCGCTGACACCCACGGAGCAGAACGCGGCGCTCGTCCGCCGGATCATGGAGGCGTTCGCGAACAAGGAGGGCTTCGCGCTGCGCGAGTGCTTCGCCGAGGACGCCGTCTGGCACGTCCCCGGCGAGGGCGTCATGGCCGGCACCTACCGCGGCCGCTCGGAGATCTTCCGCTTCCTCGCGCGGCTGCCCAAGCTCACCGACGGCACCTACCGCTCGACCTTCCTCGACGCCCTCGCCAGCGAGGATCGCGGGGCAGGCCTCTACCGCGCACGCGGTGAGCGGGAGGGCCGGACGATCGACATCGACCAGCTCCTGCTCTTCACGATCCGGGACGGCCTCGTCACGAGCGTGCTGGCGCTCCCGAGCGATCCGGCCGCCTTCGAGGCCTTCTGGGGGCGGTAGCGCCGCTCAGCTCTCGACCGCTTCGGCCTCCGGCAGCGCCTCCCGGAACTCGACCTCGAGCCGCTGGATCCGCGAGCCCTCGACTTCGATCACACGCAGCATGAGCCCGTCGATCACGACCTCGTCCCCGATCTCGGGCGCCCGCCCGAGCGCGCCGAAGACGACACCGGCCATGGTGTGGTAGTCCTCGACCTCGATCTCGGTGCCGAACTGCTCGTTGAAGTCGTCGATCGGGAAGGTGCCGTCGACCCGGATGTGCGTCTCGTCGATCCGCTCGACCGACTCGTCCGGCAGGTCGAACTCATCCTCGATCTCGCCGACGATCTCCTCGAGCAGGTCCTCGAGCGTGGCAATCCCCTGCATCGCCCCGTACTCGTCGACGACGACCGCGACGTGCTGGTTCTGCGTCCGAAACTCGGCGAGCAGCGCCGCCAAGTCCTTCGTCTCCGGGACGATGTAGGCGGGCCGGAGCAGCTCGGCGAGGTCGACGTTCGCGATCCCACGGTCGTGCAGCGCGGAGAAGAGGTCGCGCACGTGGAGGATCCCGACGATCTCGTCGAGCGACTCGCGGTAGACCGGATAGCGCGTGTACGGCGACGAGAGCAGCGCCGCGAGCGCCTCCTCCGTCGGCATCGAGATCGAGATCGCGACGACCTGAGGCCGCGGGACCATCACCTCGTGGACCTCCTTGTCCGCGAAGTCGAAGACCTTGTAGAGCATCTCCTCCTCGGTCGTCGCGATCACGCCCGCGTCCTCGGCGCCGGCGACGATGTGGCGGATCTCCTCCTCGGTGTGGGCCAGCTCTCCGGCAGGGGCCGGCTGGACACCGAAGAGCCGCGTGACGGCGTTCGCCGAGACCTGCAGCAGCCAGGTGAACGGCTTCACGACCGTCTGCAGGATCTCGAGTGGAATCGCGAGCATCTTCGCGATCGGCTCCGCCCGCTGCAGCGCGAGCGCCTTCGGCACGAGCTCGCCGAGCGTGACGCTGAGGTACGTGAGGATCAGGAACGCGAGCGCGTACGCGATCCCGTGTGAGAGCGGCCCGTCGAAGTACTCGGTCAGGAGCGGCTGGCCGACGGCACCGAGGGCGATCCCGAAGACCGTGATCCCGATCTGGACCGTGCCGATGAACTTGACCGGGTGGTCCATCAGGTCGAGCGCCGCACGGGCGCGCCGGCTGCCGAGCTCCGCCTCGGGCTCGAGCCGCATCCGCCGCGCCGTCACGAGGGCGTATTCGGCCGCGACGAAGACCGCGTTCCCCAGCACGAGCAGGAAGATCGCGAGGATGCGGACGGTGTCGCTCACTCGTCTCGCGCTCCCGGCGCGCCGATGCGGGTGCGGAGCGCGGCGGAACAGTGCTTCAGCACGGGCCGCCGCGTGGAGCGCCCGCAGCGGCGCGAGGCGCCGCCGGAGGCCGGCTCCGCCGGCTGGAGGTGGTGCTGCCCAGGAACGCGAGATGCCCCGCTCTCCGGGGCATGGGTACTAGAGGGCTCGTCCAAGCTGGCGCGCAGTATAGGCGACGATTCCGACGTCCTCGACCCGTTCGGCCCGTTCCTCCAGCACGAGCCGCTCGAGGTGGGAAAGCGTCTCGGCGACCGCGAAACGGCGGGACGCGGGCTTGAGCTCGGCGCCGAAGAGGTCGAACGAGACCTCGTAGCCACTGCGCGGCACGTCCGTCAGGGCCGCCTCGGCGAAGGCGAGCCGCTCGTGGTGGTGCTCGATCAGCTCGCGCGCGCGCCCGACGGGATCGTCGATCGGGTCGCCGTGCCCCGGCAGCGCCAGCTCCGGCTCGAGCTCGATCGTCCGCTCGAGCGACTCGAGGAAGTCGCCGAGCGGGTCGGGCCGGCTCGCGGGCCAGAGGCCGACGGTCGGCGAGATTCTGCCGAGCAGGTGGTCGGCCGAGACGAGTATCCGCTCCTTCAACAGGCAGAGCTGCCCGTCGGCGTGGCCGGGCGCGGCGACGAGCTCCCAGCCGTCGAGCCGGTCGCCGTCGTCGACGAGGATCGGGTCCTTCTGGAAGCGGATGAAGGGCCGGTAGACGTCGCCGGAGCCGATCAGCTCCGCGGTGATCTCGTCCGGGACGCCGTGGGTGCGAAACCAGTCTGCGATCCGCTCGGGCCAGTTCGGGTTCCCCCAGACGAGCTCGCACTGGGTGTAGTCGAGCGCCCCCTGGTGAACGGGCGCGCGGGTCAGCTCGGCGACGTCGGCGGCCGCGCCGACGTGGTCGGGGTGGAAGTGGGTGACGAAGATCCGCGCCACCTCGGCGCCGTCGAGCGCGTCCGACCACACCTCCTGGGCGTTCGGGAGGCCGATCCCGGTGTCGACGAGCATCCAGCCGTCTTCGCCGGGCAAGAGATAGGAGTGCACGTGCCCGGGCCGGGTCGGCAGCGGGGTGGTGATCCGGCGGATGCCGAAGGGAAGCTCGTCCACACGCCGATGCTACTTGGGCGGCCTGGAGAGGCTGTCCGGCCCGATTTCACTCTCGTAAGGCGAACATATGTTCTACAGTGTCGGGACATGCGGGTGGAATACCGCGAAGAGGAGTGCCGCAGCGCGCTCAACCGGGTCAAGGGGATGCCGTTCGGCTGGTCGCTCAACCCCTACACCGGCTGCGCCCACCGCTGCACGTTCTGTTACGTCCGCGCTTTCGAGCGGCGCGCCGACCGCCCCTCCGACGACCGCTACGGCCGCTCGATCCGCGTCAAGGTCAACGTCGCCGAGGTGCTGGCGCACGAGCTCGCACGGCGCTCGTGGACGCGGGAGACCGTCGCGATCGGCGCCGCGACCGATCCGTACCAGCCGGCGGAGGGACGCTACGGGCTCACGCGGGCGTGCATCGAGGTGCTCGGGCGCGCGTCGTCGCCGTTCGGGCTGATCACGCGCGGGCCGCTGATCGTCCGCGACGTCGACGTGCTCCAGGCGGCCGCACGGCGGACGGACGTGTCGGTGACGTTCTCGGTCCCGACGCTCGACCACGAGGTCTGGCGGAGGACGGAGCCGGGCACGGCGCCGCCGCAGCAGCGGCTGCGCGCGCTGAAGACGCTCGTCGAGGCGGGGATCAAGGCGGGAGTCGGGATGGCGCCGATCCTTCCCGGGCTCTCCGACCGGCCCGAACAGCTCGCCGAGGTGGTCAGGGCCGCCCGCGCCGCCGGGGCAACCGGCGTCTGGGCGAACCTGCTCTATCTCGCCCCCGGCACGAAGGAGCACTTCCTCGAGGCCCTCGCCCGCGACTGGCCGGAGCAGCTCGACCGCTACGAGGACCTCTACGCCCGCGGGGCCTATCTCCCCCGCGCCGAGGTCGAGCCGGTCCGCGCGCGGGTGCGGGCGCTGGCGCGCGAGCACGGGGTCCGCGACCGCCGCCGCGTCCGGCTCGCGCCGCCGCCGGAGCCGGAGCAGCTGACACTGGGCGTCTGAGCGCCGACCGGCGCAATACACTTCCCCGGCGATGCCCGACGAGATCACCTGCCTGATCGTCGACGACCACGAGGTCGTGCGCGAGGGGCTGCGGCTCTCGCTCTCACGAGCGCCGCACGTCCGCGTCATCGGCGAGGCGTCGGACGGCGCCGGGGCCGTCGCGCTCGTCGAGCGCAGGCGCCCGCAGGTCGTGATCATGGACGTCCGCATGCCCGGGATGGACGGGCTCGAGGCGACGAAGCAGATCAAGGAGAAGGTGCCCGAGACGGCGGTCCTGATCTTCACCGCCTACAGCGAGCGGTCGCTCCTCGGCCGCGGGCTCGAGTCCGGCGCGAAGGGCTACATCCTCAAGGAGGCGCCGCACGCCACGCTCCTGCGCGCGATCGAGAAGGTCGCCGGCGGCGAGAGCTTCGTCGACCCCGCACTGATGCCGGCGTTTCTCACCGGCAAGGAGCAGAACGACATGCTCACCTCGCGCGAGCGCGAGATCCTGCAGTTGCTCGCCGACGGGATGTCCAACGCCGACGTCGCCGGCCGCCTCTTCATCAGCCAGGAGACGGTCAAGAGCCACGTGCGGCACATCCTCGCGAAGCTCGAGGCGGACACGAGGACGCACGCAGTCGCGATCGCCCTGCGCGACGCGATCATCGACTAGATGGCGTCGGACGTGCCGGACGACGAGCGCGAGCGGCTCGTCGAGCGGATCATCACCGCCGAGCAGGACGAGCGGCGCCGCCTCGCGCTCTTCCTCCACGACGGCCCGGTGCAGAACCTCGCCGGGATCGCGCTGATGCTCGACGCCGCCGTGCAGGCGATCGACGACGAGCGCCCCGAGGCCGCGCGCGCGATCATGGCGTCGGCGCTCGAGAAGCACCGGGAGACGATCCGCTCGCTCCGCGACCTCTCCTTCAACATCGAGCCCGTCGTCCTGCGCGACCAGGGGTTCGGCGCCGCCGTGGGCGAGCTCGCGAACCAGCTCGGGATGGAGCACCGGGTGCAGATCGACGTCGACGTCGCCCCGGCAGCGCGCCTCGGCGAGAAGGAGCAGGTCGGGCTCTACCAGATCGTCCGCGAGTCGTTGAACCAGGCGGTGCGCCGCGGGCCGCCCTCGATGATCTCGGTCACGATCCAGGAGACGCAGGGCGGGCTGATCGAGACGATCGTGGCCGACAACGGCACCGGCGAGCGCCGCACGGCCGCACTCGAGGCGATCGGCGAGCGTGCCTCGACCCTGAACGGCCGCTTCTCGGTCGAGCAGGGCGCGGACGGCGGCACGGCGATCCGCGTCGTCCTCCCGCCGTACGCCGGCGGGCCGGGCACCGACTAGAATCGCCGCGATGGAGAACGGACACCACGGCCCTCACGGGCATCTGCTCTTCGTCTGGTCGACCAGCGGCTGGACGTTGCAGCAGCGCGACGGTGACGTGCCGCCCGTCGGCTCGACGGTGGAGGCGAACGAGACGCTCCTGCGGATCAGCAAGATCGGCCCGTCGCCGCTCCCGGGCGACCGCCGCCCCTGCGCCTACACGCAGCTGGCCTAGCCGCCGCGAGCGGCCCCGCTGGACGCTGGGGCCGCCCACAGCGCGTCGAGCTAGCTGCAGAGGCCGAACGCCGTCTCGAAGTCCAGGTAGTTGAACTGCGAGGGTGTATTGCCCTTCCCGTTCTTCAGCGTCCCGCCCGCGAGCAGGCCGGGGCCCATGAAGAGGGTGTCGCTCGGATAGGCGGCGATCTGCGCCTTCAGGTTGGTCGCACCGGCCGGGCAGATCTCGCCGGCACCGGCTGCCTCGTCGATGAAGCTGTTCCACTCGGTCGCCGTGAGCCACGACTGCGACCCCGCCGCGTGCGCAAGCGCCGCGTCGCTCCAGCCGGTCTTCGAGCAGAAGTGCGCGAATGCGGGTGTCGCGGCGATCGCAAACGCAGCCACAGCAGCCGCCAGCACCGCCCCGAGGCGGCGAGTCCTTCTCGTCATGAATCGATCCCCTTCCCCTTGAATGGTCGTTACCACGCACGTTTCTAGCCACCCGCGCTGATCAGCACAACCCGCCGTTCGGGGAGGTCTCAGGCGAGGATGGTCTCTGCCGCGATCCGGCCGTAGACGAGCGCGGCCGCGAGGCCGCTGCCGTAGCCGCCGGTGAAGATGCCGCCGACGTCCGCCCCCGCGGCGAAGAGATCCGGGATCGGCCGGCCCCGCGGATCGAGGACGCGCGCCCGGTCGTCGATCCGGATCCCGCCCGTCGTGTGGGTCACCGCCGCGTGGACGCGCACCGCGATGAACGGCGGCTCGGCGAGCTTCGGCGACGGCGGCAGCTCGAAAGGCAGCTCGTCCGCCGGACGAACGTCCCCGCCGGCCTCCCTGGCCGCCTCGACCAGGTCGGCCACCGTCCGCTCACGCACCGGCTCGCGCAGGGCGCGCGCGTCGAGGACGTACCACGCGCGGCCGTCCGGCAGCCGCTGGACGAGGTCGCTCTCGTGCCACGCCGCGCTCGCCGAGGTCGTCGCCATCGTCGTCGAGGACGAGGGCGTGGCGCGCGTACAGCTGCGAGGCGCGGACGAAGTCGGTCTCGGGCACGGGGCCGGGCATGGCGCGGCCGTAGAACTCCTCCATCCCGGCGGTGGTCGCGGCGCCTCGCTCGACCGCGTAGGCGAGCCCGTCGCCCTCGCTCCACGGCGAGGCCCGCAGCAGCAGGTCGCGCTCGCGGGCGAGGCGGGCCGCGAACCCGCCCGTGGCGAGCACCTGCGCCTCGTCGAACGGCTCCCGCAACCGGACGTCTCCGGCCGCCCGCACGAGCGCGTCCGTCAGCGCCCGCGGGTCGTACCGGCGCCCGACCGTGAGCGGGTTCCCGGTCTCGCGTCGCACCGGCTCGACGCCGAGTGACTCGAGCCAGTCGAGCGCATCGTCGAGCTCCTCCACGATCCGCGCCTGCAGCGCGGGCTCGCCGCCCGGGCACTCTGCGCGGAAGTCGTCGAGCGTGCGGTGGCGCCAGACGACGCCGCTCGAGAGCAGCATCGAGCCGCCCGCCCGGTCGCCCTTCTCGAGCACGGCCGTCTCCGCGCCAAGCTGCCGCGCCCGCGCAGCGGCGACGAGGCCGGCCATGCCGGCTCCGGCGACGATCAGGTGAGGCTGAATGACGGCTTGTGCTCGACGTACTCGAGCTTGACCCGGTCCGGCCCCCAGACGAAGAGCGCCAGCGTGTTCGCCGCGTCGACGACGTCGTCGATCTCGACCCCGAGCTGCTCGGCCTCGGCCTGGTGCTCCTCGACCGAGTCGACGAGGACGCCGAGGTGGTTGAGCAGCGGCCGCTCCGGTCGGCCCGGATCGCCCGGAACGAGGTCGAGGTAGGCGCCGCCGACCTCGAGCCGGGCGTCGCCGATGCGGGCGAAGCCGAGCTCCTCCCAGCCCGCGGCCACCGCCTCGACGTCCGATGCACGCAAGGTCACGTGGTCGAGGTCGAGCTCCGAGTCGGTCTCCGTCTCGACGAGCTCGATCTCGAGCCCCTCGCCGAGGTCGACGACCGGCCCGCGCCCGTCGAGCGACGTGACGCGCAGCCCGATCCGCGCGAGCGCGCCGCGCTCGCGCGGCCCGTCCGCGTCGAAGATCGTCAGCTTCCCGCGCCGTGCATCCGCGCCGCCCAGGAGCGTGAAGCGGTCGGTCTCCTCGATCGCCCGCACCCCGAGCAGGTCGATCGCCGTGGCGGCCATGCGCCTGCGGTCGGCGGCCCAGAGGGCGACGTGGTCGAGCGACTTCGGCTTCACGCTCCGAGGATAGCCACGCGACCTACTTCTTCTTCCGATCGACCGCGCGCTGGAGCTGCTCCTTGTTCATCTTCGAGCGACCCTCGATCCCGCGATCCTTCGCCTCCTCGTAGAGCTGATCGCGCGTGCGACCCTTGGCCCGGTTCGTGCCAGAGCGGAGGCCGCCGCGGCGGCTCGAGGACATGTCCGTCCGCGAGAGGCGCGAGGACTCCTTCGCCTCGCCGGAGCGCGCGCGCTCCTTGTTGACCGTCCGAGCGGCGATCTCCTGGGCCTTGTCCTCGGACGTGCCCCCCTCCTTCAGGCCCGACTTGATGTGCTCGTACTGGCGTTCGCGCTTCGCACTCCACGCCTGCTGTGGCATGACCCCTCCTTCGCGTCGTGGTACGCCAGGGGGCCTACCCGCCGCGAGCGAGGTCTATTCCGCGTCGAGCGGCAGGTTCTGGACGTTGTGCTCGGTCGCGTACTCGTCCGCGAGCTTGTTCACGACCTCCGGCCCCTCGGAGTAGGCGTAGTTGATCTTGACGAAGGGCTCCCACTTGTCCGGGAGTGCGTCCTCCGGGAAGATCGCCTCCACCGGGCACTCGGGCTCGCAGGCGCCGCAATCGATGCATTCCTCCGGGTCGATGATCAGCATCCGGTCGAACACGTGGATGCAGTCGACCGGGCAGACGTCGACGCACGAGAGATCCTTGATGTCGATGCAAGGCTCGGCGATGATGTACGTCACGGCGGCGAGTGTAGCGAGGTCAGACGGATGGAGCGGTCAGCTCGGCCACGATCTCGGGGACCCGCTCGACAAGCGCGGATTTGACGATCACCTGGTCGAACCCGGCCGTGTGCGCGCGCTGCAACCCGGCCTTGTCGGTGTGGTTCGTGAACCCGACGATGGGCACGTCCGGCCACGAGTCGACCACCTCGTCGGGCTCGATCCGCGCGATGTCGCAGATGACGAGATCGGGCGGGTCGACGCTGTCCGTCGTCACCAGGTGATGCTCCTCGAGCAGCGCCTCGAGCTTCCCCCTGAAGAAAAGATCGACCCCTGCGAGCAGGATCGTCGCCACGTGGCCAATCTACAACAGCGGCCCCCGGCCGCCTAGAACGCCTCGAAGAGCCGGTTCAGGTAGACGCGGAGGCGCCAGAACTCGCCGGCGAAGAGGAGCGCGCCGAGCGCGACGAGGATCAGCCCGCTGACGAACTGGATCGTGGCGTAGTGGTCGCGGACGCGGCGGAAGAGGCCCATCGCGGGCACGAAGAGCGCGGCCGCGATCAGAAACGGGACGGCAAGGCCGAGCGCGTAGACGGCGAGCAGGAGCGAGCCCTCCCAGACCGTGTCGGAGTCGCCGGCGAGCACGAGGATCGAGCCGAGCACCGGGCCGATGCACGGCGCGGCGCAGATCGCGAACGCACCGCCGAGGAGGAAGCCCGAGCCGCGCTGCCGGGCGTCCTGGACGAGCCCGGCCCCGAGCAGCCGCTGCGGCCACGGGAGCAGGCCCATGAACGCGAAGCCGAAGACGATCAGGACGAAGCCGGCGATCTGCTCCATCAGGAACTGGTTCTTCGTGAACGAGAGCCCGATCGCCGCTGCGCCTGCCCCGAGGAGGACGAAGACCGCGACGAGCCCCGCGACGAACGGCACGCTCGAGCGCAGCACCCGTCGAGACGAGCCCGGGTCTCCCAGATGCTCGGCCTCGACGGACGAGATCGCGGAGAGATAGCCCGGCACGAGCGGCAGCACGCACGGAGCCAGGAACGAGACGAAGCCGGCGCCGAACGCGACGACGACCGCGGTGCCGCTCACGGGCCGGCCGGCCCGTGAGCTTTAGGGGGCGTGGGGGAACTTGAAAGTTCCCCCACACGACCGAAGAAGGGGGTCCGTGGGGGAAACATGGTTTCCCCCACGGGAGCGAGCCGAAGGAGAGCGACGCTCATTCGAAGCGGGCGAGCTCGTCGTCGAGGCGCCGCTCGAGCGCGGGGTCGAGCGGCGGAGCCGTGCCGTCGGGCGGCTCGTCGTCGCGTCGGCGGCTCCAGCGCCAGGCGAGGGCCCCGACCGCGGCTGCTCCGAGCACGACGCCCGCGAGCGGCAGCAGCCACGCGACGAGCTCGAAGCCCTCCTTCGGCGGCACGGCGAGCACGGAGGGGCCGAACTGGTCGACGAGGGCCTCCTTGATCTCGCTCTTCGTGTCACCGGCGGCGATTCGCTCTCGGATGTACGCCTTCATCCTCAGCGCCACCGGGGCGTTCGAGGTGTCGAGCGTCGACTCGCAGACCGGACAGACGAGCTCGGATTCGAGCTCCGCCGCGGTCGGCCGTTGCTCGCTCGCCGCCGCCGGAGCCGCGAGCAGGAGCGCGGCGAGCGCGAGCGCCGCGAGCCTCACGTCGGCGCGAGCGCGCGCTCGATCCCCGCGTCGAGCTCGGCCGCGTCCTCGACGGGCCCCGCGATCCGGTAGCGCACCTTGCCGGACGCATCGACGAAGTACGTCTCCGGGAAGCCGGTGACGCCGTAGCGGCCGACCGTCGAGCCCTTGCCGTCGTAGACGTTCGGGTACGTGACGCCGTAGCGGGCGAGGAAGTCCTTGGCGTCGCCGCGGAAGTCCTTGACGTCGATGCCGACGAAGACGACGTCCTTCCCCTCCCAGCGCTTCCAGCCTTCCTGCAGGAGCGGCGTCTCGTCCTTGCACGGCCCGCACCAGGAGGCCCAGAAATTGAGCACGACCGCCTTGCCGCGGAGCGAGGCGAGGTCGAGCTCCCCCTTGCCGTCGAGGCGTTCGAGCGTGAAGGCCGGCGCGGTCGGCGAACCCCCGCGCTGGAGCTCCGAGGTGACCGCGCTCTCGTCCTGCGTCAGCTTCCACGCGAGCAGCCCGAGCAGCGCCGCCACGACCGCCACCGCCGTGACCTGGCCAACGAGCCGGAGGCGCCCGCTCACTGAACGATGTAGACGGGCGTTCCGACCTCGACCTGGTTGAACAGCCACTCGACCTCGGGGATCAGCATGCGAATGCAGCCGTGCGAGACCGAGTAGCCGATCGAGGCCGGATCGGGCGTGCCGTGAATGCCGACCGCGGGCGAGGAGATGCCCATCCAGCGGGTGCCGAGCGGGTTCCCGGGCCCGGGCGGGATCGGCTTGGCGTCCTTCGCCCAGTCGGACTGCGGCGGGTACCACCACGGGTTCCGCCACATGACGACGATCTCGAACTTCCCGAGCGGAGTCGGGTAACGGGCCTCGCCGGTGGCGACGCCGAACGTTCGCCGCAGCTTCATCCCGTCGTAGAACGAGAGCCGGTTGGTGCCGCGTGCGATCACGATCACGTCGCCGATGGTCGCGCGCGTCGTCTCCGGCGCGAGGACGGTGCTCCGGAGGGCGATCGGGCCGCGGGTATGGGTCTTGAGGCTGCGGAAGACGTCGCGGACGGCGGCCGCCTCGCGGAGGCGCCGGCCCGGCTTCTCCTTGGTCACGAACGGCTTGCCGTTCCGGAGCGAGAGCTCCGAGTCGACCGGCGCGCGGTCGAAGCGCCGTGCGAGCGTGCTGATGTAGTGCTCGATCCGCGGCTTGGGCGCCGCCACCTTCAGGGGCACGTTCGCCCCGGGCGCGACGATCCGGGCGCGCTTGACGGCGTCGCCGACATAGGCCGAGGCGCCGAGCTGCTTCGGTGTCGCCTTCAGGGCGACCCTGCCGAACGTGAGCGTGACCGGCCGCGCGAAGAACGCCTTCACCGCTGCCGTCGCGTCTGCCGGCGAGAGGCCGCCCACGAGCACCTGGCCGCCGACGGTGACGCCGGCCGCGATCGTGGTCGGGCGTGGCGTGGTCGGCGTCGTCGTGGTGGTCGTCGTCGTGGTGGTCGTCGTCGGCGGCGGCGGCGGCGCAGTCGTCGTCGTGCCGGTGGTGCCGGTCGTCGGCTGCTGGGCGTCCGCGGACGGCGCCCCGACGAGCAGTCCGGCCGACAGCACACCGGCCGCGAGCAGGCCCGCGAGCAGGGCAAAAGAGAGTGCACGCCTCACGGCGGCAGTGTAGCCACGCCCGAAAAGATCGTGCTCTGGCCGCAAAAGCGGCTCTTCAGGGGTCTTGGCGCGGGATGGGATCCGCAGCTGCGGATTCCATCCCTTGCGCGAAAATACGAGGATCGTTCGAGATGACCGCGTCGACGCCTGCCGCCTCGAGCCGCGCCAGCTCCGCCTCGTCGTCCACGGTCCAGGCCCAGACGGCCGCTCCGGCGGCGTGCGCGCGCTCGACGGCCGCTGCCGAGACGACGGCGTGCTGCAGCATCAGTGCCCGGGCGCCGGCGCGCGCGAGCATCGCGGGCACGCGGGCCACGATCGCGCGGCGGAGCGCGAGCGTGCCGAGCCGGATCGCCGGCTTCATCCCCCGCCGCTTCGAGACGCCGTACCGGTCCTCCGGGTAGGTGAACCCGATCGGGATGTGCGGCGCGGCCGCCGCGACCGCCCGCAGGCTCGGCAGGTGGAACGAGCTGACAACTGCGCGTTCCGCGAGGCCGTGCCGCTGGAGCGCCGCCGCCACCTCGTCCAGACGTGTGCTCAGCTTCAGGTCGACGTGGGCGGTGACGTCCTGGCGGGCGAGAAAGTCGAGCGCCTCGGCGAGCGTCGGCGGATCCGGCGCAAGCTCGGCGAGCGAGTGTCCGAGCACGAGCGGCCCGTCCGGGAGCGCGAGCACGTCGAACTCGATCGCCTCGACCCCGAGCCGAAGCGCGGCCTCGAACGACTCCAGCGTGTTCTCGGGCGCGAGCGTCGCCGCTCCCCGGTGCCCGACGCGGATCAACGGCCCCCCTTCGCGCAGGATCCTCACGGCCGCGTGGGTAGGAAGTCCTCGTCGAGCTCGCCGCCGCGCGCCGCGTACTCGACGATCATCCGGTCGGTCACCCACTCGACCGGGGCGCGGTCGTCCGTCCATGGCTGCTCCGCCTTCTCCGACACCGGGCGAAGCTGCCTGATCAACAGGTCGACGAGCGGCCGAAGCTCGGGCGCGACCTGGTTCGCGTCGATGAGCGAGAACGAGCGCGGCTCGTCGAACGCGAGCAGGATCTTGTTGAAGCGCAGCGCCGGCCAGACGGCGACCGACTCGAACTCGTGCGCGAGCGTGCCGGCGATCCCGTCCAGCAGCCTCGTGTCACCCGGGACGGAGGCGACGTTCAGCGCGACGATCCCGCCTGGTTCGAGCCGCTCCCGTGCGAGCCGGAAGAACTCCCGCGTCGCGAGGTAGAAGGGCACGTACGGCTGGTGATAGGCGTCGACCACGATCAGGTCGTAGCGCTCGTCGGTGTGGCGGAGGAACGGCCGCGCGTCGACGTCGTGCACGGTCAGCTTCGGGTTGTCGCCCATCCCGAAGTACTCGAAGCCGACGTCGCTCACCGCAGGGTCGAGCTCGACGCCGTCGATCTCCGCACCCGGATAGAACTCGCCCATCGCGCGGGCCGTGGTCCCGCCCGCGTTGCCGAGGATCGCGACCTTCCGGAGCGGCCGGTCGAGCAGCGGCGGCAGCGCCAGGAACGCGTCCCAGACGCCGCCGGTCAGGACCGTGTCCTCCCGCCAGACCGAGTGGACGGCGACGCCCTCGTTCAGGCGCAGCAGCCGGCGGCCGTCGTCGCGCTCGAGCACCTGGATGAACTGGTAGAGCGAGTCCTCCTCGTGCAGCAGCCCCTCCTCGGACTTGATCGCCCCGGGTGGGAGCACGGCGAGGGCGGCGATCGCACCGGCCAGGAAGAGCAGCTTCCTGCCGAGCAGGAACGAGGCCGAGAGCGCGAGCAGCGCAGCTGTCAGGAGCAGCGTTCGCTGCGTCCCGACGAGCGGGATCGCGATCAGGGCGGGAACGAACGTGCCGAGCAGCGAGCCGACCGTCGAGAGCGCATAGAAGCGGCCGGCGACGGCTCCGGCACTCTCGACGTCGGTGATCGCGAGCCGGATCGCGAACGGCGAGACCATCCCGAGCAGGACGACGGCCGGCGCGAAGAGGAGCAGGACGGCGAAGAACGAGCCGATCACGGCGCCGGCCGAGGCGTCGTCGAGATTCCCGACCGCTGCGTCGAGGAACGGCCGGGCGACGAACGGTGTCATCGCGACCCAGAGCGCGGCCGCGAGCACGATCAGGCCGAGCAGCCGTCGCTCGGGGTGGCGGTCGGCGAGGCGTCCGCCCAGCCAGTAGCCGACCGCGAGCCCGGCGAGGACGATCCCGATCAGATTCGCCCAGACGATCGTCGAGGAGCCGAAGTACGGCGCGAGCATCCGGGAGGCCGCGATCTCGGTCGCGAGCGAGCCGGTGCCGGCGCCGAAGACCAGCGCCATGAGAGCTGCCTGGCTGCGGTTCACGCCGTCGTGTCTTTCGGCTGCTCGGCCCGCTTGACGACGACGATCGCGAAGTCGTCCGTGAGCTCCCCTCCAGCCCACTCGCGGGAGGCGGACAGCGCCGCCGCGGCGATGGCCTGCGGTGCGAGCTCGCGGTGCTCCGACAGGAGGGCGTCCAGGCGCTCGACGCCGAACAGCTCCCCGCCCCGCCTCGCCTCGACCACCCCGTCCGTGTAGACGACGACGATCGAGCCCGGCGGGAACGGCTCGGTGACGGTGTCGTACACCTGCGGCGCGTCGATCCCGAGGGCGAGCCCGTGCGCCGAGATCGACTCCACCGTTCCGTCGGGATGCACGAGACGCGGCGGCGGATGGCCTCCGCTCGCGCACGTGACCTCGCCCCCGGCTACGTCGAACACGAGCTCGACCATCGTGATGAAGCGGCCCGGCGCGATCTCGGACGAGACGATCTCGTTGGCGGCGGCGAGAAAGGTGCCCGGGTCGGGGTGCTCGCGCGCGAGCGAGCGGAAGACGTACTTCGCCATCGCCATGTCCGCGGTCGCGTCGACGCCGTGACCGGTGACGTCGCCGAGGACGACCGCGAGCCGGCCGTCGCCCAGGGTCAGATAGTCGTAGACGTCGCCGCCGACCTCGACCCGCGCAGCCGACTGGTAGATGTCCCCGAGCTCGAGCCCGGGCAGCTCCGGCTTCGCGCGCGGGAGCAGCGAGCGCTGCATCGTGTCGGCAAACGCCTTCTGCTGGCCGTAGAGCCGGGCGTTGTCGATCGCGAGCGCCGCCTGACCGGCGATCGAGAGGGCCGTCTCGGCGATCTCTCCCTCGACCGGGCGTCCCGGGTGGAGCGAGATGATCGTCAGCGTCGCGAGGAGCTCCGTCGGCGTCGCGACCGGGATCAGCGCCGCGCTCGACCCCTTCGCGAGGAACGGCGCGAGCAGCGCGAGCGCGCCGCCGAACGACTCCGCGAGCGCCGCGTCGAGGATCAGCGGCTCGCCGAGGCGAAGCAGCTCGAGCAGATCTCGCCTCGGCAGCGGCTGCGCCCGCGAGAGCAGGGCGCGCGCCGCCGGGTCGATGCGCTCGTCGTTCACGTGCACCGACCGGGCGACGAGCTCGGCCCCGCGCTCGTCCGGCATGCGGATCACCGCCGCGTCGACGCCGAGCAGCTCGACGATCGACGACGCGAGCACGTCGAGGGTCGTGCCGAGCGAGAGGCTCTGCGCGAACGTGCGTGAGATCTCGTGCTGCGCATGCAGCCGCTTCGACTTCTCCCGCTCCGACGCGAGCGCCTCGGTCAGCTCGTCGTTCAGCTTCGTCACCCGCTCGTGCAGCCTCGCGTTCTCGACGGCGACCGCCAGCTGCGCGGCCAGCGCCGTCAGCAGGGCGCGCTCGTTCTCGCTCAGCGGCCGGCGCGTGCGCGGGTAAACGGCGAGAACGCCGATCGGGTCGTCGCCGACGACGAGGCCGAGCCCGATCGCCGAGCCGATCCCCGACTCCTGGAGATGTGCGCGCACTCCCTCGAACCGCTCGTCGGCGGCCACGTCGTCGACCTCGACGATCACGCCGGACTGCCGCGACTGCACCGCCGCTCCGAGGAGCGCATGTGCGATCGCCTCGTGCGGGCCCTCGACGCCGCGGCTCCCCGCGACGACGAGCCCCTCCTTCTCGGTCAGGTAGACGGCGACCCGGTCGGCCCCGAGCAGGTGCGTGACGCGCTCGATCGCCGTCTCGAGGGTGTGGGAGAGTGAGAGCTGCGAGATCGCCTCGCCGACGACCGAGAGGAGCGCGCGGCTGCGCTCTAGCTCCAGGCCGGCTTCGCGCGCCCGTTCGGCCGAGCGGACGGCATGGGCGGCGCGGACGGCGAAGCTCGACAGCTGCTCGAGCGCGTGGGCGTCGGGGGACCGTCCGGCCGGAAACCTGACCTGGAGCACGCCGAGCGCCGGCTGCCCCAGCTGCAGCGTCACCACTTGCGCGAGTGCGTCGCCGGAGACGGAGAGCATGCGCGACTGGTCGACGATCGCCGCCGCGGCGCGGCGGAGCGGTTCGTCGGCAACGACCTGGCCGTACGAGCCGGCGACGCCGAGCGTGTCGTCGCGGAGCCTCCACATCAGCGCCGCGTCGCCGCCGGACGCCACGACGGCAAGGCGGGCGACGCGGGCGGGCGCCCCGTCGTCGGCACCGACGGCCGCCAGCGCATCGCCGGCAACGTCGAGCGTGCCGTTGCCCCCCGGCCCGGATGCCGCGCCGTCGCTCAGCCGCGCAGCAAGTCCGGCGAGCTCGGCCGCAACGAGTGCCACCCTGGTCTCGTCGCGCTCGAACGGGGCACCCCGGCGAGCGACCTCGAGCACACCGGGGCCGTGAGCGGAGTCGACCGCGATCGTCAGCCCTTCCGAGCCGTGGTCGAGGCGACCGCGGACGAGCGTCGCGGCTTCCTCCGAGGACGCCACGCGTAGCCCCTCGAGCTCGGCCGCGAGCCCGGCCGACGTGGCCCAGACTGCGCGGGCTGCAAGGCCCTGGTCGGCTGAAGGCAGCCAGAGCACCGCCACGTCCGAAGCCGTTCCCTGCGCCGCCGCGGCGACGAGCTCCACGAGGGTCTCCGCGAGCGGACCGCCGGCCCCCAGCGCTCGGGTCGCGCGCGCAAGCCCTGCGAGCGCCTCGCCGACGTCGGATCCCGGTCGGCTGCCGATCACGCTGACCCGATCACTAGAGCCCGAAGAGCCGCTCGACCTCGCGCCAGATCGTCAGCGTCAGCAGCACGCTGACCGCGATCAGGCACAGGAGCACGAGCCAGAACCGCAGCGCGGCGCGGCGCTTCGCTCGAGAGCGCTCGATGCGGGCACGGCGGCGGGCCCGTTCCTGGAGGTAGGCGCGGTCGACGGCGACCGGGTCGAACGGCGGCGCGTCGTCGCCTGCCCGAGAGTCCGTCGCAGGCTCAGCCATGAGCCGAAGTGTAGTCCGCTGAGCCCGTATTCAGACCCGAGAGGGGGCGTATGGGCTGGTCGCGGGGTCCTCCCACGAGCGGCCGCGGCACATCGGGCATTCGGGCAGCACGCGCCTGACGATCACGCCGTAGCCGCACTGGGCACAACGGAACTCCCCGAGTGCCCGGCTGCCCGCCGAGAGGAAGGTCGGAACACCGTCCGAGCCGATCGTGGTACGGCCGAGGCTCCTCGGTTCGATCTGCACGCCGATTCAGACCCCCTGTCGTGGCAGCGCGTACCCGCGTGACTTTCACCCCGGATATGCCCATACTCTCGTCCGTGGAAACGCCGGACACGGTGCAGGAGCCTGGCTGGGAGCCCTCCGGGGACCCGCCTCCCTCGACGCGGCGCAGCGTGCCCACGCTCTGGGGCCTGGGCGAGCGTGCGACGTGGATCACCGGCCTCGTGCTCGCGCTCTCCGCGCTCACCGGCTGGTACTCGGGCGAGGGCGAGGGCGTCACCGTCAGCGTGCTCGGCTGGCACACCGGCGTGCTCGGGAAGCTCGTCCTGGCGATCGGCCTGCTCGCGATCCTCGTCGTGGCGCTCCGCCAGTGGGGGTTCGACCTCCCGGCCGCCGTGCCGGAGAGCCTGGTCGTGATCTCCCTCGGCGCCCTCTCGACCATCTTCGTGCTCGTGCGCGCGATCTCGATCCCGGACGAGTTCTTCTTCGCGGGCCGTGGGATCGGGCTCTGGATCAGCCTTGTCGCATCGGTGGCGCTGATCGGCGCAGGGCTGCTGCAAGCATCCGAAGAGCTATAGCGATCCCGACGCCGAGGGCCGCCCCGGCCAGCACGTCGAGCGGGTAGTGGACGCCGACGTAGACGCGTGAGCACGAGATCAGCGTCGCCAGCGCGTAGAGCGGCCAGCGCAGCCGCGGGACGGCGAGCGCGAGCGTCGTCGCGCAGGCAAAGGAGACCGTCGCGTGGCCCGAGGGGAACGAGAACGTCGCAGGCAGCTCGACGAGCGTCTCCGGATCGGGGTCGGCGACGGGCGGGCGGTCTCGTTCGATCCACTCCTTCAGCGCCGCGGAGACGCTCTCGGCCACCAGGATCGCGACACCGACCCGGGTCCAGAGCCACGGTCTGCTCCACGAGAAGCCGGAGATCCCGACCGCGATCGCCAGCCAGATGAACCCGAACGAGCCGGCGTAGGAGAGCGCCTCGAAGAACGGGTCGAGGACACCGACGCGGTTGTCGACCACCCAGTCACGGAGCTCGCGGTCGAAGCCGCTCAACGAAGCTCTAGGAGACCGGCAGTTGCTGCTTCGTCGACTCGATCAGCGAGCGGGGATCGAAGGGCTTGCCGATGAAGCCCTGCACGCCGCGCGACTCGGCCTCGGAGGCCGACGCCTCGTCGACCTTGCCCGAGAACATGATCACCGGGATCGCGCCGACGCCGGTGTGCTCCTGGATCCGGCGCAGCGTCTCCCAGCCGTCGACCTGCGGCATCATCACGTCGAGCAGGATCAGGTCGGGAGAGCGCTCGCCGAGCGCCTCCAGCCCCTCTTCCGCGCTGCCGGCCTCGCGCACCTCGTACCCCTCGGCCTCGAGGTTGACCCGAACGTACTCGCGCAGCTTCTCGTCGTCGTCGACGATCAGGACGAGCGGACCTGACTTCGATGCGGGCGCCGACACGGCGGCCGGCCCCGAGCGGTCGAGGAACTGGTCGAGGTCCGAGCGGCGGTAGCGCCTGTGGCCGCCGGGAGTGTAGAAGGCCGAGACGCGGCCGAGATCGGACCACTTGCGCATCGTGCTCTGCGCGACCCCGAGATACTTCGCGGCTTGCCCCAGCGTCAGCCACTCGGGCTGCGCCGCATCCGCGCCACGGTTGCCGTCGTACGCCATCGGCGTTGAACCTACCCAAACCTGAAGGTATCTGAAACGCCGTCTGCCGTGACGCCTTCAGCCCGTCGTGACCGTCACGGTCACGGTTCGCTCCGCCGGCGCGAGCGGCTGCGGCTCGAGCGTGCGCACGTTCGTCCTCGTCCCGCCGGGGCTCGGCCCGTCCTCGAGTGCCCGCCCGATCGAGATCCCGACCAGCAGGAGCAGAAGCAGGCCGAGCACGATCAGCGCCGGGCGGAGCAGCGGACTGCGGCGACGGCCGCGGGGAGGTCGCCTTGCGGGCGTGCTCAAGGCTCGTAGTCCTGGGCGCCGCGGGCGTACTCGTGGAACGCCGCTGCCTCCACGAGCGAGAGGGTGCGCGGCCACCCGGGTGCCGGGGCCTGCTCGGAAACGACGGCGCGGCTCCACCGCTCCGCGCCCGCGTAGGCGGCCGCGAGCTCTCGCAGGGTGTAGGTGCCGCCGACCCGCCGGCGGAGCTCCGAGACGACGGCGTCGACCTGGCCGAGGAGGCGCTCCGGGTTCGAGAGCCGCAGCGCTTCGTCCTGCAGGCGACGGTGCCCTTCCTCCCACTCGCGGCGGGCGCTCTCCAGTTCGGCCTGCGTGGTCACCGGCCCGATCCTAGGCAGCACTCCTCCGGCCAGCGGTGGTCGAGCTCCTCCAGGATCGCCTCGCCGAGCCGGTAGCCCGGGTTCGCGAGCGCGTACGCGACGTGCGCGTGCAGGCACTTGAGTCGCCGCGGGTTCCCGCTCCCGCCGATCCCGAGCTCCAGCGAGGTGCCGCCGTCTCGGCCGACCTTGCCTGCGGCCAGCTCGCGGCGGATCCGCCGCTGCTCCGCCGTCGCCCGTTCCAGGTCCGCCGCGAGCTCCGGGTCGGCCTCGACGGCGTCGCTCCAGCGCTCGACTCCGCCCGCGGCCTCCAGCCGCGCGACCGCTGCGACGAGGTGCGGACAGGTCAGGTAGTAGGTCGTCGGGAAGGGGTCGCCGGCGTCGTCGTACGGCCACTGCTCGGTGACGGCGGGGGCGCCGTCAGGGCAGCGGGCGGCGGCGCGGCGAAAGGCACGCGGTGGGCGGCCGAGCTGTCGTTCGACGAGCGCGCGGTCGTCATCCATCGCCGCCGATCGTAGCCTCGGCCTTCTTCCGTGCCTGCGCCCTGCGCCATTCCTCGACGCCCTTGACGATGAAGATCCGCTCGCCCGGCCGGACGAGGCGCATCCGGCGCGCCTCGCGCGCGAGCGCCGTCACCGTCGACGAGTCGGCGAGCCGCGCCTGCAGGCGGTCGCGCTGCTGCCGCAGCTGCGTCACCTCGGCCGAGCGCTCGTTCAGAGCCGACCGCGTCTCGAAGTAGGTCGAGAGCGGCTGGTAGTAGAGGAACGCGACGGCGAGGGAGACGCCGAGGATGCACCAGCGCAGCAGCATCGTCGTGCGCTGCGGGCGCCGACCGCTCTTCCGTCTTCGGGCCATGGCAGCTTCTTCCGCGCCCGGACGGCCTGTCCTCTTACGCGATCTCGACCTTGATCACGTTGGTCGAGCCCGGGATGTTGACGGCGGTGCCCGCCGTGAGGACGACGCGGTCGCCCTTCTCGACGATCCCGGTCCCGACGGCCGCCTCGAGCGAGGTCGTCCAGAGCTCCTCGACGTCGGCGGCCTCGGGGATGCTCACCGGCGTCACCCCCCACTCGAGCGCCATGTGCTGGAGCGAGTAGTCGTGGTGAGTGAGGCCGATGATCGGGCGGCGCGGGCGCAGGCGCGCCACGGCCGACGCCGTCCTCCCCGTGAACGTGGGCACGAGCAGGGCGGCGGCCTCGAGCGCCTCGGCGATGTCGCAGGCGGCGTTCGACATCGCCTGCCCGACCGTCGGCTTCTCCTCCGCCTCCGGGATCTCGTGTCGGTAGCCGAGGCTCGGTTCCACGGCATGGGCGATCCGGTCCATGTAGGCGACCGACTCGACCGGGAACTCGCCGATCGCCGTCTCGCCGGAGAGCATGATCGCGCTCGTGCCGTCGAGGATCGCGTTGGCGACGTCGGATGCCTCGGCGCGCGTGGGCTCCGGCGCGTGGATCATCGACTCCAGCATCTGCGTCGCAGTGATCACCGGCTTGCCGCGCTCGAGCGCCCGCAGGATGATCCGCTTCTGCAGCAGCGGCACTTCGGCCGCGCCGATCTCGACGCCCAGGTCGCCGCGCGCGACCATGACCGCGTCGGCGTCGCGCATGATCTCGTCCAGGGCCGCGACCGCCTCTGCCTTCTCGATCTTCGCGATCACGTGCGCGGTCGATCCCGAGGCCTCGATCAGCGTCTTCAGTGCCTGCACGTCGGAGGCCGAGCGCACGAACGACAGGGCGACGAAATCGACGCCGAGCTCGAGCGCGAACTGGAGGTCGTCGATGTCCTTGCGGGTCAGCGACGGGATCGGGAGGGTGACGCCGGGCAGGTTGACGCCCTTGTGCGAGGTGACGATGCCGCCGACCAGCACCTCACAGCGCGCACGCCCGCGGTCGACGGAGATGACGCGGAGGCGCACCGCGCCGTCGTCGATCAGCACGTCGAAGCCGGGCTGGAGGACCGAGCCGAGCACCGCTGGTGCGATCGCGAGGTCGCCCTCCTGCGCGGCGTCCTCGCCGGCGATCGTGATCTCCTGCCCGCGCTCGAGCACGACGGGCGCGGCGAGCTCGCCCACGCGGAGCTTCGGCCCCTGCAGGTCGGCGATCAGCGCCACCGGCCGGCCGACCTCGTCCTGCATCGCGCGAATCGCCTCCGCCCGCGCCCGGTGATCCTCGTGCGTCCCGTGCGAGAAGTTCAGGCGTGCTCCGTCGATCGTCCCCATCAGCTGCCGCAACACCGTTGGATCCGACGACGCAGGCCCGATCGTGGCGACGATCTTGGTGCGGCGCGGGACGATCGGCATGCCGGTGAGCCTATCCGCGACTCGTCATGGGGGAACCCATGGTTCCCCCATGAGCCCCCTCTTTGTCCGCTCCGACCGGACAACCGTCGGCGAGCCTCCGCACGGGCAAAGCCCGGCTCCGGCGGCGGAGCCCTGGAGACGCCTCAGCCACGCTCACCGCTTCTTGCCTTCGGGAAGGCGCCCCAGCCGGGATACACCGCCCGCTCGCCGAGCTCGCCCTCGATCCGGAGCAGCTGGTTGTACTTCGCGGTTCGATCCGAGCGCGCCGGCGCGCCGGTCTTGATCTGGCCGGTCCCGAGCGCGACGGCGAGGTCGGCGATCGTCGCGTCCTCGGTCTCGCCGGAGCGGTGCGACATGACCGCCGTGTAGCCGTTCTCCTGCGCGAGCCGGACCGCCTCGATCGTCTCGGTCAGCGTGCCGATCTGATTCACCTTGACGAGGATCGAGTTGCCGACCCCGCGCTCGATCCCCTGACGCAGCCGCTCGGGGTTCGTGACGAAGAGGTCGTCGCCGACGAGCTGGACGCGATCGCCGAGCTCGCGCGTCAGCTGCCCCCAGGCGTCCCAGTCGTCCTCCGCGAGGCCGTCCTCGATCGAGACGATCGGGTAGCGCTCGACGAGGTTCGCCCAGAACGCGGGCATCTCCGCGCTCGCGAGCTCACGCCCCTCGAAGCGGTAGACGCCGTCGTCGAACACCTCGCTCGTGGCCGGGTCGAGCGCGATCGCGACCCGGTCGCGATGCCCGGCTCGCTCGGATGCCTCGAGGATCGCCTCGATCGCCGCCTCGCTCGACTCGAGGTCCGGGGCGAAGCCGCCCTCGTCGCCGACCCCGGTCGCGAGCCCGCGTTCCTCGAGCAGCTTCTTCAGCGCGTGGTAGACCTCCGTTCCGATCTGCAGCCCCTCGCCGAACGTCGCCCCGCCCACCGGGACGACCATGAACTCCTGCAGGTCGATCGAGTTGGTCGCGTGCGCGCCGCCGTTGATCACGTTCAGCATCGGCACCGGCAGCGTCGCCGCGTCGTCGCCGCCGAGATGGCGGTAGAGCGGCAGGCCGGCTTCGGCCGCCGCCGCCTTGGCCGCCGCGAGCGAGACGCCGAGGATCGCATTCGCGCCGAGTCGGCCCTTGTTCGGCGTGCCGTCGAGCTCGATCAGCCTCCGGTCGAGCGCCTGCTGGTCGAGACCGTCCACGCCCGTGAGCTCCGCGGCGAGCTCGCCGTTGACGTTCGCGACCGCCTTCGTGACGCCCTTGCCGCCCCACTCGGGACCGCCGTCGCGCAGCTCGACGGCCTCGTGGACGCCGGTCGAGGCGCCGGACGGCACCGCCGCCCGCCCGAGCGCGCCTGACGCGAGCTCGACGTCGACCTCGACCGTCGGGTTCCCGCGCGAGTCGAGGATCTGGCGCCCATGCACCCGCTTGATCGCGCTCACGCCGCCGGCCCCCGTCCGCTCCCGCGCGGCAGAGCCGCGCTCCGCGCACGGGTGACGCCGCTCCGGAACGTGAGTGAATTCATCCCAGTTGCTCCTTTGCCTGGTCGTAGTAGCGGTCCTGCTCGTCGAGCGGCAGCTCGCTCCAGCGCTCGCCGCGAGCGGCGGCGAGCTGCTCCGCCCGCTCCACCCGCTCGACGAACCGGGTGTTCGTACCGCGCAGCGCCAGCTCGGGGTCGACGTTGAGGCGGCGCGCCAGGTTGACCACCGTGAAGAGCAGGTCGCCCACCTCGTGCGCGACGTTCGGGTCGGCCTCCGTCTCCGGGCTCGGCTCGCCGACGCGGGCGACCTCGGCCTCGAGCTCGCCGAGCTCCTCCCGCACCTTGGCCAGCGGGCCCTCGAGGTCGGGCCAGTCGAACCCGGCCGCGACCGCGCGGCGCTGCAGTTTCCGGGACTGGAGCAGCGCCGGCAGCGTCGCAGGGACGTCGTGGAAGATCCCCTCCCGCCCCTCCTGCTCCGACTTCACCTGCTCCCAGCGCTCGCGCACGCGCCCGGCGGTGTCCGCCTCTACTTCGCCGAAGACGTGCGGGTGCCGGCGGACGAGCTTCGCGTGCACCGCCCGGGCGACGTGCTCGAGATCACCCTCGCCCTGCTCCTCGAGCAGGAGCGCCAGGAAGTAGACCTGGAAGAGAAGGTCGCCCAGCTCGTCGAGCAGCTTGGCGGAGTCGCCTGCCTCCGCCGCGTCGGCCACCTCGTAGGCCTCCTCGACGGTGTGCGGGACGATCGTCCGCGCGGTCTGCTCTCGGTCCCAGGGGCAATCCCGGCGCAGCCGCCGCGTCAGCTCCTGCAGCTCTTCGAGCGCCTCCGTGAGAGGCACGCGCCTACTCGGTCTCTGCAGCCGTCGTGCTCTTGGCGTCCGGGGGCGGGGTGAAGCCGGTGGCGTAGCTGACCTTGTCCTCGTAGTCGTCCTTCAGCTCGTCGACCCACTTGGTCATCGCCTCGTTCTTCTTCGTCTGCTGCAACTGCTGGCTGATCGAGGCCTTGACCTCCTTCAACGGCGTCACCTTGGCCGGCTTCGTCGCACTCAACGGCTCGATGATGTGGAACCCGAACTCCGTCTTCACCGGCTCCGAGACCTCGTTCAGCTTCAACGCGAACGCCGCCTTGTCAAACGGCGCCACCGTCTGCCCCTTCGAGATCGTCAACTTGCCCCCATTCGCCTTCGAACCCGTGTCCTGCGAGAACTGCTTCGCCAAGGCCGCGAAATCGCCCCCAGCCTGCAACTGCCCATACAGATCATCCGCCTGCGCCTTCGTCTTGACCAGGATATGCCGCACCTCCCGGCTCTCCGGCTGACTGTACTGCGCCTTGTTCTTCCCGTAGTACTCCTCGATCTGCGCATCGGTGACCTTCACCTCACCCGTCACCTTCGCAAAAATCTTCTCCGAGATCAGCTGCGCGCGGATGTCGTTGCGCACCTGCTGCTCGGTCAACCCCTGCTCCTTCAGCTGCTTCTCGTACTTGGCCTTGTCGCCGCCGAAGTACTGCTTCTGGATCTGCGCCAGCCGGTCATTCACCTGCTTCTCGGTCACCTCGACATCCAGCTCGGACGCCTCCTGCTCGAACTGCTCCCGCTGCACCAAGAACTGCACCGCCTGGTTGCGCAAGGTCTGAAACTCCTGCGAACCCGCCGCCGGAAACTCCCGCTTCTGATTCGCATAACTCTTCTTCGCCTGCGTGATCAACGCCTCATAATCGCTCCGCGCGACCTCCTCACCATCCACCACCGCAACCGCATCCGCAGGAACATCCTCATCACCACCGCAGCCGGCAAGCGCAATCGTTGCAAGCGCGCAGAGAAGAATGACGAGGCGAGAGATCTTCATGTGAGAAAGCTCCAGGTAGTCGCGTTGGGGCGGGCTCAGGCCGCCTGACGGGCAGTCACGATAGCATCGACAAGCTCGATCGCCCCTCCTAATTCATCCGTTCTACGCGAAACTTCACGTTTTGCTGACGTGTAGACCGCGGTGTCGGAGACGTCGCGAAGCGCCCGCAGCTCCGCCGAGCCGAGCACGAGGGGCCCGACGGTGGCGCGGCCGCCGCGATAGATGAGGTAGTCCGCCCCGAGACGCGCCAGCTTCAGCTTCGCCTCCTGGATCGCAAAGAGATGCTCCACGGGCGCCGGAACGGGGCCGTACCGGTCCTCCAAGGCCGCGTGGAGCTCGCGCAGCTCGTCGTCGGACTCGGCGAGCGCGAGCCGGCGGTGGATGTCGATCTTGAGCGCCTCGGAGGCGACGTACGTCGCGGGCACGTAGGCATCCACGCGTGCGTCGACGCGAACCGGCCGGGTGGCCAGGCGCCGCTGCCCCTGCAGCTCCGCGACGGCCTCCGCCAGCATCTCGACGTAGAGCTCGAAGCCGAGCGCGGCGACGTGGCCGGACTGCTCGGCGCCCAGCAGGTCGCCGGCGCCGCGGATCTCGAGGTCGCGCATCGCGATCTGGAAGCCGGCGCCGAGCTCGGTGTGGTCGGCGAGCGTCGAGAGGCGTGCTCGGGCCTCGGGCGAGAGCTCCATCGCGTCGGGGTAGAGCAGGTAGGCGTGCGCGGTCACATCCGAGCGGCCCACACGGCCGCGGATCTGGTAGAGCTGGCTCAGCCCGAGCACGTCGGCGCGCTCGATGACCAGCGTGTTCGCCTGCGGGATGTCGATCCCCGACTCGATGATCGTCGTCGAGACGAGCACGTCCGCGTCGCCGCGCAGGAACGCGTGCATCTTCTCCTCGAGCTCGCGCTCTCTCATCTGCCCGTGCGCGACGATGAAGCGGAGCTTCGGGCAGAGCTGCTGCAGCTTCTCACACGCCTCCTCGATCGTCTCGACGCGGTTGTGCAGGTAGAAGGCCTGGCCGCCTCGCTCGATCTCGCGTTCCAGCGCCGTCCTCACGAGCTCCTCGTCGTACTCGCCAACGGTTGTGCGGATCGGCCGGCGGCCCTCAGGCGGCGTCTCGATGATCGAGATGTCACGGAGACCGGAGAGCGACATGTGCAGCGTCCGCGGGATCGGCGTCGCCGACAGCGCCAGGACGTCGACCTCCAGCCGCAGGCTGCGAAGGAGCTCCTTTTGTGCGACGCCGAAGCGCTGCTCCTCGTCGAGGATCACGAGCCCGAGGTCCTTCGGGATCACGTCGCGGCTGAGCACCCGGTGGGTGCCGACGAGCACCTCGATCTTCCCCTCGGCGAAGTCCTTCAGGATCGCCTTCGTCTCCGCCGGCCTCCGGAAGCGGGAGACCATCTCGACGCGGACCGGGAAGTCTCGGTAGCGGGCCTTGAACGTGTTCCAGTGCTGCTCGGCGAGGATCGTCGTCGGGCAGAGCACGAGCGTCTGCTTGCCGTTCATCGCAGCCGCAAACGCCGCGCGGACCGCGACCTCGGTCTTGCCGAAGCCGACGTCGCCGCAGACCAGCCGGTCCATCGGCCGCGGCGCCTCCAGATCCTCCTTGACCGCCTCGATCGCGCGGGCCTGGTCCTCCGTCTCGCGGTACGGGAACTCCGTCTCGAGCCGCTCGAGCCACTCGTTCTCGAGCTCGTAGGCCGTCCCGGGCGCCTGCTGGCGCTGCGCGTACAGCGCGATCAGCTCGGTTGCGAGCTCCCGGACGCTCTCGCGCGCGCGGGCCTTGAGGTTCTGCCACGCCTTGCCGCCGAGCTTCGAGAGTGCGGGCGCGCCCGTGTCGGCGCCGATGTACTTCGAGATCTTGCCCAGCTGCTCGTGCGGCACGTAGAGCCTGTCCTCGCCGCGGAAGGCGAGGAAGAGGTAGTCACGCGTGACGCCGGCGACCTCCTTCGTCTCGAAGCCGAGCAGCTTCCCGACGCCGTGATCCTCGTGGACGACGTAGTCGCCGGTCCGCAGGTCGGCGAAGGAGGCGAGCGCGCGGCCGAGCCGCTTGTCGGCCCGCGGTGGGCGCTTGCGGAAGACCTGTGTGTCCGGCAGCAGCACCAGCCCGAGCTCGCGCCAGACGAAGCCCCGCCGCGCGGGCGCGACGGCGAAGAGGAGCTCCGGCTCCTCCGGCAGGTCCTCGCCGGGCTGGAGCACGCGCGAGTCGGCTCGCTTGAGCAGGTTGTCGGTGCGGAGCGCCTCGCCCGCGTGCGGGAACGCGACGACGACGCGGTTGCCGCCGTTGACGAAGCCCTTCAGCTCGTTCTCGGCCTCCGCGAGGCCGCGCGCGGCGATCGCGGGCCGCTGTGCCTCGAAGGAGAAGGGCTGCGCCTGCGGGAACGGGTCGAGCTCCGAGGCGCTTGCGAGGCCGACCTCGTCGAGCCCCTCCTCCGACCAGACGCGCCGCACCTCCTCGGGCTGCCAGACGAAGTCGGGCGCGCGGTCGAGCACGGGAACGAGGTCGTCGGGCAGCTCCGGCACCCCCGGCTCCTCGTCGTCCGCGAGCACCGGCTCGGCGAGGTCGGCGATGCGCTCGGCGGCCGGATAGATCACGGCGCCGTCGACGGGATGGAGGGCGCGCTGCGTGAACGGCGAGAAGGCGCGAACCTGCTCGATCTCGTCGCCGTAGAGCTCGATCCGGATCGGCTCTCGCCCGGTCGTGGGGAACACGTCGACGAGCCCGCCACGCACGGCGAACTGGCCACGCTCCTCCGCCCGCTCGACCCGCTCGTACCCCGCCAGCGCGAGGTGCCCGGCGAGTCCCTCGAGGCCGGGCTCCGACCCGACCTCGAGCACGATCGGCTCGGGCCGCACGGCCGGAGGCGGCACTCCCTCGGCGAGGGCCGTCGCGGAGGCGGCGACCAGGCCGCCGCGGGCGAGGACGTCGAGAGCGCGCGCCCGCTCGCCGACGAGATGCGGCGGCGGCTCGAGCCCCGAGCCCCAGCGGACGCCGCGGCCCGGGAGCAGCGCCACGTCCTCGGCGCCGATGAACCACCCCGCTGCATCGGCGAGGTCGCGTGCGTCCGCGTCCTCCGGCAGCAGCACGACCAGGCCGCGGCCGAGCTGCTCGTGCAGCGCCGCGAGCAGGAGCGGCAGCACCGGTTCGGACACCCGCGCGCGCGAGGGTAGGGCAGCCGCGAACGCCTGCAGGCGCTCCAGCGCGAGCAGCTCCCTGACGAACGAATGCAGTACCGGACGGTCCATGACGAGAGGCGGAAACCGGCGTTTCCGCTGCGCTCAGTCTACGATGCGGCGCATGGCTGATCGCGGCTCCGAGTCGATGACAGCGGCGCATCGCGATGCCCTGGCGGCCGAGCTCGCGGAGCTGGAGGGGCCGAAGCGGGCCGAGATGGTTCAGGCGATCGCCACGGCACGCGCGTTCGGCGATCTCTCGGAGAACTTCGAGTACCACGCTGCGAAGAACGAGCAGGGCCTGCTCGAGCGTCGGATCGCGATCCTGCGCCACCGTGTCGAGAACGCCGTCGTGGTCGAGGGCGCTGCGGAGGGAGTCGTCGGCGTCGGATCGGTCGTCGAGGTCGAGGACGAGACCGGCGGCCGCTTCGAGGTCGAGATCTCGAGCGTCAGCGGAGGCGTCTCCACGGAGTCGCCGCTCGGCTCCGCGCTCGTGGGCGCCCGCGTCGGCGACGCCGTGCAGGTCGAGGCGCCGAAGGGCGCCTGGACGGCGCGTGTCGTCTCGGTCCGCTCGGCGGCTGGTGCCTGAGGTACGCGGGGTCGCTCCTAGCCCGCGGGCGTGATGTTGAGGTTCATGCGGAAGAGGTTCGTCGGGTCGTACCTGGCCTTCAGCGCGGCGAGCCGGTCGTAGTTGACGCCGTACCCCGCCCTGACGAGCTCCTCTTTCTCCTCTCCCAGCCCAGGGAAGTTGAGGTAGATGCCGCCGGTGGAGTGCCGGCCCATCGCATCCCAGAACGCGCGGCCCCAGGCGATGGCCTCATCGGTCTGTGACGGGTCGGCCCAGCTCACTTCCCCGGTCACGAGGAAGGGTGCGTCACGACCGGCGTAGGCCGTCTCCGACTCGCCGACTCGGCTCATGGCGCCGCCGTGGTGCCAGATCGTGATGTCCGTGAGCGGCGTCGGACGGCGGGCCGCCCAGTCGGCGATCTCGTCGATCGCCTCCTCACCCAGCTCTGCGAAGGCGCGCGACTTCCAGTAGCGAAACTGCCCCGGCGGGAAGAGCGCGTCGAAGCCGCTCTGCAGCCCGAGCCAGGGCCAGGGGCCGCTCAGGTCGACGAGCGGCTGGGCGAGCTCGCGCAGCGGCTGCACGACGGGCTCGCCGTCCTCGACGGATCCGGAGTAGACGGCGGCCAGGATGACCACGGGCTTCCCGTGGTGCTCGGGCGGGAAGGGCTCGTGCTCAGGAACGTTCCAGAAGAAGGCGAGGGAGCTCAGCTCGTCCGGCGCGGATGCCATGTAGTCGCGCCACGCCGGTAGCACCGTCCTACCGACATCCTGCGGGTAGAAGATCGCGCCGACCGTCACCATCGGCCCGACCGGATGCGCCTGGAACTCGAACGAGGTGACGACGCCGAAGTTGCTGCCTGCACCGCAGACGGCCCAGAAGAGATCCTCGTTCTCGGTGGCGCTCGCCCTGCGGAGCTGGCCGTCGGCGGTGACGATGTCGACCGAGAGCAGGTTGTCGATCGACAGCCCGTGCTTGCGGCGAACATGACCGACGCCACCGTGCAACGTGAGTCCGGCGACGCCCGTGGTCGAGACGACGCCGCCCGGCACCGCGAGCCCGAAGAGCTGCGTCTCCCTGTCGCAGTCGCCCCACGTCGCCCCGCCCTGCACTCGCACCGCGTTGGTCGACGGGTCGACATGAACGCCACGCATCTGCGATAGGTCGATGACGAGGCCGCCGTCGTTCACCGCGTTGCCGGCCACGTTGTGGCCGCCGCCCTTGACCGAAAGCAGCAAGTTGTGCTCCCGGGCGAAGTTGACGGCATCGACGACGTCTGCGGCACCGCTGCACTGCACGATCAGCGCCGGCCGGCGATCGATGAGCCCGTTCCAGATCGCGCGGGCATCGTCGTAGCCCTGATCGCCGGGCCGCAGAACCGCTCCGCGAACACCCTCCACGAAGCCCTGGAGCGCCTCCGGGTCGAGCGACAGCTCGGTCGCCACCTGGTCAGTCATGACTTCCTCCTCGCTCAAGGACGGCGAACGACCCCTGGATCGTGCGTTCCAGCCGGGCTCTTTCTTCACCTCCGAGCTCGTGACGTCCAGCCACCCTGGCACGCAAGGGCCCCTCTGGCAAGTCGGCGAGCCGAGTGCGCCGTCCTAGTTGAAGCGGCGCTGGGCCTCGTCGAGGCCCTCGGCGGCGAGCGTCTCGACCGCGTCGGCGGAGCGGGCGATCAGCGCCTCGGCGTCGTCCTCGGGGGCGAACGGGCTCAGCACGTAGTCGGCGACCGGGCGCCGGTCGCCGCGGCCCGGGCGGCCGACGCCGGCGCGTACGCGCAGGAACTCCGCCGAGCCGAGCGACTGGCGGATCGAGCGGAGCCCGTTGTGGCCGGCGAGGCCGCCGCCGAGGCGCAGCTGGATCCGGCCGGGATCGAGGTCGACGTCGTCGTGCACGACCGCGATCTGCTCGGTCGGAAGCTTGAAGAAGCGCGCCGCGGCCGCCAGCGAGCTACCGGAGAGGTTCATGTACGTCTCGGGCTTCAGCAGCGCGAGTCGCAGCTCACCGACCCGGACCTCGGCCAGCTGCCCGGAGAACTTGGACCGGAAGGAGCCGTCGTGGCGCCGCGCCAGCTCGTCCACGACCATCCAGCCGGCGTTGTGCCGGTCGCGCGCGTGCTCGCGGCCGGGGTTGCCGAGGCCGACGACGAGCAGGTCCAGCGTCGAGGCGCTCTCGCCCCGACGGAAGAGGCGCATCAGTGGGTCGCGCGGTGGCGTTGCCGCGCGGCTGGCGTTCGCGGAGCGAGCCTGGCTAGGACGCAAGGAGCGTGCGTGCCGGTGGCACGTGCGCGACTGAGGACGACGCCAGGCGACGTCTCCGCGGGCGTCAGACGCCCGGCGGACGTCGCCGCGCGACCCACTACCCCTCGGAGTCGGAGGACTCGGAGTCGGACTCGGCCGCGGCCTCGCCCTCGGGGGTCTCGCCCTCGGCCTCGCCCTCGGGAGCCTCCTCGCCCTCGGCGAGCTCCTCGCCCTCCTCGGGCTCGGGCTCGACCTCGACGATCGGGGCGGACACGGTCGCGATCACGGTCTCGTGCGGGTCGTCGAGGAAGGTGACGCCCTCGAGCTTCGGGATGTCCTCGAGCCGAAGCGCGCCGCCCATCTCGAGCCCGCTCACGTCGGCCTCGATCGACTCCGGCACCTCCATCGGCAGCGCCTCGACGTTGAGGGTCGTCGCCGGCTGGTTGAGCACGCCGCCCTCCTTGATCCCGGGCGCGTCCTCGGCGCCGTGCAGATGCACGTTGACGGTCGCCTGGATCGCGACGTCGAGCCGCACCTCCTGCAGGTCGATGTGGCGGACGTGGCCGCGAATCGGGTCCCGCTGGTACTCCTTCAGGATCGACGGATGCGCGGTGGTCTGGCCCTCGAGCACGACGTCCAGCACCGCGTGCAGGCCCGACGGCCCGGTCAGTGCGGCGCGAAGCTCGCGCTCACCGACGGCGAAGGCCTGTGCGGTCGAGCGGCCGTAGAGGACGCCGGGAATGAAGCCCTGCTTGCGCAGACGCCGCGACTCGGGCGTGCCGAGCCCGGTCCGTTCCTTCACCTCGAGACGAAATCTGTCGCCGGCCACGGCGGCGGATTGTAGCGGACGCCAAGTAACAGTCTGTTACTTGGCTACCCGATCAAAGGACGCCCGGGGCCTTGTATCGTCGCCGCTCCGCGGCACACGCGATACGAAGGGGGTCGTAATGACCATTCGCAAGAGTGTCCTCGTCCTCGCGATCTGCTCGCTCCTGCTGACGCCGGCCGCGGCGCTCGGCGGGAAGGGCGGGAAGGGCGGCCCGAGTGCGAGCGCGCAGCCGAGCTGCAATCTGCCCGAGTCGAACGCCGAGGGACTCGTCATCCTCAGCAACTACTACCCGGGCTACTGGTGGGACCACACGGATCTGACGATCAGCGTCCAGGCTCATCCCGGCGCCGAGCGGGCGCAGCTGGACGCGATCGACGCGGCGATCGCCACGTGGTCGGCGACGCTCGAGGACTGCTTCGACGGGCTGATCACGCTGACGCAGGTGAACACGTCGTCAGGAAGCGGACATCGTCGTCCACTACGTACCGACGGCCGGCGGGGTCGTCTTCGGCGGCTACGCCCTCTGCGGCGACCATGGCTGCCCGAACATCATCGTCCGCTCGGACCTGCCCCCGAGCCTCGACCGCGATCCATACGAGCCCGAGTATCTGGGCTGGGTCACGCTGCACGAGGTCGGGCACGCGCTCGGGCTCGGCCACGCGACCAATCTGCTCGAGAGCACCGATCTGATGGGGTATGGCTGGCCCGACCTGGGCGATCCCGTCCTGTCGGATTGCGACATCGACGCTCTGGCGTTCGTGTTCGCCTGGGCGATCAACGGCACCAATCCGGCCCCGCCGGCCGAGGGGCCGTACGACTGCTCGCTCGACTGACGTCACTGTGGCGACGGACGCCCCGCCCGGCGGTGGGGCGTCCGTCGTCGGGCTAGCGCGAGGCGGCCGCCGTCTTCCGCGCGGAACCCTTCTTGCGCGAACCGGTCGTCTTGCGCGCAGAACCGGTGGCACGGCTCCTGGTAGACGAGCTCGACGAGCTGGACCGGCTTCCGTTCCGGCTGGAGGCGCTCTGGCGGACGCGGGTCAAGAGATCCTCGGGCAGCTCGGACGCCCGCGTCTTCGCCTCGTCCATGACATCCTTCGCCTGGCGCGAGAACGAGTCGCTCTTCACCAGGGCATAGAGGGCCGCCCCCGATGCAGGCAGGAGCAGCCACCGCGTCGTGCGGCCGGCGCGCAGGTGGTGATGCTTGCCCTGTGCGACGTCCGCAATCTCCGAAACGCGCTCGGCGTAGTCGATCACCTGCGATGAGAGTTTCTGGATCGATGCCACTTGCAACTACCCCCTTCGTACCTTGTCCTCGGATTGCGCGGACCCTTCCCGGCGCGGAAAAGGCCAAACGGGGGATTTCGCTACTCGCGAAAGCGCAGGTGCCTAGAAGAGCTGGTTCTCGCCGGCGAAGATCGCCGACACGGAGTCGTCCGAGAAGACGTTCTGGATCGTCTCGGCGAGTAGGCCGGAGATCGAGAGCACCTCGATGTTGGCCGGCTTGTTCAGCTCGTCGACCGGCACCGTGTCGGTGACGACCACCTTCTCGAAGGCGCTCTCGGCGATCCGCTCGAGGGCGGGCTCGTTGAAGAGCGCGTGCGTCGCGCAGGCGATCACCCGCGTAGCGCCGACCTCGCGCAGCGCCTCGGCGCCGGCGCAGAGCGTGCCCGCGGTGTCGATGATGTCGTCGGTCATCACGGCGACCTTGCCGTCGACGTCGCCGATCACGCCGGTCACCTTCGCCTGGTTGTGCCCCGGGCGTTCCTTGTTGAGGACGACGAGGCCGCCGCCGATCATCTCCGCGAACTTGCCCGCGAGCTTGGCGCGACCGGTGTCCGGAGCGACCGCCACCCGCTCGACCTCGGTCCCGAGGTAGTCGCGGATGTGCTGCGCGAACATCGGCACGGCGACCATGTGGTCGACGGGGATCCGGAAGAAGCCCTGTACCTGGCCCGCGTGGAGGTCCATCGTGATCACCCGGTCGACACCGGCCGTCTCGAGCAGGTCGGCGACGAGCCGGGCGGTGATCGGCTCGCGCGGCCGCGACTTCTTGTCCTGCCGGGCGTAGAAGTACCAGGGGATCACGGCCGTGATCCGCTTGGCCGACGCGAGCTTCGCCGCGTTGACCATGATCAGCAGCTCCATCAGGTTCTCGCCGATCGACGGCGCCGCCGTCTGGACGATGAACATGTCGGCGCCGCGAACCGAGTCCTCGAAGCGGAAGTACGGCGAGCCGTCGGCGAACGTCGTGCGCTCGACGCGCGTGAGCTCGACTCCGAGGTGGCCGGCGATCTTGGTGGCGAGCTCCGGGTGCGAGCTGCCCGCCACGACCGCGAGCCGCTTCTGCGGGGTCAGCGACACGGCGCGTCCGACCACGAGCTGCGACGCCGTCCCGCCCGTGCCCTCGAGCCCGGGCAGCGCCTGCTCAATCGTCCCGCTTTCCACCGCGCCCTTCCTTGTTGACCTGTCGCGGTGGGAAGCCGGCGAGCGCGCCGTCGGGGACGTCGTCAGTGATGACGGCACCGGCCGCCGTCCACGCATCGTCGCCAACAGTGACCGGAGCAACGAACATAGTGTCCACTGCTACGCGGACGTTGTCGCCGATCGTCGTCCGGCCCTTGGGCTGATCCGGCCGATGCGGAAAGTTCGCGGTGATCGATCCTGCGCCGATGTTCGTCCCCTCTCCGATCTCCGCATCGCCGATGTAGGAGAGATGCGGCACCTTCGTGTCCTGTCCGATGGTCGACTTCTTGATCTCGACGAACACGCCCGCCTTCGCACGCGGCCCGAGGACGGTTCCCGGGCGAAGGTAACAGAAGGGCCCGACCGTCGCATCCGGGCCGATCTCCGCGTCGAGCGCGACCACGTGCGGGCCGACCTCCGCACCGGCGGCGACCTTCGTCTTGCCCCGCAGCACCGTGAACGGGTGGATGGCCGCGTCGGCCTCGAGCTCGACGTCGGGCTCGATCCAGGTCGAGGATGGGTCGGCGATCCCGACTCCGGCGAGCATGTGCTCGCGGTTGATCCGGTCGCGCAGCGCCGCGGCGGCCGCGGCGAGCTCGACCCGCGTGTTCACGCCCTCGGTCTCGGCCGGATCGTCCGCGACGTGCGCCACGACGCGCTCGCCGCGGGCGACGAGGTCGCGGACAGCGTCGGTCAAGTAGAGCTCGCCCTGGACGTTGTGCGGCTCGAGCCGGTCGAGCGCGGGCCAGAGCAGGTCGCCGCGGAAGACGTAGATCGAGGAGTTGCACTCGGCCAGCTCGAGCTGCTCGGGCGTTGCGTCGCCGGCCTCGACGATCGCCTCCACGGTGCCGTCGTCCCCGCGCACGACGCGGCCGTAGGAGCGGGGGTCGTCGGGCACGAACGAGAGCACGGTCGCGGCCGCCGCCTCGGCGCGATGGGTCTCGAGCAGGCCGCGGAGGAGGTCGGTCGTGAGGAGCGGCGTGTCCCCGGAGAGTACGAGCAGGTCGTCCGCGCCGTCGCCGACTGCTTCGCGCGACGACCGGACGGCGTCGCCGGTGCCGAGGGCACGCTCCTGCACGGCGACCGGCGTGTCGCCGAAGGCGTCGCGGCTCTCCGGCGAGGCGATCACGACGAGCGGTGCCGGGCCGAGCGGGCGTGCCGCCTCGAGCACCCAGTCGACCATCCGCCGGCCGAGGATCGGGTGCAGGTGCTTCGGCGTGGCCGAACGCATGCGCGTGCCGAGCCCTCCGGCCATGACGACGGCTGCGAATGAGGTATCGGTCACGAGAGAACTGGGGCGCCAGGATTCGAACCTGGGATCACGGGACCAAAACCCGTTGCCTTACCGCTTGGCCACGCCCCATGGCTCGGAGGGCTCATCCTAACGGCGGTCGCGCAGGAGGACGACGAGCGCGACCACCGCGATCACGACCAGCGCGACCACGGCGAACGCGGTCAGCACGAGCGCGAGCACGGGCACGAGCACGACCGCCACCTGCGAGACGGCGATGACCCACGAGAGCTCGCGGACCTCCTCACGCCGGGCGGCACGGCCCCAGAGCACGTAGACGGCGACGGCGACGATCGCGAGCACGACGACGAGCCACCACTCGATCGAGCCGAGCAGGACGAGGACGCCCTCGACGAGCGCTACGACCAGCGCGATCCGCAGCCGATTGTCCCGCAGCTGCCGTCCGAGGCGGGTGCTGCCGTGCTCGATCGTCACCGGGCGATCCATGGCCCGAACCGTACCGGGTCGCCGCTCAGCCATACCAGACCGGAACCGTGAGCCAGGTCCGCCCGACGCCGCGGAGAGTGCGGCGCGCCGCATCCGCCTGGCGGCGGTGGTGGAAGAGGCCGTAGACGACCGGTCCGGCACCGCTCACGTCGGCGCGAAAAGCGCCGAGCCGGCGCAACTCGTCGGCGACGGGCGACTGCGCGAGGTCGTTGGCCGGCAGCGCGGCGAGATCCCGCGGCCGGCGGACGGCCGCGAGCGCGTCGGCGAGGCGGTCGCGCCGTTCGTCCCACCCGGCCGCCCCGTCCCGCTCGTCGAAGTCTCCGTAGACGGCGGCGGTGGAGAGCTTCGTCGCGCCCGTAGGGAGCACGAGCACCACCCAGTAGTCCTGCGGCAGGTCGAGCGGCTCGAGCTCCGAGCCGTCGCCGCGGCCGAGCTGCGGCCCATCGCCGATGAAGAAGGGGACGTCGGCACCGAGCGACGCGGCGACCGTGCGGAGGTCGTCGGGCGGGAGCGGCGAGTCGAGCGTGTCGTTCGCGAGCCGAAGCGCGGTCGCGGCGTCGGAGCTGCCGCCGCCGAGGCCCGACGCGACGGGGATCCGCTTCGTGATCGTCGCTGCCCAGCGTCCATCCACGCCCGCAGCGCCCGCGAGCGCGCGGAGGGCGTCGCGGACGAGCGTGTCGCCGTCGAAGCCGGACACGGTCAGCGAGGACGCGGGCTCGACCGCGACGCGGTCGGCCAGATCGACGCGCTGGAGGACGGTGGCGACCTCGTGCCTGCCGTCGTCCCGGGCCGGGCCGACGACGAGCGCGAGGTTGATCTTGGCCGGCGCGGGCGCTCTCACAGCGCGGCCGCGAGGTCGACGAACTCGCGCGGCTCGAGCGCCTCGGCGCGCGTCTCCGGCGCGCGGCCGATCGTCTCGAGCGCGGCCGCAGCCTCCTCGCGCGAGGCGAGGCCCGCCAGCGCCACCGAGTTCGGCAGCGTCTTGCGGCGGTGCGCGAACGACGCCTCGACCACCTGCTTGATCCGGTCGAAGTGCTCCGGCAGCGGCGTGCGGCGAAACGCGACGAGGGCGGAGTCGACGTTGGGCGGCGGCCGGAAGACCGTGCGGGCGACCGGATGGAAACCCGTGCGCTCCGCGGCGAGCTGCACGAGCACCGAGACGGCGCCGTACGCCTTGGTCGACGGAACGGCGAAGAAGCGGTCCGCGACTTCGCGCTGCACCATCACCGTCCAGAGGCGCAGCGAGGGCAGCCCGTCGAGACTCTCTGCGACGAGCGGCGTGGCGACGTTGTACGGGAGGTTCGCGACGAGCTTCGTCGGCGCCGGTTCCAGCGACGCGAGGTCGAGCTGGAGCGCGTCGCCCCAGTGGAGGTCGACGTTCGGGCGCACAGCGAGCGCAGCGAGGTGGGGCTCGAGCGAGCGGTCGAGCTCGACGGCATGCACGTGGCCGGCGCGGTCGGCGAGGCGTCTCGTCAGGACGCCGAGGCCGGGACCGACCTCGAGCACGACGTCCTCCGATCGGAGCTCGGCGAGCCGCTCGATCACGCCGAGGATGTTCTCGTCGGCGAGGAAGTGCTGGCCGAGCTGCTTCTTCGGGCGGACGCTCATGGGAGGCGGAAGGCTGCCGCGGCATTGGCGTCGATGCGAGCCGCGAGCTCGCCGACGTCGTCGCCGCGTGCGGCCGCGAGCGCCGCGACGGTGTGGACGACGTGCGCCGGCTCGTTCGTGCGGCCGCGAAGGGGCTGCGGCGCCAGGTAGGGGCTGTCCGTCTCCGCGAGCAGACGGTCGGCCGGTACGGCCATGGCGGCCTCGCGCAGCTCCTCCGCTTTCGGGTACGTGACGTTGCCCGCGAAGGAGACGTACCAGCCCTCTTCGAGCGCGGCCGGGAGCAGGCCCGGCTCCGAGAAGCAGTGCATGACGACGGTGCCGTCGTGCGCGCGGAGGAGCGCTTCCGTGTCGGGATTGGCGGCGCGCGTGTGGACGACGATCGGCAGCTCGAGCTCAGCGGCGAGGGCGAGCTGCGCCTCGAACAGGCGGCGCTGCTCGTCCTTCCTGTCGGAGCCGTAGTGGTAGTCGAGGCCGGCCTCCCCGACGGCGACTGCCTTCGGATCGCCGAGGAGCTCGCGCAGCTCTCCGACCCGGGCTGCCTCGCCCGTCCCGGCCTGGTGCGGGTCGATCCCGAGCGCGGCGTAGACGTCCTCGTGAGCGGTGAGCGCGAGCGCCCGCCGGCAGGAGTCGATGCCGGTCCCGATCGTGACGACGCGGCTCACTCCCGCCGCGCGGGCGCGCGCGAGGACCTCCGACGGCTCCTCGAGCGCGTCGAGGTGCGCATGCGTGTCGATCACGCGGCGGTGGCCGGCTCGTCGATGCGAGGGAAGAGCGGCTCGGCGGCGACGACCCCGCTCGCGGCGACGGTTCGGCCCGGCGCGACGTTCTCCCACGCGAGCTCGACCGGCTGGCCCAGCGCTGTCAGGATCCGCCCGGAGGTGTCGGGGACGTAGGCCGCGAGCGCGACCGCGGCGACACGGAGGCCGTCCGCGAGCTCGTACAGGGTGGCGGCGAGCTCGTCGGCACGCTCCGGATCGCGAGCGAGCTCCCAGGGCTTCGTCTGCTCGACGTACTGGTTGAGCCGGCGGACGTGCCCCCAGATCCGGTCGAGCGCCGCCGTGATCTCGTAGCGGTCGAAGAGCGCCGCCACCTCCTCCCCGAGCGCCGTCGCCGCCGCGGCCAGCTCTCCTCCACCGGCGCTCGCTGCCGCGATCTCACCGCCGGAACGCGCGATCAAGGCGGTCGTCCGCGAGAGCAGGTTGCCGAGGTCGTTGGCGAGTTCCCGCTCGTAGCGCTCGTGGAAGGCCTCGACCGTCACGTCGGCGTCCTGCCCGAACGTGACGGCGCGCGCGGCCCAGAACCGGAGCGCGTCGACGCCGTAGACGTCGGTGAGCTCCTCGACGCGGATGATGTTGCCGAGCGACTTCGAGATCCCGCGGCCGTCGAGGTTGAGGTAGCCGTGCACGAAGAGCTGGCGCGGGACGTCGTAGCCGGCCGAGAGCAGCAACGCCGGCCAGTAGACGCAATGGAAGCGGAGGATGTCCTTCGCGAGCAAGTGCCGCCGCCGGCCAGAGGCCGAGGTGGCCGCCCGGCGCATAGCTCAACGCGCTCAGGTAGTTGACGAGCGCGTCGGCCCAGACGTAGGCGACCTGATCGGGATCCCACGGGATCGGGATGCCCCACGTCTGCGTCGCGCGGCTGATCGAAAAGTCGCGCAGGCCGCCGCCGATGAAGCTTCGCGCCTCGTTGGCGCGAAACGACGGCAGGACGAAGTCGGGTCGTTCGTCGTAGAGCTGGAGCAGCCGGTCCTGGTAGGCAGAGAGCCGGAAGAACCAGTTCTTCTCCTCCAGCCACTCGGGCTCGATCCCATGGTCGGGACACTTGCCGTCGACGAGCTCCTCCTCGGTCTTGAAGGCCTCGCAGCCGACGCAGTAGAGGCCTGCGTAGACGTCCTGATAGATGTCGCCGTTGTCGTAGATCCGCTGGAGGAAGTCCTGTACGAACCGTTTGTGACCCTCATCGGTCGTCCGGATGAAGTAGTCGGGCTCGGCGTTGACGCTCGGGGCGAGCCCGCGCCAGGCCGGCACGATCCGGTCGACGAACTCCTGCGGCGTGAGCCCCTCCTCCGCCGCGACACGGGCCACCTTGTCGGCGTGCTCGTCGACGCCGGTCAGGAAATACGTCTCCTCCCCCCGCTGCTTGTGATGGCGGACGAGGATGTCGGCCGCGATCGTCGTGTACGCGTGGCCGATGTGCGGCGTCGAGTTGACGTAGTAGATGGGTGTTGTCAGGTAGAAGCTCATCGCCCTCAATGATAGGCGCAGCCTTTCGCGCGACCTGGGCCGCGATTGCGGCTGCCACGGCGAGTCCGGCGAGCAGGAGCAGCGAGCCGGAGATCCTCTCGTCAGCGGACGTGGAGCGGTTCCGGGCTTGGATCGCCGCCGGCCGGACCGGGTCGCGCACGACCGCCGCGGGGGGCGGCACGCGGTCGAACGCGCGCAGCTGGACCGCCGCCCGCGCTGGAGCAGCCGGCGCCGCACGGCGCAACGCCGGGGTCCGCGGAACATCGGCCTCGACCGTGGCGGCAGCGACAGGGCCTGGAGCTGGGGTCGGGGTTCGCGGCTCTGGTCTGCGCTCCGACGCGCCGGTCACCGTTCGCGCCCGGACGACGGGGCGTGGCGACGCCTCGGCCGGCTCCGCTCCGGCCGCGGTCTTCGGCGACGCCGCGGCTCGCGGCGTCGGAGCCCTCGCCGGCTGGGCTTCGGCGACCAGCGCGGGCTCGATCGCCGGCGCGGACGCTGCCGGCTCGGCGTGCACCGGAGCGGCCACCGGCTGGACGGGCGCGGGCGGTGCCGGAGCGGCTACGGCGGGGTCGGGTGCGGCAACCGGCGCCGGCTCGGGCGCCGGAGCGGGGACGCCGCGGACCGGGAGCAGCCCCTCCGGGTCGATGTAGCCGTCCGGCTCGGCGGCCAGCCGGATGCCGAGGTGGACGTGCGGTGCCGCGGTGACGCCGTCTTCGCTCTGGCCGATCTCGCCGACGACCGCCCCCTCCGCGACGGAGCTGCCTCGGGCGACGACGACCGCTCCGAGCTGGAGGAGCGTGACGGCATGGCCGTCGGCGGTCTGGATCGTCACGGCCCGGCCGCCGCCCGGGACGGCGCCGGCGAAGGAGACGGCACCGGCAGCGGGTGCGCGGACGGGGTCGCCGACGGAGCCGGCGACGTCGATGCCGCGGTGCTGGCCCGCGGCGTACGTGTCCGCGCCGACCGAGAAGGGCCGCAGCACCGCACCGTCGGCGGGCCAGACCCAGCCGGCGGCAGCGGGAGCGACTGCCAGGCACGCGATCGCGACGATCGCGACGGAGAAGGTTCGCCGCATCGGACACCGCCTTCGTGGGAGGAGGGCAACTGCGTCCCACGCTAGCGGGGTGGCTCAGCGGCTTTTCAACGATTCGGAATAGAGAGTGTTACGGGAAACTCGCGCGAGCCGAGCGACGACGTCGGCCGCCTGCCGCCGAGGCAGACCGGCCGCCACGAGCTCGTCGACCGCAGCGACAGCGCTGCTCTCGGCCACGCCCGGCTCGACCTCGACAGCGCCGAGCACGAGGGTGATCTCGCCCTTCGGGGGCTCCGTGAACCGGCCCGCGACCTCGGCCGCGGTCCCGCGCACGACCTCCTCGAACCGCTTGGTCAGCTCGCGGCAGACGGCGACCGGCCGCTCCGGGAAGGCGCCGGCGAGCGACCGCAGCGTCGCCGGGAGCCGCTGGGCCGACTCGAACGCGATCGCCGGATGCGGCCACCCGGCGAGCTCCTCCCAGAGCCGCGCGAGCGCTTTCTCTCCCCGCGGCAGGTAGCCGAGGAACTGGAACCGCTCGCCCGCGAGGCCGCTCGCGACGAGCGCCGTCTCGACAGCCGAAGCGCCCGGGAGCACGGTCACCGGCAGCCCGGCCTCGAGCGCCGCCTCGATCAGCCGCGCGCCGGGGTCGTTGACGCCCGGCAGGCCCGCGTCCGAGACGAGCGCGATCCGCTCGCCCGCCTGGAGCCGAGGCAGCAGCTCGGCCGTCCGCGCCGCCTCGTTGTGCTGGTGGTAGCTGAGCAGCTTCGCGTCGATTCCGTGCCGCTCGAGCAGCCCGCGCGTGCGGCGCGTGTCCTCGCAGAGCACGACGTCAGCCTCCGCCAGCTCGCGCAGGACCCGAAGGGTCACGTCCTCGAGGTTGCCGATCGGCGTCGCGCAGACGGCGAGCGGCATCAGTCCTCTCCGAGCGCCTCGAACGCGATCAGGCCGGCGCCGATCAGACCTGCGTCGGAGCCGAGCTCAGCCTTGACGATCCGTAGCGGGAGCACGTCCGGCTCGACCATCTCGCGCCGTGCGATCTCGAGCGCGGACGGGAGGAGAAAGTCGAATGCGGCGATCCCGAAGCCGCCGCCGATGACCACGACCTCGGGCGCGAACATGTTCACGAACGAGCCCACGGCGGCGCCGAGCAGATGCCCGATCCCGGCGAGCGCCTCGAGCGCCTCCGGATCGTCCTCCTGCGCGCGGCCGACGAGCAGCTCGGCGTTCGCGCCCTCGCCCCAGAGCTTCTCCGCGGCGCGGTCGGCGGCGTTGCCCGAGGCGACCGACTCGAGGTGCCCGCGACCGTTGCAGTTGCCCTGGCAGGGCGGCCCGTCGGCGACGACGACCACGTGGCCGAGCTCGGCGATCCCGCGGTAGAGCGACCCGCCGAGGACGAGCCCGCCGCCGACGCCCGTGCCGAGGGTGAGCATGACGAGATCGTCCCGGTCCCGTCCCGCGCCGAGCTTCCACTCCGCGAGTGCCGCCACGTTGCCGTCGTTCTCGATCACCACGGGGACGCCGAAGCGCTCCTCGATCACGTCGCGCAGCGAGACGTCGCGCAGCGGGATGTTGGTCGAGCCGAGGACCTTGCCGCTGGCGCGGTCGATCACCGAGGGGATCCCGAACCCGATCGCTGCGACGCCGGCGCCGGCGAGCGGCTCGATCGCACGGGAGATCGCGTCCAGCAGCGCCTCCTGGGATTCGATCGGCGTCGGCAGCTCGTGCTGCTCGTGGAGCGTTCCGTCCGCGTCGATCGACCCCGTCGCGATCTTCGTGCCGCCGAGGTCGACACCGATGACTCGTTGAGCGCCCACGGGAGGCGGCTACCATAACGCGCCGGATGGCGGACGCAGAGAAGCCCTACCGGCTCTACAAGGGCGGCCGCACGAAGGGAAAGGTGCCGACTGCGCCGCGTCCGGAGCGGGCGAGCCGCGGTGAGCCGGCCCGCGCGAAGCAGCCCGGCAAGCCGCGCTGGCGCCGGCGTCTCGGGCTCGGCGTCCTCGTTCTGGGCGTCCTCCTGGTCGTCTGGACGGTCGCCAGCTTCCTCGCGTTCCGGAGCGGCGTCAAGGAGGCGAACGCGCGGCTGCCGAAGGCCGTCGAGGCGAGTCTCGCGCCGCAGGAGGGCCTCCTGATCTCCAACCCCTCGCTGATCATGCTGCTCGGGACCGACGGCGACCGCACGGCGGCGCGCCAGGACTTCAGGCGGTCCGACTCGATCCTGCTCGTCCGCACCGATCCCGAGCGGCACAGGATCTCCTATCTCTCGATCCCGCGCGACCTCCGCGTCGACATCCCCGGCTACGGGCCGAACAAGGTCAACGCCGCCTTCCAGCTCGGCGGCCCTGCCCTGACGATGAAGACCGTCGCCGCGCTCACCGGGCTGCGGCCGAACCACGTCGTCCTCGTCGACTTCGACGCTTTCAAAGAGGTGATCGACGCGCTCGGCGGAGTCGAGGTCGACGTGCCGAAGCCGATCCTCTCGAACCGGTTCGACTGCCCCTACCCGACCGAGGCGCGCTGCCAGCAGTGGGAGGGCTGGCGGTTCGCGAAGGGCAAGCAGGAGATGAGCGGGAAGCGCGCGCTCATCTACTCGCGCGTTCGCGAGAATCGGCTCGATCCGGCCGACAACGACCTCACCCGCGGCGAGCGGCAGCAGGCGGTCCTCGAGGCGATGACGGACGAGCTCGTCTCTCTGGGGACGTTCCTGCGCCTGCCGTTCATCGGCGACGAGCTGATGGCGCCGCTGACGACAGACCTGTCCGCCGGTCAGCTGCTCCAGCTCGGCTGGGTGCGGTTCCGGGCGAACGAGGACCGCTCGCTCCACTGCCGCCTCGGCGGCGAGTCGCAGTCGATCGGAGGGGCGGACGTCATCGTCGGCGGCGAGGAGAACAGCGCCACGATCGCGATGTTCACAGGGCTGTCCGCGCCACAGCCGCCGCGCCCGGGAACGACGTTCGGCGCCGGCTGCCTCGTCGGCCGCTCGGCCGACTAGTGCTGCCCGACCTCGGGGAGCTCGGCGCCTGGGACGAGCGCCTGCGCCAGGTGCCGACCGACGCGGAGGCGGTCGCGGGCGCGATCGAGCTCGCGCGTGCAGAGCTGGCTGCGACCGCGGATCCTCGCGAGCAGTGCCGGCTGCACGGCTACCTCGGCAACGCTGCGCGCCTGCTCGGCCGGGAGGACGAGGCTCTTCGCGAGCTCGGCCGCAGCCTCGAGCTCGCCGATCGCCTCGGGGACGAGCGGGCGCGGACCGTCGCCACGATCCGGATCGGCGAGGCGCTGCGGTGCTTCGACCGCCTCGACGAGGCAGAGGCACACCTGCGCGACGCGCTCGAAGGGCCGGCCGAGCTCCGGGACTTCGCACTCCAGCACCTCGGCAAGACGCTCCTCGACCTCGGACGCACCGGTGAGGCCGTCGAGGCGCTCGAAGCGGCACTCGAGCTGCGGCTGGCGGCAGGCGACGAGTCGCTCGTCGCGTCGACCCGGCTCGCACTCGAACATGCGCGCGGGCGCCTGGACTAGGCTCGCCGCGTGGGCATCATCGGCTGGATCGTCTTCGGGCTGCTGGCGGGCGCGGTCGCACGGGCGCTGACGCCGGGCCGTCAGGAGCTCGGCTGCTTCGGCACGCTCGCAGTGGGCGTCGTCGGCGCGCTGCTCGGCGGCTTCCTCGGCGAAGCCGTTCTCGACACCGACGTGCGCTTCGCCTGGGACCTGAAGCCGTTCCTCTTCGCGGTCGCCGGCTCGATCGTCCTGCTCCTGGGGCTGAACGCGCTCTCGCGCAGGTAGCCGTCAGTCGGCGGCAGGAGCGGGCTTCTTGTCGCCCGAGTCCGGCTTCTTCTCCGTCGAGCCGGAGTCGCCGGAGCCGTCCCTCGACGCGTCCTTCTTCTTCCCCGAGCCCCGGCCGTAGTCGGTCGAGTAGAACCCGGAGCCCTTGAAGTGCACCGAAACCGGGTACAGGACCTTCTCGACGGGGCTCTTGCCGCACACCTCGCAGGCCTCCGACGGCGGGTCCGACATCCGCTGGAAGACCTCGAAAGTGTGCCCGTCGGGACACCGGTACTCGTAGATCGGCATGGCGGCGAACGGTAGCAAGGCACACTGACGGCGACGATGAGCGAGACCGCACAGACAACCCGTTTCGGAGCCCGTGAATGGGCGCTCGCGCGACCGTGGCTCGCCGCCCACTGGTTCCCGCTCGGCGTCGGCGCGATCACGGCCGGGACGGCGGCGTTCCTCTTCCACCAGCTGCTGGCCTGGCCGCCGCACGAGGACGAGGCGCTGCCGCTCTTCATCGGCCGGCATCCGCTCGACGAGATGTTCCAGGTCGTGCTCGAGGAGCGCGGCGGCGCGCCGCTCCACTTCCTGCTCGCCTGGGCGGTCGCGCATCTCGACCTCGGGCTGGAGGGACTGCGCGCGCTCTCGGCCTTGTTCGCCGTCGCAAGCCTGCCCGTCGTGGCGCTCCTGCTCGCGCGACTCGGCGGAAGAGTCGCCGCGCTGTTCGGGACGCTGCTGCTCGCGACGAGCTGGACGTTCCTCTTCCACGGCGTCTACGGCCGCATGTACAGCCTCTTCCTCTTCACCGCGACGCTCTCCTACCTGGCGCTGCTGCACGCGGTCGACCACGGCGGCCGCCGGGCGTGGGCGCTGTGGGCGCTCGCGATCCTGGCGACCGTGGCGACACACCCGTACGGCGCGCTCGTGCTCGCCTCGCAGGGAGCATTCGTCGTCCTCGCGCGGCGGGAGCGGCTGCGAGAGGCACTCTGGGCGTTCGGCGCCGTCGGTGTCCTCGGGATCCCGTTCTGGCTCACCGACCTCGTCCTCGCCGGACGCTTCGACGCGGGTGTCGCAGCCGGGAGCCGGCTGGACGTCGTCGAGTACGTCTGGCACGCCGCGGGGGACTTCAGCGCCGGCTTCCCGGTGCTGCCGGCGGTGCTGGTGGCGGTCGCCGCGGGCCTCGCGGTGCTCCCGCGCGACGCGCGGATCCTCGCCGCCTGCGCGACGCTCGTCCCGCTCGCGGCGTTGGTCGTCGCGCGCAGCACGGGCTCGCCGGAGACGAGGCACCTGATCTTCCTGCTGCCGTTCGTCGCGCTCGCCGCCGGCGCGGGCCTCGCCCGGCTCGGGCGCCTGTGGGGCAGCGCCGCCGCGGCCGTACTCGTCCTCGCCCAGGTCGGCTGGACCTGGGACCGGACGCCCGAGCTCTTCGAGTGGGAGCCGGACGTCCGCCAGGAGGCACGGGCCGATGCAGCTGCCTACATCGCGGCCACGACGGGCTCGGACGACGTCCTCCTCGGCTACGACCCGCTCTACCTCCAGGCCTGGGAGCTCGAACCGGACGTGCCCCTCGTCGTCCTCCCTCGCGCCGACGCCGACCTGGCGCTCCACAACCTGCTCTCGCTGGACCGGCCGCTCGGGCACGGCGTCTGGGTGCTGGACTCGAGCAAGACGACGAACATCGAGCGCACGCTCCAGATCCCGCGCGTCTCACCCCGGCCGGAGTCGGCCTTCGAGGTACGCGACTTCGGCCCGTTCCTCGTGATCAGGACGAAGGAGCCCGTCGTGACGCCGAAGCGCTACCTCGAGCGCGCCGGGGAGGCGATGCTCGTCGGCAAGCGGCTCTACCTGGGCGACGCGGACATCAACCTGCCGACGATCGAGCGCGCCGCGCGGGCGCTGCGCGGCTACGGGGCGAGCCGCTCGCTCTCGACCAGCTCGCGGTAGCACGGCGCCTCCTCGAAGGCGGCGAGCCCGGCGGGCGTCTCGCGCTTCCGCTCCTTCGGCCTGAGCCGGCGTGCGGCGGCGATCGCGGCGGACGCGCCGACGGCCGCGCCGACGAGGAACGAGCGCGTTCGCGAGCGGCGTGACTCTCCGTCCATGGAAGGATCGTAGGCGTTCATGATCCTGACGCTCGGCGACCTGCTGCTCGACGTGATCGTCCGCCTCTCGCAGCCGCTCGCCGAGGGCGCCGACGCCGACGCCGTGACGCGGCTCGGGCCGGGCGGCCAGGCCGCCAACGTGGCCGCGTGGGTCGCGGAGCTGGGCGGCGAGGCGCGCTTCGTCGGCAAGCGGGCGGACGACGAGGCGGGACGGGCCGCCTCCTCGGGCCTTGCCCGCTACGGCGTCGACGTCGCCGGCCCAGTCGTCGAGGGCCGGACGGGCACGGTCGTGTCGCTCGTCGGCGTCGACGGCAGCCGCACGATGGCGTCCGACCGCGGCGTCTCGCCCGAGCTGACCGCGGAGGAGCTCGACCCGGCCTGGCTCGACGGTTGCACCCACCTCCATCTCCCGGGCTACTCCCTCCTGCGGTCGCCGATCGACGGCGCCGCGCTGCGCGCCGCCGAGCTGGCACCGCGCCTCTCGGTCGACCTCTCCTCCTGGAGCGCGATCCGCGACTTCGGCCCAGAGCGCTTCCGCGAGCGGCTGGAGACGCTCGCGCCGGCGATCGTCTTCGCCAACGAGGACGAGGACCGGATCATCGGTGGCCCGATCGCGGGGGTCGAGTGGGTGCTCAAGCGCGGGCCTCGGGGCGCGCGCTTCGGCGACATCGAGTCGCCGGCCGTCGCCGCGGAGGTCGTCGACACGACGGGCGCCGGCGACGCCTTCGCCGGCGGCTACCTCGTCGGCGGCCCAGAGCCGGCGCTGGCGGCGGCGGCGCGCTGCGTGGCGCAACTAGGCTCGATGCCGTGAAGGAGCTGCTTCGAATCTCGGACGAGGTCGGCCACGCCCTCGCGGACCGGCGGCCGGTGGTCGCGCTCGAGACGACGCTCGTCGCGCACGGCTTCCCGCCCGGCGAGGGCGTGGAGGTCGGGCTCGAGAGCGAGCGTCGCGTCCGGGAGGCGGGCGCCGTGCCGGCGACCATCGGCGTGCTCGACGGCCAGATCCGGGTCGGGCTGACCGAGGAGGAGCTCGGCCGGTTCACCGCGGACGCCCGCAAGGTCGGGCCGCGCGACCTCGCCGCCGCGATCGTCCAGGACGCCGTCGGCGCGACGACCGTCGGAGGCACGCTCGCCGCGTGCCGCGCCGCCGGAATCGGGTTCATGGGGACGGGCGGGCTCGGCGGCGTCCATCGAGGGTTCCCCGATCCGCCTGACGTGTCCGCCGACCTGGGCGAGCTGATCCGGACCGAGGCGCTGATCGTCTCCTCGGGCGTGAAGTCGATCCTCGACGTGCCGGCGACCGCCGAGCTGCTCGAGACGCTCGGCGTGCCCGTGCTCGGCTACCGGACCGACGACCTGCCGCTCTTCTACACGGCCCACGGCGGCCCGCCCGTGTCGGCGCGGGTCGAGTCGGCCGAGGAGGCGGCACAGGTGGCGCGGGCCCACTGGCGGCTCGGCCGCCACACCTCGATCCTGCTCGGCCGCCCGGCCGAGGACAGCCTCGACGACGTCGAGCCGCTGATCGAGCGGGCGCTCGTCGCGGCCGACGCCGACGGGGTCACAGGGCAGCAGGTGACGCCGTTCGTCCTCTCCTATCTCCATCGCGAGTCCGGCGGGCGCACGCTTGCCGCCAACCGCGAGCTGATCGCCGCAAATGCACGACTGGCCGCGGAGGTGGCCGTTGCCTATGCCGCTCTATGACGCAGTCAAGGATCTGCCGCTCACGATCGAGCGGGTCGAGCTCGAGCCGCACGCGCTGCCGCTGAGCTTCATGACCCGCCGCACGACCGTCTTCCACCTCCACGGCGCCGGCGAGGAGGGCGTCGGCGAGGACGTCACCTACGAGGAGCAGCATCACCTCGACACCGAGGCTCCCGACCTCGCCGGCACCTACACGCTCGACTCGTTCTCCGAGCTCGTCGCGGACGCGCCCGGCTACCGCCGCTGGGGGCTCGAGTCGGCCGCGCTCGACCTCGCGCTGCGGCAGGCGAGGAGCTCGCTCGCGGCGGCCCTCGGGCGCGAGCCGCGGCCGGTGCGCTTCGTCGTCTCGCAGCGCGCCGTGCAGGAGCTGCTCGCGCTCTACCCGGAGCTGCGCTTCAAGCTCGACGCGCTCGACTCGTGGACGGAAGGGGTCGTGGCCGAGCTCGCCGCGAGCAGCGCGGTCGACGTCGTCGACCTGAAGGGGCTGTACGAGGGCGACTGGGTCGACGCGACGCCGTCGGCCGAGCTCTACGGGCGCGTCGCGACCGGATTCCCCGACGCCTGGCTCGAGGATCCGCGTCTGAACGAGGAGACGCGGCCGGTGCTCGAGCCGCACCGCGACCGGATCACCTGGGACTTCCCGATCCACTCCGTCGCCGACGTCGACGCGCTTCCCTTCCCCCCGCGCTGCCTCAACTCGAAGCCGTCGCGCTTCGGCTCGGTGCGGAACCTGCTCGACTTCTACGACGCGTGCGCCGAGCGCGGGATCGAGGTCTACGGGGGCGGCCAGTTCGAGCTCGGGGTCGGCCGAAGCCAGATCCAGCACCTCGCCTCGCTCTTCCACCCCGACGCGCCGAACGACGTCGCGCCCAAGGAGTACAACGAGGGCCCGCCGCGGCCGGGTCTGCCGCAGAGCCCGCTCCCGCCGGCGTCGACGGAGCCCGGGTTCCGCTAGGCCGCGAAGCGGCCTCTCCAGGGGTCCTTGCCGACTAGGAGTCGAGCGCGTTCAGGAGCGTGTCGATGTCGACGAGCTCGAGCGACTGCAGCTTCGCGCTGCCGCGCGCGCCGAGCGCGAGCGACACCTTCGCGACCGTCGCAGCGTCGGGCGCCTCGACGATGTTGACGAAGTCGTACTCGCCCAGCGTCGCCCACTGGTGGAGCACCTTCGCCCCGAGCTCCTCGACGTCGCGGTTCACCTCGCGCAGGCGGGCCGGGTTTGCCTTCAGCGTCTGCACGCCCTGCGGCGTGAGGGTCGAGAGCATGAGGTAGACGGGCATGGCCGGATCCTACTCCGCGTACGTCATCGCCTCGACGTTGTTCCCGTCAGGGTCGAGAACATAGGCCCCGTAGTAGTTGTCGCCGTAGTCGTGCCGGATTCCGGGCGCCCCGTTGTCCCGCGCGCCCGCCGCAAGCGCGGCCGCGTGGAAAGCGTCAACCGTCGCGCGGTCGGTTGCCCGGAAGGCAACGTGAGTCGCGCCGGCGACCGGGTCGCGCCGCGAGATCCAGAAGTCCGGGTAGCGGTCGGGCGAGACGAAGCCCACCTGCTCTCCATGCTCGATCGCCTGTGCGTAACCGAGGGGCGCGAGCGCGGCCTCGTAGAACGCTCGCGCTGCGGCGAGGTCGCCGACGTGCACTCCGACGTGGTCGATCATGGCCTCTCCTTTCGGATGCGTGCTGCCTGGTCGAAGTAGAGGAGCGCGCCGCCGAGGAAGAGCAGCGGCGAGACGATCAGGTCGGCGACGAAGACCGCCACCCGGATCGTGTTGTCGGCCTGCTCGCGGAGCAGGAAGGCGAGCGCGATCCGGGAGAGCACGAAGACGATCACCAGCGTGGCGAGCGAGCCGATCGCGTGCACGTAGTCGACGCGGCACAGCTCGATCGCGCGCCGCCATGCCCGTCGGAACGGCGCGTCCTCGATCATCACGACCGGGACGACGAGGCCGACGAACGCGAGCCACGCAACGGAGAGGATCGCGAACCAGGGGAAGAAGAACGCCGCCGGCAGGAAGGCAAGCGTCCCGAGCAGGAGCGCGCGAAGCCAGGTTGCGCGGTGCGGCCGGACGTCGCCGGCGATCGCGCTGGCCCAGGCGAACGCGAGCGTGAACGCGGGCGTCGCGACGAGGAGGATCAGGATCTTCTCGACGGTCGTGGTCGCGATCGCGAGCGTGTCGGCGATTGCCAGCGGGAGGCCGAGCGGCAGCGACGGCCAGAGACGGCGGCCGTAGAGGCGGATCGCCTCGGCCACGACCTGGCCGACCGTGCGCGTCTCGGGCGGCAGCGGCGCCGGCAGCGTCTCCCTCGTCACGCGGCGGAAGCTACCGCGACCAGCCGAGGGAGCGTCTCGGCGAGCTTCGCGAAGGCGTCGTCGAACCGCCACAGCGCCCGGTCGGGCTCGCCGATCGCGTTCGAGATGACACGCACCTCGACCGCGGGCACCCCGGCCAGCTCGCAGGCGCGCAGCACGGCGAAGCCCTCCATCGCCTCCACCTCCACCCCGTGCGAGCCGCCGACGGCCGCGCTCGTCCCGATCGGCCGCAGCTCGGCCTCGGTGAACGCCGCCCGCAGCCGGCCCAGCAAGGCCGCATCGGGCGTCGCACGCGCGGGCACCAGGTCGCCGGTGGCGTCGCAGTAGACGGCCTCGGAGCCGAGGACGAGCGTCAGCGGCTCGAGCGCGTGCGCGCCGGCGATCCCGACGTGGACGACGGCGCTCGGCCGCTCCTCCGCGAGCGCACGGGCCGTCGCGATCGCCGCCTCGACGGGCCCGATCCCGCAGACGAGCGTACGTGCGCCCTCGACCGGAACGAGCTCGCGCTCGGTCGCCGCGACCACGAGCAGCATGCTCAGTCCAGCTGGGCTGCGAGCTGCTCGGCCTCGTCGACGAGCTCGCCGATCGCGTCGAGCCCGGCCGACCAGAACGCGGCGTCGCCGATGTCGAAGCCGAGCCGTGACGCGAGCTCGGCCGGCGGCGCCGAGCCGCCGGCGCGCAGGAGGTCGAGGTAGGGCTCGACGAGCGACTCGCCCTCGTCGAGGTAGCGCCGGTAGATCGCGAGCGAGAAGAGGTAGCCGAAGGAGTACGCGTAGACGTAGCCCGGCACCTGGATGAAGTGCGGCACGTAGCTCCACCAGATCCCGTAGTCGTCGGTGACTTCGACGGCGTCGCCCAGCATCCGCCGCTGCTCGGCGCTCCAGAGCTCGGAGATCCGCTCGACCGTGAGCTCGCCCTCCTCACGGCGGTCGGTGTGGATGGCGTGCTCGAACCGGTTCATCGCGATCTGGCGGAAGACGGTCGCGACCGTGTCGTCGATCCGGCCGACGAGCAGGTCGAGGAGCGCCCGCGGGTCGTCCTCGCGCTCCTTCAGCTTCTGGAACGTGAGCGCTTCGGCGAAGACGGACGCCGTCTCGGCGAGGGTGAGCGGCGTGCGGGCGTTCAGGAGCCCGAGATCCTGGGCGAGCGTGCCGTGGAGGCCGTGGCCGAGCTCGTGCGCGAGCGTGAGGACGCTGCGCCGCTCGCCCGCGTAGTTCATGAGGACGTACGGGTGCACGCCGGGCACCGTCGTGGCGCAGAAGGCGCCGAGCATCTTCCCCGGCCGCACCGCCGCGTCGATCCAGTCCCGCTCGAAGAAGTCGCCGACGATGTCGCCCGCCTGCGGCGAGAAGCCGTTGAACGCGTCGAGGACGAGGTCGCGCGCCTCGTCCCAGCCGATCGTGCCCCCGACCTCGCTGAGCGGCGCGAAGCGGTCGTAGTCCTTCAGCCGCGGCAGGCCGAGCAATCGCGCCTTGAGCGCGTAGAAGCGCTGCGGGATGTCGTAGCGCTCCTGGATCGCATCGATCAGGCTCTGCGCCGCCTCGTCGGGGATCTCGTTCGCGAGGTTGCGCGCGGAGATCCAGGTCTCGTAGCCGCGCAGCCGGTCCTCGATCGCGCGCTCGTTCAGGACCGTGTTGAGCACATAGCCGCGCGTGCGCACGCCCGGCCGCAGCGTCTCGGTCACCGCCGCCGCGACGCGGCCCCGCTCCTCCTGCGACGTCTCGCGCGAGAGCCTGGAGAGCGCCTCGTCGAGCGAGAGCTCCTGATCGTCGTAGGAGACGCGCAGGTCGGAGAGGAGCTCGTTGAAGAGGCGGCCCCAGGCGCTGATGCCCGTGAGGCTCTTCTCGGCCGAGATCTTTTCCTCCGGCTCGGTCAGCTGGTGCGGCTTGTAGCGGCGCTGCGAACGCAGAACCTGCGCGTAGCGCTCGAGCGCCGGGTCGGCGAGCAGCGCCTCCGCGACGTCGTCGTCGACGGCGCTCCACTCGAGGTCGAAGAAGAGCAGCTCGGTCTCGATCTGCGTGTTCCGCTCGCGCACCTTCTGCACGAGCGCCCCGCGAGCCTGGTCCGAGCTGTCGGCGGCCTGGCGCAGCCGGGCGAAGGTCTCGATCCTCGTCGACGCGGACTCGATCCGCTCCAGCTCGGCGACGGCCTCGTTCAGCTCGGCCGCGGTCAGCTCGCCGAGACGGCCCCGGTAGCGCTCGCGGAACGACTGCGCAGCCGCGGTCGTCTCCTCGAGCTCGGACTCGATCCGGGGGTCATCCGGTCCCTCGAACAGGTCGTCGAGGTTCCACTCGACCTGCTCGGCGCCGGTGAGGGTAGTGGCCACGTCCGAAAACCTATCGTGCGATAGTTGCGGCGTGGCGGGGATGCGGCCCGAGGACGTCTACCAGCTCACCGGGGTCACCGACCCCCGGTTGCGCCCCGGCGGCGACGAGGTCGCCTACGTCGTCTGGTCGATCGACGGCGAGGAAAACCAGTACCGGCAGTCGATCTGGCTCGCGAAGCTCGACGGCTCGGGACAACCGCGGCGGCTGACGAGCGGCGACAACGACGCCCAGCCGCGCTGGTCTCCCGACGGCGAGCGGCTCGCGTTCGTCTCGAAGCGCGGCGACGAGAAGGCGAAGCGCCAGCTCTACGTGATGCCGATGGGCGGCGGCGAGGCTCAGTGCCTGACCGACCTCAAGGACGACGCCGGCGAGGCGGTCTGGTCTCCCGACGGGACACGGATCGCCTTCTCGGCGCGCGTCCCGGACGAGGCGTACGAGGAGGAGGACGACAAGAAACGGAAGCCGCGGCGCTTCACCCGGCTGCTCTACAAGCTCGACTCGGTCGGCTGGACGGGCGACCGGCGCCGGCACATCTACGTCGTTCCCGCGGACGGCTCCGCCGAGGCGAAACAGATCACCGAGGGCGACTTCGAGGACTCCCGCCCGACCTGGACGCCCGACGGCAAGAGCATCGCCTTCTCCTCGGCGCGCGGCGAGACCTGGGACGTCGAGCTGAAGGGCGACATCTACGTCGTCCCGGCCGAGGGCGGCGAGCCGCAGCGCCTGACGCCGAACGATGCCAGCTACTACGCGCCGAGCTACTCGCCGGACGGCACCAAGCTCGCCGTCAAGTGGAGCCCCGGCGGCTTCGACTTCCCGCGCCACACGCAGATCGGCGTCATGAACGCCGACGGGAGCGACTTCCGCGTGCTGACGGCCTCGCTCGACCGCACCTGCGACCCGTATCCCGAGATCAGGGAGCCGATCTGGGACGGCGGCGCGATCGTCTTCGCGATCGAGGACCGCGGCAACGTGCACGTCTACCGCGTCTCACCGGAGGGCGGGGAGCCGGAGCTCGTCGCCGGCGGCGACATCGTCCTCTCGGGCTACGACGCGGCCGACGGCAACGTCGTCCGCACCGGCTCGACGGCGCCGAACCTGGGCGAGCTCTACGCGGGCGACCGGCAGCTGACCGAGGTCGGCAAGGAGTTCGCAGCCGGACGCGAGCTGTCCGCGCCGGAGCGGTTCACGGCGATCTCGAAGGACGGCTCCGAGGTCGAGGCGTGGATCGCGCGCCCGGCCGGCTTCGAGGAAGGGAAGACATACCCGGCGCTCTTGAACATCCACGGCGGCCCGTTCACGCAGTACGGGAACGGCTTCTTCGACGAGACGCAGGTCTACGCCGGCGGCGGCTACGCCGTCATCTACGCCAACCCGCGCGGCTCCTCCGGCTACGACGAGTCGTGGGGCCGCGCGATCATGGGCCCGGGCGAGCTCGGGCCGGGATGGGGCTCGGTCGACTACGAGGACCTGATGGCCGTCGTCGACACGGCGCTCGAGCGCTACGGGTTCATCGACCCCGACCGGCTCGGCGTGCTGGGCGGCTCGTACGGCGGCTTCATGACCTCCTGGATCGTCTCGCACACGAACCGCTTCAAGGCGGCGCTCTCCGAGCGAGCCGTCAACAACCTCGTCTCGATGTACGGGTCGAGCGACGTCGGCTGGGTCTTCAAGGGCTACCACGGCGACTTCGTCCACGACGCGGTCGACAAGTACCTCGAGATCTCGCCCTGGACGTATGCGAAGCAGATCGAGACACCGCTGCTGATCCTCCACTCCGAGAACGACCTCCGCTGCAACATCGAGCAGGGCGAGATGATGTTCACGACGCTGCGCCTGCTCGGCAAGGAGGTCGAGATGGTGCGCTTCCCCGCCGAGACCCACGAGCTGACGCGCTCCGGCAACCCCGTGCACCGCGTGCAGCGCTTCGAGCTCGTGCTCGACTGGTTCGACCGCTTCCTGAAGACGGACGCGGCCTAGCCGCGGCTCTACCGCCGGGCGGCTGCAGGTGTCGTCGATCCGGAACCCAGGTGCGGGTGCGGCGAGGCGATTCAGCGGTCGTCGCGGCCGGCCTCGTATGTCTCCTCGAACGCGTCCCGTCCGAGCGCATCTGTCGCCTGCCGCTTCGTCCAGGCGACCATGTCGGTCGCGAAGTCCGTCTCGGACGCGCCGACGTCTTCGAGCTCCGCCCGGGCACGACCGAGCAGCCGCGCCGCCTCGAGGAAGCGGCCCTCGCTCGCCTCGAATGCCGCGAAGCCCTGAAGGGCGTGCGCCACTTGGGAGCGGAAGCCCACCTTCTCGAACCGCTCACTCGCCTCCCGGAACGCTTCCAGGGAGGCCCCGTGGTCGCCGAGCGCATGGTGCAGGACGCCGAGGTTGATGAGCGCGAAGCCCATGCCCTGGTCGTTCTCGGTCCGCCGGTGATACGAGAGCACATCGTCGAAGAGGGCTCTCGCCTCCTCGTACTCGGCGGAGTCGAGCGCGACGATGCCGAGGTTGAGCTTCTGCGCAAAGGGCTCGAGCCCCTGCTGCTCGCTGAGCTCCATGCTGCGCCGGTGATGGACGCGGGCGGCATCGCGATCGCCCTCGTCATTGGCAACGATGCCGAGCACCGTGTTGGCCGCCATCTCGTCCCACAGGGATCCGACCTCCGCCGCGACCGGGATCGCCGCGCGGGCGAACTCCTTCGCCTTCTCGAAGTCGCCGATGCTCCACGCGAGCCCCGCTCCGCCCTGCAGCGCCTTCGCCCGCGCGGGCGTCGGTGCCTCGCCCGCGCGGGCGAGGGCGGACTCGATCCGGCGCAGACCTTCGGGGGCGAAACCCCGGACCCAGCAGTACCGCCACAGCCCGCCGGCGAGCCTCAGCTCGAGTTCCGAGTCGCCGGCGGCAGCGGCGACGTCGAGCGCGGCGCGCACGTTGTCGAACTCCGGGTCGAGCCGCGCCAGCGCCGCGCCGGAGACGCGCGCCTCGAGCTCGACCGCGGTGAGAAGTTCGGCCAGATGCGCGCCCATGCGAGCCTCCGCCGCACGCCGGTTGTCACCGAGGAGCTCGACGGCGTACTCGCGGATCGTCTCGAGCATCCCGAAGCGAGGTTCGTCGTCGACGTCCTCCCGGCGGAGGAGATGGTCGTCGACGAGGGCGCTCAGCGTGTCGATGTCCGCCCCGCAGACCTCTTCGGCGGCGGCGAGCGAGGCGCCGGCCGGGTAGACGGCGAGTCGGGTGAAGACCGTGCGCGCATGCTCCGGGAGGAGGTCGACGCTCCAGCCGATGGTCTCGCGGAGCGTCTGCTGGCGCGCGGGGAGATCGCGCGGGCCGGCGGTGAGCATCCTCAGCCGTGCGTCCAGCCGCTGTCTGAGCGCGCGAGGGCTCAGCACGCGGGCGCGAGCGGCTGCCAGCTCGATCGCGAGCGGAAGGCAGTCGAGGCGTCGGCAGATCTCGCGCACGTCGTCGTCGGTGCGCCCGTCGCGGGACCCGTGCGCGGCGAGCCCGCTCGCCCGCTCGGCGAAGAGCTGAACGGCCGAGTCCTCGTCGAGCGGAGCGACGGGAAAGACGTGCTCCCCGGAGAGGTGAAGCACGGCGCGGCTCGTGACGAGCAGCGTCAGCCGAGGGACCCGGGCGGCGAGCTCGGCATAGGCCGGCGCCGCCTCACGCACGTGCTCCGCGTTGTCGATCACGAGCAGCAGCTCGCGGGAGACGAGCGCGTCGGCGAGTGCGCCGAGCGGATCCTCGTCGCCGTCCAGTGCGACGTCGAGCGCGTGGGCGATGGTCGGCACGACCAGCGTCGGATCGCGCAGCGGTGCGAGCTCGACGAGCGCGACCCCGTTCGCGTAGGCGCTCGCGAGCCCGTGTGCGACCTCGAGCGCGAGCCTCGTCTTCCCGCTGCCTCCCGCACCGGTCAGTACGACGAGTCGCGACTGGCGCCGACCGAGCAGCGCCGTGAGCTCCTCGAGCTCGCGACCGCGCCCCACGAGCGGATTCGGCGGCAGCGGTAGCGGCGTGCCGGCACGTGCCGGCTCGTCCGACGTCCCTCCCAGATCAGGGTCCTGCACGAGGATCCGGCGCTGGAGCTCCCGCAGAGCCGGCCCCGGCTCGAGGCCGAGCTCGTCGTCGAGCCGCCGGCGGAGCGCGGCATAGTGTTCGAGCGCCTCCGCCTGCCTGCCGCACCGGTACAGGGCGAGCAGCGCGAGCTCGTGCGGCCGCTCGCGGAGCTCCTGCTCGCCGGCCAACGCGAGCGCCTCACCCAGCACATCGGCGTGCCGGCCCAGCGCGAGCAGCGCATCCAGCCGCTCCTCGCGGGCGACGAGGCGAAGCTCCTCGAGCCGCTCGCTCTCGGCGCGTGCCAGCTCTTCGTAGGCCAGCTCGCCGTACGCCCGGCCACGCCAGAGCGCGAGTGCCTGGTCCGCGAGCGAGAGCGCGAGCGCCGGGTTGCCGTCGCCGCGGGCCTCGCCGCACTCGCGGAGCAGTCGCTCGAAGTGCGCCGCGTCGAGCGCCTCGGCCGCGAGCTCGACGGCGTACGCGCGCCCGCGCGTCACGATCTCCACGCCGGGCGGCAGCAGCTTTCGTAGCTGCGAGACGTACACCTGCACGAGCTTCCGCGCCGACGTGGGCGGCGTTCCGTCCCACAAGGCCTCGACGAGCTCGTCGGTCCCGCAGGCACGCCCGTCGGCGAGCACGAGCGCGGCGACGAGCCTCGCATGCTTCGCCGGGACCGCGATTGCCCCGTCCTCGCCGGCGATCTCGACCGTGCCCAGCACACGCACCTCAGCCGCAGCCATCGCCGCATTGTCGTCGGCGCCGCCCGAGCGCGCTTGCCTCAGTCGTCGTGAGCCTCGGCGAGAGAGCAGAGGCGTGTCGCCGAATCTCTTCGCCGTCGTCCGGCGGCCGTCTGTGGCGTGCCTGCCACCGCCGGCAGGAACTTGCGGTCGTGGGCTCCGGAACCGGTGACTCACGAGGGCGGCGCAGGTACTGACGCTGAACAGATCCGCGCCGATGCAGAAGCGGGCATCGGCTGAGGCCGGCGCCGCGGTCGCGTCGGGGTGCGGCTAACCGCACCCGAAGACACGTGCGCGCCGAATCGTCCGACGCGACCGGGTACGACAGAGTGCGGCCATGCTCAAAGGCGACCACCGAGGCCCCACCTACGCCACCGCCGGCTCCTCTCCCCTCCTGGCCGGCGTGACGGGCACCCAGCGCCTCCCACTCCCCTCGTCGCCCCCTCTCCCTGCCTGAAGCGGACGTGTCCCGGGGTCTGTCCCCCGGACACGTCCCGATCGGGCGTGTGAAACTCCGCCCGTGAGCTACACCGTCTTCCACGCGGACGAGCTCGACTGGCAGCCGCACCGGGAGAACGATCCGCGGCTCCGCGTCGGGCTTTCCGACGCGATGACGCAGTCGCGCGCGAACCTGTACCGCTACCCGCCGGGCGCCGTCGGGCGCCGCCACATCGACCCGATCCAGGAAGAGGTCTTCGTCGTCCTCGAAGGGACGCTGACGATCCACATGGGCGAGGACGGCGCCGTCGAGGAACGCGAGCTGGCGCGGGGCAGCGTGCTGATCGTCCAGCCGGGCACGGCGCTGCAGCTCTCGAACCGGCACGAGGCCGAGCTGCGCCTCTTCATCCTCGGAGCCCCGCCGCAGCGCGGCGAGGCGACCTTCCTCGATCCGGTCTGACGGGACGGGCTACTCGGCGCCGGTCTCGTCGCCGGGATCGCTGTTGACGATCGGCGGGAGCACGCTTCCGAGCGTACGCTGCCGGTCGGTCGGACTCAGGAGCAAACGGGCGCCCTCCGCCTTGCGGCGCATCGAGTTCCAGGGGCTATACCGAAAATAAGCCGGGACCGGCAACCCTCGCCTCGATGCCGTACGCAATCGTCGAGGATGTCGCCGCGAACTGGGAGAGCTACGTGCGCTCCGCAGTCGATCTCGAGCAGCGGAGCTGCCGAGGGGCTGATCCTGCACGCGGCCGGACGCACGGACGAAGGCGTTCGCATCATCGAGGTGTGGGAGAGCGCGGAGGCGTGGCAGCGCTTCGCCCGGAAGGCGCGGCGTGCGGCCGGCGGCCGCTTCGCGGACGCCCCGCGCTACCTCCGCGAGTTCACACCGACACAGCTCGTCATCGCAGGCGTCACGCCTGACATCCGAACGGAGGGAACGCATGCATAAGCTGATCAGTCTGGCCGCGGTCGTCGCCGCGGTCGCCGTCGCCGGCTCCGCGCTCGCGGCGCCGCCGACCAAGGGCGGCGTCTACGAGGGCACGCTCCACGCGACGAGCGCCGTCGCGCTGACGAAGAAGGTTCGCCTGGTCGTCAACAAGACCGGCACGAGCGCCCGGGTGCTGTGGTGGTGCGGCGAGGGCCGCCCGCCGAGCACCCTGATCGTCCGGATCGCAGCCGACGGGTCGTTCAAGGGCAACAGCAACGTCGGCGGGTCGCTGACCGTCTGGACGATCAAGGGCCAGTTCCTCACGCGTACGAAGGCCCGTGCCTCGCTGCAGCTGAAGGTGATCTGCGACGGCAAGGGCGGCACCCTCAACCTCCCGCTCAAGCAGTAGTGATGAGGGCGAAGCTGCCACTCGTCCTGTCGACGACGGCTCTCGTCGTCTCGGTCCTCGGCACGACGCCGCTCGCGGCGATCGCGCAGAACGCCGCGTTCCCCCCGAACAGCGTGGGCAGCACGCAGCTGAAGCGAAACGCGGTGGGGGCGGCGAAGCTCGCGCCGAACGCGGTTCGATCCGGACACGTCCTCGACGGCTCGCTGCTGGTGGAGGACTTCAGGCCCGGGCAGATCCCGCAGGGGCCGAAGGGCGACCAGGGAGACAAGGGAGACAGGGGCGACGGAGGAGAGAAGGGTGACGCGGGCGCGACGAACGTCGTCGTCCGCCAGGGACCGAGTTACCCCGCGACGGTCGGCTCGGCACACCAGAAGGCACTGTGCAATCCCGGAGAGCGGGCGGTCGGGGGCGGTGCGGGCACCACTCAGGACGGGGCGTCGGGATGGTTCTCACGCTACGAGAGAGCAAGCCTTGGCCACTTACGGGCTCACCGGTGGGCTGGCAAGTAGGTGTCGCCACGACCTTGGCCGATCCAGAGCGGTTCTGGGCCGCTTACGTGATTTGCACCTCGCCCTAGCGCCGGTTCAGGCCGCCGCCGTCTCGGCGGCGGCCTGCCGGGCGAAGACGAGCTCGCCGTCCATCGCGTCGACGCGGATCGTGTCGCCCTCGTCGAACTCGCCCTCGAGCAGCCGCTGCGCGAGCGGGTTCTCGACGAGCCGCTGCAGCGCCCGCTTCAGCGGCCGGGCGCCGTAGGTCGGGTCCCAGCCGGCCTCGGCGAGCATCTCCTTCGCCGCGTCCGTCAGCTCGAGCGAGAGCTTCCGCTCCGCGAGGCGCGCCCGCAGCCGCTCGAGCTGGAGCTCGGCGATCTCGGCCAGCTGGTCCTTGTCGAGCGGGTCGAAGACCACGATCTCGTCGATCCGGTTGAGGAACTCGGGCCGGAAGTGCTCGCGCATCGCCTCCGCCGAGCGGATGTTCGAGGTCATGATCAGGACGGTGTTGCGGAAGTCGACCGTGCGGCCCTGGCCGTCGGTGAGCCGGCCGTCGTCGAGCACCTGGAGGAGCACGTCGAAGACCTCGGCGTGCGCCTTCTCGATCTCGTCCAGGAGCACGACCGAGTACGGGCGCCGCCGCACCGCCTCGGTCAACTGGCCGCCCTCGTCGTAGCCGACGTAGCCGGGCGGCGCCCCGACCAGGCGCGACACCGTGTGCCGCTCCTGGTACTCGGACATGTCGATCCGGATCATCGCGCGCTCGTCGTCGAACATGAACTCGGCGAGGGCGCGGGCGAGCTCGGTCTTGCCGACGCCGGTCGGGCCGAGGAAGACGAACGAGCCGATCGGCCGGTCGGGATCCTGAAGGCCGGAGCGGGCGCGGCGGAGTGCGTTCGAGACGGCCTCGACCGCGGTGTGCTGGCCGATCACGCGCCGGTGCAGCCGCTCCTCCATGTGGATCAGCTTCTCGGTCTCGCCCTCGAGCAGCCGCGAGACGGGGATGCCCGTCCAGGCGCCGACGACGGCGGCGATGTCGTCTTCGTCGACCTCCTCCTTGACCATCGGCTCGGCCGGCGCTTCACGCTGCGAGAGCTCCTGCTCGAGCGCCGGCAGCTCGCCGTAGCGGATCTCGGCGACGCGCTGGAGGTCGCCGGCGCGCTCGGCGCGCTCCGCCTCCATCTTCAGCTCGTCGATCCGGGTCGTGATCTCGCCGATCCGGTCGAGCGCGGCCTTCTCCTCCGCCCAGCGGGCGGCGAGCCCGGCGTGGCGCTCCTTGGCGTCGGCGAGCTGACGCTCGACCGGCTCCTTCGCCTCGTCCGACTCCGCGCTCATCGCGGCGAGCTCGATCTCGAGCTGCCGCACGGCGCGATCGGCCTGGTCGAGCTCGAGCGGCGAGCTGTCGATCTCCATCTTCAGCCGCGAGGCGGCCTCGTCGACGAGGTCGATCGCCTTGTCCGGGAGCTGCCGGTCGGCGATGTAGCGGTCGGAGAGCATCGCCGCGGCGACGAGCGCACCGTCGCGGATCCGGACGCGGTGGTGCGACTCGTACTTCTCCTTCAGCCCGCGGAGGATCGCGATCGTGTCGGCGACGGACGGCTCGCCGACGAAGACGGGCTGGAAGCGGCGCTCGAGCGCGGCGTCCTTCTCGATGTGCTTGCGGTACTCGTCGAGCGTCGTCGCGCCGACGGTCCGCAGCTCGCCGCGGGCGAGCATCGGCTTCAGCATCTGAGCCGCGTCGACAGCCCCCTCGGCGGCCCCGGCGCCGACGATCGTGTGCAGCTCGTCGATGAAGAGGACGATCTGCCCCTCGGCGTTCTTGATCTCCGCGAGGACGGCCTTGAGCCGCTCCTCGAACTCGCCGCGGTACTTGGCGCCCGCGAGCAGAGCGCCGACGTCGAGCGCCCAGACGCGCTTTCCCTTCAGGCCCTCGGGCACGTCGCCCGCGACGATCCGCTGCGCCAGCCCCTCGGCGATCGCGGTCTTGCCGACACCGGGCTCGCCGATCAGGACGGGGTTGTTCTTCGTCCGGCGCGAGAGCACCTGGATCACGCGGCGGATCTCCTCGTCCCGCCCGACGACGGGATCGAGCTTGCCCTGCTCGGCGGCCTCGGTCAGGTCGCGGCCGAACTTCGAGAGCGCCTGGTAGCTGCCCTCGGGATCCTGGCTCGTGACCCGCCGGCCGCCGCGGACCTCGTTCGATCCGGGCGAGCAGCGCGTCGCGGGGAACGGCGTCCAGCGCGAGCAGCAGGTGCTCGGTCGAGACGTACTCGTCCTCCAGCTTCCGCGCTTCCTCGAACGCCTGATCGAGGACGCGCGAGAACGCGGCGCCGGCGGCGGGCTGCTGCGAGGCGCCCTGGATCGCGGGCCTCGCCGCGAGTGCGGCCTCGGTCTCGGCGCGCAAGGCGGCAGGATCGGGCACGAGCTGCTGCACCAGCTCCTGGTCGAGCAGGGCGAGCAGCAGATGCTCGGGGTAGAGCTCGGGGTTGCCGGTGCGGCGGGCGCGCTCCTGCGCGGCCGCGACCGCCTCCTGGCTCTTGATCGTCAGCTTGTTGAAGTCCATCTAGTTCCTCGTCGCAGGGTGTTGGGTCGACGACTGGTAGAGGACGATCTCCCGCTTGTACGAGCGGTGGACGGTTCGGATCTCCTCGCGCAGCTCGCGCTCGAGCCGCTCGGCGCGCGCACGCTGCCGGCGCAGCTCGTCCTCGAGCCGGAGCACGTGCTCGACGCCGGCGAGGTTGAGCCTGAGCTCGGTCGTGAGCCGCTGGACCACGCGCAGGCGCTCGAGGTCGGCCTCGGAGTAGCGGCGCGTACCGCCCGGCGTGCGCTGCGGCCGCACGAGCCCTTTCGACTCGTACATGCGCAGCGTCTGCTGGTGCATGCCGACGAGCTCGGCCGCCACGGAGATCGAGTAGCGCGGATGCGAGTCGATCACGAGCTCACCTTCCGCAGCTCCTCGAGCAGCTCGCGCTCCTGCTTCGACACCTTCTCGGGCACCGTCAGCTTCAGCCGCGCGAGCAGGTCGCCCTTGCCGCCCTTCGGCTTCGGCGCCCCGCGGCCCTTGATCTTGAGCAGCTTCCCGGGCTGGGAGCCCGCGGGGACCTTGAGCGAGATCGGGCCCTCCGGGGTCGGCACGTCGACCGACGCGCCGAGTGCCGCGTCCGCATACCCCACCGGGACGTCGACGATCAGGTCGTCGCCGCGGCGCGTGTACAGCGGCGACGGCTCGACGTGCACGACGACGTAGAGGTCGCCGGCAGGCCCGCCGTTCCGACCCGCCTCGCCCTTGCCGCCGACGCGGATCCGCGCCCGGTCCTTGATCCCGGGCCGAATCTTGACGTTGAAGTTCTTCGTCGTCCGCTCATGGCCGGAGCCGCGGCAGGTCTTGCAGGGGTGCTCCACGATCGTGCCGTTGCCGCGGCAGCGTGGGCACGGGTGCGAGAGCGCGAAGAGCCCGTGCGAATCGGAGGTGACGCCGCGGCCGCCGCACTGCGGGCAGACGGTCGGCGCCGTGCCCGGCTCGGCGCCGGTGCCGCCGCAGGCTCGGCAGGCCGTCTCGAGCTCGACCGGCACCCGCACCTCGGCGCCGCGCAGCGCGTCGTCGAACGACAGCGTCGTATGTGCCTCGACGTCGGCGCCGCGCTCGGGCACGGGCCCGCCCCGGCCGGCGCCGCCGCCGCCGAAGAGGCCGCCGAAGAGGTCGGACAGGTCGAAGTCGGCGAACTGCGGCCCGGCGCCGCCGCCGCCGAAGCCGCCGCCCATGCGGCCGTTCGCCGAGCCGAAGGTGTCGTACTGCTGCCGCTGCTCGGGGTCGGAGAGGACGTCGTACGCACCCTGGATCTCCTTGAAGCGCGTCTCGTCGCCGCCGCTCGCGTCGGGATGGTGCTCGCGCGCGAGCTTGCGATACGCCTTCTTGATCTCGTCGGCGGAGGCGTTCTTGGGAACGCCCAGGGTGTCGTACGGGTTCGCCATCTACTCCGCCACGATCACCCGAGCGGGCCGCAGCACCTTGTCGCCGAGCCGGTAGCCCTTCTGCAGCACCTGCAGGACCGAGCCCTCCTCGGCACTCTCCGCCGGCTGGGTCAGAAGCGCCTCGTGCACGTGCGGGTCGAACGCGCCCTCCGTCTCGATCTCCGAGAGGCCGTGCCGCTCGACGAGGCCGAGCAGTGAGCGGTGGACGAGCCGGACACCTTCCTCCAGCTTCGCCTCCTCGTGCTCGGCCGCCGCCTCCAGCGCGCGCTCGAGGTCGTCGAGCACGGGCAGGAGCTCGTTCAGGATCCGCTCGTTCGCGCGGCTGGTCAGCTCGACCTGCTCGCGGGCGACGCGCTTGCGGTAGTTGTCGAAGTCGGCCGCGAGTCGGAGGTAGGAGTCGTCCGGCGCCTGCGCCGGCTCGGCAGTCGAGTGAGCCGGGGCGGACTCCTCCGCCGCCGGCTCCTCGACGATCTCTTCCTGCTCCTCGTCCTCGATACGCGGCTCGAGGGGCTGGTCGGTCACGACGTCTTCGCCTCTTCCTCGTCGATGACCTCGTAGTCGGCGTCCTCGACGACCTCGTCCTCGGTCGACTCACCGCCGTTGCCGGCCGCGCCCGCCTGCGCCTGCGCGCTGGCCTGCGCGTAGAGCACGTCGGCCAGCTTCCGCGAGGCCTCGTTCAGCGCCTCGGTCTTCTGCCGGATCTCGCCGACGTCGGTCGAGTCGAGCGAGCCGCGGAGCTCCATGATCCGGCCCTCGATCGTCGAGGCGTCGGACTCGTCGAGCTTGTCGCGGTGCTCCTTGAGCGTGTTCTCGGTCTGGTAGGCCAGCTGCTCGGCCGTGTTGCGCGCGTCGGCGAGCTCGCGGAGCTTGTGCGCCTCGTCGGCGTGCGCCTCCGCGTCCGAGACCATCCGCTGCACCTCGTCCTCGGAGAGGCCCGAGCCGCCTTCGATCCTGATCTGCTGCTCGTTGCCGGTGCCGAGGTCCTTGGCGTTGACGTGGATGATCCCGTTCGCATCGATGTCGAAGCCGACCTCGATCTGCGGGGTGCCGCGCATCGCCGGCGGGATCCCGACGAGCTGGAACTTGCCGAGCGTCTTGTTGTAGGTCGCCATCTCCGACTCGCCCTGGAGCACGTGGATCTCGACCGAGGGCTGGTTGTCCTCGGCGGTCGAGAACGTCTCCGCCTTCCGGGTCGGGATCGTCGTGTTCCGGTCGATCAGCTTGGTGAAGACGCCGCCCTTGGTCTCGATGCCGAGGCTGAGCGGGGTGACGTCGAGCAGAAGCACGTCCTTGACCTCGCCCTTGAGCACGCCGCCCTGGATCGCGGCGCCGACTGCGACGACCTCGTCCGGGTTGACGCCCTTGTGCGGCTCCTTGCCGAGCAGCTCCTTCACCTTCTCCTGCACGGCCGGCATCCGCGTCATGCCGCCGACGAGGACGACGTGCTCGATCTTCGAGGAGTCGAGCCCCGCGTCGGCGAGCGCCGCCTTGGTCGGCCCCACGGTCCGCTCGATCAGGTCGGCGGTGATCTCGCCGAGCTTCGCCCGGGTCAGCTGCAGGTCGAGGTGCTTCGGGCCCTCGGGCGTGGCGGTGACGAACGGCAGGTTGATCTGCGTCGTCATCGTCGAGCTGAGCTCGATCTTCGCCTTCTCGGCCGCCTCGTAGAGCCGCTGGAGCGCCATCTTGTCGGCGGAGAGGTCGATGCCCTGGTCGCGCTTGAACTCGGCGACCATCCAGTCGACGATCGCCTTGTCGAAGTTGTCGCCGCCGAGGTGGTTGTCGCCGTTCGTCGACTTCACCTCGAAGACGCCGTCGCCGAGCTCGAGCACGGACACGTCGAACGTGCCGCCGCCGAGGTCGAAGACGAGGATCGTCTGGTCGGCGCCCTCCTTGTCGAGCCCGTACGCGAGTGCGGCCGCGGTCGGCTCGTTGATGATCCGGAGCACGTTGAGACCGGCGATCTTGCCGGCGTCCTTGGTCGCCTCGCGCTGGGCGTTGTTGAAGTAGGCCGGGACCGTGATCACCGCGTCGGTGACCGGCTGGCCGAGGTAGGCCTCGGCGTCTGCCTTCAGCTTCTGCAGGATCATCGCGCTGATCTCCGGCGGGGCGAACTCCCTGCCGTCCGCCTGCACGCGCGCGTCGCCGTTGTCGCCCTTCGAGACCTCGTACGGGATCATCGTCATCTCTTCCGAGACCTCGTCCGACTTGCGGCCCATGAAGCGCTTGATCGAGAAGATCGTGTTCTGCGGGTTCGTCACCTGCTGGCGCCGCGCGGGCGCCCCGACGAGCCGCTGACCGTCCTTCGTGAACGCGACGACGGACGGCGTCGTGCGGCCGCCCTCGGCGTTCGGGATCACGGTCGGCTCGCCGCCCTCGAGCACCGCCATGCAGCTGTTCGTCGTCCCGAGGTCGATTCCGATCGTCTTCGCCATGCTGTGTCTCCTTCATGCTCAGGTTTGCATATCAGAAAATCTGAGTCGTAGCGTAGCAGATACAGAGGCGTCGACTTCCTCCTCCCGAAGGATCCGAAATCGTCCGCGCGACCGAGCGCCCGCGCGCTTCAATCGTCACATGACCCGCATTCTCGGCCTCGTCCTCGCACTCGCGGCGATCGCCGCCGCCGGCTCGGCCGCGTCGCCCGCGTCGACTCCGGAAGGGCCGGAGATCCAGACCGTCGACCTCGACGGGACCGGCCTCCGCACGATCGGGAACGGCGCGCACCCAATCGGCAGCCCCGACGGCCGGATCGCGTTCTTCCGCGGCGGCAGCTTCTGGGTGATGGGCGCGGACGGGACGGGGCAGAGGCCGGTGGCTCCGGCCGGGCCGATCGAGGACGTCCGGATGCCGGCGTCGTGGTCGTCCCGGGGCGAGATCGGCTTCGGACGCTGGGATCACGGCTTGGTCGCGCTCATGGCAGCCGACGCGGCGACGGGAGAGCTGCGCGAGGTCACGCGCTCGCGCTTTCGGGGAGCGGGCGCCTTCTCGTGGGCGCCGCGCGGTGACCGGATCGCGTATCTCGGCGAGTACGACTCGATCCGGACGGCGGCGTACCTGACGCTCGAGGTCATCCGCGCCGACGGCTCCAGCCGGCGCGTGATCGCCAGCCTGCCGCCGCGTGAGGGCTACAGCTTCTACGAGCCGGTGTGGTCGCCGCGCGGGGACTGGATCGTGTACCGGCGCCTCGTCCACCGACGCAGCGACTCGCTCTACCGGATCAGGCCCTGGGGAAGCAAGCCGGAGAAGCTCGTGCAGGGCCACTCCGTGACCTGGTCGCCGACGGGTGACCGGCTCCTGTACGTCTCCGGCCACGAGCTGCGAACGCTGGAGCTGAAGACCCGGCGCGTGCGTCGGCTCGCCCGCGCGCGCGGGATCACGCAGGCCCTCTGGTCGCCGGACGGCCATCGCGTCGCCTACGCGACCCGAGCACGTGTCCGGGTCGTGCGCGCCTCGGACGGGCAGGTGATCTCGACGCCGATCACCGGCGAGGTCGATTCGCTCTTCTTCAGCCGTGACGGCGCGCGGCTCGTCTTCACCCTCTTCTCCGCCTAGCGGAAGACGCCGATCAGGACGCCCCCGGCGACGACGAGGAGCGCACCGCCGACGAGCCGCAGACCCACGTGCTCGTGCCGCCGCAGGAAGACGAGTGCGAGCACGACCGTCCAGAGCGACTCGGTCGCGATCAGCGGCGAGACGACGCTGACGCGGCCGCGGTAGAAGGCCTCGAAGAGAGGACGTAGGAGAGCCCGTATGTGATGCCGGTCGGGAGCACGGCGCGATCGGACGCAGCGTCACCGGCCGCCGCGTCAGCAGCAGGAGAGCAGGATCACCACCGTGCCGGAGCCGAGCGTCGCGGCCGCGGCAACGGCGGCGTCGATCTCGGTGTCGATCGAGAGCCGCCGGATCAGGCTGTCGCGCGTCGCGAAGAGCACCATCGTCCCGAGGGCGAAGACGAGGCCGAGCCGCCGCACGTGCGCGGGCCGCGAGCCCTCGAGCGCGAGCACGACGCCGCCGAGGACGATCGCGACCGCGCCGACGAGGAGCAGTGGCTTCGCCGGCTCGCCGAGCAGCGTCAGCGCGATCGCGACGGAGACGAGCGGTGCCATCCCGACCGCGACCGACGCGCGCGCCGGCCCCGCGTCCCGCACGGCGTACGCGAAGAGCACCTGCGAGAGCCCGGGCGCGACGATCCCGGCGAGCAGGAACGGCCAGCACGAGGTCACCCCGCCGGCACCGGTGACCGGGATCGCCGCGAGCGCGACTCCGAAGGCGATCAGGACCATCAGGAAGGCGGTGCTCTCGGCGCTCACCCCGCGGCGGAGCGCGTACCGCAGGAACACGGTCATCGCGCCGAACAGGAACGCGGACCCGAGTGCGAGGGCGACCGCGTCCATTCCCGCCCGACGCTACACCGTTAGGATCACGCGCCGTGGACGATCCGAGGGTCCGCAACCTGGCGGAGCTGCTGGTGAGCCGGTGCCTGGACGTGCAGCCGGGCTGGCAGGTGTCCGTGCGCGCCTCGCCGCTCGCGCGGCCGCTCGTCCGCGAGGTGGCGCGCGCGATCGGCCGCCGCGGCGCCTACTACCTCCCGCGGATCAACTGGGGCCCGGAGCGCTTCCGGCCCGATCTCGACTGGGCGCTCGAGGCGCCGCTCGAGCTGCTGGGCGAGCTGCCGTCGATCGAGGCGCACCAGGTGGAGCACGAGGACGCGCGGCTGACGATCCGCGCCCCCGAGGACGTGCACGCGGGCGCCGAGCTCGACCCGGAGCGCCGCCGGCTGCTCCAGCAGGCGGGCGAGCCGGCGAGCCGCCGCGCCCGCGCGCTCGAGGTCCGCTGGGCGCTCGTGGAGTACCCGACCGAGGCGATGGCCGCCGCGGCCGGAATGACGCTCGAGGAGTACACGGACTTCATCTACGACGCCTGCCTGCTCGACTGGGACGCGGAGGAGGCACGAATGCGGCGCGTGAAGGAGCGCTTCGACGCGGGCGACACCGTCCGCATCCTCGGCGACGGCACCGACCTGACAGTGGGGATCCGCGGCCGTGAGGGCGTCGTCTCGGCCGGGTTCCGGAACATGCCCGACGGCGAGGTCTTCTACTGCCCGGTCGAGGACACGGCAGAAGGCGTGATCACGTACTCCGAGTTCCCCGCCGTCTACCTCGGCCACGACGTCGTCGGCGCGCGGCTGGTCTTCCACGAGGGACGGGTCGTCGAGGCGACCGCGGAGGAAGGCGAGGACTTCCTGCGCCAGATCCTGGCCACCGACGAGGGCGCCAGCCGCCTCGGCGAGCTCGGGCTCGGCTGCAACCCGCGGATCACGCGGTTCACGCGCAACGTCCTCTTCGACGAGAAGATCGACGGCACCGTCCACCTCGCAGTCGGCGCGAGCTACACGTACGCGGGCGGCCGCAACGAGAGCGCCGTGCACTGGGACATGGTCAAGGACCTCCGCCCCGGAGGCGAGCTCACCCTCGACGGCGAGCTCGTCCAGCGCGACGGCGCCTGGTTGATCTGACCGTTCCGAGAACTACACTCAGCCGGGGTTCTTCCGGGCGAAAAGGGGTCTCATGCCAACTGCACTTCGTATTGCCACCTGGGCGTGGCTCGTCGCCGGCGTCGCCTGGCTGGTCAAGGTGGCGCTGATCGCCGAGAACGGCGGCAGCGACACGACCGGCGGGCTCGTCGGGGTCGCGTTCTTCATCGGCGTCGCCGCACTCGTCGTCGCCGGCGCCGCGAGCGGCTTCGTGCTCCTGCGCCGCTGGGGGCGCTGGCTCGGCTACGTCGGTCTCCCGTTGGGGGTGGTTGCGACGCTCGTCGGCTTCGTCCTCCTCGAGGGCGTGCTGAAGGAGATCGTTCCCGCTGACGGCTGGTTCGAAGGCGAGGTCGGCATCGTCGCCACCGCGATCGTGGCGCTCGCGCTGGGCCTGCTTCTGTGGCGACGAGGCCCGGCGGCGCTCCCGACGTCAGCGGAGCAGCCGACGTAGCGTCCGCCCCGCCTCCGGCTCGCTGACGAGGATCCCCGCCATGATCAGTGCGCAGCCGGTCCAGCCGAGCGCACCGAGGCGGTCGCCCGCGAGCCAGAAGCCGAAGATCCCGGCGAAGACGGGCTCCATCGCGAACGCGATCGCCGTCCGGGAGGCGCTGATCTGCCGTTGCGCCCAGGTCTGGACGAGGAAGCCGAGCGCGCTCGCGAAGACGCCGGTGACGAGCAGCGCTCCCCAGACCGTCCATCCTCGCGGGAGCTCGACCTGGCCGAGCGCGACCGCGACGACCGCGAAGCCGGCGAACGCCGCCAGCATCTCCGCCTGCGTGAACGCGACCGGGTCGTAACGCGGCGCGTAGCGCTCCATCAGCGCGATCTGGAGCGAGTACGCGGCCGAGCCGGCAAGCACGAGCAGGTCGCCGACGGGATCGCCGGTGCCGACGCCGGAGAGCAGCGCCAGCCCGGCGACGGCCAGCGCGACCCCGAGCCAGACTGCGCGGCCGACACGGGTCCGGAAGAGGAGCAGGCCGAGCAGCGGCGTGAAGACGACGTAGAGGCCCGTGATGAAGCCCGCGTTCGAGACGGTCGTCCGCTCGAGCCCGGCCGTCTGGAGCGCGTAGCCGAGCGCGAGCAGCAGCCCGAGCGAGACACCCGCGACCCAGCCGCGCCTGCCGAGCCCGCTCAGCCGGCCGGCGGCGGGAACGGCGAGCACGAGCGAGGCGATCAGGAAGCGGACGGCGAGGAAGGCGAAGAGCGGGTACAGCGCGACCGCGTCCTTCATCGGCACGAACGTGTAGCCCCACACGGCCGTGACGGCGATCAGGGCGAGCAGCGCGGGCATCGCGCGAGGCTACTAGGGTCCGCGGCCGTGCTGATCCCGCCGCTCCTGCGCGAGAGCCCGACGTTTCGGCGCTACTGGCTCGGCCAGGCCGTCTCGCTGATCGGCGACCAGGTGAGCCTCATCGGGCTCCCGCTCGTCGCCGTGCTCGTGCTCGACGCAAACGCCGCGCAGATGGGATACCTCGTCGCCGCCGAGCTGCTGCCGAGCCTCCTCTTCTCCCTCCACGCCGGCGCCTGGGCCGACCGCCGTGCGCGCAAGCGGCGGACCATGATCGCGACCGACATCGGCCGCGCGCTGCTGATCGTCTCGATCCCGGTCGCGTACGCGTTCGACGCGCTCACGTTCCCGCACATGGTCCTGGTCGCGTTCCTGATGGGGACGCTGACCGTCCTCTTCCACGTCTCGCACAGCGCGTTCTACCCCGCGATCGTGCCCCGCGAGCGCCTCGTCGAGGGCGGGTCGATCACGCACGGCAGCAGGGCGCTCTCCTACGTCGTCGGCCCGAGCATCGGCGGTGTGCTCGTGCAGGCGATCTCGGCGCCGGTGACGCTCGTCCTCGACGCGTGCTCCTACATCGTCTCGGCGCTCTTCCTCCGGTCCCTCGACGTCGAGGAGCCGGCGCCCGAGACGCCGGGCAAGGGGCACGTCGTCGCCGGCGTGCGCTGGGTCTTCGGCAACCCGATCATCCGCGCCGCGCTCGGCGCGACCGCGACGATCAACTTCTTCAACTTCGCCTTCGCCGCGCTCTTCATCCTCTACGCGACGAAGGAGCTCGGCGTCGCGCCTGCGACGCTCGGGCTCGTGCTCGGCGCGGCCGCCGTCGGCGGGATCCTCGGCGCCGTCGTCACCGGCCGCGTCGCCCGCAGGATCGGCATCGGCCCGGCGTTCGCGCTCGGGTGCGTCCTCTTCCCCGCGCCGCTCCTGCTCGTCCCGCTCGCGGAGGGGCCGGACTGGGTGATCCTCACCTGCCTCTTCCTGGCCGAGTTCGGCTGCGGATTCGGCGTGATGATGCTCGACATCAGCTCCGGTGCGATCGCCGCCGCGGTCGTCCCCGAACGGCTCCGCTCGCGAGTCTCGGGCGGCTACATGGTCGTGAACTACGGCGTCCGGCCGCTCGGAGCGCTCGTCGGCGGCGCACTAGGGAGCTGGATCGGGCTGCGCGAGACGCTCTGGATCGCGACCGTGGGGGCGCTGCTCGGCGTCCTCTGGCTCCTGCCGTCGCCGATCCTCGGGCTCCGGGACCTCCCGGAGCCCGAGCCGGCGTTCGACTAGATCCGCTTGTCGACGGCATCCTTCGCGTCGTCGGCCGCGTCCTTCGTCTCGTCCCACGCCTCGCGGGCGCTGTCCTTCGCCTTGCCGAAAGCGTCCTGGGCCTCACCCTCGCGCTCGAGCTCCTCGTCGCCGGTGAGCTTGCCCTCCGCTTCCTTCACGTTCCCTTCGATGCGATCGCGGTCCACGTCAACCCCTTTCCTCGGTTACAAGCAGCAATCTTCCCCGCCCGGCAGGTTCCGAACCGCCCCGGAAACGGCTAGCGTGAGGGGATGCGCGACATCCTCCCCACGCTCTCCCGCTGGGAGGCCGACGGACGCCGCGCCGCGATCGCGACCGTGGTCGAGCGCCGCGGATCCGCGCCGCGCGATCCAGGCGCCTCACTCGCTCTCAACGACCTCGGGGAGATCGCGGGCTCGGTCACCGGCGGCTGCGTCGAGCCGTCCGTGATCCGCGAGGCGCAGGAGGTCCTGGCGGGAGGCCCGGCGCGCCTGCGCGAGTACGGGATCGCCGACGACGCCGCCTTCGAGGTCGGGCTGTCGTGCGGCGGCACCGTGGTGATCCTGATCACGCCGCTCGATCTCTCGCTCGTCCCGGCGCTCGCCGGAGCGGTCGATTCCGACCGGGCCGTCGCGCTCACGATGGTGGCGAACGGCGACCGGCTCGGGTTGCAGGAGCTGCACGAGCGTCCGGCCGGCCCCGTCGCGAGGCTGCTCGAGGCCGGCGAGAGCGCGCTCGCAGACGTCGGCGGCGAGGCCACCTTCGTCCACGCCGTCACGCCGCGCCCGACGCTCTACGTCTTCGGCGCGATCGACCACGCCGCCGCGCTCGCGCGCGTCGGCCGGCTGCTCGGCTACCGCGTCACCGTCTGCGACGCGCGTGCGGCCTTCGTCACGCCCGAGCGCTTCCCGGAGGCCGACGAGCTCGTCGTCGATTGGCCGGACCGGTTCCTGCGCTCGAGGCCCGTCGACCCGTCGACGGTGATCTGCGTCCTGACGCACGACGAGAAGTTCGACGTGCCCGCTCTGCTGGCCGCGCTCGAGACGCCGGCCGTCTACATCGGCGCCATGGGCAGCAAGGTCACGACCGCCGACCGCGAGGAACGGCTGCGCGCGGAGGGCGTCGACGACGCAGGTCTCGGCCGGATCCACGCCCCGATCGGGCTCGCGATCGGCGCCCGCACGCCGGAGGAGGTCGCGGTCGCGATCGGCGCCGAGATCGTCGAGGCGACGGCGCTCGCGCGCCGCCGCGCGGCCGAGGAGACCGGCGCGGTCTCGCTCCTCTCGGCCTAGAACGAACGAGGGCGCCGTCGCCGGCGCCCTCGACCAAAGCCTTCGCTCCGCCGGGTCCTACTTGACGGTGAGCGTCCCCTTCATGCCGCCCGCCGCGTGGCCGGGAAGCGTGCAGAGGTAGGCGTACTTGCCCGCCTTCTTGAACGTGACCCTGAGCGTCGCCATCTTCCCGGTCGCAAGGGCGACCGTCTTCTTGCCGGCGATCCTGAAGTCGTGCCTGATCGTGCCCTTGTTCGTGACCTTGAAGGTGGTGATGCCCTTCGGGACCGTCTTCTTCGACAGCGTGAACTTGAACTCGGACGGCTTGCCGGCCGTGACGGCGACCGTGGTCGCGTCGGTCGAGCTCTTGCCGCCGAACGCGGCGACGGCCGCGACGAGCGACACCACCGCGATCAGGACGACGAGCGCAGACCCCTTCCGAAACATGCTCAAGAAACCTCCTCGTGAACGGAATTCCCGGTTTGAACAGTGCTGGCCAGAGCTTAGACGAACATCCAGCATCTTGGACAACTTCCGTGGCTTCCGACCGGGAATCGGACTAAGGTGAACCCATCGAACCGGCGCACCTGCACAGGGAGATCGGGGCCTACTCCATGCAAGAGAGTTCGTTGGGGACCACCCTGCGGACGATCCGTACGGCCAGAGGGCTCTCGCTGGCGCAGGTCGCGACGGCGACCGGAATCTCCCGCTCGCTCCTCTCGCTGATCGAGACGGGCCGAAGCGACATCACGATCGGCCGGCTGACGCGCCTCGCGGAGCTCTACGAGATCAGGCTCGCCGACCTCGTGCCGGAGCCGCGGCACCCGGACCCGATCGTCGTCCGCGCCGACGACCGCACGGTGATGCACTACACCGCCGAGGCGATCGACGTCGAGGTGCTCGTCCCGGAGGGCCCGCACACGATGCAGGCACTGCTCGCGACCTTCGCGCCGCTCGCCCGGATGCAGGACTACATCCCGCAGCCGAACGAGCAGTTCACGCACGTGATCGAAGGGCGCGTCCGGACGGAGTTCGCAGACGGGCGTGAGCTCGAGCTCGGGCCCGGCGACAGCGCCACCTACGTCTCAGGCGACGCGGGCCACCGGCACGCGAACCTCGTCGACGCCGTGACGCGGATGGTGATCGTGATCCGCCGGCCGAGGCTCCGCTAGCCCTCGCCCGTCCAGGGAGGCCGCTCCAGCGCCCGCTCGTACTCGGCACGGTCGTGCACCGGCTCGCCGTGGGAGACGATCACGTGCTCGAACGGCAGCTCGAGCAGCGCACGCAGGGCCGGCAGCGCCCGCTCCTCGAGTGCCGGCGTCGCCCAGACGCGCAGCTCACCGCCCGGCGCCGTCAACGCGTCCGCGAAGACGAGTGCCCGCTGCTCCGGCAGCCAGAGCGGCGTCTCGTTGCGCCCGCGGCCGTCGTAGAGGGCGAGGAGGCCTCCGGGCAGCTCGCTCCCCGGCTCGATCGGCTCGAGCTCGGTCTCCGGGATGTTCGTGCGCCAGAAGAGCCACGGGCCGAACGCGCGGGCGCCGTAGCGGCGGGCGAAGAGGTCGACGTCGCGGACGTGGTCGGGCTTCAGCACGACGACCATCGTCGGCGGCCGCGCGTCGAGCCGCGCCCAGGCCTCCTCGTCGTCGTCGGCCGGCGCGATCGGGTCGAGCAGCGCCACCTCGCCCCGGGACTCGACGCACGTCGAGGTCACGCTCCGCTCCCAGCCCAGTCCCGGCTTCCAGTCCGGGTACTCGCGTCCCCAGATCCAGAGACCGGGTGCGACGTCGGTTACTGGCAGACGGGCTCCGAGGCGAGCGTCAACGCGAAGCCGTAGACCGACTCGCCGTAGGTGTAGATCGAGGCGACGACGCCCGCACGGCGGATGCTGAGGGCGCCGTAGCCGATGCAACGGCTCCAGGGCAGGTCGCCGTAGACGGTGTCGACCTTGGTGGCCGGGTCGCCCAGCGAGACCCCACGGCTCGTCCGCCAGCCGCGCGGCACGCCGAGCGTGAAGACGGCCGAGACGCGGCCGTTGCGGAAGGCGACGGCCGCTCCGGTGGTCGTCCGGCCGCTGTAGGTGTAGAGCCACGTCGTTCGCCTGCAGACGGCGCAGAGCGTGTAGCGGGTTCCCCAACGGGCGCGGACGGCCGCCGGGGTCGCCCCGAGCGTCAGGCCGCCGAGGCTCTGGCCCGGCGCCAGCACGCCGCGGGCCGGCAGGCTGCGGGTCGCATCCGGCGCGGCCGTCGCGACGGGAGCGGTCAGCAGGAGCGTGAGGGCGAGAGCGAGCCGGAGCACCGGTGGGAGAGTAAACGGGCCGGGCCTCACGTGAGGCCCGGCCCTCCTGGACGACGTGTCGAACCTACGCCTTCAGGGCGGTGCGGACGCGGGCGGGCGTCATCGGCATCGTGCGGATGCGCTTGCCCGTGGCATCGAAGAACGCGTTCGCGATCGCCGCGGCGACCGGCGCGGTGGCCGGCTCCCCCGCACCGCTCGAACGGAGCTCCGGCCGGTTCAGGAGCTTGTACGTGATCTCCGGCGCGTCCTTGTACCGGAGGATCTGGTAGCTCTCCCAGTCGAGCGTCGTGACCCGGCTCTTCGAGAACTTGACCTCCTCGAGGAGCGCGCGGCTGACGCCCTGGATCACGCAGCCCTCCACCTGCTGGCCGACCATGTTCGGGTTGATCACCAGGCCACAGTCGTGAGCCGTGTAGACGTGCTCGACACGGATCTTGCCGGTCACGGTGTCGACCGCGATCTCGGCGACCGTGCCGACGAAGGTGCTCGCGAAGCCGCCGATGGCGATCCCACGGCCCTTCTTCACACGTCCCTTGCCGACCTTCGTGGCCGCGACGCGCTCCTCCCAGCCGGCCAGCAATGCCGCCTCCTCGAGAGCCGCCAGCCAGCGGAAGTTCTCGATGTTCTTCCTCCGGAAGGCGACCGGATCGATCGAGGCCGCCCAGGCCAGCTCGTCGATCATCTGCTCCGACGCGAAGAGCGCCTGCGGCGCGGCCGGAGCCCGGAGGTATGCGACCTTGGGCAGCTGCGAGTCGTTCGGCACCGAGCGGCCGAGGACGCGGTGGTTCGTGATCTTGTACTGCGAGCCCGCGTTCTCGATGTCGGCCCCGCCGAAGTTGCCGAGCGCGGCCGCCTGGCTGCCGGAGTGGAAGTTCGTCGCCTCCGACGAGACCCACCCCTGCTGGTAGGAGACGTAGTCGTAGGCCACGATCTTGCCGTCGGCGTCGACCGCACCCCGGATGTCCGCCAGCGTGGCCGGGCCGAAGAAGTCCCAGCCGTGCTCCTGGTCGCGAGTCAGCTGCACGCGCACCGGCTTCCCGGCCATCTGCGACAGGAGTGCCGCGGCGAGCGCCGCGTCGTCCTGCAGGTTCTTGCCGTAGCAGCCGGCCCCCTCCGCGAAGTGGAAGGTGACCTGCTGGAACGGCACGCCGAGCAGCCCGGAGACGAGGTTCCGGCTCCCGTAGATGCCCTGGCTCGCGCCCCAGACGTCGGCTTTGCCAGGCCGGACGTCGGCGACGCCGCACGACGGGCCCATCGACGCGTGAGACTGGTAGTAGATCGAGTAGCTCGCCTCGGAGATCTTCGACGCCGACCGGATCCCCGAGTCGATCGAGCCGGTGTTCCGCGCATAGCGCTCCGCCGGGTTGGACGCGCGGAAGTGCTTCCAGAGGTTGCCGCTGCCGGGCATCGTCTTCGACTCCGACCAGCGCACCTTCAGCTGCGTCGCCGCCTGGATCGCGTCCTGCTCGTTGGCCGAGACGACGCCGATGAAGTCGCCCTTGCGGTAGACCTTGACCCCCTTGATGTTCTTGATCGAGCTCTCGTCGACCGAGAGCACCTTGTCCGCGACGGCGAACGGCCCCTGGCCCTTCGGCCGCACGACGCGGCCGTGCAGCATCCCGGGCAGCCGGAGCTGGTGCACGTACGGATGGGTGCCCCGCACCTTCGCCTCGGTGTCCTTCCGCTTCACCGGCTTGCCGACGAGGCGGTACTCGGTGAACGACTTCAGCGGCGCCTGGCCCGTGTTCGGGGCCGAGAACGGCTTGTCGCCGAGCAGGGCGCCGTAGCTGATCTTCTTCGTGGGGTCGCTCTTCGAGGAGACGACGCCTTCCCGAACCTGGAGGTCCGAGACGGGCACGCCGAGCTGCTTCGCGGCGAGACCCAGAAGCACGGCACGCGCCTCGGCCGCCGCCTGGCGTACCTGCGGCCCGCCGTTCGAGATCGAGTTGGAACCGGCCGTGATCCCCTGGTTCGGCGAGATGTCGGTGTTCCACGGTGCGAGCTTGACCTGCTGGATCGTCAGGTCGAGCTCCTCGGCCGCGATCTGGAGCAGGCCGGTCGGAGCGCCGGTGATGTCGATCTTGCCGACCGCGATCGTGGCCGTGTTGTCGGCGTGGATGGCGATCCACGAGTCGAGGAACGCCGCGTTCGGCGGCCCTGCGGCGGCCACGCGGGCCGGGGCGGCCTTCGCGGAGCCTGCGAGCGCGGAGCCGATGAAGCTGAAGCCGACGACGAGTGCGCCGCCGCCCTTGAGGAACCTCTCGCGCGAGATCTCCGAGCCCTTGATCAGCTCGTCGAGCTTCCCGTCGTCGAGGAGGTCGATCGTCTTTTCGCTGAGCAGCATCGCGCTACGCCCCCTTCGCCATCGTCGCGGCGGCGCGCTTGACCGCCTTCGTGATGCGCGGATACGTGCCGCAGCGGCAGAGGTGGGTGTTCATGTGGGACTTGATCTGGTCCTCGGTCGGCCGCTTCACCTTGTTCAGGAGCTCGGTCGCCTTGATCATCATCCCGTTCTGGCAGTAGCCGCACTGCGGGACCTGCTCCTCGATCCAGGCCTGCTGGACGGGATGGAGGTCGTCGGTCTTCGCTGTCGTGCGCGACTTGGCCCGCCACAGGGCCGGCAGGCCCTCGAGCGTCGTCACCGTGCCCTTGCCGACGGCGGCGACGGGTGTGATGCACGCGCGAATCTCCTTGCCGTCGTGCAGGACCGAGCAGGAACCGCACTGCGCGAGACCGCACCCGAAGCGCGGGCCGTTCAGCCGGAGCTCGTTCCGCAGGACGTACAGCAGCGGCGTGTTGGGCGACGCCGCGACGTTGTGAACGCGTCCGTTCACCTTGATCTTGAGTGTGCTGGCCATCGCCTCTCTCTCTGGTCGATGCGGCACCGAGCCCCCCTCGGCGTCCAACAGGATGGAGAGTAGTCCTCCAATCGGTTGGACACAAGGGCGGATTTCCTGGGCAGCAGGCCGGTTCGGCGCTACGCTCCGTCCATGACCCTGGACCGGCTCGGCCGCCCTCTGCGCGACCTGCGCATCTCGGTCACCGACCGCTGCAACTTCCGCTGCGTCTACTGCATGCCGAAGTCCGTCTTCGGCGCCGACTACCGCTTCCTCGACCGCAAGGAGCTGCTCACGTTCGAGGAGATCGAGCGGGTCGCGCGGGCCGCAATCGCGCTCGGCGTCGAGAAGCTGCGGCTGACCGGCGGCGAGCCGCTCGTACGCAGGGACGTCGAGCGCCTGATCGGGCTGCTGGCGCCGCTGGGGGCCGAGCTGACGCTGACGACGAACGCGTCGCTCCTCGCGGCGAAGGCGCAGGCGCTCGCGAGCGCCGGGCTGCACCGGGTCACGGTCAGCCTCGACTCGCTCGACGACGCGACCTTCCGCGCCATGAACGACGTCGACTTCCCCGTGTCCAGGGTGCTGGACGGGATCGAGGCGGCCGCGGCGGCGGGCATGCCGGTGAAGGTCAACGCGGTCGTCAAGCGCGGCCTCAACGACGACGGCATCGTCGAGATGGCGCGCTACTTCCGCGAACACGGCCACACGCTGCGCTTCATCGAGTACATGGACGTCGGCGCCACGAACGGCTGGCGGCTGGACGACGTCGTCCCGGCGGCGGAGATCATCGAGCGGATCTCGGCCGAGCTGCCGCTCGAGCCGGCCGAGGCGAATTACCGCGGCGAGGTCGCGCAGCGGTGGCGGTACGTCGACGGGAGCGGCGAGATCGGCGTGATCGCGTCGGTGACGCAGCCTTTCTGCGGCGACTGCACCCGCGCCCGGATCTCGGCCGAGGGACGCCTCTACACCTGCCTCTTCGGCCTCCGCGGTCACGACCTGCGCGCGCGCATCCGCGGCGGCGCGTCGGACGAGGAGCTGCAGGAGGCGCTCGCGGCGATCTGGGGCAAGCGCACCGACCGTTACTCCGAGCGCCGCTCGGAGGCGACGCTCAACCTGCCCAAGGTCGAGATGAGCTACATCGGTGGCTGACCACGGTCTCGCGCCCGTCTCGCCGTTCACGGGCGCCGCGGCGCTGGAGGCGGCGGACGCGATCGAGCTGGAGGTCCCGCGCGGCGAGCCGAGGCGGGCGATCGCGGCCGTCGCCGACGCGCTTGCGACCCGCGAGCCCGCCGAGACGCTGCGCCGGCGGCTGACCGAGGCGGCCGACGCGCTCGACTCCCCCGGTGTCGACCTGCCCGGGGACGAGGACGTGCGACTCGCGCTCGCGTGGCGGCTCGCGCTCCCGGACCTGGCCCGAGACGAGTCGATGAAGGAGGCGCTCGCCGACGTCGAGCCGCTGCTCGAGGGGATGGACGAGGACGAGCGCGTGCTCAGGGGCCCAGCGCTGGCCCGCGCGGCCGCGCCCGCGATCGCCGTCGACCTCGAGCTGCTCAAGGACGAGGGCTACCGCTACGTCGAGACGTATCCGCCGGCGGGCTCGGAGGGGGTCGACGTGGTCGGGATGTCGGCGACGTGGCTGACGAAGCGGATGACGATCGACGGCGACGACACCCGGCTCGCGATGCGCCGCTTCCTCGCCGTCCTCGCCGAGCAGATCGAGGTCGAGATGCCGCTGACAGCGGAGACGCTCCACACGCTCCTCGCGGTGCCGATGCCGCTGCACCCGTTCAAGGACGCCCTCTTCCTCGCGCTCGCGCGCGGACTCGTCGAAGAGGCGATCGAAGAGCGCGGCTTCCCCTGGTAGGCACGAGGGGCGGTCCGGAGACCGCCCCTCGTCACCTTCCTACAGCTCCTTCAACGCCGCCTTCACGCGCGCGGGCGTGAGCGGCAGCCGGCGGATCCGTGCGCCGGTCGCGTCGTACACCGCGTTCGCGATTGCCGCGGGGATCGCGGTCATCGCGTTCTCGCCCGAGCCGGTCGGTGACTCGTTCGGCCGGTTGATCAGCGAGATCTTGATCTCCGGCAGCTCGGTGAACCTGAGCACCTGGTAGCTCTCCCAGTCGCGGCTCGTGGCGGCCTTCCCGTCGAGGAGGACCTCCTCCTTGAGTGCCCGGGAGACGCCGTGGACGATGTTGCCCTCGATCTGCGCCTTGATCCCGGCCGGGTTGATGATGATCCCGACGTCGTGCGAGCAGACGATCCGGGTCACCTTCACCTTGCCGGTCTTCTTGTTCACCTCGACCTCGGCGACGGTGGCCGCGTAGCCGTCGATGCCCTCGTACTGCATCGCGGACATCCCGCGCCCGGTGGCGATGTCGCCCTTGGACGCCTGCTTCGGCCCGACGCGGGCCTGCCAGCCCGCTGCCTTGGCGGCGACGCGGACGCAGTGCGCGAGCCGCTCGTCGCCGATGTAGCGGAGGCGGAACTCGACGGGATCCACCTTCGCCGCGTGCGCGAGCTCGTCGATGAAGCTCTCGTTCGCGAACGAGTTCTGGATCCGCGCCGGCGAGCGAAGCGGCCCGGTGAAGAACGGCGAGTCGACCGTCTTGGCGATCACCCGCGCGTTCGGCACCAGCCCTTCCTCGTCCTTCAGGTAGCCCGCCTCGGTGTTCGACGTGTCCGCCCCGAGCGGCGGGAACGTCGGCGCCTGCGCGCGCCGCGGGGCGATCCCCTGGCCGATCAGGTGGCCGGTGGGCAGGTTCGCCGCACCGACGTTGCCGGGCCGACCGCCCCGGGAGGCCTGGATGTTCTCGAAATCCCAGGCGATCAGGTTTCCGGAGGCGTCGAGGCCGCCGCGGATCTTCATGATCATCGGCGTCCCGAAGTGCTCCCACACGTGTTCGTCGCTGCGCGTCCACTGGACTCGGACGGGAGCTCCGACGGCCTTCGACATCAGCGCCGCGTCGAGCGACGCCGTGTCCGCGCCGTTCAGCCCGTAGCAGCCCGAGCCCTCCTTGTAGATCACGTGGACCTGCTGGTTCGTCAGCCCGAGCATGCGCGCCGCCGCCTGGCGGAGCGGGTAGACGCCCTGGGTCGGCGACCAGACCGTCGCCTCGTCCTTCTTGACGTCCGCGATCGCGCAGGAGGGGCCCATCGACCCGTGCAGCTGGTACGGGTAGTAGTAGGTCGCCTCGAGGACCGTCTTGGCCTCCCTCAACGCCTTGTCGACGTCGCCGTCGTTCGCGAGCAGGCGCGCCTGCGCCGGCCACGTCCGCATGCGGGCGTAGAGCTCGTCGTGGTCCTTCGGCGCGCCGCCCGGGTCGTCCCACGTCACCTTGATCGTCTCGGCGGCCTTGATCGCGCCGGCCTCGGTCTTGCAGACGACGCCGACGAAGTCCTTCTCGACGACGACCTTGACGAGATCCGGGATCCGCTTCGGGAAGCCGTTGACGCTGACCAGCTTCGCGTTGATCCCCGGCGGGCGCACGACCCGGCCGTGGAGCATGCCCGGCACCTTGACGTTGTGGATGTACTCGAGCTTCGAGCGGACCTTGGCCTCGATGTCGACGTGCCTGATCGGCCTGCCGATCACCTTGAACTCGGCCGGCTTCTTCATCGGCACGCGGCCGGTGATGCGGATGTTGAACCGCTGGCCGCCGATCAGCTCGCCGTATGTCGCCCGCTTCGTCGAGTCGGCCGTCGAGACGACGGCGCCGTTCTGCGTCGTCAGCGACGCCGCGGGCACGCCGAGCTTCTTCGCGGCCAGGTCGATCAGGGCCCTGCGCGCCTCGGCGCAGGCCTGACGGAGACCCGCCGGGTAGTTGGACTTGATCGACTGGCTCCCGGACGTCGTGCCCTGATCCGGCGTGAACCACGTGTCGGACTCGAGCACGTCGATCGACGCCAGCGGCACGTCGAGCTCGTCGGCGGCGATCTGGATGTGCGCCGTCTTCAGGCCCGTCCCCAACTCGACCTTGCCGACCTGGATCCGGACGCGGCCGTCCGCGCCGACGACGACCCAGGAGTCGATCTGGGTCGCGTCGATCAGGGCGGGGCCGATCGCAGCGGTCGCGGCACGGGCCCTCGTGGCGCCGGCGCCGAGCGGAACGCTGAACGCCACGATCAGCGCGCCGCTTCCCTTCAGGAAGTCCTTCCGGGAGTGGGGCTTCTCGATCATGCTTGTCATCTCTCCCCCTCTCCCTATGCCGCCGTCTGCGCAGCGCGCTTGACGGCCTTGAGGATTGCGTAGTGCGTCCCGCAGCGGCAGATGTTGGCGTTGAGCGCCTTCTTGATCTGCGCCTCGGTCGGGCGCGGCGTCTTCTTCAGGAAGACGACGGACTGCATCACCATGCCGTTGATGCAGTAACCGCACTGGGCGGCCCGCTCCGCGATGAACGCCTCGATGACGGGATGTTTGTCCCCGAGGCCCTCGAGCGTCGTCACCTTCTTGCCGGCCATCGCCGACGCGGGGACGATGCACGAGCGTACGGCCTCGCCTTCGACGTGCACCGTGCAGGCACCGCACTGCGAGAGCCCGCAGCCGAAGCGCGGCCCCTGCAGGCCGAGCTCCTCGCGCAGGACCGTGAGCAGCTTCGTGTCCGGCGCGGACTGGACGGTGTGGCGCTTGCCGTTCACCGTCAACTTCACCGGTGTTGCCATCTCTCCCCTTCCCCGACGACGACGGAAGACGTGCGTCGCCGAGGCGCCAGCGGCGGCGGGCGGCGCAGGACTGAGCCTACGCCTCCAGCCCGCTGGACTCAAGTCCGAGATTCGGGAGGGTCACTTCACGACGAGGACGCCCTTCATCCCGGCCGCGGCGTGACTCGGAAGCGTGCAGAGATACGGATAGCGGCCGGCCTTCTTGAAGGTGACCTTGAGCGTTCCCTTCGTACCCGCGCCGATGACCGCGCTCTTCTTGCCGCCGACCCTGAAGTCGTGCCCGATCGCGCCCCTGTTGGTCAGTGCGAACGTGATCAGCGCGTTCTTCCTCACCGTCTTCGGCGTGACCGCGAACTTGAACTCCGTCATGCCGACGGCGACGCGCTGCGGTAGCGCCGACCCGGCGTCCGTCCCCGCGTGCGCGGCGACGGTGACGACCAGTGCGGCTGCTGCGAGCGCTGCGAGCGGAACGATGCTCCTCACGTTGCCCTCCTCACGTTCGACGACTCGACCCGGTACTACGAGATTCCGCCCGTTCCGGATGCCTTCCGAGGGCGGGGGCCGACCGGGCCAGGGGTACAATCGAACGTCGGATGGCCGCCAGCACCGCAACCGTCGCTCGCAGGCTGCCGCGAGGCGGCACGCACCTCGCGCTCCAGTTCGCGTTCTGGATCGGCTTCTACTTCGCCTACCAGCTCGCACGCGGCGTCGCCGACCGGGGTGGGGTCTCGACAGCGTTCGCCAACGGCGAGTGGATCATCGACTTCCAACGCAGCCTCGGCTCGATGATGGAGCTGACGATGCAGCACGCGGTCGAGCAGTCGACGCTGCTGATCCAGGCGACCTCGATCACCTACTGGCTCTCCCAGTTCGCGGTCGTCGGTGTCGCGCTGACGTGGGTCTACTTCCGTGCGCACGAGCGGTTCTACGGCTTCCGCAACATGCTGATCGTCGGCAACCTGATCGGGCTCCTCGGCTACGTGCTGCTGCCGACGGCGCCGCCGCGGATGTTCCCCGAGGCCGGCTTCGTCGACACGCTGGCGGCCCACTCGACCGTGAACCACTCCTCCACCTTCGTCGCCTTCGCGTCGAACCCGTACGCGGCGATGCCGAGCCTGCACGCGCTCGACGCGCTGATCGTCAGCGTCGTGATGGCCACGGTCGTCCGGCGCTGGTGGGCGAAGGCGCTCTGGCTCGCCTGGGCGCCGTGGGTCTGGTTTGCGGTGATGGCCACGGGCAACCACTTCTGGCTCGACGTCGCGGCGGGCGTGCTCGTGGCCGGGATCGCCGCGGCGATCGTGTATCGCCCCTGGCGGTCCCTCCGGGCCCGCCCCGCATGAGCCTGAAAGAGGCGTACACCTCGGGCGCCCGCGGGATCGCGTCGCGCTCGATGACCGGTCTCGCCCGGACCCGGGTGACGCCGAACATGCTGACCGCGGCCGGCGTGACGCTCTGTGCGGTCGGAGCGGTGCTCGTCTACTTCGAGTACCGGAGCGACTGGTTCTACTTCTTCGGCGGCCTGGCCTTCGTCGTCGGCTCGATCCTCGACATCCTCGACGGCGCGCTCGCCCGCGCGGGTGGCAAGCAGACCCCGTTCGGCGGCTTCCTCGACTCGACCCTCGACCGAGTCGGTGAGGGGTTGATGCTCGGCGCGATCGCGCTCGTCTTCATGCGCGACGGCAAGGAACTGGCGCTCGCGCTCGCCGTCGCGGCGATCGGCGGCTCCTTCCTCGTCCCCTACGCGCGCGCCAAGGCGGAGGGGCTCGGGGTCAAGGGCGATGTCGGCATCGGCTCGCGCGCCGAGCGAGTCGCCGTGATCTCGATCGGGCTCGCGCTGGCGCCCTGGGGCGTGCTCCCGTGGGCGATCGGCCTGCTCGCGCTGACCGCCTGGATCACGGTGCTGCAGCGGATCCTGCACGTCCGCCGCGAGTTGCGCACACGGTCCGCCTGACCTTGCGGTAGAGTGCTAGCAGTTTGGCTGCTAGCACTTCCCACACCGAGCGGACGAGCGTGCTCGTCCGCATGCCCGGCTCGCTCAAGCGCGCCCTCGTCCGCGAGGTCGCGCGCCGCGAGTCGAACCTGAACGACGTCGCCGTCGCGCTCCTCGCGGACCGGTTCGGCGTCGCCTTCTCCCCCAGCGGCCGCCGCCGGAAGGCGATCCCCGGCGCGGCGGGCGCCGTCGTGCTCCGCATGCCGCCCGAGCTCCGCCGTGAGCTGAAGGCGGTTGCGCGCAGGCGCAGCCTCAACGTCAACGACCTCGTCCTCCTGACGCTCAGCGAGGCGCTCGAGGTCCCCTTCGCTTCCAATCGAAAGGACACCATGGCCTCCACCAACGGGTCGAGCAACGGCTCGGCCAACGGCAAGGCGCGCGGCAAGGACAAGGTCCGCGTCGCGATCGTCGGCGTCGGCAACTGCGCCAACTCGCTGCTCCAGGGCGTGCAGTACTACAAGGACGCGCCGGACGACCAGTTCGTTCCGGGCCTGATGCACGTCAACCTCGGCGGGTACCACATCTCGGACATCGAGTTCACGGCCGCCTTCGACGTCACCGCCGACAAGGTCGGCAAGGATCTCGCCGACGCGATCTGGGCCCATCCGAACGACACGATCAAGTTCGCCGACGTGCCGAAGACGGGGATCACCGTCAACCGCGGCATGACCCACGACGGGATCGGCAAGTACATCTCCGAGGTCGTGACCAAGGCGCCGGGCGAGACCGACGACATCGTCGGGATCCTGCGCGAGACGCAGACCGACGTCGTCGTCAGCTATCTGCCGGTCGGCTCGGAGGCTGCGGCCAAGTGGTACGCGGAGCAGTGCCTCGAAGCCGGGGTCGCCCTCGTCAACTGCATGCCCGTCTTCATCGCCCGCGAGCGCTACTGGCAGAAGCGGTTCGAGGAGAAGGGCCTGCCGATCATCGGCGACGACATCAAGTCGCAGGTCGGCGCCACGATCACGCACCGCGTGCTCACGAGCCTCTTCCGCGAGCGCGGCGTCCATCTCGACCGGACGATGCAGCTGAACGTCGGCGGCAACTCCGACTTCCTGAACATGCTCGAGCGCGACCGCCTCGAGTCGAAGAAGATCTCGAAGACGAACGCGGTCACGTCGATGCTCGACTACGACATGGGCGAGGGCAACGTGCACGTCGGCCCGTCCGACTACGTGCCGTGGCTGACCGACCGCAAGTGGGCGTTCATCCGGATGGAGGGCTCCTCCTTCGGCGGCGTGCCGCTGAACATCGAGCTCAAGCTCGAGGTCTGGGACTCGCCGAACTCGGCCGGCATCGTCATCGACGCAGTCCGGCTCGCCAAGCTCGCGCTCGACAACGGCGTCGCCGGCGCCCTCGAGGGCCCGTCGAGCTACCTGATGAAGTCGCCGCCCGTGCAGATCGTCGACGACGAGGCGTACGAGGCGACGGAGAAGTTCATCGCGCAGAACGCGCGCAAGCAGGCGAAGGCGACCGCCACCACCTGAGCCATCACCGGGGCCTCTACGAGGACGGCGCTTCGCGCGTCGTGGCGCCGTCCTCGCGCCGGCCGCGCAACCCGAATGTCCGCTACGAGCGCGCCTACCCGGGCGAGCCGCTGCATCTGAGAGGCTCTCACGGCGTGGACTGACCTCAAGGGAAGCTCTGCAGCAGGAAGCGGTTTCTTGCAAGGATCCGCGACGGCGGGCGCCGAAACTCCAGCAAGGCGTCGGTCTGGTTCGCGGTGAGACGCGAGGGAGAGGAGATCGTCATGCGTGTTCGCAGGCAGGTGTCCGGAACGTTGGCAGCAGCGCTGGTGGGCACGGCGGCGCTCGCCCTGTCGGCCGGTCCGTCGGCCGCCCAGAGCGATCCCCTGGGGGCGAGGTACACGGCCGGTGCCCCTGGTGCGGGCGACCCCTACTTCCCGTTTGCCGGCAACGGTGGGTACGACGTCCAGCACTACGACCTCGACCTCACCTACACGCCGCCGGCGCCCGCCCCGGCGCCGCTCGTCGGCCAGCTGAGCGGGGTGGCGACGATCGACCTGGTGGCCACGCAGGACCTGGACCGATTCAACCTCGACTTGCGTGGCCTCGACGTGCAGGCGATCACCGTCAACGGGAAGCAGGCCAGCGAGGTGGCGCCGCCCGGTGCCGAGGCCGAGGTCGAGGGCGCGGCCTACTGGCAGGTGCAGGACGATGCGGCCCGCATCTGGGAGCTCACGATCCAGCCCCGCCCCAAGCTCAAGCAGGGGCAGACGGCGCGCGTCGCCATCACCTACGGCGGTGCGACAACCCGGCCGGAGGACATCGAGGGCGCCCTCTACGGCTGGGTGACGATGCGGGACGGCGCCATGGTGGTGAACGAGCCCGAGGGCTCGATGACCTGGTACCCGGTCAGCGACCACCAGACCGACAAGGCGACCTACGGCTTCGAGATCACGGTGCCCGAGGGCAAGGTCGCGGTCGCCAACGGGCTGCCCGCACAGGACCCCGTCACCGAGGGCGGGTGGACGACCTGGTTCTGGGACGCGCCCGACCCGCAGGCCAGCTATCTCAGCACCGCCTCGGTCGGTGACTACGAGCTGCGCTTCTCCGAGACGACAGGCGGGCTGCCGATCATCGACGCGGTCGACGACAACCTCACGCCCACCAACGCGGCCATCACGGAGGCGAGCCTCGGGCTGCAGGCGGAGATGATCGCCTTCCTCGAGGAGACCTTCGTGCCGTACCCCTTCAACTCCGCCGGCGCGATCGTCGATGACGACACCGTCGGCTACGCGCTCGAGACGCAGACCCGGCCCGTGTATTCGCGCGTGGCACGGGAGGGCACCGTCGCCCACGAGCTCGCGCACCAGTGGTTCGGCAACGCCGTGAGCCCGGGGCGGTGGGCGGACATCTGGCTCAACGAGGGCTGGGCCACCTACGTCGAGTGGTTGTGGAGCGAAGAGCGGGGCGGCGACTCGGCCCAGGCGAGCTTCGACACCGTCATGGAGACACCGGCTGACGACCCGTTCTGGGACCTGGCAATCGCGGACCCAGGCCCGTTGGGCCTCTTCCTGGGCGCGGTCTACGACCGGGGAGCGGCGACGCTGCACGCCCTCCGGGTCAAGGTCGGCGACGAGACGTTCTTCGCGGCCAGCCAGGAATGGCTCACGCGCTACGACGACTCGACCGCCACCACCGGCGACTTCGAAGCGGTGTTCGAGGAGGTTTCCGGCCAGGACCTGACGACGTTCTTCGACGTGTGGGTGAGCACGCCGAGCAAGCCCACGACCTGGTGACGCCCCGGCGTCCGCCGGGAGGCTCGGGCGCGATGGCCTCCGTCGCGCTCGAGCCCGCCTCCGCCAGGTCGCACGCCGAGCTGGCGGAGATCTTCAACGCCGGCTACGAGGGCTACTTCACCCCCTTCAACGTCGACGAGGCGGCGTTCCGGTTCATGGTCGAGGCGTGGGACGACGACCTCGACGCCTCGCGCGTCGCCGTCGTCGACGGGGAGCCGGCCGGGATCTGCAAGCTCGCGATCCGCGGCGACAGCGGCTGGATCGCCGGGATCGGCGTCGCGGTGCCGCATCGGGGAACGGGAGTCGGCGAGGCGCTCATGCTCGGCGCGATCGAGGAGGCGCGCTCACGCGGCCTCCGCGAGATCTGGCTCGAGGTGCTCGTCCAGAACGAGCCGGCGATCCGGCTCTACGAGAAGCTCGGCTTCGAGCGGGTCCGCGGGCTCGAGGTTTGGACGCTCGAGGGCTTCGCGGGCGAGGAGCACGAGGCTGAGCCCGTGCCGGCCGAGCAGGCACACGCGCGGATCCGGGCCGGTCGCACGTGGCGCGAGCCGTGGCAGCGCGCCGACCAGTCGGTCGCCAACTCCACGGGCGTCGAGGGGCGCGAGAGCGAGCGCGGCGCCGTCCTCTACCGCCCGAGCGGCGAGCGAGCCTCGCTGCTACAGGGCGTCGCGGCCGACGAGGCAGCCGCGCGCGGGCTGCTGCAGTCGCTCCCGTCGGCGACGACGGCGTTGACGTGGCTCAACGGGCCGGAGGGGGACGTGTTCAACGCGGCGATCGCCTCGCTCGGCGGCACGCTGGCGCACCGCCAGCATGAGCTGCTGCTCTCGCTCTGACGCCGTCGGGCGCCGGCCTGAGCCGGCGCCCGACGAGCACTCACCAGCGGGCGAAGACGCGAGCCGGGCCGCCCGAGCCCTGCTCCCAGGGGATCAGCCCGACGACGACGGTGGCGCCGCGCTCCGGCACCCGGTCGAGGTGGGCCAGGTTCTCGATCCCGTACCGATTGGCGCCCAGAACCGCGACGTGGGCCTCGAAGGTCTGCGACCGGCCCGGGTCGAGGCTGAGCGTGTCGACGCCGATGCCGGCGATGTCCCGCTCCGCCACGAGCCACTCGACCGCTGCCTTCGAGAACCCCGGGAAGTGCTGCAGCCCGTCCGCACCCACGTTGCGGTATGCCGCGACGCTCCCCGAGCGTGCGGCCCAGCCGGAGTTCATCGCCACCACGGCGCCGCGCGGAATCCGCCCGTTGCCGCGCTCGAAGGCGGCGAAGTCGGAGACGAGGACCTCCGCGTCCGCGTTCGCGGCCGCACGCGCGGAGATGTCGACCACGACGAGCGGGCGCACGAGCTCGTCGAGCGAGATCTCCGGCGAGAAGCGCCCTCCACTGATGAAGTGCGCCGGGACGTCCAGGTGGGTGCACGAGTGCTCCCAGAACGTCCACGTCTGCCCGTAGAACCCGTTCGCCGGGATCGTCACCGTTACCTGGCGGTCGAGCACGGCCGGGGCGCCCAGGAAGCCCGGAAAGCCCTCCCGGAACTCGTGGGTCAGATCCTGCAGGCGGTTCGTCGGCAACTTCGAGCCGAAGGCTCGGCCGGGCAGCGCCGCCGCGACCGCAGCGCCGGCGGCGCCGAGCAGCGCCGTCCTGCGGTCGAGCTTCGGCAGGCCCTCCTCCTCGACGCGCGCACGAACCGTCTCGATGGTGCCTGGCAGGCACATGGTTCCTCCTCTCGCGAGACGTCGCCGCGACGCTAGCGCAGTCGAGCGCGGGGCGCGTCAGGCGACTCCATCAGCTCGAAGGTCGAGCCCCGGGCTCCGACAGAAACACGTCGAGGCCCAGCCGCCTCGAGACGAATCTGGCCGCGAGCTGCCCGCGGACGCTGTTGCCGGCCGAGTCCAGGCGCGGCGCGAAGGTGCCCAGCCCGCCCTTGCCGGGGGCGACGGTGATGATCCCGCCGCCGATGCCGCTCTTGCCGGGCAACCCGACGTCGTACAGCCAGTCGCCCGACGTCTCGTAGAGCCCGGCGGTCGCCATCACCGCGAGCGTGTAGCGGCAGGTGATCGGGTCGACCACCCGCTCGCCCGTGAGCGGGTTGACGCCGCCGCCGGCGAGTGTGGCTCCCATCACCGCCAGGTCCATGGCGGTGACGTTCAGGCAGGACTGCCGCGTGTAGACGTCGGTCGCCTCGGACGGGTCGGAGTGGATCCGGCCGTAGCTCTGGAGCAGGCGGGCGATGCTCTGGTTGCGTGAGTTGGTCTCGGACGCCGATCGGTACGTCTCCTCGTCGAGGGCGAGCTCACGGCCGGCGAATCGGGAGATGCCGTCGCGGATGAAGTGCCACTTCGCGTCGGCGTCCGAGCCCGGCGCGAGACTCGTCGCCGCGATCGCCCCGGGGTTCACCATCGGGTTCGTGCGTCCGTCTGCGCTCTGCTCGATTGCGGCCAGCGAGTTGAACGCCAGGCCCGTGCTGTTGGCGCCGAGGAGCCGGCGGGCCTCGTCGGGCCCCAGGCTCTCACAGACGAGCGCGAAGACGAACGGCTTCGCGACGCTCATGATCGTGAACTCGACCTCCGCGTCCCCGACCGAGAAGACGTCGCCGCCCGTCGAGGCCACGCAGATGCCGAACAGGTCGGCCGGCACGCGTGCGAGCGCCGGGTACACGTCGGAGACTGCTCCGTCGGCGATCGACCGGTAGCGCTCGTGGGCCTCGGCCACCAGCGTGCGGGCGAGCTCTGCGGGGGGAAGCTCGCCCGTGGAGACGTAGGGCGGATCGCCTGGGTCGTGCATGTCCCCCGTCACCACGTCAGACGTGGACCGGGTACCCCGGCCCGAACGGGATCCCGACCAGGTACCAGACGACGAAGAAGAGCGTCCAGAAGACGAGGGTCACCAGCGTGTACGGCAGCATCAGCGAGATCACCGTCCCGAGGCCGGCGTCCTTCTTGTACCGCTGCGCGACGACGACGATGAACGGCAGGTAGACCATCAACGGCGTGATCACGTTCATGGGCGAGTCGCGCCACCCGGTAGGCGGCCAGCACCGTCTGCGGCGCCACGTCGAGCCGGAGGAACAGGGGAATGAAGATCGGGGCGAAGATCGCCCACTTCGGGACGACGCCGGGGATGACGATGTCGAGCACCGCGATCACGAGGATGAAGAGGATCAACAGCCAGATCGCTCCGATGTCGGCACGCTCGAGCAGGTCGGCCATCTCCACCGCCAGCACGGTGGGCATGTTGCTGAAGTTGAAGTACGCGATGAACTGGCTGATCAGCAGCAGCATGAAGATCAGCCCGGCAAGCGATGCGAAGGTCTCCGTGATCGCGTTGATGACGTCGACGCTGCTCTTCATCGTCTTCGCGCCGAGCCCGTAGCAGACGCCGGCGACGAGGAAGATCACGGTGATGATGAAGATCAGGCTGTCCATGAACGGGGAGTCGCCGATGACCGCGTCCGTCTCCGGGTGTCGGAGCGGCGCGCCCGGGATCACCGTCAGGAGCGCGACGACCAGGATCGAGACGAGGACGCCGTACAGCGAGAACCGCAGCCCTCGCGGCTCGTCGCCGAGCTCGATACCGCCATCTGGTGCATCGGGTGCGTCGGACTGCTCGACGGCACCGCGTCCGCCCGACTCGGGCACGTAGGTGCCGAGCCGCGGCTCGATCATCCGCTCGGTCACGAACGTGACGACGAGCGCGATCACGACCGTCGAGACGATCGAGAAGTACAGGTTCGCCGTGATGCTCAACGGCTCGCCGCCCGGGACGAGCCCGATCGCCTCGTTGGTGATCTCGGTCAGCAAGCTGTCTATCGGCGTGATCAGGATGTTCACCGCGAAGACGGCGCTCGACGCCCGCATAGGCCGCCGCCAGCCCGGCGAGCGGGTGCCGCCCGAGGCTGGCGAACGCAGCCGCCCCGAGGGGGATCAGGATCAGATAGCCCGCATCGCTGGCGACGCTCGAGAGGACGCCGAGCAGGACGATGATGAAGGCGATCGCGCGCGCCGGCGCGACCTTGACGAGCTTGCGGATCAGCGCCGCCATCAGCCCGGCCTTCTCGGCCACGCCGACGCCGATCATGGCGACGAAGATCACCGCGACGACGCTGAAGTTGGCGAAGTTCTGCACGAACGACGTGAAGATGAAGCGGATCCCGTCGACGGACAGGAGGCTCTCGATCGCGGTCGTCTCCTCGTGGATCTCGACCTCGGCGTCCTCGTACGAGTCCGGCGGAACGACTACCTCCGGCTGCTGGGAGCCGCCGAGCTCGGTCTCCTCCACCGACAAGGGCGGGGCCTCGGCCACCTCGTACGTGACGCTGACGTCGAACAGCGCCAGGACGGCCGAGAGGACGATCACGAAGACGCAGAGGCCGGCGAAGATGATCGCCGGGTGCGGCACCTTGTTCCCGACCGACTCGATTCGGTCGAGCATCCGGTCGCTGAACGTCCGCTTCGCGGCGGGAGCGCTCAGGAGCCGACCCCGGCCCGGGCGGCGTACTCGCGGAAGAACTCCGCCTCGGCGAGCACCGCCTTCTCGAACTCGTCGACGAGCACGCGCTCGTTCGGCGCGTGGATGTTCGCGAAGCCGTCGGTCGTGCCGAGGAGCAGGATCTCGGCCTCCGGCGCGGCCGCCTGCAGAGCGTTCACGAGCGGGATCGAGCCGCCGGTCGCCACGAAGACCGACTCCGCTCCCCAGGCGGACGCGAGCGCGGCGCGCGCAGCCTCGTACGCGGGGCCGGTGGTCGACGCCGCGAAGCCCTTGCCCGTCTCGGCCGGCGCGACCTCGAGGCGCGACTCCGAACGGCCGGAGCCCTTCGAGGTGGCGGATCACAAGCGCCTGTGCCTCCCCGGGATCCTGCTCGGGGTGGAGGCGGACGTTGAGCTTCGCGCGTGCGCGCGGCACGACCGCGTTCAGGGCCGCCGCGACCGGCTGCGCATCGAGGCCCGAGATCGTGATCGCAGGGCCGGACCAGAGCCGCTCGCCGAGCCCGCCTGTGCCGAGGAACGGCAGGCCGCGTTCGATCTCGGCGAGCTCCCGGAACTCGTCGTCGCTGTAGGACGCGCCGCTCCACTCCTCGCGGCGCAGCCCCGGCACGGCGACGTCGCCGTTCTCGTCGTGCAGCGACGCGAGCGCATGCAGGAGCACGAGCAACGCGTCCGGGGCAGCGCCGCCGAACTGGCCGCTGTGCTTCGGGCCCGCCAGAGTCTGCACCTCGACGATGACGCCGGCCATCCCGCGGAGCGCCACCGTGAGCGTCGGGACCCCGGGACGGAGGCTGCCCATGTCGCCGATCACCATCGCGTCGGCGGCGAACAGCTCGGGCCGGGTCGGCGGGAAGGTCGCGAGCGGGCTCCCGATCTCCTCCTGCCCCTCGATCACGATCCGGATCCCGACCGGCGGCCGGCCCTCCCAGGCGCGCAGCGCGCCGATGTGCATGAGGATGTTCGACTTCGAATCGGCCGCGCCGCGGCCGTAGACAGCACCGCCGCGCTCGGTCGCCTCGAAGGGCGGCGAGTCCCACTTCGACTCGTCGCCGGCCGGAACGACGTCGTAGTGCCCGTAGAGGAGCACTGTCGGTGCGCCGTCAGGTGCCGGGATCTCGCCCATGATCACGGGCGCCGTATCCGGGAGCTCGAGCGGCTCGCGCACGTCGACCCCGGCGTCGCGCAGCAGTCCGACGATCAGGTCGTAGGCGTCGAGGAGCGGCTGCCGAGGCTCGGGAAAGCCGGCCGCCGACACGGACGGAATCGCGACGAGGCGGGCAAGCTCCTCCTCCAGCTGCGGCATCAGCGCCGTCACGCGCTCCGACATCGACGATGTCGCCACAACACCACGGTCGTCGGGCCTACTGCCCACCACCCCTACCTCCCAGCGACCCCGACTGCGCTCGACGAGCCTCTTGCTCAGCCTGCGGGTCACTATAACCCGGCGCAATTGACGCTAGGCGCGCTAGTCGAACCGGATCATGCTGCGGATCCCGTCCTGCGCCTCCATCAGCTCGAAGCCGCGGTTGACCTCGTCGAGCGTGAGCGTGTGCGAGAGGAACGGGTCGACGTCGAGCTCGCCGGCGAGCCACCGGTCGATCAGCTGCGGCACCTCGTCGCGGCCCTTGATCCCGCCGAACGACGAGCCGGCGACGCGGCGCCCGGTGATCAGGTAGCGCGGGACGATGTCGAGCGTCTCGCCCTTGCCGGCGACGCCCGCGACCGTGCACAGCCCCCAGCCCATCCGCGCCGACTCGACCGCCTGCCGCATCACCGCGACGTTGCCGGTCGCCTCGAAGGTGTAGTCGGCACCGAAGCCGCCGGTCGTCTCGAGGATCCGCTCGACGGTGTCCGGCCCGCCGATCATCGTCTCGGTCGCGCCCTGGCCTCTGGCGAGCTCCAGTCGGTCATCGGAGAGGTCGACGCAGACGATCCGCTCCGCGCCCTGGAGCCGGCAGCCGGCGACCGCACCGAGACCGACCATGCCCGCTCCGAACACCACGCAGGTGGATCCGGGCTCGACCGCGGCCGTCTTCATCGCGGCGCCGAGCCCCGTCGAGAGCCCGCACGCGAAGAGCGCAGCGCCGTCGAGCGGCGCCTCCGGGCTCACCTTCGCGAGCGCGATCTCCGGCATCACCGTGTACTCGGCGAAGGTCGACGTGCCCATGAAGTGCCGGATCGGCTCGCCGCCGCGCGAGAGGCGGACGGTCCCGTCGGGCAGATGGCCCTTCCCCTGTTCCTCGCGGATCGCCATGCAGAGGTTCGTGCGCGTGGAGCGGCAGTGGACGCACTCGCGGCACTGGGGCGAGAAGAGCGTGACGACGTGGTCGCCGGGCGCGACCGAGGCGACGCCCTCGCCGACGCGCTCGACGACGCCGGCGCCCTCGTGCCCGAGCACGGCCGGCGCGTAGCCGGAGGGGTCCGCGCCGGAGGCGGTGTAGAGGTCGGTGTGGCAGACGCCGCAGGCGACGAGGCGGACGAGGACCTCGCCCGCCTTCGGCTCGGCCAGCTCGACCTCCTGCACCTCGAGCGGCGCCCCGAACTCCTCCAGCACAGCGGCCCGGATCTTCATCGCGCCGCCCGCTCGGCCGCGTCGAAGCCTCGGACGCGGTGCGTCTTGTCGCAGAACGGCTTCGTCGCCGAGAGCCCGCACCGGCAGAGCGCGACCGTCTCACCCGGCGGCAGCTCGTACGCGCGCCCGTCCGCGTCGACCAGCTCGAACGGCCCGGTGATCCGGTACGGGCCGTTCTCTCGCACCTTGATCGTGACCGCGGCCACGATTTCGACTCTACACTCGGTGGCGTGAAGATCTGCCTGGTGACCCCGTTCGCGTGGTCGCTTCCGCACGACGTCAACCAGCACGTCGCCGGGATCGCGAAGGAGCTGCGCGCACTCGGCCACGACGTCACCGTCATCGCTCCGTCGGGCCGCCCCGCCGACCTCGCCGCCGGCCGCCGCGCCCTCGCGCGCGGCGACCACGCGGACACGATCGCGATCGGGACCGCCGTGCCTGTGTCGCGCCGGTCGAGCCTCGGCGTCCCCGTCGGCGTCCGCGCGAACCTCCGGCTCGCGCTGCAGCAGGGGCAGTTCGACGTCGTCCACGGCTTCGAGCCGGGGCTCCCGAGCATCTCGTACCTCGCCCTCCGCGACTCCGAGACATTGGCGGTGGCGAGCTTCTTCTCCCCCGACCGGTTGGGCTATCCCCCGCGCCGGGCCCTGCGGGAGAAGCTGCTCGCCCGGATCGACGCGCTGATCGCATCCTCCGACACCACCGCGGCCGCTGCCGCGGAGCGCTTTCCGGGCGACTACCGGGTCCTCTCGCCCGGCGTGGACACCGAGCTCTTCGTGCCCGGCCGGAAGCGGCAGCTCGTCGTGATCGAGCTCCACAGCGCCTCCAAAGGCGGTGGCTCGCTGCCGGTCGCACGCGCCGCGCTCCGCTCGCTGAAGGAGCTGCCGGGGTGGGAGGCGGTTCTCTTGCGGACGAAGCCGCTCTCGACGCGGCCGGGGATCCCCATGGCGCTGCGAGACCGGGTGCGCGTCCGTTCCGGCCGCACGCCGGAGGCACGGGCGGCCGTGCTGGCCGAGGCCTCGATCGTCGTTCCCGCCCCGACGGGCTCGGCCCGGCTCCGCCTCGAGGCCGCGGCTGCGGGTGCGACTCTCGCCGCCCCGCCCGGGGTGCTCGACCAGCCGGAGCTCGCCGCCGCGGCGCTCCAGCGCCTCGCCGAGAACGAGGAGGTGCGCGAGCGGAAGGGCCGCGAGGCGCGGGCCGCCGCCGAGGCCCAGAGCTTCGCCGTCGTCGCGCGCGAGCTGGAGTCGATCTACGGCGGGCTCGGCGGCCGCAAGCGCCCGCGCCGGCGCGGCGCCGCTCCGCTCGAGGATCGGCCCTGGATCCTCGCCGACCTGCACATGCACACCTCCTGGTCCCACGACTGCTCGATCGAGGTCGATGAGTTGCTCGACCACGCCGAGGCGGAGGGCCTCGGCGCGATCGCGGTCACCGACCACAACGTCTTCGGCGGCGCCCGGGAGGCGTTCGAGAAGGCGCACGGGCGAGAGCTGATCGTGATCCCGGGCGAGGAGGTGAAGACCGACGACCAGGGCGAGGTGATCGGCCTCTTCCTGAAAGAGGAGATCCCGCGCGGGATGACGTTCGCCGAGACCGTCGCCGCGATCCGCGAGCAGGAGGGGATCGTCTATCTCCCCCACCCGTTCGACCGCATGCACGCGATCCCGTTCCCGGCGACGCTGCACCGGAACCTGCACGAGATCGACGTGCTCGAGGTCTACAACGCCCGCCTCCTCTTCGAGGGCTACAACGACGAGGCCGTCCGCTTCGCGCGCAAGTACGGGCTCCCGGCGGGCGCGGGCTCCGACGCGCACGTGCTCCAGGGGGTCGGCACCGGGGCGCTGCGGATGCGGGAGTTCCACGGGCCGGAGGAGTTCATGCTCTCGCTCCGCAGCGCCGAGGTGCTGCGCCGTCCGAAGTCGCTCGCGTACCTCCAGAGCCTCAAGTGGGTGGCCCAGGTCAAGGAGAAGGTGCGCTAGGAGCGAACCGAGAGGAGACGCCCGTGGCTGCCGCATCGACCGACGAGATTTACGAGCGTTACCTGCAGAAGGCCATCTCCGAGATCAACGAGCTCGGCGACGAGATCGGCCGTGCGGGTGACGAGACGCACATCCCCGTGCTCGGTTCCGGGCACCCGCTCGCCGACGTCTTCCTGCTCAAGCACGCCCCGAAGCCGTCCGAGATCCAGGAGGGGGTGGCGTTCTTCGGCCGCGCCGGGCAGGCGCTGCTGAAGTCGCTCCAGCGGCTGCACGTCGACCCGATGGCTGTCTACGGCACGAACTGCCTCAAGTTCGGCGGCGAGAGCTTCGAGGAGGCCGCGCCCTGGCTGACGCGCGAGCTCCACATCGTCCAGCCGAAGCTGCTCGTGCTCATGGGCGAGGAGACGGTGGCGTTCGTGAACGCGCTCGGGTTCCCGCTCGCGGACGAGCTCGACCCGGCCGTTGACGAGCTGCAGCGCTTCACGGCCACGATCGAGGCGCTGGTCGTCCCCGACATCGACACCGCGCTCGACGAGGCGCCCGCGAAAACGGCCTTCTGGAATGCCTTCAAGGCCGTCGGGGCCTGGTACTCCGAGCTGCCACCGTATTGAGCCGCGAGCGCTGGGCGGGGCTCGCGGGACTGACCGCCGCGCTCGCCCTCTACACCGCCGGCGCCGACCGGCTCTGGGACGCGAGCCTCTGGCCCGACCTGATCTTCCTGACTGCCGTCCTCTTCCCGGCCACGCTCGCGCTGATCTGGCTGCTGCTGCCGCTCCGCGACCATCCGGCGATGCTGCCGGCCGGGCTCGCGCTCGGCGGGCTCGCGGTCGTCACCCACTTCGCCGAGCTCGACGTGCTCAACAACCTGGCGAAGCTGTTCGCCCTCGTCTGCATCGGCTTCTGGTTCCTCTCCTGGTTCGAGAACGTGATGTGGGCGGCCCTGATCGCCGTCGTGATCCCGTGGGTGGACGCGATCTCCGTCTGGCGCGGGCCGACGGACTACGTGGTCGAAGAGCAGCCGCACGTCTTCGACAACGTCTCGATCGCGTTCCGCGTCCCCGGCGAGGACAACACGGCGAACCTGGGGCCGCCGGACATCCTCTTCTTCTCGCTCTTCCTCGGCGCGGCCGACCGCTTCGGGCTCCGCGTCGTCTGGACGTGGCTCGCGATGACCGTCCTGCTCGGGGCGACGCTGATCCTGACCGCGACCACCGACGTCACCGGCCTGCCCGCCCTCCCGGCGATCTGCCTCGGCTTCCTGCTGCCGAACGCCGACCTGCTCTGGGCCGCACTCAGGCGCCGGGGCCGCGCGCCTGCCCGGATCTACGGCCGCACCGACGAGCGCTTCTACGACCTCGACGCCGACGTGATCGAGCGAACGCCGTCCAGGATCGTCCTGCTCACGCGCGACCGGCCGCCGCTGAACGCCTCCGTGGAGCCGCTCGACCCCGCTCACGCCTTCTCCGTCGAGCCGGAGCCGGGCGGTCCGGGCGTCCGGTGCCGGCTGACGCTCGCCGACGAGGACGAGGGGCCGGTGCTCGTACACGACCTCCCCTACGGCCTCGTGATCGTCCCGCAGGACGAGGTCTCGAGCTACCTCCACGTCGTCCACCCGGAGCAGCTCGCCGCCGACGAGGACAAGATCGAGCGCCTCAAGCGCGAGCGGCGCTAGCGTTCGGTCGATGAGCGACCTCGACGGTCCCGTCCGGAAGGCGCTGCACGACTCCCGCCTCGAGCTCTCGCTGGAGTTCATGCGGTCACCGGCCGGTGCGAAGTCCGGCGCGATCGTCCTCAAGGACCCGGCCGGCGCCGAGCTCGCACGCGTGCCGCTCGAGAGCCCGGAGGCGATGAACGTCGCGCTCGCGCGTCTCGTCGAGCTCGGGTTCCGGGACGTGCCCGCCGCCGCCGTCGTGCCGCCCGCCGTGGTCTCTCGTCCGCAGGTCGAGGCGAGCGTGCTCGTCGCCGGCGTCGACGGCTACCGGAAGGGCTGGGTCGCGGTCGAGCTCGACCCGAGCGGCGACGTCCAGGTCTCGACGCACCCGAGCTTCTCGGAGGTGCTCTCGTCCCAGGCGCGCGTGATCGCTGTCGACATCCCGATCGACCCGCCCGGCCTCGGCTCTCGCGCGACGGACGCAGGCGCCCGGGCGTTCGTCGGCGGCAGCCGCGCGAGCAGCGTCTTCCCCACCCCGCCGCGCGCCGCGCTCGAGGCGCGCACGTTCGCCGAGGCGAACGAGATCGCACGCACGGTCACCGGCAAGGGCATCTCGCAGCAGGCGTTCGCGCTCGCGCGCAAGATGCTGGAGGTGCATGCACTCGCCGACGTCGACGAGCGCGTGATCGAGATGCACCCTGAAGTCTCGTTCCGCGAGCTCGCCCGCGAGCCGGTGCTCGAGTCGAAGCACACCGCTGCCGGGCTCGCGCGGCGGCGTGAGCTGCTCGCGGCCGCGGGGATCGTCCTCCCCGGGGCTGTTCCCGGTGTGCCCGAGGCCGACCTGCTGGACGCGGCGGCCGGTGCGTGGACGGCGGCGCGCTATGCCGCAGGGACGGCGAAGCCCGTGCCGCCGGAGCACTCCGGCCGGCTCGGCGCGATCTGGCGCTAACGAGCGGCCTCCGGGCGCCGCAGCGCGCCGACGTAGACGCCGGCCAGCACCATGGCTCCCCCGACGACGAGGCCCGCTCCGATCGGCTCGTCGTCGATCCAGGCGGAGAGCACGACGGTGACGAGCGGGATGAGCACGAACGAGTACGCGGCACGCGACGCGCTCCAGAGCCGCACGACGACGAGGTAGAGCACGAAGACAGGTCCGGAGCCGAGAACGACCATGTAGGCCAGTGCGAGCCAGGTCGAGCGGTGCTCCGGAACGACGAGCGACTCCCCGAACAGAAGCGAGAGCAGCAGCAGGATCGCAGCGCCCACGGTCATCCCGACGGCGTTGATCGTGACCGGGTGAACGGGCGGGAAGCGCCGGACGAGGACGGTCGCCTGCGCGAAGCAGAGCACTGAGGCCAGCACTGCCAGCAGTGAGAGCACCGGCAACGACTCGCGGCCGGAGACGCCCGAGATCACCCCGATGCCGCCGAGCGAAAGCAGGGTCCCGGCAACCGCAGCGGCACGCAGGCGCTCCTGCCGCTGGAGAACGGCGAGCAGCAGCGTCGCGAGTGGAACGAGCGCGAAGATGGTCTGGCCGAGGCCCGCGTGGACCCGGACGAACGCGTAATAGGCAAAGCTGAACGCTCCGCCGAAGATCAGCGCGCCGTAGAGCACCGAGCCCACCAGCGCGCGATCGCGCGGAAGGCGAAGCCGCAGCACCGCCATCACCGCGCCGAGCAGAGACGCAGCGAGCGCGAAGCGCAGGCAGGCGCCCCAGAGCGGGTCGAGCTCGCGGTTGCTGACCCGTACGCCAACGGCATTTCCTCCCGCGAGTACCGCACCGGCGACGAACGCGGCGAGTGCCGTGCCGTCGCCGTCGTGTCTCACGGTCGCTGGAGCAGCGAGACCGTCTCGACGTGCGGCGTGTGCGGGAACATGTCGACCGGCCGCGCGCGCAGGAGCTCGTAGCCGTACTGCTCGCGCAGCACCTTCACGTCCGAGGCGAGGGTCGTCGGGTTGCAGGAGACGTAGACGAGCCTCGGCGCCCCGAGCTCGCCCGTCCGCTTCAGCGCCTTGCCCGCGAGCCCGGCGCGCGGCGGGTCGACCACGACGACGTCGGGCGGGCCGGCGCGCTCCGCGAGCTCCTCCAGCACCTGGCCGACGTTGCCGGCGAAGAATGCCGCGTTCCCGATCTGGTTCAGCTCGAGATTCTCGAGCGCGCACGCGATCGATTCCTCCGAGATGTCGACGCCCCAGACGGAGAGCGCGCTGCTCGCCATCGAGAGCCCGATCGTGCCCGTGCCGCAGTAGAGGTCGTAGACCGTCTCGCTGCCGGTCAGCCCGGCGTACTCGATCGCGAGCGTGTAGAGCTGCTCGGCCATCTCGGTGTTCGTCTGCAGGAACGCGTTCGGGCGGATGCGGAAGCGGTGGCCGAGCAGCTCCTCCTCGATCGCGTCGTCACCCCAGAGGAGCGTCGTCGGGAGGTTCGTCACCTCCGACGGCTGGTCGTTGATCGCCCAGTGGATCGACTTGACCTCGGGGAAGCGGCGGAGCACCTCGACGAGGTAGTCGCGCTCGAACTTCTCCCCGGGCGCGGTCACGAGCACCACGAGCACCTGGCCCGTGTTGCGCCCCTCGCGGTAGACGAGGTGGCGGAGATAGCCGGTGTGCTCTGCCTGGTCGTACGCCTCGAGGTTCTCCTCGCGTGCCCAGTCGCGCACGGTGTTTCGGATCGCGTTGCCGAGGTCGGTCGTCAGCCAGCACTTCTCGACTTCGAGCACCTCGTCCCAGCGACCAGCCTTGTGGAACCCGAGCGCCGGCCCGGACGGTGTCTGCGTGAACGAGTATTCGAGCTTGTTCCGGTAGAAGAACTGCGACGCCGCCGGGATGATCGGCTCGACCGGGGCATCCGCGATCCCGCCGATCCGCTTGAGCGCGTCGCGCACCTGCTCGTCCTTCGACGCGACCTGCACCTCGTAGGCGAGGTCCTGGAACCGGCAGCCCCCGCAGGCGGGATAGTGGGTGCAGGGGGCGTCGACGCGGTGCGGCGACGGCTCGAGCACGTCGACGGCGAGTGCCTCCGCGAACCCGCGCTTCACCTTCGTGATCCGGGCGCGGACCCGGTCGCCCGGCACACCGCGCCGGACGAAGACGACGAACCCGTTCAGACGTGCGACCCCGTTGCCGCCGTAGGCGAGCGAGTCGACCTGGAGCTCGACCTCCTCGTCCTTGCGAACCGGCGCGGCCATGCGCCGCAGGGTACGTCAGGTGATGTCGCGCCTGCTCGTTCGCCAGACTCCGGCGGCGCCGAGCACTGCGATCCAGCCGAGCGAGACCGCGACGCCCGGCCAGTAGGAGAGCAGGTTGTCCCCGCCGGTGCCGTCGGCGGCGTCGAGCGCCCGGAAGGGGAGGTACGTGGCCACACCGTCGCTGTCGAGCAGCCCGAGGAGGCCGACCAGCAGGTTCTCGACGACGAAGATCCAGACGAGCGTGCCGACGAGCGCCGCCACCTGGCCCTGCACGACCGAGCCGATCGCGACACCCAGCAGCCCCCACAGGACGGCACCCAGCAGCGTCTGCGCCGCGCGCTTGCCGACCTCGCCGTTGAAGAAGTGGATCTCGTCGCCCGTGATGCTCAGCCAGATCAGCGCCACGGCGGCGACCACGAGGAGAGCGAGGACCGCGAAGAACAGGAAGACGAGCGTGCCTGCGAGCGCCTTCGAGGCCAGGACCCGTTCCCGCCTCGGCTCGGCGAGGAACGTCGGCGTGATCGTCCCGTGACGGAACTCCGTCGTCACCATCGTGATCCCGAGGATCAGGGCGAGCACCGCACCGAAGCCTGCGGCCTCGATCAGGTCGACCTGGAAGTCGCGGAGGCCGCGGACATCCGCGTTCGAGCCCACGTCGCCGGCGACGGCGAGCCCGACGAGCAGCACGATTACGATCAGGTAAGCCCACCAGCCTCTGGTGGTGCGGACTTTCAGCAGCTCCGCCCGGACGAGCGAGCTCACTCGGTCGTCTCCCCGCCGGTCAGCTCGAGGAAGACCTCCTCGAGCGTGGCCTGCTCGACGCTCAGCTCGTGCAGCACGATCCCGTTGGCCGCGGCGAGCTCGCCGACACGCTCGGGCGGCGCGCTCACGAGGAGCGCGCCCTCGTCGGTCGTCGAGAGGGCGATTCCGTCCGTGGTGAGGAGCGAGCGCAGGCGCTCGGCGTCGGGCGTGCGTACGCGCGTTGCACCGCTCGCGCCCGCCAGCACGTCCGCGATCGCGGCCTGCGTGACGAGATGGCCGCGATGGATGATCACGACGCGATCGGCGGTCTGGGCCACTTCGGAGAGGACGTGGCTCGAGACGAGGATCGTGCGGCCCTCGGCCGCGAGCGAGCGGAGGAAGTCGCGCAGCCACCTGATCCCGGCCGGGTCGAGCCCGTTCGCAGGCTCGTCGAGCACGAGCACCTCGGGGTCGCCGAGGAGTGCGGTCGCGAGCCCGAGCCGCTGCCGCATCCCGAGCGAGTAGCCCTTGACACGCCGCTTCGCGGCGGCCGTCAGCTCGACGAGCTCCAGCACCTCGTTCACGCGCGAGGCGGGAATCCCGGCTGCGGCCGCCTGCACGCGCAGGTGGTTGCGCCCCGAGCGGCCGGGATGGACCTCGCTCGCCTCGAGCACGGCGCCGACGCGGTGCAGGGGACGGTCGAGCTCGCGGTAGGGGACGCCGAGCACCGTCGCGCGGCCCGCGTCCGGATGCACCAGGCCGAGCACCGAGCGAAGCGTCGTCGACTTGCCGGCCCCGTTCGGGCCCAGAAAGCCCGTGATCGTGCCGGGCTCGACGCGGAAGCTGAGACCGGCGACCGCCTGGGTCTTCCCGAAGCGCTTGCTGAGCCCCTCGACCTCGATCACGAGAGCGTCGTCACGAGAACCGTGCGCTCCCTGGGGCCGTCGAACTCGCAGAAGAAGATCCCCTGCCAGGTGCCGAGCGCCAGCCTCCCGTCGCGGACGGGGATGACGACGTCGGAGCCCATGAACGCGGCGCGGATGTGGGTGGGCGCGTTCTCCTCCCCCTCCTCGATGTGCTCCCAGGGCCACTCCTCGGAGACGATCCGGTCGAGCGCGGCCTCGAAGTCGCGCGCCACCGCGGGGTCGGCGTGCTCGTTGATCGTGACCCCGGCGGTCGTGTGCGGGACGTAGACGAGCGCGGCGCTCGCGCCGCCGAGCTCGCCGAGGGCCGAGCGGACCAGCTCGGTGATGTCGACGAGCTGGCTCCGCTTCTGGGTCGTGACCCTGAACTCGCGCACGGGGCGTATCCTAGGCAGCCGTGATCGACGGAACCCCGAGTGACCGCGAGCTCGACGGCTATCGCGCCGGAGCCGACCGGTTCATCGCCGAGCTCGACGAGGAGTACTACCTCCACTACGCCGGCCTGAAGCCGGAGTTCGAGCTGCGCCCGATCTACGAGCGTCACGCGGACCTGACCGACCTCGACACCGTTCGGCGGATCGGCGGCGCGGTCTCCGGGAGGGAGAACCTCGAGCTCTTCCGCTTCGGCTGCGAGGGCTTCCTCGGCGAGCTGACCCGCGAGCACGCAGAGACGATCGCCGAGACCGAGACGAAGCTCGAGATCCAGCACGACGGGGAGCCGGTCGGGTATCGAATGCTGCCGCCGACGATCGCGAACACGGCCGACCGCGACACGCGGGCGCGGCTCGAGGCGGCGCGGAACGACCTCACGGAGGAGCACCTGAACCCCGTCTATCTCGAGGCCGTGCAGACGACCCAGCGCGCGATCCCCGAGCTCGGCGCCCCGACGTACTTCCACCTCTACCGCGAGCGCTTCGGGTACGACCTCGAGGGCCTCGCTGGCCAGTGCCGAGCGCTGCTCGACTCGACCGAGCGGCTCTACGAGGACTCGATGGACCGGGTCCTCCGCGAGCGCGTCGGCGTCGGGCTCGCCGAGGCGGAACGCTGGGACGTGCGCCGTTTCTTCCGCGGCACGGGCTGGGACGAGGCCTTCCCCGCCGACCGGATGCTGCCGGCGCTGCGCGGCACCCTCGCCGGGCTCGGGATCGACCTCGACGCGCAGCGCAACGTCCACCTCGACATCGAGGAGCGGCCGAACAAGTCCCCGCGCGCGTTCTGCGCACCGATCGAGATCCCCGACCGGGTGATGCTCGTGATCCAGCCGCAGGGCGGGCCCGACGACTGGTACGCGCTCTTCCACGAGGCCGGCCATACCGAGCACTTCGCCTTCACCGACCCGAGCCTGAGGATGGAGGAGAAGCGTCTCGGCGACAACGCGGTCACGGAGGGGTGGGCGATGCTCTTCGACCACCTGATCGACGATCGCGCCTGGCTCTCGAGCATGCTCAGCTTCCCCAAGCCGGAGGTCTTCGCCGCCGAGGGCGCGGTGCAGCTGCTCTTCTACGTGCGCCGCTACTGCGCGAAGCTCCTGTACGAGATCGAGTTCCACGCCGCGGCGGACGTGACCCCGATGCGCAGCCGCTACGTCGAGATCCTCGGCGACGCCCTCAAGGTGGAGCCCAGCCCGACGGACTACCTCGCCGACATCGACTCCGGCTACTACGTGACCTCGTATTTGCGCGCGTGGGCGTTCGCGGCCCAGATGACGAGCTTCATGCGCGAGGAGTTCGGCACGGATTGGTTCAAGCGCCGCGAGGCCGGGTCGCTGCTCGTCGAGCTGTGGGCGCTCGGTCAGAGACCGAACGCGGACGAGCTGCTGAAGGACGTGACCGGCGCGGCGGTCGAGATGGAGGCCGTCGCCGAGCACGTGCGCACGGCGATCCCGACACTCGCCTAGAGCGCTCCGCCTGCTGCCGGCGGGACGCCGCTCTCGGCACCCGCATCGCCCACCGCCTCGCGGGCGAGGAAGTCCTCGATCAGCATCACGTTGTCCTTCGACCGCTCGACCACGGTCAGGAGCGCGCCCATGGAGGAGACCTCCTCCCGCTGCTCCTGGAGGAACCAGTGCAGGAACTGCTCGCCGACGAGATCGCCCTCGGAACGCGCGAGCTTCGCGAGGTCCGAGATCTGCTCGGTCACGCGCTTCTCCTGCTCGAGCGCCAGCCGGACCGGCTCGACGACGTCGGCGAACTCGGTCTGTGGAGCGGGGATGCCCGGGATCGCCACCGGCTCGTCCGCGTCCAGGAGGTACTGGACGATCATCATCGCGTGGTTCCGCTCCTCGACCGCCTGGCGGTAGAAGTGCGCGGCGAGCCGCGGCAGCGTCTGCGCGTCGAAGTGGACGGCGATCGCGACGTACTGCTGCGAGGCGCCGAACTCGTGCCCGACCTGCTCGTTCAGCCCAGCGGGGAAGGTGGCCATGCGCCGACTCTAACGCGTCCGAGCGACCCGCCCTCGTTCGTCCTCGGCCGCTACCTCGTCGCGCTCCGCATGCCAAGGTATTGACCTCTGATGACCTTCGAACAACACGTCACGGCCGCGCTCGACTCGCTGCCGGCGAACCTCGCGGCCGCGCTCGACAACGTCGCCGTCGTGATCGAGGAGGAGAACCGCGAGGAGCCCGACCTGTACGGCCTCTTCGACTGGCCCGAGTACATGCCGGCCAAGATCTCGATCTACCGCCGACCGCTCGTCGAGGACTTTCAGGACCCGGCCGAGCTCGAGGAGCAGATCCGCGTCACCGTCCTGCACGAGCTCGCGCACTACTTCGGGATGGACGAGGACCGGATCGCCGACCTCGGGTACGACTGAGGCCGGCGATCCGTTCGGACTGCCGCTGCTGCACGTCTGTTGCGTTTTCGTTCAGCCGCCGCCGGCGTGGAATCTTCCGGCCGGGCGTCTCGTTTTCCGAGACATGAGAACGATTCCTGAGATTCATGCGGAGATCGAGCGCCTGAGCGAGGTTCGCGGCGAGCTGTGGCAGCAGCTCTCCTACGGCCGCGATCAGGCGGTGGTGGACGAGATCAAGCTGATCGACGAGCAGCTCGTGACGCTCTGGGACGAGCACCGCGCCGAGCGTGCGCGCATTCGCTTCGGCGAGCGCGACGACATCGTGCGCCGGGCCCGCCAGGAAGAGCGTCTGGAGCGCGCCGCGTAGCTGAAGTACCATCGGACCCGGAATGGGTCTGAAGGGGGCGAGAGACCGCGGCGATCAGCCCTCCGACGTCGAGTCGGAGCGCGAGGCGCTGCGCCGACAACGGCTCGAGGCTGCGAGCGAGCTCGCGACGCTCAAACGGGCGCTCTCCGAGCGGGTCGCACAGGTGCAGCAGCGCGAGCGTGAGCTCGCCGAGGCGCTCTCCCGCGTGGAGAAGCGCGAGCAGAAGCTCGACGCGGCCGACGAGCGCGGCTCCCGGCTCGACTCGGTCCGGCTGAGGCTGGCCGAGGCGAAGGACACGCGGGCGTCGCTCGACGCACGCAAGCGGGAGCTCGACGCGCGCGAGCAGGCCCTGACCGCGCGCGAACAGGCGCCGGCAGACCAACCGCCCGCTCCGGCTCCCGATCCCGCCGAGGCACCCGCGCTCCCGGAGGCGGGGGCCGAGGAGCTCAGCGAGCACACCGCCGCGCTCGCTGCCCGCGAGCAGACGCTCGCCGAGGCGGAGCAGGCGCTGGACGGGCGCGAAACCGGGCTCGGGGAGCGGGAGACCTCGATCGAGGAGCGCGAGACCTTGCTCGCAGAGCGAGCCGCCGAGCTGGACGCACGCGAGGAGGCTCTGGCGCGGCGCGAGGCCGAGGCGGCCGAGAAGCCCGCCACGGAGGCGCAGGCCTCCGACAGGCCCGCCGAGGTCGAGGAGAAGCTCTCGGAGCTGCGGGAGGCGGAGAAGGCGTTCGTCCGCACGCAGCACGAACTCGCCGCGCGAAGCGACGCGCTCACGGAGCGGGAGGCCGCGCTCGCAGCACGCGAGCGGGCGCTCGACGAGCGGGAGGCGCCCCCGCAGCCGGCGGCCGACCTCGAGGCGCTCGAGGCCCGCATCCGACGCCTCGAGCAGGGGGACCCCGGCCGTGTCGCGGAGCCGCAGACGTTCAGTGCCGGCCTGCGCGCCCTGCAGATCTCGCGGCCTCCGCGGCGGCCGCGACCCCGACGAGCCTCTACACTGACCACCGGCTCGGGGCGTTAGCTCAGCTGGGAGAGCGCCGCCTTTGCAAGGCGGAGGTCGCCGGTTCGATCCCGGCACGCTCCACACGGGAAAGGCCCGCAAGCGCGGGCCTTTTCCATCCTAGGCCGACCTCCCCAGCCGGTGGCTTAGCGGGACGACGTTTCGGCCAGCCAGGCGCGGGCCTCGTCCCGCTCGGATGGCTCGAAGAGGCGCAGTTCGCCGGGAGCGAGCCAGCCGAACGCGCTCGCGCCGTGCCGGACCCAGTCCTTGTCCGTGACGAGCGCCATCCGCTGCCAGGCAGAACGGTGCTTCAGTCCGACCGACCCGGCCGCCTTCAGGTCCTGCCAGAGCGCGCCACCGTCCAGCCCGTCGAAGTCGTCCGCGAGCTCGAAGTAGATGTTCAGCTTCTCACCGCGCTCGAGCGCGTCGTAGATCGGCTCCATCATCCTCCGGTACTCGTCGCTGGCGATCTTCCCGGAGGCGCGAAAGCCGAGCGTTCCTGGAGGCAGGTCGGTGACGTCCTCGATCAACGGCCCAAGTCTAGGCCGACCAGCGGGATATCGTCTGAACGGTGAGCCAAGACGCGAACGGCAAGTATGGCCGGACGCGCGTGTGGCGTTTCCGGCGCCTCGTGAACCGCTACGTCAATCCGATCACGCGGCCCGTGGCGAAGAAGCTTCCCGCCTTTGCCGTCCTGACGCACCGTGGGCGCAAGACGGGGCGTACGTTCCGAACGCCGATCAACGTGTTCCGACGAGGCAACGACTACTTCTTCTTCCTCACCTATGGATCCGACGTGCAGTGGGTGAAGAACGTCCTCGCAGCTGGGTCCTGCTCGATCGAGACGCGCGGTCGGGTTGTCGAGCTCGTCGAGCCGGAGCTGATCACCGACCCCGAACTCCGGCCGGCGCCGCCGCACGTCCGCTTCGTGGAGCGGCGGATCGCAGGTGCCACGCAGTACGTGCGGATGAGGGTCCGCGCTACGGCGTGATGTTCTGGTTGAGCCGGAAGACGTTGTCGGGGTCCCACTCGCGCTTGAGCGCCACGAGCCGCTCGTACTTCGCGTCCCCGTAGATCATGCGCGCCACGTCGCCACCGACCTCCGTGACGTCGTTGACGTAGCGTCCGACAATCGCGTGCGGCGCCGCCGAGTCGGCCGCGGCCCGCGCCCAGGAACGGCAGCCAGAGTCGAGCGAGCCGTCTTTCCAGACGATCTCTGCGGCCGCCCAGAAGGCGGCGTTGCGACCCGTGAACGCCGTGCCTTCCTCGGGCACGGCCGCGATCGCGCGACCCCAGGGCCAGACCGAAATACCGCCCTCGGCTCCGTCGGGAGCCCGCGAGACCTGGTCGGCCCAGTCGCTCACGAGCGCCTTGGGGAGTGCGGCGAGAAACGCGCTCTTCATCGAGAAGCGCTGCCCCCACTCCATCGGCGCGTCGAACAGACGCTGCGACGCCAGGTACGGCTTCCACTCGACCGTGTCCTCGAGCGGATCGCCGAGCGCGCGGAGCCCTGCGAGGTCGCGCTCCGCGTCGGCCGGAGAACCGCTGTGCAACACGGACACCGTCGCGACCGGCCCACGAGCATCCCCGCCGGCCGCCATGCCGAAGGACGCCCACAGCTCGTCAGGCCCTTCCGCTACGAGCTCGCGGTAGCACTCGGCCACCTCGTCCGCACGCTCGATCGGATGGGTGACCGTGCCGTGCATCACCGGGCCCTCGAAGGGATGTAGGAGGAACTCGAACGACGTCACGATCCCGAAGTTCGCGCCGGCGCCTCGCATGCCCCAGAAGAGCTCGGGATTCTCGTCCTCACTTGCCCGCACGACCCGCCCGTCCGCGGTCACGAGCTCGACCGCAAGCAGGCTGTCGATCGTCAGACCGAGCTTGCACTGCAGCCGACCCATTCCGCCGCCGAGCGTGAGGCCGGCGACGCCCGTGTGGGAGACGACGCCGACCGGGCAGACGAGCCGGTGCGCCTGCGCCGCGTCGTCGAGCTCGGCGAGCAGCGAGCCGCCGCGCACGCGGGCGGTTCGACGCTCAGGATCGACGTCGGCGCCGCGCATCCGCGAGAGGTCGATCACGATCCCGTCGTCGCAGGTCGAGAAGCCGGGGATGCTGTGGCCGCCGCACCGAACGGCGACGACGAGCTCCTGCTCACGGGCGAAACGGAGGGCCGCGACGACGTCGTCGGTGCCCGTCGGCCGCACGATCAGCGCCGGCCGACGGTCGATCATGCTGTTCCAGACCGCGCGCGCCGCGTCGTAGCCGGGGTCGTCGGGGCGCACGATCTCCCCCGCGAATCCGTTGGCCAGCGTGTTCAGGTCACCCGGTTCGACCGCCACTCGTCTCTCTATTACACGAACTGGCCGGTCCGGCGCGGCACATCGCCGGACCGGTACAACCTCTGCGTGGCGCCCCGGTCGGTCCGCCTCTCGAGCCCTGAACGCGTCCTGTTTCCCGACGAAGGGATCACGAAGCAGGACCTGTTCGAGTACTACCGCGCGATCGCGCCCGTGCTCGTCCCCCACCTGCGCAACCGGCCGTTCACGATGAAGCGCTCGCCCTATGGAGTGAACGGAGAGGTGTACTTCCAGAAGCAGGCGCCGAAGGGGATGCCCTCCTGGATCCGGACGCGCACCTACCGCACCTACCCGCGCAAGGGCGAGTCGCGGCTCGTCGACTTCCCGCTCGTCAACTCGCCGGAGGCGGTGCTCTGGATGGTGCAGATGAACTGCATCGACATGAATGCGTGGTACTCCCGCGTCGACAAGCCCCACCGCCCGGACTTCGTGCTCTTCGACCTCGACCCGCCCGACGGCGGCTTCGCGCTCGCGATCCGCGTCGCTCACCTGATCCGCGAGGAGCTCGAGCGGCTCGAGCTCGAGTCCTACGTCAAGACGAGCGGCGCGGACGGAATTCACATCCTCGTCCCGATTGTGCGCCGAGCGACCTTCGAGCACACCTACGAGTTCGCCGAGCGTGTGGCGCGCGGCCTCGAGGAGCGGCATCCGGGGCTGGTCACGACCGAGTGGCTGAAGCACAAGCGCGAGGGCGTGCTCGTCGACCACCGCCAGAACGCGCGCGGGAAGACGATCGCCTCGGTCTACTCGGTGCGGCCGAAGCCGGGCGCGCCGGTCTCGACGCCGCTGCACTGGGACGAGCTGACAGAGGACGTGACGCCGCGCCGCTTCGGGATGCGGGCGGCGCTCGAGCGGGTCGAACAGCACGGCGACCTGTTCGGGCCTGTGCTCGCGGGCGGCCAGGCACTCGGACCTGCCCTGAAGAAGTTGCGCTAGTTCGGAGCGGGTCGCCGTGGCCCGCCGTATCTCCTCTGCACGGTTCTGCGTTGTATGCCGTAGAAACGGGATCACGCCTGGCCGAAAGCGGCCTCCGTACGACCTCCGCGGATGGAGTTCTTCGAGAAATACCGCCTGCAGAACGTCGGGACCACCCGCGCCCGGCTGGCGGAGCTGATCTCCATCTTCGAGAGCCAGCGCCAGGACCTGACGATCGGCGAGCTCGAGGATCTCCGCACGGAGATGGACGAGCTGACCGAGAGGCTCCGCGCCGGGCGCGACGACTAGTCGTCGCGGGGAGCCGTGCTGCCGGAGCGCGCTTCGTCCTCGGGCGCCTCGAGCGCCTTGCGCACGTCCGCGCGCGGGTCGACGTCGCCGACCGTGTCCTTCAGCTCCTTGACGCCGCGGCCGAGGTTGCGCCCGATCTGCGGCAGCTGCTTGGCGCCGAAGAGCAGGAGCAGGACGAGCGCGAGCAGGATCAACTCCCAGTGGCCGGGCACGCGGCTCAGCATAGACGGGCTGCAGAGATCCGCCTGAAGGATGACGCCGAATCGTCGTCGCGGCGGATGTCCCCAGCCGCCGCGCGCCGTACTCTCGCTTCATGAGACGCAGACGCCTGAGCTTCCTCCTGCTCGCCCTCCTCCTGCTCGTGCTCGCGATCGGCGGCTGGGCAGTCGAGGGCGCCCGCTGGGCGCTCACGGGTCGACGCGCCCGTATCGCCACGGCATGATGAGGCCGTGGACGTGACGCTGGCCGACGAGTCGCTCTCCGGCTCCTGGCTCTCGACCCGGCTCGGCGTCGGGACGCAGCGCCTCGACGCGATGCGCCGCGCCGGCGAGCTGCTCGGGGTCCGCCGCCCCGGCGGGCATGACTACCTCTATCCCGGCTGGCAGTTCGCGCCGGACGGCCGGCCACGGCCCGTGATCGCGCGGCTCGTGCAGTCCGCCCGCGGCGCCGGGATGAGCGACGAGCGGCTGTACGAAGTGCTCTCCGCCCGCACCGGGATCTCGGGAGGCGCGCGGCTCGCCGACGCGCTCCGCCAGGGCCGCGACGACTACGTGCTCTCGGTCGTCCGCGCCTCCAGCTAGCGGCCATGGCCCTCGTCAGCCTCAACGCCGTCCGCAAGTCGTTCGGCAGCCGAACCGTGCTCGACGGGCTCGACTTCGCGATCGAGCCGGGCGCCCGCGTGGGCGTCGTGGGCGCGAACGGCTCCGGCAAGTCGACGATGCTGAAGCTGATCGCCGGGCTGGAGGAGCCCGATGCCGGCACGTCCGTCCGGCGGCGCGGCATCGTCGTCTCGTTCCTTCCTCAGCATCCGCTCGGCGACGAGCGGAACGCCCTCGAGACGGTGCGGGCGGCCCGCCCCGACCTCGACGAGCTCGACCGCGACCTCCACCGGGTCGCAGAGCAGCTCGCCGCGCCGGAGCTCGCCGCCGACCTCGACCGGATGGCGCGCGTGCTCCGCCGCCAGGAGGAGCTCGTCGAGCGCTGGGAGGCCGCAGGCGGGCCGAGCATCGACGGCCGCGCCCGCGCGATGCTGCTCGACCTCGGCATCGTCGAGGACGACCTGACGCTGCCGACGAGCGCGCTCTCCGGCGGCCAGCGGAAGCTGATCGCGCTCGCGGCGTGCCTGGCCCAGGATCCGGACGTCCTGCTCCTCGACGAGCCGGAGGCGCACCTCGACGCCGTCGGGCGCTCGCTGCTCGAACGGCTGCTCGCCACGTTCGACGGCGCCGCGGTCGCGGTGTCGCACGACCGCTACCTGCTGGACGAAACCGTCAGCCAGATCGCCGAGCTCGATCGTGGCCGGATCCGGATGTGGCCCGGGAACTACTCCGCCTACACGCTCGCACGCGAGCTCGAGCTGCAGCGGCAGAAGCAGCAGTTCGTGACGCAGCAGAAGGAGATCGAGCGGCTCGAGGCGGCGATCCGCCGCTTCAAGGACTGGGCACACCGGGTCGTCGACGAGCGCCACATCAAGCAGGCGCGCAACAAGCAGCGCCAGATCGACCGGATGGAGAAGATCGAGCGCCCGGTGCTCGAGCGCCGCAGGATCGCGCTGCGGTTGCACCCGCACCAGCGCGGCGGCCAGCGCGTCTTCGAGCTCCGCCGGGTCGGGGTCGAGTTCGGCGACGACGTCGTCCTCGCCGGCGTCGACCTGACCGTCGTCCACGGCGAGCGGGTCGGCTTCGTCGGCGCGAACGGCGCCGGGAAGAGCGTGCTCCTGAAGACCGTCGTCGGCGAGCTCGAGCCGACCGAGGGCGAGGTCTGGGTCGGCCCCTCGATCGGGATCGGCTACCTGGCGCAGGACCAGGAGACGCTCGATCCCGAGTCGAGCCCGCTCGAGACGGTCCGGCTCGCCCACCGCTGCGCCGAGGGCGAGGCCGTCGCGCTGCTGATGAAGTTCCTCTTCCCCTACGAGCAAGTGCGCCGCGCGAACAAGCTCCTCTCGGGCGGCGAGCGCACGCGGCTGCAGCTGCTGCTGCTGATGCTCCAGCAACCGAATCTGCTCGTCCTCGACGAGCCGACGAACCACCTCGACATCGACTCGGTCGAGGCGCTCGAGGCCGCGCTGGAGGAGTTCCAAGGCACGGTCTGCGTGATCTCGCACGACCGCTACTTCCTCGACCGGATCGTCGACCGGATCGTCGAGGTCGGCGGCGGTGAGGCCCGCTCGTACGAGGGCAGCTGGTCGGACTGGTACGAGCGCTCGCGCAGCGCCGCGCCTGTCGGCTGAGCCTGCTAGCGTCGCCGCCGCGCATCTTCGACCAGAGGGGGTTCATCCCATGCTGTCGCCGCGCCGTGTGCTCTTCCTCGTGTTGTTGTTCTCGCTCACGCTGCCCTCGCTCGCCAATGCGGGCGTGCAGCCGAGCTACGACCTGTCCACGCCTGAAGGGAGCCCGTTCCCGAGCGATCGCTGGACGGCGGTCGACTGGTCGCAGCCGACCGGCCTGCGCGTCGACCTGCCGAAGCCCGACTGCACGGCGCGCCCGTCCGACTGCGCGGACATCGACGTGCTCAACACGCTCGACGGCTTCAACCTCCAGCCGCGGATCTCGATCCCCTTCACGGGCTCGATCGACCCGGCCAGCGTCTCGAGCTCGTCCGTCTTCCTGATCCGCATCCCCGACCACGCCATCACCGGCGTCAACCAGATCGTCTGGCAGCCGGCCGCGAACACACTTCACGTCGAGTCCGACCAGCTGCTGCGGCAGCAGACGGCGTACATCCTCGTCGTCACGAACCGCGTCCGCGACGCGAGCGGCGAGCCGATCGAGTCGGCACCGTTCCGGAGCGATCTCCACCACAACATGTCCGAGCTCGTGCGCGGCCTGCCCGACAAGCTGCGGCTCGCGGACGTCGCAGTCGCGACGGCCTTCACGACCCAGAGCGTGACGCCGCTGCTCGAGCAGGTGCGGGCCCAGATCAAGGCCTCGGCGCCGGCGACGGCCGACTTCGTGCTCGGAGCCGGCGGCGTGCGCACGGTGTTCCCGCTCGCGAGCATCAGCTCGATCCTCTTCTCACGGCAGATCACCACTGCGCCGGCGTTCCAGGTCTCCCCGACGGGGACGCCGTTCCTGTCGCTCTATCCCGGGAGCGTCAGTACGGTCGCGTTCGGCTCCTACGACTCGCCGGACTACGAGACGGCATCGAAGGTGATCCCGCCGTCGGGATCGACGGCTCCACCGATCCAGGGGACGAACCGGCTCTACTTCAACCTGTTCCTTCCCACCGGGACGGCGCCCGCGGGCGGCTGGCCGGTGGCGATCTTCGGCCACGGGTTCGGCGACAACAAGAACTCGAGCCCGTTCATCGTCGCGTCGTCACTGGCGCGGCGCGGCATCGCGACGATCGCGATCAACGTCGTCGGCCACGGCGGCGGAGGGCTCGGGACGCTGATCGTCAACCGCACCGCCGGGACGCCGGTCGTCCTGCCCGCCGGTGGTCGAGGGATCGACCAGGACGGCAACACGACCATCGACTCGACCGAGGGCGTGAACGCCGCCGCCCCGTACACACTGATCTCGAACCGCGACGGCCTCCGGCAGACGGTGATCGACCTGATGCAACTGGTTCGCGAGATCGAGGTCGGGATGGACGTCGACGGCGACGGAGCCCGCGACCTCGACCCGGCGCGGATCTCGTACTTCGGCCAGTCGTTCGGCGGCATCTACGGCACGAAGTTCCTCGCCGTCGAGCCGAACGTCAGGCTCGGCGTGCCGAACGTCCCGGGCGGCGCGATCATCGAGATCGCACGGCTCAGCCCCGCCTTCCGCGGTCTCGTGACGCTGAGCCTGCTCAGCCGGACGCCGCCGCTGATCAACCTCCCGGGGTTCGCGTTCGACGAGAACATCCCGCTCCGCAACCTGCCGCCGGTGATCGACGTCGTGCAAGGTGCAAGCGCGATCCAGCGGCAGATCGAATGGTCGGAGTGGGCGACGGAGTCGGGTAATCCGGCGGCGTACGCGGTGCACCTGCGCTCGCGGCCGCTGGCGGGGGTGCCCGCGAAGACGATCATCCTCCAGTACGCGCGCGGTGACCAGACCGTCCCGAACCCGACGACGTCGGCGATCATCCGCGCGGGCTCGCTCCAGGACCGGACGACGGCGTTCCGGAACGACCTCGCCTTCGCGGCCGACCCGACCTTCCCGAAGAACCCGCACACGTTCCTGACGCGGCTCCCCGGCCTCGCCCCGCCCGGTGCGGCGGCGGTGGCCGTCGCAGGCCAGGACCAGATCGCGCAGTTCTTCGCCTCCGGCGGTGCGACCGTGATCGATCCGGACGGCGCCGGGCCGCTGTTCGAGACGCCTCTGAGCGGGCCGCCGTGGGAGGACCTGGCGTACATCCCGTAACGGGAGGGTCCAGCGCGCGCGAGCTGCTCGAGTTGCTCGAGGCGGGGCCGAGGGGCAGCCTGCTCCTCGGCCTCGCCTGGCTCGCGGGGCAGGAGCTCGAGCACGACCCCGACGAGTTGAAGGCGGCCGTCCGCCGGGCCGAGCTGCTGCTCGCCGCGGGCGGCGACCCTCGCCGCGAGCTCGATCTCGACGGGCGCGCAGTCAACGCGATCGCGGACGACCTCGACGACCCCGCCGCGCGCGACCGCTTCGAGGACGCGCTCGCCCGGCTCACCGCCGACTCGGGAGGGTTGGCGGCGGTGAGCGACGGGCTGGCGCGGCTGCGAGCGCAGCCTGACCTCGCCTGGCGGAGCTACGCGGGCGCGCTGCTCGCCGAGGCGATCGGGGAGGACTGATCGAGCTTCGACGGCCGAACGTCTGATCTCCGCACGGCTACGCGACTGCTACCGCGGCGCGCGTGATCCGGACATCGCCGCTGACCGTGCGCACGCGCAACGTCGCCTCGGGGCCGTCCGAGCTCATGGGCGCGTCGCTGACGTCGAGCTCCGAGCCGACCGAGCCGCTGACGGAGTTGACGTCGAGCCGGACGCGGAGTCCGCGGCGCATCGCGACGACGACGTCGCCGGAGACCGCCTTCAGCCCGACGTCTCCGGGACCCGCCGCCCGCAGCATCAGGTCGCCGGAGACCGTGCCGGCGGTGACGTCACCGTAGATCTCGCCGAGAACGGCGTCGCCGGAGACCGAGTTGAGGTTGATGCCGCTCATCGCGGAGCGGACGAGAAGGTCGCCGGAGACGGTGTTGACGGACGCCCGGCCCTGGACGTGCTCGACCTGGATGTCACCGCTGGCCGTCTTGGCCTCGAGCACGCCCTCGACGCGATCGACGCGTAGGTCGCCGGACGCAGACCGGATCCGGGCGTCGCCGAGCGTGCCGGTCGCGCGCACGTCCGCCGAGGCGGTGTCGCATTCGAGGTCGGAGCCGTTCGGGCACGTGATGTGGATGCTGACCTTCGCCGAGCCGGCTGCCCAGCTGCCGATCGAGATCGTCCAGCCGCGTCCGCCCTCCAGCACGACGAACACGTCGTCGCCGCGGGCGGACACGTTGGCCCTCTCGATCGCCTGGCGGGTCGCCTCGGAGTCGTTCAACGGCACCAGCTCGACAGTCGTCTCGGCGACGTCGGCCGTCTCGATCTGGACGTCGCCGGAGGGGTTGCGCACCTTCAGCCGGGCGCGCTCGGTGGGGAACCTACGCATCGCGCTTCCTCCGCCGCGGGCGGGTGGGCCTCACGATCCGCTCCTCGTGGGAGGCGAGGTGCGGCGCGCAGTAGTCGGGGACGAGCAGGACGCCTGCGCCGTACGGGATCGGGTGAAGGCGGGACATGCGAGCTCCTTTCAGCTCTCCGCGTAGCCGGTGAGTCTCCGGCCGGCGCGGACGGAACGGGTCTCGAGGCCGCGCGCAAGGGCGCGCACGATCCACGAGTTGACGGAGAGGCTCTCGCGGGCGGCGGCCAACTCGACCTGCGCCTTGAGCGAGTCGGAGATGCGGAGCGTGATCCGGGCGGTGAGCGCGTCGTCGGCGGGGGCGGCGGCCGGCTCGGCCTCCTCCTCCTCGACGTAGACGAGCTCGGGCTCACGGCCGGCGAGGCGGACCTCGACGCGCCCCGGCACCTGCGAGTTGAGCGACAGCGCGACCTCGCTGAGCAGGTCGAGCAACCGCAGCTGGAGCGACGCCTCGAGCGCCTGCGCCAGCCGTCGACCGGCTTCCTGAGCGGCCTCGTCGCCGGCCAGGCCGGCGGCGTTCGCGAGGTCCTCCTGAAGCGCCTGGACATACGGTGCCATCTGCATGGCGGCACTATGACATCATTGTGATGTCGTGTCAAGTCGCAATGACATCTCTCATGATGTCGTTCTGCGCACGGCTGATAGCGTCGGTGGCAGCTGATGAACCACGTCGATCCTCCCGATCTCGGCCTCTGGCCGACCCTGCGCCGGCTCTACCCACTCTGGTGGGAGCAGCGGCGCCTGGTCGCGCTCGGCCTCGTCTGCGCGCTCGGCTTCACCGCGCTCTCGATGACGATCCCGATCCTGATCCAGCGCGTGATCGACGAGTCGATCGTCGGTCCCGACGACGAGAAGCTCCTCCCCTACCTCGGGTTGATGGTCGTGCTCGCAGTCCTGCGCTGCGGCGTCAACTTCACGCGCCGGTTCGCGACCGCGCGAATCGGGATCGCCGTCGAGGCACGCCTGCGCGGGATGCTCTACCACGCCTACCTCACCTACCCGCGCGCCTTCTTCGACCGCCATGCGACCGGCGAGGTGATCTCGCGCGCCACGAACGACATCTACCCCGTCCGCTACTTCATCGGCTGGGGCGTCGTGCAGGGGATCCAGAGCGCGATGATGATCACCGGAGCGGCGATCGTCCTCGTCTCGGTGAACGCGCGGCTGGCGCTCTTCGCCGCGCTCGCGATGCCGCCGATCGCCGTCCTCACGTTCTTCTTCGCCCACAAGCTCTTCCCGATCTCGCGGCTCGTGCAGGCACGGAAGGGCAATCTCGCCGAGGCCACGGACGAGGCGGTCGTCGGGATCGAGATGGTGCAGGCATTCGGCCGCGAGGACGACGTGCGGACGCGCTTCCTCGGCCGCGCCGAGGCGGTGCGGCACGAGACGATGCGGGCGGCGTCGGTGGAGGCCTACTACCTCCCGGGCCTGCTCTTCCTGCCCTCGCTCGGCATCGCCGCCGTGCTCCTGTTCGGCGGCCGGGAGGTGATCGCGGGCGACCTGACGATCGGCGAGTTCATGCTCTTCATCTCGCTGCTGCTGCTGCTCGTCTGGCCGCTCGAAGCGCTGGGCTGGATCATCAACCTCGGCCAGCGGGCGGTCGCGTCGGCGGGCCGCAGCTTCGCCTGGCTCGACGGGATCGAGCCCTTGGCGGAGCCGGGCGAGCCGGTGCCGCTGCCGGAGGGGCCGCTCCGGGTCGCCTTCGAGGGCGTTCGATTCGCGTACGGGACGGAAGCCGAGATCCTCCAGGGCGTCGACCTCGAGGTCGAGCCCGGAGAGATCGTGGCGGTCTGCGGGCCGACCGGCGCCGGCAAGACGACGCTGCTCAACCTGCTGCCGCGCTTCTACGACCCGACGAGCGGCCGCGTCCTCGTGGGCGGCGTCGACACCCGCGACGTGCCCGTCCGGGAGCTGCGCGCGGCCGTCGCGCTCGTGACGCAGAAACCCGTCCTCTTCTCCGTGCTTCTGCGCGAGAACCTGCTCTCGGCGCGGCCCGACGCGGACTGGGCCGAGGTGCTGGCCGCATGCGACGCCGCCGGCGTCTCGGCGTTCGTCGACGACCTGCCCGAGGGCTACGAGACGCTGATCGGCGAGCGGGGCGTCAACCTCTCCGGCGGCCAGCGCCAGCGGGTCGCCCTCGCGCGCGCCCTGCTCGCCGGAGCGCGCGTGCTCGTGCTCGACGACCCGATGTCGGCAGTGGACACGGAGACGGAGCGGCTCCTCGTCGAGAACCTGCGGCCGGCCGTGGCCGGCCGCACCGTCCTCGTCGCCACGCAGCGGCTCTCGACGATCGGCGTCGCCGACCGTGCGGTCGTCCTCGACGAGGGGCGGATCGTCGAGCAGGGCCGGCCGGCAACACTCCTCGCTGCAGGCGGACTCTTCACCGCGCTGTTCGGAGACGAGTCCATTGCCGCGTAAGCACCACACCGGCCTCTCCCGCCTCCTCCCGTATGCCGCTGAACGAAAGGGCCAGGCGGCGCTGATCGCCCTGCTCGCCGCGCTCTCCGCCGCGGCGCCGGTGGCCGGCTGGCTGCTGGTCGAGGAAGCGACGAACAACGGCATCCGCGCCGGCGACGACGGCCGTCTCGTCGCCGCGGTGCTGGCGTACGTGGGCGTCAACGCCGCCGCCTGGGTGCTCGGGACGCTGACCTGGCTCGGGCTCGCGAGCATGGGTCAGCGGATCGTGCTGGAGCTGCGGCGTGATCTCTTCCACCACCTGACCTCGCTCTCGCTCCGGTACTTCTCGCAGCAGAAGGCGGGCTGGATCATCTCGCGCCTGAACAGCGACGTCGACGCGCTCTCGGACGTCCTCAACCAGGGGCTGACGACGCTCGTCGTGAACACGCTGACGCTCGTCGCCGCCGTCGGCGGGCTCTTCCTGCTCGACTGGCGGCTCGGGCTCGTTGCGCTCTGCATCCTGCCGCCCGGGATCGTGATCACCCGCTGGTTCCAGCGCGTCTCCCACGTCGCCGCCGCGGACGTGCGGACGCGGATCGCGATCGTGACCGCGCAGCTGGCGGAGTCGGTCGCGGGCATGGCTGTGATCCAGGCGTTCAACCGCGAGCGCGCGTTCCAGGCCGAGTTCGACGGGCTGAACGAGGAGAACCGGCTCGCCAATGTGCGCGTCCAGCGGATCTACTCGCTCTTCTTCCCGGCGATCGAGCTGCTCGGCGCGATCGCGACGGCGGCCGTGCTCTACGCCGGTGCGCACTTCATCGGCGCGGGCACGATGGAGATCGGGACGCTGATCGCGGCCGTCGGCCTGCTCGCGCTCGTCTTCCAGCCGCTGCAGGAGCTCTCGGAGCTGTACGGGCAGGTGCAGGCCGCGAGCGCCGCGATGGACAAGATCAGCTCCGTCCTCGACGCCGAGATCGACGTCGCCGACAGGCCGGGAGCACGGCCGCTCGGCAGGATCGACGGCGCGCTCGAGCTCGACCGCGTCACCTTCGCGTACGGCAAGGAGCCTGTGCTGCACGAGATCGAGATCGACGTGCCCGCCGGCGGCTGCATCGCGCTCGTCGGCGAGTCGGGCGGCGGCAAGTCGACGACGGCGAAGCTGATCGCACGCTTCTACGACCCCGACGAGGGCGCCGTCCGCGTCGACGGCACCGACCTCCGCGACGTCGAGCTCGTCGGCTACCGCCGCCAGCTCGGAGTCGTGCTTCAGGATCCGTTCCTCTTCAGCGGCACGATCGCCGACAACATCCGCTTCGCCAAGCCCGACGCATCGGACGAGGAGGTGCTCGCAACGGCGATGGCCGTCGGCGTCGACCGGGTCGCGGCGCGGCTCGACCACGGGCTCGACCACGTCGTCCGCGAGGGCGGCTCCGGCCTCTCGGCAGGCGAGCGTCAGCTGATCTCGATCGCACGGGCGCTCCTTGCCGACCCGCGGATCCTGATCCTCGACGAGGCGACCTCGAACATCGACCGGCCGACGGAGATCGTGATCGAGAAGGCGTTCGACCGGCTCCTCGCCGGGCGCACGTCGATCATCATCGCCCACCGGCTCGCGACGGTGCGCCGCGCCGACGAGATCCTCGTGCTCGAGCACGGCCGGATCGTCCAGCGCGGCACGGAGCGGGAGCTGATGGGCCAGGACGGCCCCTTCCGGCGCCTTGCCCACCAGCTCGTCGAGGACACGCTGCCTGCCGCCTAGGTCTCCGCGCGTGAAGAGTGGGTCGGCGGGTAGGAACGCACGCGTGACCGCCGCCGACTACCTGCCTCCGCGGCTCTCGCTCACGGCGCTGCGAGCTGCTGCCGCGCGTGCTTTCCTCGATCCTCCGCGCGCCGGACGACGAGTCGCGGCGTCGCGAGCGCGAGCTCTTCGTCGACGACCTCAGGGTCGCGGCGGCTGCGCTCGAGCGGTAGCGGTCAGTCGCCCCAGTCGAAGTCGCGCGACTTCGACCAGAGGCCGGAGTCCCCGGATGCGCGCTCGGCGGTGACGGCCTCGACGGACTCCTCGCCGGGCCATGCCAGCGGAATCGTGTCGAGCGAGACGGCGGGCTCGTCCCCGTCCATCGTCTCTTCCAGGCGCGCCTGCTCCTCGGTCTTGAACAGCGGGTGGTTGTCGAACGGATCCTCGATGCGATAGCTCTCGATCGGCATCGCGTTGTCGAGCTCGGCGTTGCGCCGCTTCAGCTCGAGGTGGTCCTGGATCACGCGCGCGAACAGCGAAGGTGTTTCAACCGGCATAGGGCATCTCCGTAGTGGGGGACGGGAACGGTCGTTTAGAGGGTCGCAGTTTAGCGGACGACCCGGAAAAATCACCTGCATGCTTGACGCTTTTGCTACTAGCGAGTTACCGGATCCGTCCCGGCGTAAACACGATCCTTGCCCGCTCGCTTCGCCCGGTAGAGCGCCTCGTCGGCCGCTTCCACGAGCTGCTGGACGGTCGTCGTCGAGCCGGACGTGGCGACGCCGAAGCTCGCGGTGACGTGGAGCGGGGCGCCGTCGACCGACGTCATCTCCTTCTCGGCCAGGGCGACCCTGATCCGCTCGGCCACCTGGGCCGCTCCTTCGAGGTCGGTGCCCGGCAGGATCAGGGCGAACTCCTCCCCGCCCCACCGTGCGGCGGTGTCGATCTCGCGGACGTTCTCGCGCAGGGTCTCGGCGAGATCGCGGAGGACGAGGTCGCCGGTCGGGTGGCCGAAGCGGTCGTTGACGGCCTTGAAGTCGTCGACGTCGGCGAGGATCAGCCCGACCGGGCCTCCGAGGCGCTCGGTCCGCGCGAGCTCGCTCGCGAGCGCCTCGTCGGCCTGGCGGCGGTTGGCGAGGCCGGTGAGCCCGTCCACGAGCGCCTGCCGCTCGACCATCCGGTGCAGCCGCGCGTTCTCGAGCGCCACCACGGCCTGGCCTGCGAGCGACGCCGCGGTCATGCGCTCTTCGGCGTCGAAGTCCTCACCGACGAGGAGCAGCCGTCCGAAGCTGCGCCGACCGCTCGTGAGCTCGAAGTCGAGCCGCTCGCCGCCGGCGCCGACGTCCCCGGTCTCGACGTACGAGCCGTCCTCGGCGATGACCACGCCGCCGTCGGCCTGGGTGGCCTCGACTGCCGACTCGACGATGATCCGCCGCAGCTGCTCGGGATCGAGCGACGATGCGAGCGCGTCGCCGAAGCGCGCGTTCGCATCACGGAGGCGGCGCCGCTCGTCCTCCAGGTCCTCGAGGCGCCCCTCCAGCTGCGCGGCCATCTGGTTGAAGGCGCGTCCGAGCTGGGCGAACTCGTCGCGGCCGCGAACGGTGACCCGCTCCTCGAGCCGTCCGGCGGCGATCGAGTGCGCTGCATCGGCCAGCCGGCCGAGCGCGCCCACGATCGAGCGGCCGGCCAGGTACGCGACGCACGCGATCAGGAGCAGCGACCCGATCAGGCCGATCAGGAGCCGGCCGAGCACGCTCTGCTTCTCGGACGCGATCACGGAGCTGGGCGTCACCGCCGCGAGCATCGCGGTGCTCTTCGGCTCCAGCCGCGAGGCGATCGCGCGGTAGTCGCGCTCGCCGATCGGAGCCGTCTCGACGCGGCCCGGCTCGAGGGTGGTCGAGCCGGTGATCTCCTCCTGTGACGCGGCACCGACCTTCCGTACCTCGTCCACGAAGATCAGCTCGTCGGGCGCGGTCAAGCCCGAGCGCGTATGCAGCCGCTCGGCCAGCTCCCTCGTCAGCGGCACGGCCGCGATGATCGTCGAGGCGCTGTTGCCAGGGCCGACGAGCGAGACGGTCGTCTCGGCCGCACTGCGCGGCACCTGGCCGACCGAGAAGCCGTCGGCGGTCTCGACCCGGAGCGGCGGCGACTCGGGCAGCAGCGCCTGGATCGCCTCCCGGTCGCGCTCGGCGAGCGCGCGCTGGAAGTCCGGATCGCGGCCGAGCCGGGTGGCGGCCGCCTCCGCGTTCTGGCGCTCGTCCTCGAACGCCGCCAGCGCGGCGTTGAGTCCGGCCTCGAGCCGGTCATCGACGCCGCTGATCACGCTTCGCTCCGCGACGGCGCTGAAGCCCCAGAACGCGGCGGCCAGCGGCACGACGGAGAGCGCCAGAAACGTCGCGACCAGCTTGATCTTGAAGCTCCCCAGCATATTCGCCCTTCAGTTTCCGAAATACGTGCCGATAGAGACCCTGGGACTGTTTTCGGCAGGTAGGGGGGGTTGCATGAGACTGATGTTTGCCCGCGCGCTCACGGTAGCGCTCGTGGTGCTCGGTGGGGCCGGGGCGATGACGTTCCCGAAGCTGGTCCTGACGGAGGCCGTGCCGGAGGCGAAGGCGCCGTCGGTGGCCGCTCCATCGCTGAGGCACGTCCCCGTGATCCGGGTTGCGCCCGCCGCGCCGTCGAAGCCGGCGGTGATCAGCCGGGTGGTGAATCCTCGCCCTGCCGCATCGGCGGCTGCCGCGCGTCCCGTCGTCCGGACGTCGGTGGTCTCACAGACGTCGCGCCCCGCCGTGGTCGTGTCCGCGCCCCCGGCGCCGACCACGCCGTCGTCTCCGCGCGCCGCCGCCCCGAGGCCTCCTGCTGCCCCTGCCCCCGCGCCGACCCCGGCGCCCCCGACCCCCGCGTCGCCGGCGCCCGCTCCTGCGCCGGTCGCGGTGCTCCAGCCCGTGACGGAGCCGGTCGTCCGCACGCCCGCCGCCACGCAAGAGGACGCCGCGAAGCCCAAGAAGCCAAAGAAGCCGAAGAAGCCCAAGGCGCCCAAGCACGCGGAGGCACCGCCTGCGGCCGCAGCGGAGCCCGTCCCGGTGACGCCGGCCGCACCGGCCGAGGTGGAGGTCGAGGTCGAGGAGCCCGCGAACAACGGCAACGCGTACGGGCACGACAAGGAGAAGAAGGAGAAGGACAAGGGGCCGGGCAAGTAGGCGGGGCCGTCGAGCGGCGGCTTGTGCAACCATGCGCGCGATGCCGCGCTTCCGCCCGACCAGTCCGATCGGCCTCGCCTTCGGCGCCTTCCATCTCTGGCGCCGCCTCCCGCCTGCTCAGCGCAGGCAGGTCCTGCAGGCCGCCCGGACACACGCCCCCAAGGTGGCCGCGGCCGTCCTGGCGCGGCGCAAGCCGAAGCCCTAGCCCGACTACGCAGTGCCGAGCGCCGTCGTCCCGAGGGCTTCGCGGACGATCCGATCCTGCTCGACGCGATGCGCCGTCGGATAGCCCTCGCTCGGGCTCGCCCGCCACGGCCGCCCCGCGTAGCGCACCGGTACGCCCGTGGGCGCCGCCGCCTCGAGCCGGTGCCTGATCGTGCGCCACGCACCCATGTTCTGCGGCTCCTCCTGCGCCCAGACGAGCTCGCGCAGGTTGGGGTACGAGCCAGTCAGGGCCGCCGCACGCTCGACCGGGAACGGGTAGAGCTGCTCGATCCTGGCCACGGCCACGGAGCGAACGTCGGCTCGGTCCTCGTGGCCCTCGATGTCGTAGTAGAGCTTGCCGGACGTGAGCACGAGCCTCGTCACCGTGTCCTTGTCGGCGCGCGGGTCGTCGAGGACCGGCTCGAACTGACCCTCGGAGAGCTCGTCCAGGCCGGAGCTGGCCTGCTTCAGCCTCAGGAGCCCCTTCGGCGTCATCACGACGAGCGGCCGGGCCGTCGCGTCGAGCGCCTGTCGGCGGAGGAGGTGGAAGTACTGCGCGGCGGTGGTCACGTTGACAACGCGCGTGTTCTCCTGCGCGGCCAGCTGGAGGAAGCGCTCGAGCTTCGCGCTCGAATGCTCCGGCCCGTTCCCCTCGTACCCGTGCGGCAGGAGCAACGTCAGCCGTGAAGTCTGGCCCCACTTCGAGAGGCCTGCGACGAGAAACTGGTCGATCACGATCTGGGCCCCGTTGACGAAGTCGCCGTACTGCGGCCTCCCAGAGCACGAGGGCGTCGGGAGCCGCGACGGCGTAGCCGTACTCGAAGCCCAGGCACGCGTACTCGGAGAGCGGCGAGTTGTAGATCTCGAAGGAGGCTCCCGCCTCGGGAAGCGCCTGGATCGGCGCGTGGGTCTCGCCGGTTCGCTGGTCGTGCAGGACTGCGTGCCGATGCGAGAACGTGCCCCGCTCGGTGTCCTGGCCGGAGAGACGGATCGGAATCCCCTCGACGAGCAGGCTCGCGAACGCGAGCGCCTCCGCCTGTCCCCAGTCGATCCCGCCCTCGCTCATCCGCTCGCGGCGGCGCTCGAGCTGCTTCAGCAGCTTCTGATTGCCCTCGAAGCCCTCCGGCACCTCGAGCAGCTGCTCGTTCAGCGCCTGCAGCTTGTCCGCCGGGACGGCGGTGACGACGGCCCCGCCCGTGTCGGCCGGGATCCTTCCCTCCCTGGTCGTGCGCGGCTCGGCGATCGAGGCGTGCAGACGCTCGTGGGCGGCGCGCAGCTCCTTCTGGGTCTCCTCGAAGAGTGCCTTCGCCTCGTCCTCGGTGAGGACGCCGTCTGCGACGAGCTGGGCGGCGTAGAGCTGGCCGACGGGCGGCTGCTCGGCGATCTGCGCGACCATGAGCGGCTGGGTGTAGGCCGCCTCGTCCTGCTCGTTGTGGCCGAAGCGCCGGTAGCCGACGAGGTCGACGACCACGTCGTGGCCGAACTCCTGCCGGTAGGCGAGCGCGAGGCGCACGGCGGCGATCGCCGCCTCGGGGTCGTTCGCGTTCACGTGGATGATCGGGATGTCGAAGCCCTTGGCGAGGTCGCTCGAGTAGCGGGTCGAGCGGCCCTCGTTCGGGTTCGTCGTGAAGCCGACCTGGTTGTTCGAGATCAAGTGCAGGGTCCCACCGGTCGTGTATCCGTCCAGGCTCGAGAGGTTCAGCGTCTCGGCGACCACTCCCTGGCCGGCGAACGACGCGTCGCCGTGGATCAGGATCGGGAGCGCCACGGACGGGTCGTGGATGCCACCCCCGCCCGAGCGGTCCGTCTGCTCCGCCCGTGTCCAGCCCTCTACGACCGGGTCGACCGCCTCGAGATGGCTGGGATTCGGGGCGAGCGTGATCGTCACCTCGCCCGACGACGTCGCTCGGGTGCCCGTCGCCGAGAGGTGGTACTTGACGTCGCCTGTGCCGCCCTCGTCGTTGACGACGACGGCGTCGATCGTCCGCTCGCCTTCGAACTCGCGCAGGATCGACTCGTAGGAGCGGCCCACCGTGTGGACGAGGACGTTCAGCCGCCCGCGATGGGCCATGCCGATCACGACCTCGTGGGCGCCGGCCTCGGCGGCGAGCTCGATCGACTCGTCGAGCATCGGCATCATCGCGTCGAGCCCCTCGAGCGAGAACTGCTTCTGGCCGAGGAACGACCTCCGCAGGTACTGCTCGAACCCCTCTGCACGCGCGAGCGACCGAGCAGTCGGATCCGCTCCTCGGGGTCGAGCGGCTGCCGGTAGCGGCTCGACTCGATCGCCTGGCGGAGCCAGACGCGCTCGGCGTGGTCGGAGAGGTGCTCGATCTCGTAGGCCATCGTGCCGCTGTAGACCGCACGGAGGTTCGGCAGCGCCTCCTGCAACGTCTCGCCCGGGACGTGCACCCGCAGCAGCTGGGCGGGGATCCGCTCCTGGAGCTCCGGCGTCAGCGGCGGGATCAGCCTCGTCTCGTCGAGTGCCGGGTCGCCGAGCGGCTCGGAGCCGAGCGGATCCAGGCGGGCAGCGAGGTGGCCGTGCATGCGGTGCGCCTTCACGAGGGCCATCGCCGCCGCGACACCGCCCAGCAGCGTCTCGTCCGCCTCGGCAGCGGGGGCCGCCTCCGCCTCGGCCGGCGCAGGTGGAGCAGGCGGCGGGGGCGGAGCCTCGTCGACGGGAGCTGCCGGCGCAGCAGCGTGCCCGTTCCCGCCGTTGTCGCGATCGAGCGTCTCGAGCAGGCGCAGCAGGCCCGGATGCGATGCGACGAGCTCGCTGTCACCGCTCTCGAAGAGCCGGCGCCACTCGTCCGGAACCGCGGCGGGATCCTCGAGATAGTCCTCGAGCAACAGCCGGGCGTAGCCGGCGTTCGGCCCGTCGACGTCGTGCGAGCTCACAGGGTGTGTTGTACCAGCGCCCGAGTCCCGGGAACGACCGCTAGTACAGGGGGTTCTCGGTCACGACGGCGATTGTCATCCCCGCCGTCCAGCAGACCACGGCCGCCACGACGGCGTACCAGGCGATCCGCTGGTTCCGGGCGGACATCCGGGCGGCGATCAGCGCGAGCACGACCGCGAAGGGAATCAGCCGCACCGGCCGCCAGATCAGGCCGAGGGCGCTCGCGAAGATCGACAGGGTGGCGAGGAAGCCGGCGACGGTGTCGGCGGTCGACCAGCGGTGCTCGTCGGTGCTCTCGTACGCGCTCACGCGCCCAGCCTATCGCGGGCGTAGGCGGCCCGACCCGCCCTGCCGGCCCGAGCTCCGCCGCGCGGGAGCGGTCCTCGCCGCAGGAGGGCGGCGCGGCGCCGGCGCCAGTCGCACTCCGGCGGTCGCGGCGCCACCGGCACCGGTGCCAGCCGCGCGGCACCTTCGAGCGGCTCCGGCTCGGCACGGACCGCCCACCAGACGACCCAGCACAGGTAGACGACCGGGATCTTCAGGATCACGAGCATGAACACGAGCTCCCAGATCACCCCGACAGTCTATCCGGGCCTCCCGCAGCCGCTACCCGTCCCCCTTGCGCAATGGATCCTGCGAACGCGGGATCAGAACCGGGTTCAGGTGCGGGCTCCTGCCGGTACCACAGCGCCAGACGAGATCGCCGGCGGCGGCCTCGGGCCGCTCGGCTCGGAGTGCATCGGGCACCTTCGGCGGCGGGCCGAGGAGCAGCTCCTTGCGCACCTTCAACGTCCGCCCGTTCCCGCAGACGACCTTCTCGCCGTCCGGCCCGGAGACCTCGAACGTATCCGGAGCCTTCGAGAGGTCGATCGTTCCATCCGCCTTCACCCACGGGGGCTGCGCGGGTGGGTCATCGCCTGCGACGGCGAGGACCGCAGCGATCCCGACGAGGGCGACAACGGCAACGACGACCGAGATGTAGCGCTTCATCGCATTCCTCCTAGGCCGGGAGCCAGTGGTAGTTGGACCAGGCGCCGCCGCCGCTCCAGCCGCCGATGTTCTGGTAGACGAAGCCGCTGCCCATGGTCCCGTAGTAGCGGGCGCCGCAGACCGCGGACTGGAACGTCCGCTGATGGAAGACCTGCGCGGTCCGCGAGGTGTTGTAGACCCAGCCGGAGTCGTTGCAGACGACCCAGCTCGACGTCTCCCAGCGGTAGAGCTGCCGGCGCAGCGCGATCCAGTAGGGATCCTGCGCCTTCTCGCCGGAGCAGCCGAGATACGGCCAGTGGCCCACCGAGGTGACGTCGGCGCCCGAGTCGATCACGGCGGATCCGTGTTGGATGTGCGACGACCCGAACACGCAGAGGTCGGAGTCCGTGAACGTCGTCCCGTAGGACATCAGCGTGTGCGCGTACGCAGACCCCGTGGCAACCGCGAGGGCAGCTGCCGCGAGCGTGAGAGCGATTCGTTTCAACCGTCCCCCCTCCTTGTTCGACAACGCGATCTACGCTAGGGAGGCCTCTCGAACGGATGGGAAACGGGTCCGTGCCATCTTCGTCACGATCGCAGCGGCCACGGTCGCGCGCTAGATGTCCGTTTCGGACAGGGGTTAGGCCCGCCGCAACTCCGGGCAGAACCGAGGCGTGAGCCGCGAGAACCTGGCACCGATGCTGGACGCCGGCGAAGAGGCCGGCTGCCTGAACATGTCCGAGTTCAGCGCCGCGCTCCAGGAACTGGAGCTCGAAGACGAGGAGCTGGAGGCGCTCTACCAGGAGCTCGAGGAACGGGGGATCAGCCTCTCGGACGACTGCGGGCGGGCCACCACCACCGAGGCCACATACATCAACGGTGACCTCGCGACGGCGACGACCGACTCGTTGCAGCTCTTCCTCAACGAGGCGGGCCGGTATCCACTCCTGACCGCCGCCGAGGAGGTCGAGCTCGCGAAGAAGATCGAGCGCGGCGATCTCGCGGCGAAGAACCGGATGATCAACTCGAACCTGCGGCTCGTCGTCTCGATCGCGAAGAAGTACCAGGGGCACGGCCTCTCGCTGCTCGACCTGATCCAGGAGGGCGTCATCGGCCTGATCCGGGCCGTCGAGAAGTTCGACTGGCGCCGCGGCTACAAGTTCTCGACCTACGCGACGTGGTGGATCAGGCAGGCGGTCCAGCGCGGCGTCGCGAACAAGTCGCGCACGATCCGGATCCCCGTCCACATCGCCGACCGCGAGCAGAAGATCGGCCGCGCGGAGCGCGAGCTGATGGCAAAGCTCGGTCGCCCGCCCACGGACGAGGAGGTCTCGAAGGCCTCGAAGATCTCGATGAAGCACCTCAAGGAGGTGCGCGAGGCCGCGCGTGCCGTCACCAGCCTCGACAAGCCGCTCGGCGACGACAACGACGCCTCGATCGGCGATCTCGTCGGCGTGGCAGAGGGCGGCGTCGAGGAGGAGGTCGAGGTCAGCCTGACCGAATCGACGCTCCACAAGGCCCTCGAGCGCCTTCCCGACCGCGAGCACACGGTGCTGGAGCTCCGCTACGGGCTCGGAACAGAGGAGCCGCAGTCGCTCGAGGAGATCGGCCGCCGGCTCGGAATCACCCGCGAGCGCGTGCGCCAGATCGAGGCCACGGCGCTCGAGCGGCTCGCGGTCTCGCGCGAGATCGAGGGTCTCCGCACCGCAGCGTAGAGCCGTTTCTCGCCGGTCGACGGAGCTAACACGGTCCTCACACGCGGTCGCTACCCTTAGCGATCCATATCATTTGCAAAGGAGATGCCCGTGAAACGAGTGACGCAGCTCTTCCTCGTCGCGGCCCTTGCAGCACTGCTGTCACCGGCGGTCGCAAGCTCGGCGCCGCGGATGTACGTCGGCTTCCACGACGACGTCGCGTTCCGCTGGAACGACAATCGGACGCAGGTGCTCGACCAGGCGCGCGGCGCGAACGCCACGATCGTGCGCACGCTGGTCGACTGGTCGAAGACCGCTCCGAAACGCCCGGCGAACGCCGCGAACCCGTTCGACCCGGCCTACCGCTTCTCCGACATCGACGAGCTCGTCCGGAACGCGCAGCAGCGCGGGCTCGAGGTGATCATCACGATCTGGGGAACGCCGAAGTGGGCGAACGGCGGGAAGACGCCGAACGTCGTCCCGAGGCAGATGCGCGACTTGCAGAACTTCTCCCGCGCCGTCGCAGCCCGCTACTCCGGCCGCTACGCCCAGTACCCGTTCGTCGGCCGGTACTCGGTCTGGAACGAGTCGAACCTGCAGCTCTTCCTGTCGCCGCAGTTCGACTCCAAGGGCCGTTCGGTGGGGCCGCGCCTCTACGCGAAGATGTACGCCGCCGCCTACGCAGGGCTGAAGGCCGGCAACTCGAGGGCGCAGGTTGCGATCGGCTCGACCTCGTCGCACGGGCGCGACAAGAGGCTGAACGGGAAGTCGGACACCCACTCGCCCGGCCGTTTCGCACAGCTCGTCGCCGCGGCGAACCCGCGCCTCAAGTTCGCCGCCTGGGCGCAGCATCCCTATCCGACGCCGCAGAACTTGAAGCCGACGCAGAAGGTGAAGTGGCCGAATGTGACACTGTCGTCCCTCGCCCGGTTCGAGCAGTCGCTCGACAAGTGGTTCAAGCGCAAGGGCATTCGGATCTGGATCACCGAGTTCGGCTACGAGACGAAGCCGGACGGCGAGCCGAGGGGCGTCACGCGGGCGCAGCAGGCCGCGTACGCGACGCAGTCGATCGCGCTCGCGAAGAAGGACCCGCGGGTCGACATGTTCGTCTGGTTCATCTTCCGAGACGATGAGACGAGCGTGTGGCAGAGCGGTCTGCAGACGAAGAGCGGCGCCGCCAAGCCCGCTCTCGCCCGCTTCCGCGCGGCGGCCCGGTCCGTCGACGCGCGCAATCCGCTGCTGCGGGCCAAGGCAGGCGTGAGCCCGACGGCGACGATCCCGGTCCGCGAGCTGGCGGCCAACGCGCGCACCGGGGACACGGTCGGGATCACGTACCGCGTGTTCCTCCGCGGGAGGCTCATAGCGTCCGCCTCTCCGGCGACGCGGCTCGCCCAGGACGCGACGGTCCGCCTGAAGCTGAACGGGTTCCGTCCCGCCAAACGGTCGACCTACGTGGTTCGCATCGAGGCGAACACGGTCAACGGCGGGCGCGCGAACCGCGAGCTCACCGTCGTCGCCGTCTAGCACCGGACGTGGCGCTCGTCCCGCGGTCTACGATCGCGGGATGAGCGCCACGGTCCGCGTCGGCACCTGCTCCTGGGCCGACGAGACGCTGACGAAGGTCTGGTATCCGAAGCACGTCCGCTCGGGCGAGGCGCGGATCCGGCACTACGCCGAGCGGTTCGACGTGGTCGAGGCGAACTCGACGTACTACCGGCTCCCGGACGCCGAGCTCGTGGCGAACTGGGCCGAGCGCACGCCCGACGAGTTCACGATGCACGTGAAGGCGTTCGGCCTGATGACGCGCCATCCCGTCAAGCTGGAGTCGCTGCCCGAAGATCTGCGGGACGTGATGCCCGTCGACGACCGCGGCCGCGTCGACCGGCCGCCGCGTGAGCTCAGGGCCGAGGTCTTTCGCCGCTTCCACCGGGCGCTCGAGCCGCTCCGCGAGCGCGGCAAGCTCGGCGGCGTGCTGCTCCAGTTTCCGTCCTACGTCGTCTTCAAGCCGGTCTCGCTCGACTATCTCGCCTGGGCGGTCGAGCAGCTCGACGGCGACGAGCCGCTCGTCGAGTTCCGCCACCGCAGCTGGCTGGACGACGAGAACCGTGACGAGACGCTCGCGTTCCTCGAGTCGATCGGCGCGACGCACGTGATCGTGGACGCCCCGAAGACCGATGCGAAGAACCTCGTCCCGACGGTGGTCGCCCGGACGAGCCGCACCGCCTACGTCCGCTTCCACGGGCGCAACGCGTCGACCTGGAACAAGCGCACGGGCAGCGCCGCCGACCGGTTCGACTACCTCTACTCGGAGGAGGAGCTCGCGGAGTGGGTCGGGCCACTGCGGGAGCTGGCCGGCGAGTCGGACTCGGTCTACGCGATGTTCAACAACAACGGCCGCTCGCAGATGCCTGCGACCGGCCTCGAGGGGCTGGAGCCGGAGGAGGTCGCAGGCGACCCTGCGGCGGGCGAGGTGGCGCAGGCGCCGGCGAACGCGCTGATGCTGCGGCGGCTGCTCAGCGAAGCTTGACGAGTGTCTTGCCGCGGTTCTCGCCGCGAAGCATCCCCATGAAGGCGGCCGGGGCGTTCTCCAACCCCTCCGTGACGTCCTCGCGGTAGGCGAGCTTCCCCTCGGCGAGCCAGCGGCCGAGGCGCTGCAGCCCTTCCGGGAACCGGTGCGCGTAGTCGTAGATCAGGAACCCCTCCAGCCGGGCGCGGAAGACGATCAAGAAGCCGAGGTTGCGCGGTGCCAGCTCGGGTTCGGCCAGGTTGTACTGCGAGATCTGTCCGCAGACCGGCACGCGGGCATGGAGCGCGAGCCGGCGGAAGATCGTCTCCGAGAGGGCGCCGCCGACGTTGTCGAAGTACACGTCGACGCCCTTCGGGCACGCTTCCTTCAGGCGCGCATTGACATCGTCGCGCTTGTAGTCGATCCCGACGTCGTAGCCGTAGAGCTCGGTCAGGTCGGCCACCTTCTCCGGCGTCCCCGCAAGGCCGACGACGGGGCCGCAGCCGGCGATCTTGGCGAGCTGGCCGACGACCTGGCCGACAGCCCCGGACGCCGCAGAGACGACGACGGCGTCGCCCGGCTTTGCTTCACCGACGTCGAAGAGCCCGAAGTAGGCCGTCAGGCCGGTCGCGCCGAGGACGTGGAGGGCCGTCTGCGGCGGCGCGAGCGCCGGGTCGAGCTTCCGCAGCGAGCCCGCGCGCGCGACGGCGTAGTCCTGCCAGCCGAGCTGGCCGACGACCGTGTCTCCGGCGGTGAAACGCGCATCGCTGCTCTCGACGACCTCGCCGACGGCCTGGCCGGTCATCGGCTCGCCGACCTCGGTCGGCTTCGCGTACGAGCGCGTCGTGCTCATGCGCCCGCGCATGTACGGGTCGACCGAGAGCCACTGCGTGTGCACGAGCACCTCTCCCGGTCCCGGCGACGGAGCCTCGGCCTCGACGAGCGCGAAGTCGCTCTCTTTCGGAAAGCCCTCGGGCCGCGCCGCGAGCGTGATCTGCCGGTTCACCACGAGTCGAACCCTCTCACACAGGACTCGGGACTGAGCCGGGAGCGACAGCGACCCTAGCTACGGTCTGGCGCCAGCGACCGTCGGCACGTTTCCCTTGACATCGGACACTCATGTCTGATTTAGTAATCCAGACAGCATTGTCCGATTTAGAAAGGAACGTGAGATGCGCCACACGAAGAAGGCACCCGGCACCCCCAAGCAGTCCCGCTCGCACGGTTCGCACGGACCCAAAGCGGAAGGCGGCCAGAAGGGCGGCCCTGCCTTGCTGTTCGTCTTGCTTGTTGCTCAGCTGATGGTCATCCTCGACATCACGGCGGTGAACATCGCGCTGCCCAGCCTGGCCGAGGATCTGCAGCTGAGCGGCTCTGACGTCAGCTGGACGATCACCAGCTACTCGCTGATCTTCGGCAGCCTGCTGCTCTTCGGCGGCCGCGCAGCCGACCTGCTCGGGCGGCGGCGGATGTTCCTCACCGGACTCGGCGTCTTCACCGCTTCGTCCTTCGCTTCGGCCATGGCATCAAGCGCCGGAACGCTGTTCGCTGCGCGCGCCGGACAGGGCCTTGGCGCAGCGATGCTGTCGCCAGCAGCCCTGGCGATCATCATGACCACGTTCCAGGGCAACCAGCGAGCCAAGGCTCTTGCTGCTTGGGGAGCCGTCGGCGGTGCGGGCGCCGCGATCGGCGTTCTCGTTGGCGGGTTCCTGACCGAACTGACGGACTGGCGGATGATCTTCTACGTCAATCTCCCCGTCGCAGGCGCGCTCGCGCTCGCCGCCGTCAAGGTCATCCCCGCCGACGTGCGTAAGCCTCGCTGGCGCGGACTCGACCTGCGCGGAGCAGTGCTCGCTACCTCGTCCCTCGGCGCCATCGTCTTCGCGATCACCCAGGGCAATAGCGCCGGCTGGATGTCGCCGCAAACGCTGGCGGTTGGATTTGGCGGCCTTGCTGGGCTCGCGGCCTTCGCCGCCTTGGAGCGCCGCACTCACGCGCCGCTGCTGAGGATCGAGCGGCTGGCCGATCGCGCTGTCAGCGGCGGCCTCTTCCTGATGCTCGCCGCGGCGGGCTCGATCTTCGGCCTCTTCCTGCTCAGCTCGCTCTACCTGCAGAACGTGCTCGAGATGGGGCCGCTCACGACCGGACTCGCGTTCATCCCCTTGGCCGTTGCCGCGGGGATCGGCGCCCACGCGGCCGGACACATCGTCAGCAAGCACGGCGTCCGCGGCCCGCTCGCCGGAGCGTTCATGGTCGCCGCCGGCGGGATGACGCTCCTCGCCCACGTCGGAGACAACGGCAGCTACGTCCGCGATGTCCTGCCCGGAATGCTCGTCGCCGGCGTCGGCCTCGGCGTCGCCGTCGTCTCCGTCTCGGTCGCGATCCTCACCGGCGCCCGCGAAGATGAGACGGGGATGATCTCCGGACTCAACTCAACCGGCCATGAGATCGGCGGCACGCTCGGAATCGCGATCTTCTCGACGATCGCGGCCGGATCAACCGGAGCGCTCGCCGGAACCCAGGGCGCCGCAGGAATCCAGCACGCCTTCATCGCAGCCGGAGTCCTCGCGAGTGTCGCAAGCCTCGTCGCCTGGGCCGTCCTCCCGCACGCACGCCTGTTCGTGCCGAAGCTGCGGCTCAACCCGAGCGCAATGCCGATCCACTAATGGCGAAGCGGACGACACCAGCCGAAGCGCCCGCGCCCAAGCGTCGCCGCGCCGACGCGGAGCGCAGTGTCGCGGCCATTCTCGACGCTGCCCTAGAAGCGCTGGCGAGCGATCCCGACACCAGCATGTCGGAGATCGCTCGCCGCGCAGGCGTCGTCCGCGCCACGATCTACGTCCATTTCCCGACGCGTGAGTCGCTGCTCGACGCCGTCATGGAGTACGCGATCAACCAGGTCGTCGAGGCGATGAGAGGCGCCGAGCCCCACCACGGCGAGCCGGTGGAGGCACTGGAGCGAGTGCTCCGAGCGACCTGGCGCCAACTCGCGCAGTTCCACGGTCTGCTCGCACTGAACACTGCGCGGCTCTCTGCCGAGGAACTCCACCGGCGTCACGTCCCGATGCTCGACCAGCTGGAGCCCCTGATCGAACGCGGCCAGAGACAGGGCGTCTTCCGAAGCGATCTCTCCGTCACCTGGTTGCTCGCCGTGATCCGCTCGCTTGTGCATACGGCAAGCCACGAAATCCGGGGCGGCCGGCTCACAGACTCCGAAGCCGAGGCCGCCATGCTCAGCACCATCATTGCCGCCATCGGCGCGGCGGAGGAAACTCGATGACCAGGCTGCCGCGCTGGTCTCTCGTCGTCGCCTCTGTGGTCGTTGCGCTCTCCGCGGTCGCCCTCGTTGCGGTCAGCTGGAAAGACCGCGCCGACGACATCTGCGGAAGAGAAGCATCTGAGGCTGGAAGCCGCTACACGATGGAGTGGCAGTGGGACGAGTTCGCCTACGTGTGCGACTACGACGCGCCCAGCGAGCCCGAACGACGCGTCGGGGTGATCGACGCGTTTCACGAGAACGGCAGACGACACGGACGTTGAAGCCGGGGTGAGTCCTCTCGTGCCAGGGCGGCCTCGATGAGGCACAGCCTCCCCAGTCGGTCGAACTGGCCGACCTCGATCGACTCAATTTGCGGATCGCGCCGGCGGCGAAGAAGCTCGGCGAGGCGACGGTTCGGATGCTCGCTGACAACGGCTCGATCCCCGGCCCGCGGACTGGTAGCGATATCGAGGGCAAGCGCCTCTTCGCCGATGCCGGCGACGCGGGCTTCGCCCGTGCCCTGGAACCCGGCTCTTCCATTGGTCGTCATCCGCCATGTCGTCCGGTCCTCGTGCGCGGCCGTGTCGTCCGGCGCGTTGCCACCGCTGCTGAACCAGCCGACAACCAAGAGGGCCGCGAACGCAACGCCGGACAGGCCCGCAGGCGCTGCCAGGACGTGAGGAGCGCCAGCTGACGGTGCGACCGAGCGGCCCGGCATCAGCCTGGGCCCAGCTCTGAAACGACGGTGATGGAGCCAGCCGGGCTCGAACCGGCGACCTTCTGGCTGCCAGCCAGACGCTCTCCCAGCTGAGCTATGGCCCCTGGGACTCGGAGAGTGTAGCTAGGCCGTCGCCGCTTCGACGTCGACCGCGGGCACGTCGCCCCAGAGGTCCTCGAGCCGGTAGAAGGCCCGGGTCTCCGGGGTGAAGACGTGCAGGACGACGTCGAGGTAGTCGGCGATGATCCACTCCGCCTCCTGTTGCCCGTCGACGGCGCGCGGCAGCAGCTGCGCGTCGGCCTTCATCTGGGCGTGCACGTCGTCGAAGATCGCCTTCGTCTGACGGGCGTTCCGCCCGGTCGCGAGCACGAAGAAGTCCGTGTAGACACACACGGGCCTCATGTCGAGGATGACGACGTCTTCTGCCAGCTTCTCGCTCGCGAGAGCGGCGATCCGGCGTGCTTGTTCGAGCGAAGTCAGAGCTCTCAGTGTAGCCGCGAACGGCGGACGTCAATCCTGGGCGTACAGGCGGTGCTCGGCGACGTAGCGGGCGACGGCGGGCGCGACGAGCCCGTCGATCGGCTCCCCTCTGCGCACGCGCTCGCGGAGCTCGGACGAGGAAACCGGATGCGGCTCCAGCTCGAAGAGCATGATGCGCGGCGAGGCGATCGCCGGCGCGTAACCCGGGCGCGTGGCGACGCCGAGCCGCGCGAGCTCGAGCAGCCGCTCCGGCTCCTTCCACGTCGGCAGCGCGACGAGCTCGTCGGCGCCGATCAGGAAGATGGGGTCGTCGTAGCCGCCCGCCTCGAGCGCATCGACGGTGTAGCGGTGCTCCTCGAGCTCGACGTCGGCGCCGAGCTCGGCGAAGGCGAGCCGGGCCATCTCGAGCCGGTCGGCCGCGGGCGCCACCGAGGCCTTGTGCGCCGCGTCGGCGACGACCGTCACGTGCAGCTCGTCGATCCCGAAGCGGTCGACGGCCGTCCGTGCGAGCGCGACGTGGCCGAGATGCGGCGGGTCGAAGCGGCCGCCGAAGATCCCGACTACTGCCACTCGAGCACCTCCTCGCCGATCTCGACCTCCTGGCCCTTGCGGGCTCCGGCGGCCTTCAGCACCGCTTCGAGCTCCTCGCCCTCCGGCGCTGCACCGACGATCCGGAAGCCGCGGTCGGTGCGGTAGATCCGGTAGGTGCGGCGCGCGGGCGGCTGTGGCCGGTACTCGAGGAACTCGGGCAGCTCCGGGGCCTCCTCGAAGGCCGGCTCGGGCGCCGCCGGACACAGCCGGAACAGGGCGAGCTTCAGCTCGTCGATACCGGCGCCCGTCGCACAGGAGACCGGGAAGACGCCGACGATCCGCTCGTCGTCGACAGGGAACTCGGGCGGCTCCGGCAGGAGGTCGATCTTGTTCAGCACGATCGCCTGCGGCCGCTCGTCGAGCCCGGCCCCGTAGAGGGCGAGCTCGGTGTCGATCGTGCGGAAGCGCTCCTCGACGTCCTCCTCGGACGCGTCGATCACATGCAGGAGCAGCCGCGCGCGCTCGAGGTGGGCCAGGAACTCGTGGCCGAGGCCGATTCCTTCGCTGGCCCCCTCGATCAGGCCGGGGACGTCGGCGACCGTCAGCTGCGCCCCGTCCGGCGACTCGACCGTCCCGAGCACGGGCGCGAGCGTCGTGAACGGGTAGTCGGCGACCTTCGGCTTCGCGTTCGAGAGCCGGCGCAGGAGCGACGACTTGCCCGCGTTCGGGAGGCCCGCCATCGCGGCGTCCGCGAGCAGCTTCAGCCGCAGCTCGACCTCCGCCTCCTCGGGCGGCTCCCCGACCTCGGCGAAGCGCGGCGTCTGGCGCACCGCGGTCGCGAAGCGGGCGTTGCCGCGGCCGCCCTGGCCGCCGCGGGCGAGCACGATCCGCGCGTCGGGCCGCGCGAGGTCGGCGATCAGCTCCCCCTCCGGGCCGTACGCCTGCGTGCCGACCGGCACGGCGAGCTCGATCGTCGCGCCGTCGGCGCCGTGCTTGCGCGCGCCGCGCCCAGGCTCGCCGCGGCCGGCCTTGAACGTCGTCTTCGCGCGAAACGAGGAGAGGTCGCGCAGACTCGCGTCGGCAACGAGGACGACGCTGCCGCCGCGGCCGCCGTCGCCGCCGTCGGGGCCGCCCTTGGGCACGTGCTTCTCACGCCGGAAGCTCAGCCCTCCGTCGCCGCCGCGACCGGCGGTCACCTGGATTCGGGCGCGGTCGTGAAACACGAAGCTAGCTTAGTAACAGTCTGTTACTTGGCTCCGTCGCGCGCCGAGCCGAGCGCGCTGAGCCTTGTAACAGTCTGTTACTTGGCGTCGGCGGTCTCGGGGGCTTCCGCCACCGAGATGAAGCGCTTCTCGCCCGAGGTGCGGAACTCGACGATCCCCTCGCGGACGGCGAAGATCGTGTCGTCGCGGCCGCGGTCGGTGCCGGGGCCGGGGCGGAAGCGGGTGCCGCGCTGGCGGACGATGATCATGCCCGGCTTGACCTGCTGGCCGGCGAAGATCTTGACGCCGAGGCGCTTCGAATTGGAGTCGCGGCCGTTCCGCGACGAGCCGAGGCCTTTCTTGTGAGCCATTAGTCGCTCTCCTTCCCTGCGAGCGCCGACTCGATCGCGGCGATCGCGCCCTTCCGCTTGCCGTGCGCCTGCTCGTACTCCAGCGCGGCCTCGAGCATCGGGCGGTTCCAGTCCGTGGACTGCTCCTTGATCTGCGCGACGGTCAGCTCCTCGTAGCCGGACGGCATGCCCTTGACGCGGTCGTCCGCGGGAGCGGCGGCCTCGGCCTTCTTCGCGGGCGCCGCCTCGCTCTTCTTCGCGGCGGCCTTCTTCGCCGCACCGATCGACTCGATCTCGATCTGCGAGAGGCTGGCGCGGAAGCCGGTGTGCTTCTTGTAGCCGTTCTTCGGGCGGTACTTGCCGATCCGGATCTTGTCGCCGCGGACGTCGGCGACCACGCGCGCCGTCACGGTCGCGCTCGGCGAGAGGTCGGTTCCGCCGTCGCCGCCGATCAGGAGCACGGTCGGGTTGAACGTGTTCCCCTCGCCGTGCGCCAGCCGGTCGACGAGCAGCTTCTCGCCCTCGCGGACGCGGTACTGCTTGCCGCCGACGGAGATGATCGCGTAAGGAGTCATAAGCGCAGAAAAACGCGGGTCAGCCCCGCGAACCGGTGCAGTGTAGCGACTAGGCGTCCAGGTCGTCGAGCCATTCCGACATCGGGACGTAGTCGTCGGAGACGGGCTCGCCGCCGTTCGTGGACGTCTCCGGCTCGGGCGCCGCCGCTGCCGGCTCGGCACCGTTGTCGGCCACCGCCGCACCGGTCGCCGCTGCTCCGGCGGCCCCAGCGGGCTTCTTCCGGTTCCGGCCACCGCGGGACCCGCGCCGCGTCTTCTTCTTCGCCTGCCCGGGCTCGACCGCGTCGCCGCCGTCCTCGACCGCGACCGCGGCCGCGACCTGCTCGGCGGCCTCCTCGTCGCCCTCGGCGGCACTCGGCTTCGGCTTCGGCGTCCGCTTCCGGGCCGGCTTCGGCTTGTCGTCGCCGAGCTCGAGGTCGGGAACGTGGATCCTCGGCGCGGCCGGCTCCGATGCGTCCGGTTCGGTCGCAGCGTCGGTCTCGGCCGTCTCGGCCTCGCCGCCGTCCGCCGTGCTCGCCGGCTTCTTCTTGCGGTTGCGCCCGCCGCGGGAGCCGCGGCGCGTCTTCTTCTTGGCGGGAGCGGCCTCGGCGCCGTCGGCGACGGCCTCGATCGCCTCCTCGGGCTCGTCCTCGGGCTCGTCGTCGGGCCGGACGTCCTCGGCCTCGCCGGTCTCGACCTCCGCCGACCTTCTCGACGTCCTCGGCCTCTTCGACGTCCTCGGCGGCCTTCTTGGCCCGGCTCGGCGCGCGGGTCGGCTTCTCGGCCTCGCTCTCGAAGGTGATCGGCGACGCCGGCGCCTCGACCCCGTTCAGGGCCGTCGCGTAGGCGACGCCGTCGAGCACGCGCTCGACCCGGACCTTGGCCTTCTTGCCGACGAGCTTCGCGGCGCCGCCGACGACGACGTCGATCCCGTCCAGCTTGCCGACCGCGGACCCGGCGTCGTGCTTGTCCACCTCGACGAGCTTCAGGTTGACCTCGGTGCCCTCCGCGATGGGGGCCGGCGGCTGCAGGTCGGCGAGCTTGCCCTCGGCGAGGACGGCAGCGTGGTCGGAGTGCACGCCCTCCTTCGGCGCGAGGAAGAAGCGCTTCTTCGACGCCTCCTCGATCTCCGCGAGGCGCGAGCCGCCCTTGCCGAGCAGGAGCGACATCGTCTTCGGGTTCACCTCGACCTGGAACGCCTGCGCGCGCGAGCCGGCGGCGAGGGTCCGCAGACGCCGCTCCACCTCGAGCGCGGCCGACGCCTCGGAGACGACGATGCCGTCGCCTGCGCAGGTCGGGCACTTCTTGGTCAGGATCTCGCGCGGGCCGTCGGTGACGTTCTGCCGCGTCATCTCGACCAGGCCGAGCGGGGAGATCTCGACGACGTACGTCTTCGTCCGGTCGCGCTCGAGCTCGGTGCGGAGCGCCTCCTCGACGGTCGCCCGGTTCTTCGGGTTCGCCATGTCGATGAAGTCGATGACGATGATGCCGCCGATGTCGCGCAGCCGCAGCTGGCGCACGACCTCCTTCACCGCCTCGAGGTTGTTCTTCGTGATCGTGTCCTCGAGCCGGCCGGTCGAGTTCTTCGAGCGCGAGCCGACGAAGCGGCCCGTGTTGACGTCGACGACGGTGAACGCCTCGGCGTAGTCGAAGATCAGGTAGCCGCCGGACGGCAGGTCGACGCGGCGGTTGAGCGTCGAGCGGATCTCGGCGTCGACGCCGGTGCCCTCGAAGAGCGGCGTCTTCTCCTTGTAGCGGTGGACGCGCTCGAGCATGTGCGGCGAGGTCTTCTTCAGGTAGCCGACGATCCGCTTGTACGTGCGCTCGTGGTCGATCTGGGCGCTCTCGAAGTCGCCGGCGAAGAGGTCGCGGACGATCCGGAGCGGCAGCTCGGCCTCCTGGTAGACGAGCGCCGGCGCCTTGGCCGTCTTCGCGCGCGCCTGGATCGTCTTCCAGAGACGCTGCAGGAAGACGAGGTCGCGCTCGATGTCCTCGGCGGACGCGCCCTCGGCGGCGGTGCGGACGATGACGCCGCCTTCCTTGACGTTCAGGCCCTTGATGACGTCCTTGAGGCGGTTGCGCTCGGCGTCGTCGAGCCGGCGCGAGACGCCGAGGCCTTCGCCCTGGGGAACGAAGACGAGGAAGCGGCCGGGGAGCGAGATCTCGGTCGTCAGCCGCGCGCCCTTCGTCTTCATCGGGTCCTTGACCGCCTGGACGAGGATCTGCTGGCCGCGCGCGATCAGGTCGGTGATCTTCTTGCCGTGCCGCTTGCCCTCGAGCTCCGGCACGACGATCTCGTCGACGTAGAGGAAGCCGTTCTTCTCGAGGCCGATCTCGACGAACGCGGCCTCCATCCCGGGCAGGACGTTGTCGACGGTGCCCAGGTAGATGTTGCCGGCGATCGAGCGGCGCTCGGGCCGCTCGAGGTAGACCTCGGCGACGCGGTCGTCCTCGAGGATGGCGACGCGCTGCTCGCCGATGTCGACGGAGATCAGGAGCTCGCGCTTGGCCTTCGGCAGCGGTGCGCGCTTCTGCGGGACGCGCCGGCGATTGCCCTGCTGGTTGGCGCGGCGCTCCTGGCGCTGACTCCGCTCGGCGGGCTTGCGCTCGCGCCGCTGCTGGGCCGGCTTCTGCTCGGGCTTCTCGGCGGTCTCGGTCGCCTTCTCGGCGGTCGCCGGCGTGCCCGGCTTCTTGCGCCCGCGACCGCCACGGCTGCCGCGACGGCGCTTCCTCGGATCGGTTGTCGCGTCGGCAGGGGCCTCCGCGGGGGTCTGCTCAGCCGGTGCGGGCTCCGGGACCGGCGGGGCGACGACCGTCGCCTGCTGCTGCTCGGTGGTGTCCTTCTTCTTCCTGCGAAACCAGGGTGACAAATGCTTCTCCTAGAGTGGGCGCGCGCAAAGACACGGCCGCGGATGCGGCCGGTCGCGCGCTGCGTGGGTATCTGAAAATCGTAGGCATGGCCTGCAGGGAGGGTATCAGCAGGCCGAGACGGGTCGATCCGGGCGTCAGGCGGCCGCGGGGCGCAGGCGCGCTCGGCGAGCGCGGACGGCGCGCAGCCGTTGCGAGAGGCGGGCCCAGGCCCAGGGCTCCAACTCGGCGTAGCGGGATTCGTTCTGCGCCCGCGTGGCCTCGAGGTACTCGAACCAAGCGTCGGCTTCTTCGATCTGAAGCAGCTCTTCCGCGTGCTCGGAACCTGCCATCTCGCCTCCCTCCAGGTCGTTTCCCGAACGATAGGACCCGGACCGGACGGATGACCTCTAGCCGGCCGACTCGTCCTTCGTCACGACCTGGAAGTAGCGGTGCGCGGCCTCGCCGAGCGCGCGCGTCCCGACGTAGGCCACGCCGCCCTTGACGACCCAGCCAGCGACCGGCACGACGGCGAGCAGCTGGCGCGCGGCGGCGCGAAGGCCGAAGCCCGCGCCGATGGTCGCGAGCACCTCCGGCAGCCGCTGCTGGTCGACATCGACTCCGTGCGCCGCAGCGAGCCGGAGCACGAGCCGGATCTGGTTCAGCGTCAGGACCGGGAAGTCCGCGCCGGGGACGAAGATCGCGACGCCGAGGATCCCGTTCCTGCGCGCGAACGACTCGATCAGCTTCTTGGCCAGGTGCTCGCGCAGCACCGGCAGCCGCGCCGCCAGGCCGGTACCCGCCTCGCCGAGCCGGGCGGCGATCGCGGCGGCGATCTGGTCGACCGGGAAGCCCTCGCCCGGGCGGCACTTGACGATGTCGGTCGCGAGCACGTACGGGACGTCGAAGTCCTCGGTGCCGGTCTGGACGACGACCACGGGCACCTTGGCGCGCTTCGCGGCCTTCAGCGCCTCCTCGTCCTCCTTCGTCGGCGCACCGGCGAGGACGCGGACCAGGCAGGAGGCGTCCTCGACGCGGCCGTCGACGAGCACGGCGCCCGGCCCCGCCCCGCGGGCGAGCTCCTTCTCGAGCTGCGGCGCGAGCGGGCCGCTGATCAGCAGCGGCCTCGTGTCCTCGGCGGCGATGCGCAGCTCGCGGACCAGGCTCCACACCGTCATCGGGCTGAGCTTCGCCATCAGCGCGCCCGCCTGCGTCCGACGTGGCCGCGGGCGTGGATCGCCTGGAGCACGCCGATGGCGACGATGTTCACCACCATCGACGAGCCGCCGACCGTGACGAACGGGAGCGGGATCCCGGTCACCGGCGCGATTCCCATCGTCATCCCGACGTTGACGAAGACCTGGAAGAGGAAGGCGATCACGATCCCGCCGGCGACGATCGCGCCGAATGGGTCGCGGGCGACCGTGATCACGCGCAGACCGCGCCAGACGACCAGCAGGTAGAGGCCGAGCAGGAGCGCGGCGCCGAAGAAGCCGCGCTGCTCCGCCAGCGCGGCGAAGACGAAGTCGGTGTGGTGCTCGGGCAGATAGTCGAGCCGAGTCTGCGTCGCGCCCTCGACGCCGCGCCCGTCGAGCCCACCCGACCCGACGGCCGTGATCGACTGCGTCTGGTTGTAGGCGGTGCCGCCCGGATCCTCCTCGAGGTTCGTGAAGTTGAGCCGCGCCGCCTGATACGGCTCGAGCACCTCGACGCCGACCGCGGGCAGGAACCAGACGACGCTGGAGGCGAGCAGCACCACCGTCCCGACGAGCAGGGCGAGGTGGCTCCACCGGATCCCGGCGACGAAGAGGCAGGCGACGAGCGCCGCGCCGTAGACGAGGGCCGTGCCGAGGTCGGGCTGCTTGAACACGAGCGCGATCGGGATCGCCGCGAGACCGATCGCCTGCAGCACCACCCTCGGCTCGTGCAGCCGCCGCGCCCGGTCGGCGAGGAAACCTGCGAGAGCGAGCACGAAGAGCAACTTGCCGAACTCGGACGGCTGGAACTGGAAGGGGCCGAGCTCGATCCACCGCTTCGAGCCGCGCGTCGCGTCGGCGAGCGGGAAGACGAGCAGCATCCCGACCAGCGTCACGCCGAAGATCGCCTTCTGCGCCCGCCGGTAGCGGTCCGGGTCGATCGCGAGCGCGACGAGGAAGCCGACGAAGCCGAGGCCGACGGCGATCCCCTGGCGGACGACGTAGTAGTTCTCGTCGCCCTCGACGTCGAAGCGGGTGATCCCGGCGACCGCCCAGAGGCCGTACGCGACGGTCGCGCCGACGGCGAGGAGCAGGATCCAGTCGAGCCGGCGGAGGAAGCCGACGACGTCGACGTGGTCGCGCCCGAGGGGCCGCGCCCGGGTGGAGGCGTACTCGATCACCGGCAAGCTCGCTCAGTCACTGGCCACGACCGCCTGGATCCCTGCCTTCTCGCGGAACCAGTGCTCGAACACCTTCAACGCCGTCGGCGCGGCGACGGAGCCGCCGTGACCGCCGTTCTCGATCACGGCACAGACGACGATCGGCTTCCGCGTGCCGCCGCGCGAGTTGACGTAGTCGTTGCCGTCGAAGGGCCCCCAACCGCACCACCAGGCCTGGTCCTCGAGGTGCCCGACGGGGTAGCCGGGAAGGTTGACGACCTTCTCGGCGGTGCCGGTCTTGCCCGCGATCGGGACCGGGAAGCTGCCGAAGATGCCGGACGAGGTGCCGTTTGCGTCATGGGTCGCCTGGTAGAGGCCCTCGCGGACGGCCGAGATGGCGGCCGGGTCGACTCCGATCACCTTCGGCGGCGCGGCCGGGAACGTCCTGATCGGCATCGCCGGCTCCCCCTCGGTCGCCGGACGCTCGGCGGCCTGGACGAGGTGCGGCGTCACGAGCCTGCCGCCGTTCGCGAGCGCGGCGTAGAAGCGCGCCATCTGCAGCGGCGTGACCGTGATGTCCTTCTGGCCGATCGCCATCTGAATCAGGTCGCCCGGGTTCCAGGCCCGGTCGATGCCCTTGTACGTCTCGCGCCGCCAGGCGGGCGTCGGCAGGAGCCCGCTCGCTTCGCCGCCGATGTCGAGGTCGGACGTCTGTCCGAAGCCGAACTTCGCCGCCCAGGCCTGCATCTTCGTCCAGTAGGGCCGCTCGAGCTCGCCGCGCTCGTAGTAGCGGTTGCCGACGTCGTAGAAGTAGGTGTCGCAGGACTGCGAGAGCGCCGTCCCCAGCGACATCGGCATGTTCGTGTACGGGTTCCAGTTCTTGAACTCGAACTCGTCGAGCCCGAACTTCGCAGACGGCGTGCACTGGATGTACTCGTGCGCGGAGAGCAGCCCGTCCGACATCGCCGCCAGGGCGGTGAGCGGCTTGAACGTCGAGCCGGGCGGGTAGACGCCCGCGATCGCGCGGTTGATCCCGGGGTAGTTCCGCTCCTTCGCGACCTTCTCGACCGTCAGCGGCTCGAGCTTCTTCGGGTCGACGCGGCCGACGTACACGGACGGCTTGTAGGTCGGGTTCGACGCCATCGCCAGGATCGCGCCGTCACTCGGGTCGAGCGCGACGATCGCGCCGCCGTTGGCGTTCCACTGCTCCTGGCCGTACGCGAGCTCGATCCCGTCGCGGAGCGCGCGCTCGGCGGCGCGCTGCAGGCCGATGTCGAGCGTGAGGCGGATGTTGTAGCCGGGCTGCGCCGGCCGGCGCGGCTCGAAGCGGCCGAGCGGCTGGCCGAGCGAGTCGACCCGGAGCTGATCCATGCCGGTCGTGCCGCGCAGCCAGCGGTCGTACGCAGCCTCGATGCCGGTCTTGCCGATCTTCTCGCCGCCGCGGATGTCGCGATCCTTCGTCTTCTCGAGCCGTTCGAGCTCCTCGGGCGAGACCTCGCCGACATAGCCGAGCACCTGCGCCGCGAGCGCCTTGTGCTCGTAGTCGCGGAGGTAGGTGCTCGTGACCTCGACGCCCGGGAAGTCGGCGCGGTGCTCGAGCAGCGTCGCGACCTGATCCTCGTGGACCGCGGTCTTGACGAGGATCGGCGTCAGCGGGTCGCCCCGGTTCTCCTCGAGCGCCTTCGTCAGCTTCGGCAGCGGCACGCGGAGGATCGTCGAGAGCCGCTTGAACATCGCGTAGCGCCCCTCCTCCGGCAGGTCGGCGGTCCAGATCCGGACCGCCGTGCCGGGGACGTTCGAGACGATCGTCCTGCCATCGCGGTCGATGATCGAGCCGCGCTGCGCCTCGACGCGGATCGTGCGCAGCTGGTTGTTCTGGGCGGCGTTCAGGTAGCGGTCGCCGGAGAGCACCTGCAGCGCCCAGAGGCGGAGGAAGAGGATCGCGAAGATGATCAGCGCCAGGCCGGCGAGCACGCCGACCCGGAGCGCGAGCTGGGGCGTGAAGCGGTACGGCTCGGAGGTGCGCGGGTCGGGCGGCAGGAACCGGCCCGACGGCGACCGCCGCTCCGGGTAGGAGCTAGCCAAGGAGCTTCACCTCGCTGACCCGGTCCGAGACCGTCGACCGCCCGAGCGCGGAGCGGCAGAGGGCGTACACGGGCCGCGCCATCACAAGGTTGAGCACGAGGGCCGGCAACAGCGTGTCGAAGAGCGCCCGCCGCGCCGACAGCTCCTCGCCGAGCAGGAAGTGGAGGCCGTAGCCCGCGTAGGCGATCGCGATCGTGGCAACGAGGACGGTCAGCAGGGGCGCATGCGAGCGGTCGCGGCCCGTCGTCTCGCCGTAGCGGCCCGCCCAGTAGCCGGCGAGCGCGTACAGGAGCGCCGTGACACCGAGCGTGTCGAGGGTGAGCACGTCGACGAGCAGGCCGCCGAAGAAGCCCGCGATGCTGCCGACGACGGCGCCGCGGAGCAGCGCGATCGAGAGCAGGGTGAGCAGGAGCACGTCGGCGACCCCGCCCGCGATGTCGAGGGAGGCGAACAGCGTCACCTGCAGCAGCGCGGCGACGAAGACGAGCGCGGCGACGATCGCGCTCTCCGAGAAGCTCATGAGCTGCCCTCCAGCTCATGAGCTCGGGGAGGGGGTGTGGGGGAACCGGAAGGTTCCCCCACACGAGACCGAAAGAAGGGGGCTCGTGGGGGAAACATGGTTTCCCCCACGGGAGCGAGCCAGCAGGCGAGCGACGAGCTCAAGGAAGCTCCGGGGTCGGGCGGCGCGGCACGAGCACGAGCACCGAGTCGAGGGACGAGAAGTCGACGTCGGACTCGACCAGCACCTGCTGCCAGAGGTCGGTGCTCAGCCCGCCGACGAAGGAGACGCGGCCGATCGGGATCCCCTTCGGGTAGAGCGAGGCGAGCCCGTTCGCGCGCCAGCCGGCGGTGACGATCTCGTCACCGACGTGGACGACCTCCTTCTTCGAGACGCGGTCGAGGACGAGCGAGTTGCCGGACTGGCCGTGGACGACGACGCCGGAGGCGCGCGTGCGCAGGTCGACCGAGGAGACGGCGCTCGACTCGTCGGTCAGCAGCCGGACGCGGGCCGCGCCGCTCGTCACCTTCGTGACCGTGCCGACGAAGCCGTCCGCGGTGACCACGGCGGCGCTGAGCCGGACACCGTCCTCCGACCCGGCCGTCACGACGATCTCCTGCTCGAAGGCGGACGAGGGGCGCGCGATCACCTCCGCCGAGACGCCCTTGTAGTCGGCCGGGAAGGTGGGCGAGCCGCGGAAGTCGAGCAGCCGCTTGAGCTGGACGTTCTGCTGCAGCGCCGACTCGTTCTGGATCACCTGCTGCCGGAGCTGTTCGTTCTCGGCTTTCAGCTGCTCGTTCTCGGAGCGTGCGTTGAAGAGGTCCTTCGTCCAGCCGTAGGCGTCGCGGAACGGCCGCGCGACCCGCTCGACGGCGACCTCCAGCGGCTGCAGCGTGCTCGCGACGGCGCCCTGCGCGTCGTGGAGGGGGCCGTCGGAGCTCTCGCGGAACGAAACGGTGATCAGGGCGAGCGCGACCACGACGAGCAGCCCCAGCACGATCCGGCGCCTGAGGGCACTGGTGCTGCGGGAGGAAAGCGGTCGCGGGGCGGAACGCCGGACAGGAAAGCCCAGCACCGCCGATCTTGCGGTGCGGTTGCGTGGCACGGAACTGCGCATGGTAGCGGCCTCTCCGGAGGCGCTCCAGAACGGATTCGCTAGTAGCGAGCCCTGCCGTTGCGGCGGTTGCGGGCCCGCGCGCTCCGGTGGATCGCCTCGAACTCCTCGAGGCTGCGGCCCGACCCGACGGCGACGCATGTGAGCGGGCTCTCGGCCAGGTGGACCGGCATCTGGGTCTCGTGGCGGAGGCGCTCGTCGAGGCCGTGCAGCAGGGCGCCGCCGCCGGCGAGCACGATGCCGCGGTCCATGATGTCCGCGGCCAACTCGGGCGGCGTCTTGTCCAGTGTCGAGCGGATGGCGTCGATGATCTGCGCCACCGGCTCCTCGAGCGCATGCCGCACCTCCTCGGAGGAGAGGATCACGGTCTTCGGCAGGCCGGTCAGCATGTCGCGGCCGCGCACCTCGGCCTGAACCTCCTCGCGCATCCGGTAGGCGGAGCCGACCTCGAGCTTGATCTCCTCGGCGGTCTGCTGGCCGATCAGGAGCTTGTACTCCTTCTTGATGTGGTTGACGATCGCGTCGTCCATCTCGTCGCCGCCGACGCGGAGGCTCTGCGAGACGACGATGCCCCCGAGCGAGATCACGGCGACCTCGGTGGTGCCGCCGCCGATGTCGACGATCATGTTCCCGGTCGGCTCGGCGACGGGCAGCCCGGCGCCGATCGCGGCCGCCATCGGCTCCTCGATCAGGTAGGCCTGGCGCGCGCCCGCCGAGAGCGTCGCCTCCTCGACCGCGCGCTTCTCGACACCGGTGACGCCCGACGGGACGCAGACGACGACGCGCGGGTGCGCGAAGCGGTGCTGATGCACCTTCTGGATGAAGTGGCGGAGCATCTGCTCGGTCACGTCGAAGTCGGCGATGACGCCGTCCTTGAGCGGCCGGATCGCCGCGATCGTCCCCGGCGTGCGGCCGAGCATCCGCTTCGCCTCGACGCCGACCGCGTGCACCTCGCCGGAGCGCTGGTCGATCGCGACGACGGACGGCTCGCTGAGCACGATCCCGCGGCCGCGGACGTAGACGAGCGTGTTCGCGGTCCCGAGGTCCACGGCCATGTCACGGCCGCCGAAGCCGCTCATCGAGCGAAAGATGCCCATACCGCGCGTCACTCTAGCCGCATTGCTAGCCGAAGCCGTAGGCGCCGGGGAAGCGCTCGGCGAGCAACCGTACGAGCAGCGCCGCGGGGAGGCCGACGACGTTGAGGTAGTCGCCCTCGATCCGCTCGACGAGCGCGCCGCTCCGTCCCTGGATCGCGTACGCGCCCGCGCGTCCCTCCCACTCCCCGTGCGCCAGGTGCCTGGCGAGCTCGCGCGGGGTCAGCGTCCGGAAGCTGACGAGCGTCGACTCGTGCTCGACGATCTCCCAGCCGGGCGCGAGCAGGCAGAGACCGGAAACGACGGTGTGCGTCTTGCCGGACAGCTCCTCGAGCATCCGCTCCGCGTCGCCCGCGTCGTCGGCCTTGCCGTAGACCCGCCCCTCGAGCCACACCGTGGTGTCGACGCCGAGAACGGGGCGCTCGCCCGCCTGCCCCGCGATCGAGCGCGCCTTGCCGCGGGCGTGCTCGCGGACGAGCTCGACCGCATCGGCGTCGGGCGGGTCGTGCTCAACGTACGCCGGCGGCACGACGTCGAACGGGATCCCGAGCTGCTCGAGGATCGCGCGCCGCTGCGGGCTCGTCGACGCCAGCAGGATCGGGTCGACGACGTGCGAGCTCACGCCTTGCGCACCTTCCAGATCTGCTCCATCGGCCAGCGCCGGGCCCACTCGGTCTCCTCACCCGTGCGGTAGGTCGAGCCGGCGCCTTCGGGCGGCCGGACCTCGATCAGGTCCTCGACGACGAACCCGTGCTCGCGGAAGAGGCGGATCCAGGCGCCGATCGGGAGGTTGAACTCGACCGATCCTTCGGGCGTCTCCACCCGGTGCATGCCGAAGTACGGCGCGGCGAGCCGCTCGGTGTAGGCGTCCGTGTCGTCGTCCCACGCGACCCACGAGAGCGGCGATGCGCCGCTGAACGCGAGCAGGCCGCCGGGCCGGAGCAGCCGTGCGGCCTCGGGGACGGTGAGGAGCGGGTCGGCGAAGGTCATCGCGCCCCAGTCGCACATGACGACGTCGAACGAGGCGTCTGCGAGCGGTACCGACTCCGCGCCGGCATGCACGAGCGGGAAGTCCACGCCCGCCTCCTCGTTGGCGGCGCGCGCGTACTCGAGCCGCGCGGCGGAGTTGTCGAGCCCGACGGGCCGCGCCCCCGCCCGGAGGAGGCCGCGCGACCACTCGGCGGCGCCGCAGCCGAGCTCGAGCACGTCGAGGCCGGAGACGTTGCCGAGGACGTTCAGCTCCGACTCCGGGATCTGCCAGAGCCCCCACGCCATCCCGCGCTCGATGAAGGCGGCGTTCCGCTCCTGGTAGGCGTCGCTCTGGCCGTCCCAGAACTCGCGGTTGCGCCGCGCGTCGGGCGTCAGCTCGTCAGACGAGCTCATCGTCGGCGAACCAGAGCGAGATCTCGCGCTCGGCCGACTCGGGCGAGTCGGAGCCGTGGATGAGGTTGTTCGGCATCGAGGTGGCGAAGTCGCCGCGAATCGTGCCGGGCTCGGCGTCGGCCGGGTTCGTCGCGCCGATCGTCTTCCGCATCGTCGCGATCGCACCCTCGCCCTCGACGACGAGCGCCCACGTCGGCGCGGAGGTGATGAAGGTCACGAGCTCGCCGAAGAAGGGCTTCTCGCTGTGCTCCGCGTAGTGCTCCTTGCCGAGCTCCTCGCTGACCCGGAGCAGCTTGCCGCCGGCGACGGTGAAGCCGCGGCGCTCGATCCGGGCGAGGATCTCCCCGGCCAGCGCGCGCTCGGTCGCGTCCGGCTTGATCAGGATCAGGGTGCGCTCGACGGCCATCGGGCCGCGATGTTACTAGCGGTCACGGGCGCGTCGCTCGTGGTACGTAGGCCGGTGGAACAGTACGGAGGTACGGCCGCCGGCTGAAGTGCCACGAGCGACGCGAGGCTGCGCCGGAGGCCGGCTCCGCCGGCTGGGAGGCGTGGCCGGCCCGTGGCCGCTACTCGTCGCCGGCCGCGCGCTTTCGGGGAGCCGTCCAGCTGTCGGCGATCGTGTCGTCGATCCCGGGGAGGCTCGGCGTCACGACCGGTGTCGCGCAGTGCGGGCAGATCTGCCAGAGCGCCTCGAGCGGCGCATTGCACTTGACACAGGCCTGCTTCAGCCTCGTCGTGCAGACGGGGCAGACGAGGAAGGTCGACTCGACGGCGGCTCGGCAGACGGGGCAGTGCAGGTCGCGGCGGGAGAGCCGGTCCTCCATCGCCCGGATCTCCAGCTCGCGCTCGCGCACGTCCTCGATGTACTCGGGCGGCCGGAAGAAGAGGTAGATGATCGGGCCCACGAACGGAGGCACGAGCCCGAGGACGGCGGCCATCGCGACGAGCCACGGATCCTCGATCCGCCGGCGAGCGTCCTTGTAGACCCAGTAGGCGGTCGCGAGCCAGAAGACGGCGACGAAGAAGACGCTCAGGTTGCGCGTGACCGTCCACGCGCCGGAGTCGAAGAAGTCGTTGACTCCCCCGAGCAGGTCGTCGTTGGTGGTGGTGGCGCCGAAGATCACAGGAGCAGTCTTCCCACGAGGTAGCCGATTCCGAACGCGGAGCCAATGATGAAGCAGAGCACCGTGAGCGCGAACGCGAGCACGGTCACTCGTTCGCGCATCTTCGTCATATCACGCCCCGTTCCTCGCCAAAGCGGCAAGAAGGTACAGCGAGCCGGTGACGAGGACGGGCGGGTGCCGGCGTGCGCGGGCGAGCGCCACAACCGGATCGGGCTCGATCTCGACGTCGGCGAAGTGGTGCGAGGCGAGCTGGGCGAGCTCCTCCGCGCCGAGCGCACGGTCGTTGTCCGACTGCGTCGCGACGAAGCGGCGGCCCCTCGTCGCGAGTGCCGAGAGCATCGCGACGGCATCCTTGTCGCGCAGGATCGACGCGACAACCGTGTAGTCGTCGCGCTCGAGCCGGGCGACGAGCCAGCGGACGCCGTCGGCGTTGTGGGCGCCGTCGCGGATCTCGTGGTCACCCAGACGCTCGAGCCGGCCGGGGAGCTCGACCTCCACCTCCCGGTCGACGGCGTGGCCGAGGAACGAGGCCGCAGCCTCGCGCGCCCCACCGAGGACGACGTTCGGGCCTGCGAGATGCGCGAACTCCTCGTCCGGGAGCACGACGACCGACCCCTTCTGCACGACGGCGAGCTTCTCCGCCGCGATCTCCTCGCGCGACTCGCCGAGCACGTCGGTGTGCTCCAGCCCGACGTTCGTGAGCAGGACGACGTGGCTGCGCAGGACGTTCGTCGCGTCGAGCCGCCCGCCGAGCCCGGCCTCGACCACGGCGACGTCGACCTCGCGCGCCGCGAACTCGGCGAAGGCCGCCGCGCAGAGTGCCTCGAACTGGGTCGCGTCCTGCGCCTCGGCCTCGCGGCGGACGCGGGAGACCGCCGCCTCGAAGTCGGCCTCCTCGCCGTCCACGGTGATCCGCTCGGCCCAGGAGCGCACGTGCGGCGAGACGGTTGCGCCGACCGACAGCCCCTCCGTGAGCAGCAGCGCCTCGATCGTCTTCGTCGCCGTCGACTTGCCGTTCGTGCCGACGACGTGGATCGCCGGATAGGCGAGCTGCGGGTCGCCGAGCGCGGCGAGCAGCGTGCGCATCCGGCCGAGCCCGAACTCCTCCGGCCACGGGCTCAGGCCCGCGAGCCACTCACTGTGTGAGGGCATCGAGCTCGCGCCGGTAGCGGGCGAGCTTCTCGCGCTCGGCCTCGACCACCTCGGGCTTCGCGTTCGCGACGAACTTGTCGTTCGCGAGCATCCGCTCGCCGCGCTCGACCTCCTTGCGGAGGCGCTCGATCTCGGCGGCGGCGTTCCCGTTCACCTTCGCGCGCTCGGGCCGGACGACCGCGTCGAAGATCCGCTTCGCGTCGCCCTCGAGCTCGACGAGGACGCCGCTGCGGCGGAACATCGCGGCCGCCTCCTGCACGGGCTGGAGCGCGTCGCGGTCGGCCGCGTACGCCTCGTCCGGCTCGGGCCAGGGCGAGACGATCAGCCGCGTGTCGTGGAACTGCGACCAGATCTCCTCGGTCACGTGCGGCATCACCGGGTGGAGCAGCGCCAGCAGCCGCTCGAGCGCGGCGAGTGCCGTTGCCGCCGCGTCCTCGTCGCCTTCGCGCAGCCGCGGCTTGATCGCCTCCGCGTACCAGTCGCAGAAGTCGTCGAAGGTGAGCCGGTAGAGCGACTGGACGGAGTGCGAGAAGTCGAACGCCGGCCACGTCTGCTCGAGCTCGGCTCGGGTCGCGTCCAGCCGCGCCAGGATCCAGCGCTCCTCGAGCTCGCGCGGCCGCGCCTCGGGCTCGACCCGGTTCTGCAGCAGCAGGCGCGAGACGTTCCAGAGCTTGTTCGCGAGCTTCCGTCCCTCCTCGAGCGGCCCCTCGGTGAAGCGGACGTCCTGGGTCGACGACATCTTCAGCAGGCCGTACCGGGTGGCGTCGGCGCCGTGCTTCGCGAACAGGTCGAGCGGGTCGATCCCGGTGCCGAGGCTCTTCGACATCCGGCGGCCGTCGGAGGCGAGGATCGTCGAATGGATGATCACGTCGTGGAAGGGGATGTCGCCCAGCACCTCGAGACCCGTCCAGATCATCCGGTTCTCCCAGAGACGGATGATCTCGCGGGCCGTCGAGTTGACGTCGCCGGGGTAGTAGCGCTCGAGCTCGGGCGTCTGCTCCGGCCAGCCGAGCGTCGCGTACGGCCACAGCGCGGACGAGAACCAGGTGTCGAGCACGTCGGGGTCGCGCTCGAGCTCGGTCGAGCCGCAGGTCGCGCACGCCTCGGGCGGCGGCCAGGCGCACGTGACGTGCTCGTTCGGGCAGTACCAGAGCGGCTGCTGGTGGCCCCACCAGAGCTGGCGCGAGATGTTCCAGTCCGGGATCTCCTCGAGCGAGCGGATCGCGAACTGATGCTGTGACTCCGGGTGGTAGACGACGCGGCGCTCGCGCAGCGCCTCGAGCGCAGGCTTCCGCGGCTCCTCCATCGCAACCCACCACTGCAGCGAGACGAGCGGCTCGATCCGCGAATGGCAGCGCTCGCACGTGCCGACGGCATGGCGGTAGTGCTCGCGCTGCTCGAGCCGGTCGCGCTCCTTCAGCCAGGCGAGGATCGCCTCGTCGGCCTCCTGCTGCGTCTTCCCGGCGAGGTCGCCGGCGTTCTCGTTCATCCGCCCGTCCGGGCCGATCACGGTGATGATCGGCAGGCCGTGATCGCGCCCGATCTCGAAGTCGGTCGGATCGTGGCCGGGCGTGATCTTGAGCGCGCCGGTGCCGAACTCCGGCTCGACCCGCTCGTCGGCGAGCACCGGCACCGCCCGCTCGACGTACGGGACGACGACCTCCCTGCCGACCGCATCGCGGTAGCGCTCGTCGTCGGGGTGCACGGCGACCGCGACGTCGGCGAGCATCGTCGCCGGCCGGACGGTCGCGATCGTGACGTGACCCGAGCCGTCCGCGAACGGGTAGCGCGCGTACGTCAGCGTGTCGTCCACGTCGACGTGCTCGACCTCGAGGTCGGAGATCGCCGTCTCGTGGAACGTGCACCAGTTGACGATCCGCTCGGCGCGGTAGATCCACCCCCGGTTCCAGAGGTGGACGAAGAAGCGCATCACGGCCTCGACGTACGCGTCGTCCATCGTGAAGCGCTCGCGGGAGTAGTCGAGCGAGGCGCCGAGGCGCCGAAACTGGCCCATGATCGTGCGGCCGGTCTCCTCGAGGTGGCGCCAGACGCGCTCGACGAAGGCTTCGCGGCCGAGCTCCTTCCGCGACGTTCCTTCCTTCGCGAGCTGCTTCTCGACGACGTTCTGGGTCGAGATGCCCGCGTGGTCGTAGCCCGGCTGCCAGAGCGTGTCGAACCCCCGCATCCGGTGCCAGCGGATCAGGACGTCCTGGAGCGAGCCGTTCAGCGCGTGGCCCATGTGCAGCGCGCCGGTCACGTTCGGCGGCGGCACGCAGATCACGAACGTCTCGTCACGGCGCGCGCCGGCTCCGGCGTGGTAGAGGCCTTCCTCCTCCCACGTCCGTTGCCAGCGCTCCTCGACGCCTTCCGGCCTGTACAGCGGCTCCATCAAGCCATTGTAGGAGCCGCTGTCGAGATGTCAGGCGGCGATCGGCTCCTTCTTCTCCTTGCGGGCGGCGTCGTAGATCAGCCAGCTCGAGGACGCGTGCGCGAACAGCGTTCCCGCCTCGTCGAGCAGCTTTGCCTCGGACGTCGCGACGCGCGAGCCGGGGTGAACGATGCTGCCCTCCGCGCGCAGCTGCCCGGACGCCAGCGTGACCGGACGGACGAAGCTCGTCTTCAGCTCGATCGTCACCGGCGCCGAGCCGGCGTCGAGCGTCGAGTGGATCGCGCAGCCCATCACCGTGTCGAGCACGGTGGTGACGATGCCGCCGTGGACGGCGCCGAGCGTGTTGTAGTGCTCCTCTCGCGGCTCGTAGGCGAAGACGACGTAGCCGGGGGTGATGAAGATCGGATGGAAGCCGACGAGGTCGGCGACCGGCGGCGGCGGCAGCAGCCCATTGCCGATTCGGTGGAGCGCCTCGAGGCCGGTCAGGCCCTCCGCCTGCCGGGCGGCGTCGGCGGGGTCGTGCCAGGTGATCGTTCGCGTGCGGGACATGGGCTCTTCTCCCCAAGTCGGTTGCGATTCGCTACCGACTCTAGACGAGTGGGTTGCGAAATGCAACTATGTCGCGATGACGAGCGACACCTGGAGCCGCGACAACTGCGCCGTCGGCAACACGCTCGGCATGATCGGCGAGCGCTGGACGCTGCTCGTCCTCCGCGAGACGTTCCTCGGCGTCCGCCGCTTCGATCAGCTGCAGCGGCACACCGGCATCGCCCGCAACATCCTCAGCGACCGGCTGAACACGCTCGTCGCGCACGGGATCCTGCGCCGCGAGCTCTATCAGGAGCGGCCGCAGCGTTACGAGTACCGGCTCACCGAGGCGGGGCTCGACCTCTACCCCGTCCTGACCTCGCTGATGGACTGGGGCGCGAAGCACGCCGGCGGGAAGGCGATGACGCTGACGCACAAGTCGTGCGGCGCCGAGGTGATGCCGCATCTCGCGTGCCCCGAGTGCGGCGAGCACGTCGAGGCGCGCGACATGCGCGCCCAGCCGCGCGAGGCGCAGCGCGAAGCGTCCTAGCCGAAGTCGAGGAACTCTTCGAAGAAGCTCGAGCGCTTCTTCTTCTTGTGCGGCTTGGCGTGTCCGACGTCGTAGGAACCGCGGTCACGATCGGCCTCACCGCGGATCTCGCTCTCGAAGTCGTCCATGTCGGCGCGCTCGCGCTCGACGATCTTGTCGAGCTCGCCGCGGTCGAGCCAGACGCCGCGGCAGCTCGGGCAGGCGTCGACGTGGACGCCGCTCCTCTCGATCCGCCGCAGGGCGGTTCCGTCGGTGGGGCAGAGAAGCTCACTCATGGAATCGCAGGCTAGCGACCGGCCGCGTACCCCTGCATGCCCCTTGGATTCGCGCCCGCCCTCAGCAGACCGTCCTCCTCCCGCGCGACCGCGGTGACCCGGCCGAGCGTCCAGGGGCCGCTCACGGTCACCTCGTGGCCGCGCCGGCGCAGGTCGTCGGCGACCTCGGCGCCGAAGCGCTCCTCGATCGTCACGGAGCGCCGTGCGAAGCCCCTGGGATAGAAGGACGAGATCAGGTGATCCATGTGGAACTCGGGCGCGTCGATCGCCGCCTGGAGGTCGAGGCCGAGATCGACATGGCGCAGGAAGACGTGGAGTGCCCACTGCTCCTGCTGGTCGCCGCCCGGCGTGCCCCAGGCGAGATAGGGCGAGCCGTCGGCGCGGAGCGCCAGCCCGGGACAGAGCGTCGTGCGCGGCCGCGCTCCGGGCCGGAGCGAGGACGCGAGCCCCTCCTCGAGCCAGAACATCTGCGCGCGCGTGCCGAGCGGCCAGCCCAGCGACGGGATCACCGGCGAGCTCTGCAGCCAGCCGCCGCTCGGCGTCGCCGAGAACATGTTCCCCCAGCGGTCGGCGACGTCCAGGTGGACCGTGTCGCCGCGCGTGGGCTCCCCCGCTCCCGGCGTCACCGCCGCCTCGACGAGGTGCGGCAGCCGCCCGATCCCGGGCCGATACTCGTCCGAGGCCTCCTCGCCGACGAGCGCGCGCCGCTCGTCGTTGTACGCCTTCGAGAGCAGCGTCTCGAGCGGGACCTCGTGTCGTCCCCGTAGAGCGCGTCGCGGTCGGCGAACGCGAGCTTCGCGCACTCCGTGACGACGTGGACGAGCTCGGCCGGCGAGAGCTCGGCGAGATCGAACCCGTCGAGCAGCGCGAGCTGCTGAAGGCCGACCGGCCCGGCCGCCCACGGCAACGTCTTGCAGACCGTCAGGCCGTGGTACTCGAGCCTCGCGACCGGCTCGAGCGTCGCTCGCCAGCGCGACATGTCGTCGCCGGTGAGCAGGCCGCCCTCGGCGGCGACGAAGCGGTCGATCTCCTCGGCCACGAACCCCTCGTAGTACGCCTTCCGCGCCTGCTCGATCTCCTGCTCGCGCGAGCCGCCGCGCGACTCGTCGAGGATCCGGCGATACGTCGCGGCGAGGGCAGGGTTGCGGAAGAGCGCTCCGACCTCGGGTGCGGGCAGGTAGAGGTCGCGCGACCCGGGCCAGCCGCGAAGCAGCTCCTCGGTGCGGTCGATGGTCGCGCGGATCCCTGCGACGAGCGGGAAGCCGTGCTCGGCGTAGCCGATCGCGAACTCGAGCACGTCCTCGAGCCGCCACGTCCCGAACTGCTCCAGCAGCAGCAGCCAGCCGCCGAAGGCGCCGGGGACGCAGGCGGCCAGCACGCCGGTGCCGGGGACGAGCTCGTGGCCCAGCTCGTGGTAGCGGTCGATCGTGGCCGCCGCGGGCGCGACGCCCTGGCCGCAGAGCGCGATCGGCTCCCCCTTCTCGACCGGAAAGAGGAGAGCCGGCACCTCGCCGCCCGGCCCATTCAGGTGCGGCTCGACGACCTGCAGCGTCAGCCCGGTCGCGACGGCCGCGTCGAAGGCGTTGCCCCCGCGCTCGAGCACCGACATCCCGGCGGCGGAGGCGAGCCAGTGGGTCGAGGCCACCATCCCGAACGTGCCCCGCAGCTCCGGCCGCGTGGTGAAGCTCATCGGAAAATCAGGCAGGTCGTGGTGCCGTGCGCGAGGAGCTTGCCCGCAGCGTCGCTGAGCCTGCCCTCGGCGGTCGCGATCCGGGACCCGTGGTGGATGACGACGCCCTCGCAGCGCACGACACCGGTGTCGGCGGTCATCGGGCGGACGAAGTTCGTCTTCAGCTCGAGCGTCGTGTAGCCGACCCCCGCGTCGAGCAGCGTGTGGACGGCGCAGCCCATCGCCGAGTCGAGCAGCGTCAGCGCGACGCCGCCGTGCACCGAGCCGATCGGGTTGTAGTGCTGCGGGCCCGGCTCCATCTCGAAGACCGCCCGCCCGGGCTCGGCGGCGACGCCGCGGAAGCCCATCAGGTCGGAGATCGGCGGCGCGGGGAGCTCGCCGCGGAAGATCGCCTGGATGTACTCCATCCCGGAGAGCTTCAGCCCCAGTTCTGCGACCTCGTGCGGATTCGTCGGGCCGGTGCTCACGCGGCGACTCTAGCGGGAGCAGAAGGCGAGTATGGGTGTGCGAGAATCGCCACATGTCCGACGTCCTCGATCGCGGAGCCGCGGGGCGTTCGGCCATCAGCGCGCGGCGCTGGCGTGAGGGCTACGACCTCCTCGCCGCCGCCGCCGCAAGCGGCGAGCTCCCAGCGGAGGATCTCGAGCTGCTCGCCTGGAGCGCGTACCTCACGGACGAGATCGTCCAGGTCGTCCCGCTCCTCGAGCGCGCCTACGCCGCGTACGTCGCGGCCGGGAACAAGGCGCGCGCCGCTGTGGCGGCCGTCCAGCTCGCGCACGAGTACGGCAGCGTCCGGCTGCAGAAGGCGGTCGGGAGCGGCTGGCTCGCTCGGGCGGAGCGCCTGCTCGAGGGCGAGCCGGAAGGGATCGCGCACGGCTATCTCGCGCTCGAGCGCGGGCTGGACGCGATCAAGGTGCACGACTATGAGTCGGCGCGGGAGCTCGGCGCGACGGCGGAGCGCATCGGGCACGAGCACGGCGACATGGGGCTCGAGCTGCGCGGCCGGCAGCGGCGCGCGGTCTCGCTCATCCACCTCGGCGAGATCGACGAGGGACGCCTGCTCCTGAACGAGGTCAACGCGGCCGCCTACGGCGGGGCACTGCAGCCGTACGACACCGTCGTCATCTACTGCAACGCGATCGGCACGTGCCGGGAGGTGGCGGCGTTCGACGAGGCGTCGCAGTGGACCGAGCGCGCGGAGCTCTTCTGCGACGAGCACGCGATCTCGGCGTTCCCGGGCGTCTGCCGGATCAACCGGGCCGAGGTGATGCGCTACGAGGGGAAGCTCGAGGACGCGGAGAAGGCCGCTACCGAGGCGTCGCAGCTGCTCGCCACCTGGGCGCCTCGGATCGCCGCCGCCGGCTATGCGGAGGTCGGTGAGGTCCGGCTTCGCCTGGGAGATCTCGCGAAGGCCGAGGAGGCGTTCGACCTGGCGGACGATCTCGGCCACGACCCCGAGCCCGGCCGCTCGCTGCTCCTGCTCGCGCGCGAGAAACCCGCCGCCGCGCTCGCCTCGATCCGGCGCGCCCTCGACGACGACCTGCCGCCGCTGACCCGGGTGCGGCTGCTTCCCGCGTTCGTCGAGATCGCAATCGCAGCCGAGTCGGTCGACGACGCGGCCGCGGCGGCCGCCGAGCTCGCGGAGACTGCCGAGCGCTACGACACGCCGGGGCTGCACGCGGCCGCCGCGGTCGCCGCGGGATCGGTGGCGCTCGCGCGCGACGACGCAGACGGCGCGGTGCGGCCGCTGCGCCGGGCGTTGCGGCTCCGGCAGGAGACCAACGCGCGCTACGAGGCCGCGCGCGCGCGTGTTCTGCTCGCGCGCGCGTATGCCGCCACCGGCGACGCCGAGGGAGCGATGCACGAGCTGGCGCAGGCGGGGTCCGTCTTCGACCAGCTCGGCGCGCGGATCGACGCGGCGAAGGTGGACGCGCTCCTGGGCCGCGACGCCGGCACGCGTGTGACGATGACGTTCGTCTTCACCGACATCGTCGACTCGACTCGCCATCTCGAGCACCATGGCGACGCCAACTGGCAGAAGCTGCTCCGCCGCCACGACGAGCTCGTCCGCCGCGTCGCCACCGGCGAGGGCGGCTCGGTCGTCGACCACACCGGCGACGGCTTCTTCCTCGCCTTCCCGACGGCCGACCGCGCCGTCGCCGCGGCCGTCGCGATCCAGCGGGAGGCGGCCGGCGACTTGCCCTTCGAGATCCGGATCGGCGTCCACACCGCGGAGGCGACGAGCCTCGGCGAGAACTACCGCGGCAAGGGCGTCCACGTCGCCGCACGCATCGGCGCGCTCGGCGGCGGCGAGGAGATCGTCGCCAGCCGCGAGACCGTCGCCGCGCTCAACGGCGTGCGCACGAGCGAGCCGAGGAGCGAGCAGCTGAAGGGGATCTCCGAGCCGGTCGACGTCGTCTCGGTCGACTGGCGCGGCCGCAGCTAGACGCTAGGCGGACTCTTCGGCGAGCGCCGGCGCGTCGTCGATGCCGTCCGCGCTCGTGACGAGCGTCGGCTTCAGGCCCTTCGAGATCGTCTCCTTCGTGATCACGCACTTGGAGACGTCCTTGCGCGACGGCAGCTCGAACATCACGTCGAGGAGCGCGGTCTCGATGATCGAGCGGAGGCCGCGGGCGCCTGTCTCGCGGGCGAGCGCCTTGTCGGCGATCTCCCAGAGCGCGTCGTCGCGGAACTCGAGCTCGATCGTGTCGTAGCCGAAGAAGCGCTGGTACTGGCGCGTGAGCGCGTTCTTGGGCTCGGTCAGGATCTGGACGAGATCCTCCCGCCGGAGCTGGTGCACCGCCGAGATCACGGGCAGGCGGCCGATGAACTCCGGGATCAGGCCGAAGTTGAGCAGGTCCTCGGGCATCACGTCGACGAGGAGCTCGGCGCTCTCCTCGCCCTTGCGCGAGCGGACGTCGGCGCCGAAGCCGACCGAGTTCTTGCCGATCCGGCGGCCGATGATCTTGTCGAGCCCGGCGAACGCGCCGCCGCAGATGAAGAGGATGTTCGTCGTGTCGATCGAGAGGAACTCCTGGTGCGGGTGCTTGCGCCCGCCCTGCGGCGGCACCGAGGCCACCGTCCCCTCGAGGATCTTCAGGAGTGCCTGCTGGACGCCCTCGCCGGAGACGTCGCGCGTGATCGACGGGTTGTCCGCCTTGCGCGCGATCTTGTCGACCTCGTCGATGTAGATGATCCCGGTCTCGGCCTTCTTGATGTCGAAGTCCGCCGCCTGGATCAGCTTCAGGAGGATGTTCTCGACGTCCTCGCCGACATACCCGGCCTCGGTCAGCGCGGTCGCGTCGGCGATCGCGAACGGGACGTTGAGGATGCGCGCCAGCGTCTGCGCCAGCAGCGTCTTCCCGCAACC
>CAVSRW010000008.1:0-13917 GCA_963730405.1 uncultured Gaiellaceae bacterium | reverse complement strand
GCTCCAAGTCGCGAAAGCGAGCACGCGCTCACGGACTTAGTTGCTGACAGCAACTAAGTCGGCGCCGCTGATCAGTGCTCTCTACAGACCGCGCCGCTGATGTGGCGGCCGCAGGACGGGCAGGTTCGCCGCTGCCGCTTGAGCTCGAGTGCGTGCTTCTTGAGCCCGGAGAAGGTCATCGTCCAGCCGACCGCCATGGCGAGTGCCGCGAACATGACGAGCTGAGGGTCAAGCGTCATCGGAAGACGTCCTTGTGAGAGTCGTGCCCCTGCGCGCGTGGGGGTGCGCTTGGAAGTACAACTCCCGACGCCTCCGATCGGATACGTGCGTGTAGAGCTCCGTGGTCGAGAGGTCGGCGTGGCCGAGCATCTCCTGGACGCTACGGAGGTCGGCGCCCCCCTCGAGCAGGTGGGTCGCGAACGAGTGGCGGAGCAGGTGGGGGTGAACGCGCTGCGGCTCGAGCCCCGCCTTCTCGGCCAGCCGGCGCAGGATCATGAACGCGCCGGCCCGTGTGAGCGGCCCGCCGCGGGCGTTCAGGAAGAGCTCGGGACGATTGCGCCGGTCGAGGTGGGGCCGGCCCATCGCGATGTAGCGGCGCAGGGCGTCGACGGCCGGCCGGCCGAGCGGGACGACGCGTTCCTTCGAGCCCTTGCCGAGAGCGCGCACGAGCCGTTCCTCGAGATCGACCGAGCGGCGCTGCAGCCCCATCGCCTCGCTGACCCGCAGGCCGGCGCCGTACATCAGCTCGACGAGCGCTCGGTCGCGCATCGCCCGTGGCGTCGTCCCGTTGGCGGCGTCGATCAGGCGCTCCGCCTCGCCGGGCGAGAGCGTCTTCGGCAGCCTGCGCGCACGACGCGGCAGCTGGAGCGCCGCGGCCGGGTTGTCCTCCCGCGCGCCGAGCAGCAGCTGGTGCCGGAAGAATGCTCGAAGTGCCGAGATCCTGCGCGCGACCGTCGAGGGCGCGACGCCTGCGGCGCGCAGCTCGGCCAGCCAGCGCTCGAGCTCCTCCGTCGTCGTCTGCGCAACCGGCCCCCGCCGCCACGTCGAGAGCTGGAGCAGGTCGCGCCTGTACGCCTCGACCGTTCGCGGCGCGCGCCGCGCGGCGAGGAGGGCGAGGAACCCGTCGAGCTCGGGGTCGCCCGTCGACCTCGTGTCGTCCCTCATCGCAGCAGCCGATCTGCCGCGTCTGGCGAGTCGGTCGCGGTGCCCGGCCGGAGAGGACAGTACGGACGTACGGACTCGGAGAGCCGGGTGCCGCGCGCGGCTCGAGCCGCGCGGAGCCGGGCTCCGCCCGGCGGGAGCGCGGTGGCCAGGCGTGGCAGCTCAGGATCGGGGATGCGCTCGGTCATAGACGCTGCGGAGACGTTTCGCGCTCACATGGCTGTACACCTGCGTCGTCGAGAGCGATGAGTGGCCGAGCAGCTCCTGGATCGTGCGCAGGTCGGCGCCGCCTTCGAGCAGGTGCGTCGCGAAGGAGTGGCGCAGCCGGTGCGGATGTGGGAGCAGCCGGCGCAGCGTGCTCGTGTCGAGTCGCCGCCCCCGGGCGGAGAGGAAGAGCGCGTCGTTCGCGCCGCGCGCCAGCTCCGGACGCGCGTCGCGCAGATAGCGGGCGACGACGTGCGCAGCCTCTTCGCCGAGCGGCACGACCCGCTCCTTGCCGCCCTTGCCGCGCACGCGCACCTGCTCCTGCTCGAAGTCGACGTCGCCGAGGTCGAGGCCGACCGCCTCCGCGCTGCGCAGGCCGGCCGAGTAGACGAGCTCGACGAGGGCGCGATTCCGGAGCCCGAGCGCGTCGTCGCCGCCCGCAGCGGCGATCAGCTCCTCCACCTCCGCCGGCTTCGGCGCGTCCGGCAGCCGCTGCGGCCGTCTCGGTGCGATCGAAGCGTCCGGGACGCGGGTCGCCCCGAGCGTGAAGCGGAGGAAGGAGCGGACGGCGGCGAGCTTGCGGGCGATCGTCGCCGGCGCGAGCCCGTTCCGGGCGCGGCCGAGCTCGGAGGCGTAGTCGACGAGGACGCGCACGTCGACGTCCTCGACGCCGAGGCGGCGGCGCTCGAGCCAGTCCTCGAAGCCGCGCAGATCGGCCGCGTACGCCCGCCGCGTCGAAGTGGCGAGCGCCGGCGCGGCAAGGAACCGGTCGATCGCCGCCGAAGTCGTCATTCAAGCGAGGTTCCCGCCGGCGTCTGGCGTTCCTGCCATACTGCCGCGCTTCGGGGTCTCGAAGGGTGATGGACAGACGGGCAAACATACGGAGCTGGCTGCTGTGCGCCGCCTTGGCGGCCGCAGCACTGGCGGTGACGCCGGCCGCACAGGCCGCGCGCTTCGGCTTCGCCGACGATGCGGGCAAGTACGCAGACGACGGCGGCGGGCTCTACTTCAACGACCTCAAGACCGCGGGCGGCACCGACAACAGGATCACAATCCACTGGGATCCGGCCCGCCCGGACGCGATCCCGGAGAAGTCCTTCCTCGACCGCGCGCTGCCGGTGGCCAAGGCGAAGGGCGTCCGGGTCGTCCTGCACGTCTTCCCGCTCACTCCCACGGCGCTGTCGTCCCCCGCCGCCACCGAGGACTTCTCCGCACTGCTCGCCCGGCTCGCGAAGGAGTACCCACAGGTGCGCGAGTTCGTGGTCGGCAACGAGCCGAACCAGCCGCGCTTCCTGCGACCCCAGTTCTCGCCCACCGGAAATGCTCTCGCTGCGGCCGCATACGTCTCGCTACTCGCCCGCTCGTACGACGCCTTGAAGGCGGTCGACCCGGCGATCCGCGTGATCGGCCTCGGGCTCTCCGGCCGCGGCAACGACCTGCCGCTGGCGCCGTCCAACGCGTCGACGTCTCCGGTCCGCTTCCTCCGCGACCTCGGCGCTGCCTACCGCGCGAGCGGGCGGACGCTCCCCCTGATGGACGAGCTCGGCCTCCACCTCTATCCGCGCTCCGACCGCGATCCGGTCCGAGCCGGCGACCGCTGGCCGCGCGCCGGCATCGTCAACCTGGCGCGGCTGAAGCAGGCCGTCTGGGACGCGTTCGCCGGGACGGGGCAGCCGACCGTCGAGCAGGGGCTGAAGCTCCGGATCGACGAGATCGGCTGGCAGGCGGTCATACCCGCGCGGAGCCGCGATGCCTACCGCGGCCGCGAGACCGTTGCCGCGACGACCGAGGCGGCGCAGGCCGACAACTACGCGAAGGTGGTCGCGCTGGCCGCCTGCGACCGCAGCATCTCGGCCGTCTACTTCCTGCACCTGCGGGACGATCCGGATCTCGAGCGCTACCAGTCGGGCGTCAGGCGCGCCGACGGCTCGCTGCGACCGGCGTACGCAGCGGTGCGAGCCGCCACCGCGCGAGCCAAGCGCGGCTGCGCCGGTCGGCAGGTCACGTGGCGCCACGCCACGCGGGTGGTCGGAGGCCGAGCGCAGTTCGGGCTCCGGACCCGCGTCGCGTCCCGCCTGCGGACGAGTTGGGGCTTCAACGTAACCGCCGCCGAGGAGATCTCCTACGTCGCCGCCATCTTCCGCGCCGACGCGAGCAAGCAGGTGCGAAGCCTGGCCTCGCCACGGGCGCCGGGCGCCGTGACGATGACGGCCGGAAGTGTCCGCGCCGGCTGGAACCCGCGCCTGCGCTTCGCCTCGCGCTCCCTGAAGCCCGGCCGGTACGTCTATGCGGTGCGGCTGCGCGCGAGCATGAACCCGCGGCGGAGCACCGTGCTCGTCAGCCGCACGTTCGTCGTCCGTTAGCCGCGAGTGTCGTTCGAGCTCGCCTCGGGCGCGGAAGCGCGCTGGACCGGTACGCCAGGGCCGCGCGCGGTCGTCTGCGTCAACGGCGGCACCTCCGCCGAGGTGGAAGGCACGTGGAGCGCGTCGATCGAATGGCTCGTGCAGTCGCTCGCGACCCGCCTCCCCGAGCTCGGCTTCCTCGAGGTGCGCTACCGGATCAAGTCGTGGCGGCGGCTCGAGCTCTGCGTCGAAGACGCTGCGGCCGCAATCGAAGCGGCACGCGCGGCCGGAGTGCAGGAGCTCGCGCTGCTCGGGTTCTCGATGGGCGGCGCGGTCGCCGTGCAGACCGCCGCGGCGCCCGAGGTTCGGCTCGTCGCGGGCGTGAACCCCTGGCTCCCGAGGCAGCTCGGGCTCGAGGTGCTCCGCGGGCGGCGGCTCGCGATCGCGCACGGCTCGCTGGACGCGCCGCTGCCGCTGATTCCCGGTGTCAGCCCGTCGTCGTCACTTGCGGCGGCGGAGCGGGCCCGAGCGCTCGGCGTCGACGTCGAGCGCGTGGTCGTCTCGTTCGGCCTCCACGCGGTCGCGCTGCGCCGGCCGGACGGCGGCCTGTTCCCGCTGCCGGGTGCGGGACGCTACGCGGAGCTCGTGGGCGACGAGCTGGGGCGCTTCGCCGCGTAGCCCAACGGCCGGTCCGTACGCTGTCACGGATGCCACGAGGACGGTACGGCTACGACTATTCGGACCCACCGGAGCGGCCCGCCGACCCGGCCGTCCGCCGCGCCTACCTCCGCCGCATCGTCGCGCTGTTCCGGCCCTATCGGCTCCGGCTCGCCGGCGTCCTCGGCCTGATCCTCTTCTCGTCGCTGCTGGGCTCGATCCCGGCGCTCTTGATCAAGGAGGTCTTCGACGTCGCGCTGCCGGAAGGGGATCTCCAGCTGCTGAACCTCCTCGTCGCGGGGATGGTCGCGATAGCGGTCGTCACGGGCGCACTCGGCGTCGTGCAGACGCTGCTCTCGAACCAGGTCGGGCAGCGCGTGATGCACGACCTGCGCACCGCCGTCTACAAGCACCTGCAGCGGCTCTCGCTCGCGTTCTTCACGCGCACGCGGACGGGTGAGGTGCAGTCGCGGCTCGCGAACGACATCGGCGGCGTCCAGGAGGTCGTCACCTCCACCGCGACCTCGATCGTCTCGAACGTCTCGACCGTGCTCGCGACGGTGATCGCGATGTTCTACCTCGACTGGCGGCTGACGCTGTTCGCGCTGGCCCTGCTGCCGCTCTTCGTCTGGATGACGAAGCGCGTCGGGGATCAGCGCCGGAAGGTGGCGAAGGTGCGGCAGGAGTCGATGGCCGACATCTCGAGCCAGGTGCAGGAGTCACTCTCCGTCTCCGGGATCCTGCTCGGCAAGACGATGGGGCGGACCGAAGAGCTGGCGCGCCGGTTCGAGACCGAGTCGGGCCGGCTCGCCGAGCTCGAGGTGCGCAGCCGGATGACGGGCCGCTGGATGATGGCGTCGATCCAGACCTCGTTCGCGGTCATGCCGGCGCTCGTCTACCTCTTCGCCGGCCACTTCGCCGGCTCGGTCTCGCTCGGCACCGTGATCGCGTTCACGACCCTGCAGGCGCGCCTCTTCTTCCCGATCGGCTCGCTGCTCGGGGTCGGGCTCGAGGTGCAGACCTCGCTCGCGCTCTTCGACCGCGTCTTCGAGTATCTCGACCAGCCGGTCGACATCCAGGAGGGGACGCGGACGCTCGCCGCCCCGCGCGGCGATGTCGCCTTCCACGACGTCTCCTTCCGCTACGACGAAGGGCCGTGGACGCTCGACGACGTCTCCTTCGAGGCTCCTCGTGGCACGAAGACGGCACTCGTGGGCGAGACCGGCTCTGGCAAGACGACTGCCGGCTATCTCGTCGCGCGCCTCTACGACGTCACCCGCGGCACCGTCACGATCGACGGCCAGGACGTCCGCGAGCTCACCTTTCCGTCGCTCGCGGACGCGGTCGGCGTCGTCAGCCAGGAGACGTACCTCTTCCACGCGAGCGTCCGCGACAACCTCCGCTTCGCGCGGCCGGACGCGACCGACGACGAGATCGAGGAGGCGGCGCGGGCGGCGCAGATCCACGAGCTGATCACCGGCCTCCCGGACGGCTACGAGACCGTCGTCGGCGAGCGCGGCTACCGCTTCTCGGGCGGCGAGCGGCAGCGGATCGCGATCGCGCGGACGATCCTGCGCAACCCGCCGATCCTCGTCCTCGACGAGGCCACGTCCGCGCTCGACACGCAGACGGAGCGTGCCGTCCAGGACGCGCTCGAGCGTCTGGCCGAGGGCCGGACGACGATCGCGATCGCCCACCGGCTCTCGACCGTCCGCGACGCCGACCAGATCGTCGTGCTCGACCGCGGCCGCGTTGCCGAGATCGGCACGCACGAGGAGCTGCTGGCAGCGGGAGGCCGCTACGCCGCGCTCGTCTCGCGCGACACCGACGAGGTGCTCACCTGAGCGAGTCGGCCAACAGCTCGTGCGGGAGGCCGTGCACCGTGTTGCCACTACGACCGGTCATCGTCTCGGCGGCGAGCAGCGCGTTCAGGATCGACTCCTCGACCGCGTCGATCACAGCCTCGTAGAGCGCGTCGATCCTGGTGTCGTTCACCATCCGGAGCGCGAGCTCCGGCTCGTCCGCGACGAGGCCGCGGTTGCCGGTCGCGAAGCAGAGCGCGAAGTCGCCGCTCGAGCGCTCGCCCATCCCGCCCGTGCGCGCGATCCCGAATCCGGCTCGGCGTGCGACGCGCTCGCACTGTCCCGGGAGGAGAGGTGCGTCGGTCGCGATCACGACGATGATCGAGCCTCCACCGCTCCGGAGCGCCGCTCGCCGGCAGCGGCACGGCGTCGGCGCCGATCGCCTCGCCGACGGCGATCCCATTGACCCGCAGCCGGGCGCGGCGGCCGTGGTTCGCCTGCACGAGCACGCCGAGCGTCCAGCCCTCCTCGACGACGCGCGACGACGTTCCGATCCCGCCCTTGAAGCCGTGACAGACTCATCCCGGTGCCGCCGCCGACCGAGCCTTCCTCGATCGGCCCCTCGCGTGCCGCGGCAAGCGCAGCGGCGACGTGCTCCGGCCGGACGTGGAAGCCGTTGATGTCGTTGAGGAGGCCGTCCCAGGTCTCGCCGACGACGGGGAGGCTCCAGTCCCACCTGCCCGGGCGGGCCGCCGCGACGAGCGCATCGCGCACGACTCCGACGGAGTGCGTGTTCGTCAGGCCGATCGGGGTCGTCAGCGTGCCCGAGTCGCGGATCCACTCGAGACCGGTCAGCTCGCCGTTGCCGTTGATCGTGTGCGAGGCGGCGAAGAGCGGCTCCGGCGGCGGGACGACGACGGTGACCCCCGTGCGGACGCTCTCGCCCTCGATCAGGGTCGTGTGGCCGACCGCCACCCCGGGGACATCCGTGATCGCGTTCCCCGGTCCGGTCGGGAGCCGGCCGATCTCGATCTCGAGGTCGCGGGCGCGCGGCATCGGCCGACGATAGCTCGCGGACGTCACTAAGATGCCCCGCGCATGGCGACCACGGAGTCACGCACCGGCCTCTCGGTGCACGGGATCGAGACGACCGGCACCGTTCACTGGAATCCGTCGACGCCGCAGCTCTACACCAACGCGCTCGCGCGCGGTCAGGGCCGGATCGCGGAGGGCGGGCCGCTCGCGGTCGACACCGGCAGGCACACCGGCCGCTCGCCGAAGGACAAGTTCGTCGTCCGCGAACCCGGCTCGGAAGACGCGGATCTGGTGGGGCGACGTGAACGCCGAGTTCTCGGAGGAGCACTTCGAGGGGCTGCGGGAGAAAGTGACCGCGCACATCGGCGGCGGCGACGACCTGTACGTCGTCGACGCGTTCGCCGGTGCCGACCCCAAGCAGCGGATCGCCGTCCGCGTCGTCACCAACTACCCCTACCACGCGCTCTTCGCGCGGACGATGTTCATCGACCCGACCGAGGAGGAGCTGCGCGAGTTCGAGCCGCAGGCGCTCGTCCTGCACGCGCCGGGGCTCGAGGCCGATCCCGACACGGATGGCACGCGCAGCGGCACCTTCGTCGTCCTCCACCCGACCCGCCAGGAGGTACTGATCGGCGGCACCTTCTACGCGGGCGAGATCAAGAAGTCGATCTTCACGCTGATGAACGACCGGCTGCCGCTCGAGGACGTCTTCCCGATGCACTGCTCGGCGAACGTCGGCGACGCCGGCGACGTGGCGGTCTTCTTCGGCCTCTCCGGCACCGGCAAGACGACCCTCTCCGCCGACCCGGAGCGGTCGCTGATCGGCGACGACGAGCACGGCTGGGGCGCGGACGGCGTCTTCAACTTCGAGGGCGGCTGCTACGCCAAGGTGATCAACCTCTCCGCCGAGGCCGAGCCGGAGATCTTCAAGACGACGCGGACGTTCGGGACGATCCTCGAGAACGTCGTCCTCGACGAGCGCGGCGTCGTCGACCTCGACGACGGCTCGAAGACCGAAAACACGCGCGCCGCCTACAAGCTCGAGCAGATCGCGAACGCGCTGCCGGCGAAGCGCGCCGGCCATCCCCGTTCGGTGATCTTCCTCACCGCTGACGCGTTCGGGATCCTGCCCCCGATCGCGCGCCTGACCCGCGACCAGGCGATGTACTGGTTCCTCTCGGGCTTCACGGCCAAGCTCGCCGGCACCGAGATCGGCGTCAAGGAGCCGCAGCCGACCTTCTCGGCGTGTTTCGGAGCGCCTTTCCTGCCGCAGCCGCCGGTCGTCTACGCGCGCCTCTTGGCGAAGCGGCTCGACGAGCACGGCGCGAGCGTCTGGCTCGTGAACACGGGCTGGACCGGCGGCCAGTACGGCGAGGGTGAGCGGATGCCGATCAAGGCGACGCGCGCCCTGCTCCGCGCGGCCAACGCGGGTGAACTCGCCGGCGTCGAGTACCGGACGGATCCGGTCTTCGGCTTCGAGGTCCCGGTCTCCGTGCCGGGGGTCGACTCGAGCCTGCTGCAGCCCCGCCTCACGTGGGCGGACCCCGAAGCCTACGACGCCAAGGCGCGCGAGCTGGCCGACATGTTCAAGTCGAATTTCGAGAAGTTCGACGCCGACGAGAACATCGTCGCCGGCGGACCCCGCTAGAGCCAGAGGCTTGCTGAGCATCCGCGGCAGCGGATGCTCATCGCACCGTAGGTCCTGAGGAGGCGCCCCGCGCGCCTCCTCTTGTCTGCGGCGACGCTTACCCCCGCGGACTGAGGCAGGCCCTCCCCGTTAGCGAACCGTTGGCCGCCTGTGAGCCGCCGGTTGGCGACCCCTCCGAGCGTGGGCGCACGAAAGGAGGTGCGCCATGCAGAAGCGGTCTCGCCCGCCCGGAGGCGGCGGCATCGGTCCCGACGCGTAGGACGCTTGGGTACGCATCAGTCGGAAGGGGAGTCGACGAGGCTCCCCTTCCGCTCTTCTCGCAGCCTGGGGACAAGAGCGACAGCGCCCTTCGCGCTGAGCAGTCCGCTCGCGACGTCCCACTCGGAGGCCGCCTCGGCGCTGCGGCCGGAGAGGCGAAGCACGTCGGCGAGCGCGAAGTGCGCCCGCGCGCGGTCGCGGAGGGCGTCGGTGAGGGAGGCGATCGCGACGGCCGCCCGCGCGGACTCCTCGGCCTCGGCGTGGGCTCCCTCCCGTGCGAGCAGCCGGGCACGCATACTGCGGGACAGGAACTGGACGAGAACGTCGGTCCCGAGGGCGTTTGCCTCGGCGAAGGCGACGAACGGCTCGGCTGCGTCCGGGTCGCCGGCGTCGAGCAGCAGATCCGCCAGCTGCGCGGCGCGCGTTGTCGAGTAGGCGGTTCCCGGATAGTCGGCCAGAGCCTCGAAGCTCGCGCGTCCGATGCGCACCGCAGCGTCTGGGTTGCCGGCGCTCGCCTCGACATCCATCTCGAGCGGCGCCAGCAGCGCGAGTACCGAGAGAGGTTGGCCGAGATCCTCGAAGATCGTGCGGGCACGGGTGGTCAGCGCGCGAGCCTCGTCGCTCGCGCCCCGAGCGCCACGCAGCGCGCCGAGAACCGCCGTCACGTTCGCCTCCGTTTGACGGTCGCTCGCCTGCTCGAGGAGCGCGAGGCAGCGCGCTTCCGCCTCGTCGACCGGCGTGGGGCCGTAGTAGAGCGTCTCCGCGATCAGCCCGACGAGCGCCGCGGCAGTCATCCCGGCGGCCTCGTAGTGCGAAGCAGCGCGCGTCGCGACGGCCTCGACCTCGCGCAGGTTGCAGGCGAAGAGGTGGACGGTCGCCAGATTGAGGAGCGCGCGGCCGAGGCCGCGGTGATCTTCATGACGCGCGAGCGTCTCGATCGATTCCGTCAGTGCGGCGGTCGCCTCGCTGAGCGTCGCTGCGCCAGACCAGAGCCGGCCTCGAGTGGTCTCGGCGGAGGCCCTCGCGTCGAGACACTCGTCGCCGAGTGACGCGGCCTCATCCGCCGCACGCGCAAGCACGGCGGACGCGTCGCCGCGCTCGTCCGCGAAGTTGCTCATCGCGATCGCGAGTTCCCAACGCAGCTCCGCCCGTCTCCGTGTCGCCGGCAGGAGACCGACGGCCCGCGTGAGCAGCCTGACGGCGGCCGGGCCGTCGGCCGTCCGCCACGCTCGCAGCCCTGCGTCCCCGAGGCGCTCCCCGGCTGCGACGGCCAGCTCGTCCGCGTCCTCGCCGAGCTCGCGGCGGTAGCGGACTGCCTGCTCGAGGTGGTAGCCGGCGAGGGCGTCGTCGCCCGGGCCGTCGCGGTCGATCCAGGCTGCAGCCCGCTCGTGCAGGTCGGCTCGGTCAGCCTTCGTCAGGCTCGCGTAGGCGCCGTCGCGGAGGAGGACGTGATGGAAGGTGTAGCCGTCGTCGCCTGGGTCAGCGGCAGGCGCGGGATGGACGAAGCGCGCGCGGGAAAGCGCCAGCAGCTCGCGGGTCACCTCGCCGTCCGTCAACGCGGCGACGGCGCCGAGGGAGAACTCACGGCCGACGACGGCGGCACGCTGCAGCACCATCCTTTCCGACGGATCCAGACGCCCAAGCCGCCCGGCGAGCACCGCCTCCACGGTCGGCGGGAGCCCCTCGCCGCCCTCGGCCGCGAACGACGCCAGCTGCTCGGCGTAGAGCGCGTTCCCCTCCGCGAGGTGGACGATCCGGTCGCTCGTCTCGGCGTCGAGCTCTGCGGTGCCGGCCACGATCGCGCGTGCTTCGTCCTCGCCCAGCGGGCCGAGAGCGAGCACCTCGCCGGGCTGGCGCTCCAGCTCCGGCCGAGCGAGGCAGAGCACGAGCACCGGCGCGTCGGCGCGGTCGCTCAGATAGTCGATCAGGTCGACGAGCGCGGGCTCGGCCCAATGGACATCGTCGAGCACGAGCAGCACCGGCCGCGTCCGCGCGAGAGCCTCGACCAGGCGGCGGACGGCCCAGTACGACTCGCCGAGCGGCGCCGTCGGCGCCCCCGCGGTCAGCGCGGCGAGCCGGGCGAGCACGAGGTCTGCGTCTGGCTCGGCCGCGAGCACCTGCTCGGGCTCCGCCTGGCGGAGCGCGCCGAGGAGCGGCAGGAACGTGGCGCCGTCGCCGTGTGCGACGCAGCGTGCGAGGAGCACCGTCGCGTCTGCGCCCTCGTGGAGCGCGAGCTCGCGCGCGAGCCGGGTCTTGCCGATCCCCGGTTCGCCGACGACGGTGAGGACGCGACAGCGTCCCGAATCCCGTGCTCCTGCGAACGCCGAGCGGAGGCGCGCGAGCTCCTCGTCTCGGCCGGCGAGGGGCGCGTCTAGGCGCCGCTCGGCGCGGACGAGCGCGCCGGTTCGTTCGTCGAGCCGGATCCCGCCGGTGCGCGCGAGCTCGACGGCGCGGGTGACGACAGCTCCGGCTCCCTGGACGACCTCGCCGGTCGCTACACCGGCGGGGAGACCCAGTTCCCGCGCGGCCAGCACCGCCCGTATTGCATCGTCGTCCTCCGGCCGATCGGCGCCGAAGACGGCGACGAGCCCTTCGGGGCCGAAGCGCTCGAGCACGCCACCGTTCCGGTCGAGGACGTTCCGCACCGACGCGAGCGTCTCGTCGAGGCGGCGGCTGTGCTGCTCGGGGTCGTCCGCCCCCGGCGGCGTCGCGGCGAGGACGGTGACGAGGCGGAGCTCGGAAGCCGGACGAGCAGGCGAGTCGTCCGTGAGGTCGACGGGAGCAGCGAGCTCCGGATCCTGGCGCAGCACCCGGCGCTCGAGCTCCTGCAGCTCCCGGGAGGGGTCGAGCCCGAGCTCGTCGGCGAGCGCGAGCCGCGCGGCCCGGTAGACCTCGAGCGCCTCGGCCTGGCGGCCGCAGCGGTAGAGCGCGAGCATCAGCTGGCCGCGCAGCCGCTCGCGCAGCGGATGCATCGTGACCAGCTGCTCCAGCTCGCCGACGAGCGCGGCGTGCCGCCCGAGCTCGAGCTCGGCGTCGATTCGCTCCTCCTGTGCCGTCACCCGCAGCTCGTCGAGCCGCGCGGCCGCGAGCCGCGCGAAGTCCTCTTCCTCGAGGTCGGCGAGCGCCGGTCCGCGCCAGAGCTCGAGCGCCTCGCCGAGCAGCCGGGCCCTCGTCGCCGGCTCGGCCTCCCTTGCCTCCTTGAGCAGGCCCTCGAAGCGGTGGCTGTCGACGGCGTCCCGCCCGACGGCGAGCCGGTAGCCGGGTGCCTGGGTGACGAGGACGTGCCGCCCGAGCAGCTTTCGCAGCGCCGAGACCGTGTTCTGCAGCGATCCCGTCGCCGACGCGGGCGCGTGCTCGCCCCAGAGATCGGCGACGAGGCGGTCGGTGGACACGACCTCGCCCGCCCGTAGCGCCAAGGCTGCGAGCAGGGCGCGCTGCTGCCGGCGCGGCAGCGAGATGACCCCGTCGCCGTCCCGGACCTCGAGCGGGCCGAGCAGACGGATCTCCACCTGCCGGTTGTAACACCGCTATCAAGCGATTCCAAGCGGGTGAGCGCGGGGTGAGTGCCGCGTGAGCGCCGGCGCGCACGCTCGCCGTATGGAGAAACAGGGGCGTGTCGCGGAGGTGGAGGCGCTGATCAGGGAGATCCAGCGCTACCTCAGCTACCTCGACGCGCTCCGCAGGCCGCCGGAGCCTCCGGCGGGACGGAGAGAAGGGAAGAAGCGATGAAGACGATGACACTGCTCGTTGCGGCTGCAGCGCTCGTGCTCGGGATGCCTGGGGCCGCCCGCGCGGCACCCGTGAGCTTCAACGACCCAGGCGGCGACAATGCCTCGGCCGCCGACATCGGGGCCGTGACGGTGGACTCCGCCGCGGACGGATTCATCTCGCTGAAGGCCTCGATCGCGAACCTGCCCCAGATCGGACAGCCGGGCTTCGTGATCGCCGTCTTCGACACCGACCGGAACGGGGCGACCGGCTCACTGATGGGCGGCGAGTACGTGTTCTTCTTCGAGTTCAGCGCGGCCAGCTGGGGCATGCGCCGCTGGAACGGCACTGAGTACGGCGACGCGGGCGGCGACAGCGTCGCCATCGTCGGCGCCGGCTCGGTCGAGGTGAAGGTCAGACCCGCTTCGCTCGGCGGCGCGACGGCGTTCAACTTCGTCATCGCCGCCGCGTCCGGCGAGCCCGAGACGGCGCAGATCGACACCGCACCCGACAACGGCACCTGGTTCTACGAGGTGAAGGCTCCGGTCGTCACCGTGGACACGATTGCCGCCAAGTTCGTGCCTGCCGCGCCGAAGGCAGGTGCCGTCTTCCAGGCACCGCTAGTGCGGCTGAAGCTGTCCGACGGAAAGACTGTCCTCGCATCCGAGTACCGCTGCGTCGCCCAACTCGCGGGCAAGCTCCTGCGCGGGACGGGCAAGGGCTCGTGCTCCTTCCGGATCCCGAAGGACGCGAAGGGAAAGCGGCTACGGGTGACGCTCTTCGTCACCTACAGAGGCGAGACGGACGAGTTCGACCCATACGTGTTCAAGGTGCGTTGAGGGGAACGGCTCCGCGCGGTTCGCCGCGCGGAGCCGTCGGCCGATTCGGTAGCGTCCTACGAGGTGGACGCCAAGCACGACGTACTCGTGATCGGCGCGGGCTGCGCGGGCATGCGCGCCGCGATCGAGGCCCACGACGCCGGAGCGGACGTCGCGATCGTCTCGAAGCTGCACCCCACCCGAAGCCACTCCGGCGCCGCCGAGGGCGGCATCAACGCGGCGCTCGGGAACTCGGGCGACGACAGCCCTGAGAGCCACGCCTT
>CAVSRW010000007.1:0-9247 GCA_963730405.1 uncultured Gaiellaceae bacterium | reverse complement strand
AGCCGGTCGACCGAGTAGCGGCCCCGGACGTGCTCGCGGGCGGCCGCGCCCATCCGCGTCGCGTCCCTCGGCGTCGCTCGCCAGCGCCGCGATGGCCCGCCCCAGCCGCTCGTGGTCGCCCGCCGGGGCCAGCAGGCCCGTCTCGGCGCGTCACGACGTCCGCGACGCCCCCGACGTCGGTCGAGACCGCCGGCTTGCCCGCCGCGCCCGCCTCGATCAGCGACACCGGCGTGCCCTCGTTGTCCGAGCTCAGCACCGCGATGTCGGCGGCCGCCGCGACCGGCATCGTGTCCGCCCGGTAGCCCGCGAACCAGACCTGCTCGGACGACTCCGAGGTCGGCGGCCAGCTGCTCGAGCTCGCCCCGTAGCGCGCCGTCTCCGACGATCGCCAGCCGGACCGGCGCGCCCGCCTCGCGCGCGACCGCGAACGCCCGCAGCAGCACGTCGACCCGCTTGATCGGCACGAGCCGCCCCACGAACGTGAGCAGCAGCTCGTCGTCGCGCACGCCCGACTCGCGCGCGGAACTCGGCGCCGTCGGCCGGGGTCGAGTCGAGGAAGCGGTCGAGGTCGAGGCCGATCGGCACCACGCGGAACTTCTCGCGGCGGCGCCACGCCGAGCCGCACGAGGTCGTCGACCGTCGCCTGGCTCACGCCGATCAGCGCGTCGCTCACGCCCGCCAGCCGGTGCTCGAGGTCGCGGTACAGCGGCGTTGCGCGCCGGGCCGAAGTAGCCCTCGAGCACGTGCCCGTGGTAGGTGTGGACGATCACGGGCCGCGGCCCGCCGGCCATCACGGCGGCGCGTGCGGCCGAGCATCCCGGCCTTGGCGGTGTGGGTGTGGACGATGTCGGGACGCAGGCGCCGGATCGCCCGCGTGATCGAGCCGAGCGCACGCGCGTCGTCCTGAGGCCGCAGCTCGGGCCGAAGCCCCGGAACCTGCGCCATCGCGATTCCGCGGGCCCGCACCGACTCCTCGAGCGAGTCCTCGCCGGCACCGAGCTCCCCGTGCAGCAGCAGCGTCTCGTAGCGCTCGGGGTCGAGGCGGCTGCCGAGCAGGCCGACGTGGTGCGAGGGCCCGCCCATGTTGAGCCGCGCGATCACGCGCAGGATGCGCACGGGGCGGGCAGGGGTCGGGGTCGAAGCGGCGTCCACGGGACGCTCGATGATGGCGGGTGCCGCGGTCAGGAACCGGACTCTTGCTGCGCCGGCTGCGAGCGGCGGGGCGATCGGTCGCGGTGCCGCCGGCGTACTTCCACTCGAGCACGGCGATCGCGCCCGCTCCGAGCAGCACGTAGCCCATCGAGGCCGCGAACACCGCGACCATGCTCGAGTCGGCGAGGAGGATGCCGACCACGCACAGGAAGACCTGCGTCGTGCCGAGCACGAGCGCGACGGCTCGCGGCGTGCCGAGCAGCTGGACGAGACGGTGGGTCAGGTGGTCGCGTCCACCGGTGAGGACGCCCACGCCGCGGCGGAGCCGCGAGAAGACGACGAGCGAGGTGTCGAGGACCACGAGGCCGACGATCGGGACGACCGCGAACACGGCCGCGGTGCCGAAGCCGTCGGTCGCCGGGCACCGCCATGATCGTCGCGGCCACCACGAGGCCGACCGGCATGCTCCCGCCGTCGCCGAGGAACACCCGCGACGGGCGAGCGAGGTTGAAGCGCAGGAACCCGAGGCAGGCCGCCGAGACGGCGAGCGCCGGCACGGCGAGCAGGATGTAGCCGTTCGCGATGGCGAACACCGCAGCGCCGGCCGCGCAGACGCCGCCCGAGCGTGCCCGTGGCGCCGTCGAGGTTGTCCATCAGGTTGAAGGCGTTGACGATGCCCGACCACCCACAGCGTCGTGAGCGCGAGATTCAGAGCCGAGTTGTCCCAGAGGATCCAGCAGAGATCCGACTGCCACAGCGCGCAGCGCGACGACGAACTCGGCGAACACCCGCGTCAGCGGGCCGAGGCTGACCCGATCATCCGCCGTCCCGACCAGGCACAGGAAGGCCGCGCAGCCGACGATGATCGAGCACGTCGCTGCTGCCGCCGCCGAACACGAGCGCGATCGGCAGCGCCGCCGCCATCACGCCGAGCCCGCCGAGGTACGGCGTCGACCGCCCGTGCTGCTTGTAGCCGCCGGGGTTGTCCAGGAAGCCGGTGCGGTTCGCCAGCCGGATGGCCAGCGGCACCGTCAGCTGGACGAGGCCCGCCGCAAGCGCGAAGGCGAGGAGAAGCCGGATCTCGTCAGGCAACCTGAGCTTCCTCCAGCACCCGGCCGTTCAGGCCGGCACGCTCGTGCAGGATCACATCCTCGATCGCGTCGTCCACGTCGCGCTCGGGCGTCCAGCCGGTGAGCTCGTGCAGGAGGGTGGTGTCCGGCTTGCGGCGACCCAGCTCCTCGAAGCCCTCGTCGTACGCCTCGTCGTAGGGGACGAAGCGGACGTCGGAGCTCGAGCCGGCCTGCGCGATCACGCGCCGGGCCAGGCTGAGGATCGAGATCTCCTTGTCGTTGCCGATGTTGAAGACGCGGCCGGCCGCGTCGTCGGAGTCGAGCAGTCGCACGATGCCGTCGACGGTGTCGTGCACGTGCGCGAAGCAGCGCGTCTGGGTGCCGTCGCCGAAGACGGTGACCGGCTCGTCCCGGACGGCCTGGCGCACGAAGCGCGGCAGGACCATTCCGTACATGCCCGTCTGGCGCGGGCCGACGGTGTTGAAGAGGCGGACGACGACGTTCTTCGCGCCGAGCTCCTTCGCGTAGCCGAGCGCGAGGGCCTCGCCGAAGGACTTCGAGGTCGCGTAGTTCCAGCGAGCCTTCTGGATCGCGCCGAGGATGCGGTCAGCGTCCTCGTCGAGCGCGCCGTTCGAGTGCTTGCCGTAGACCTCGGAGGTCGAGGCGTAGAGCACCGGCGTCTGGACCGCGGCGGCGGCGGAGAGCACCGTGTCGCTGCCGCGGACGTTGCTCAGCAGCGTGTCGACCGGGTTGTCGACAACCAGGCTGACGCCCACGATCGACGCGAGGTGCACGCAGGAGTCGACCGACTCGAGGAGCCCCAGCATCAGGTCCTCGTTCGTCACCGAGCCCTCCACGAACTCGATGCGCTGCGAGCGGATGAGGTGCTCGATGTTGTCGATCCGACCCGTGCTCAGGTCGTCGAGGACGACGACGTCATGGCCGTCGGCCGTCAGGCGGTCCGAGAGATGGGAGCCGATGAAGCCGGCCCCTCCTGTGATCAGATACTTCAAGGTGCGAGTCCTTTTCGGATTGAGCTCAAGGTGATAGACGCATGTCTGGAGGAGCGCACGCTGCACCCCCCTGCCGGCATCCACCTTAAGAGCGATCCGGGAATCGCGCAAACGTCTAGTTTCGGCCTGCCACGCTCAACTCCTGCCGCGTCGCGCCGAATAGGGCGAATCCGCTATTTGCGGACGGCCCTGCGGACCGGTCAGCCCGTGACGGCCGTCGCCTCGCGCATCGCCTGGAAGGCGGGCTTGGGCGAGCCGTTCTCGCGATAGAGCCCGGTGTGGAGGCCCCAGTGGTCGCGTCCGCCGCCTGCCGAGACGTCGCGCCAGTTGTAGTAGTAGATGCCGTCGAGCCTGAGCTCCGTGCGCAGGCGCGCTAGGCGGGAGAAGGTGCGTGCGGATCAGGTTCGCCTGGCCGTCCTCGCTCGACCACGAGCGCGCGGTCCGGCGGGCCGCCGGTGGCCCAGCCGAGCTCGGTGATCAGGATGCGGGCGTCGTCGCCGGCGGCCTGCATCTGCTGGGCGGCGCGCGAGACCTGGTCGATGACGAGGTCGGCGGCCGGGGCGTACGGGTGCATCCCGAGCACGTCGAAGCTGCCGAGTGCGCCGGCCGCGTACATCCCGTAGAGGAAGTCGCTCAGCTTGATGCCCATGCTCGGAGTCATTCAGGCCGGCGGTCACGACCTGGGCGCCCGGGTCGACCGACTTGATCCCCTGAGAGCCCGCCTTCAGCAGCGCGGCGTAGGCGGCCGGGTTCGGCGTGCCGCCCCAGTACTGCGGCAGGTTCGGCTCGTTCCAGATCTGCCAGCTGCGGATCGGCAGCTCGCGGAGCTGGGGGTGCGAGCGCCAGAACTGGCCGCCCGGCCCGTAGCGGCGCACGAGCTGCGAGGCGTAGCGAGCGAAGGCGCCGTTGTCGGACGGCGGCTGATAGCCGCGGGCCGCCGGGGTTGCTCGAGTAGAAGCTCGGCGGGTCGATCAGGATCGGCAGCAGCGTGATGTTCTGCTTCGGCGGCCGCCTCGACGAAGCCGTCGTGAAGCTCGAAGTCGTACTTGCCGGGCTTCGGCTCGATCACGGACCAGAGGAAGGCCGCGCGCAGCGTCGGCGCCCCGGTGGCCGCGACGGACGCCATCGTCCGTGCCCGGCTCGGGTCGGCGTCCGTGCCCCAGAAGGCGTCGTCCGAGGAGAGGCCGACGAAGTTGCGGGCGCCCTGGACCGCGCCGGAAGCGCCGAGCAGGGCGTCGCCGGAGCTGTCGCTGTCGGCGTCGTAGGCGTTCTCGGTGCCGTCGCGCGTCGATGTCGTGGTCGTAGTCGTTCGCCTTGCGGTCGGCGTCCGCGTCGCGGTCGGCGGTGTTGGGGAGGCGGTCGCCGTCGATGTCGCGGTCCGTGGCGTTCATGCGCGGATCGGCGTCCATGTTGCGGTCGGACGAGTTCGGGATCCGGTCGCCGTCGATGTCGTCGTCGTTGCGGTTCGGGATGCCGTCGCCGTCGACGTCGAGGTCGCGACCGTTCGGGATGCCGGTCGCCGTCGACGTCGCGGCGGGTCTTCTTCACCCGCTTGGCGCGGAGCTTCTGCCCTACGGGCCTTCTTGCTCTTGCAGGCCTTCTTGGCCTTCTTCGTGCTTGCTTTGCCGCCTTCGCCCTCTTCCGGCCTTCTTCGCGCAGGTCTTCGCCTTGGCGGCGGAGGCGCTCGGAGCGGGGAAGCGCTCACGGGCGCAGCCAGCGCCGTGCACGCGAAGGCGAGCACGGCGACCAGCACCGCCACCAGGCGGCCAAAGTTCTGCAAGGTGCGATGCATGGAGGGCATCACGCCCTTGGCTCGTCAGACCCCCGGGAGCGCGGGAGCGATCGACCCCGCGATGTCGAACAGGGGGCCATTAGCCGTGGCCGGACGAATGGACGAATCGCCGTCCCCGATTTGCGGGTGTACCGTGGAGCGCCGTGAAGATCCTGGTAACCGGCGGGGGCGGCTTCATCGGCTCCCACATCGTTGATCGCCTGCTCTCAGACGGGCACGCCGTGCGCGTGCTCGACAACTTCGCCACCGGCCGGCGGGAGAACCTGCTGGCCGTGACGGACGACATCGAGATCGTCGAGGGAGACATCCAGAGCTACGAGCGCGTCCACAACGCCGTCGCCGGCTGCGAGGTGGTGCTCCACCAGGGGGCGCTGCCCTCGGTGCCGCGGTCCGTTCAGGACCCGCTCACGTCGAATGCAACAAACGTCACGGGCACGCTCAACGTGCTGCTCGCGGCGCGCGACTCGGGCGTGCGACGCGTGGTCTACGCGTCCTCATCCTCGATCTACGGGGCCAACCCCGAGCTGCCGAAGCACGAGGGTCTCCTGCCGCAGCCGATCTCGCCCTATGCGGTGGCGAAGCTCGCGGGCGAGGGCTTCTGCCGCAGCTTCCACGAGGTGTTCGGCCTCGAGACGGTGGCGCTGCGCTACTTCAACGTCTTCGGCCCGCGCCAGGACCCGATGTCGCAGTACGCGGCCGTCGTCCCGAACTTCATGGACGCGATGCTGAACGGCTCACAGCCCGTCGTCTTCGGGGACGGCGAGCAGTCGCGTGACTTCACCTACGTCGGCAACGTGGTCGAGGGCAACATGCTCGCGATGACCGCCGAGGGCGTGGGCGGCAACGCCTACAACATGGCGGCCGGCGACCGCACGACGCTCAACCAGCTTCTGCAGAGCCTCGGCGACCTGATCGGCCAGGAGCCGAACGCCCGCTACGAGGATCCGCGAGCGGGCGACGTGCGCCACTCGCAGGCGGACGTGTCGGCGGCGAAGCGCGACCTCGGCTACACGCCGAAGGTCTCGATCCAGGAGGGGCTGAAGCTCACGCTCGACTGGTTTCGCGCCTGAACAGGCCGACCAGGAAGGCCCCGTGAATCGGGTCGATCCGGTTGGCCAGGCGCGCGACGAGCGGCGGTAGCGGGTAGTAGCCGACGGTCTTCGTGGCCACCTGCGCGAGATCGTGATGGCCGCAGAGCTCCTCGAGCGCGCGGGCCGTGAACAGCCTCAGGTGGGTGCGGCCGGCGTCGCGGTGGCGATCCCCGTGCTCGGGGTTGAGCGGGTTGCCGAGGATCACGTCGTCGCTCACGTGCATCGGCATCGGCTGCCAGCCGAGCGTCAGCGAGACCACGTTGTGCCAGCTCGCCAGGTTGTTCGTCGAGAGGCAGACGAGCCCGTCGGGCGCCAGCACGCGGCGCACCTCGCAGAGGAACTGGTCCGTGCGCCTGATGTGCTCGATGACCTGGTTCGCGTGGACCACGTCGAACGAGCCGTCGTCGAAGGGCAGGCCGTCGTCGATGTCGCCGACCGTCACGTCGATCCCGCGCCGGCGCGCGATCTCGGCGTGCACGTCGAGCAGCTCGACGCCCGAAACCGAGCCGGCCCGCAGGCGGGCGGCGACCCGCAGCGTGAACTCGCCGTCGTGCGGCCCGAGGTCGAGCAGGCGGCAGCCCGGGCGCGGCTTCAGCATTGCCAGGATCGCCCGCCGGTTCGCCTCCTCGGTGGCGAGGAAGACGCGCCGCAGATAGCCGAGCCGCGCCTCGCCCTCGCCGGGCCGCTCGGGCGGCGGCTCGAGCGGCCGAAGGTCGGGTGTTCCCTGCGCGGGAAGGGGGTAGCCGGGGTCCGGTTCCTGGTGCACGGTATGAACAATGCTCGGCTGAACCGGACGGATTCGCAAGTCCTCCGCGCCAAAAAGCGCTATGCGGCCACCGGTTGACGCGTGCCCGAGCGCTCGCGCAGCACCACTCGCGCGCCCGCGCGCGGGCTGATCGTGATCGCTCGGCGGACCGTTCCCTCGGCCTCCGGGCCGGCCGTCTCGACCGAGTAGCGGCGCAGCAGCGCGCGCAGCACGATCTTCATCTCGAGCTGCGCGAAGCTGGCCCCGAGGCAGCGCCTGCGGCCGCCCCCGAACGGGATCCACGTGTAGGTGCCGGGCTGGGAGTCGAGAAAGCGCTCGGGCCGGAACGCGTACGGGTCCGGGTAGATCGCCGGGTCGTGGTGGACGAGGTGCGCGTTCGGCACGAGCGTGCAGCCAGGCGGGTAGCGCCAGCCGCCGATCTCGACCTCCTTCATCACGAGCCGCGGGGCGGAGGTGGGTAGGACGGGGCGGCGCCGCAGGGTCTCCTGGATCGTGGCGGTGAGGTAGTCCTCGTCCTCGCCCGCGTCGACCTCCTCGGTGAGCCGGCGGAGCGCGTGCGGCGTGCGGGCGAGCCGCTCGAACGCCCAGGCGAGCTCGGAGGCCGTCGTCTCGTGGCCCGCCACGAGCAGCGTCATCAGCTCGTCCCGCAGCTCCTGATGCGACATCGGCGTGCCGTCCTCGTGGCGCGCGGCGAGCAGCATCGAGAGGACGTCGTCGCGCTCCTCGGCGGCGGCGCGGCGCTCGTCGATCAGCTCGTAGAGCAGCGCGTCCGCCTCGTCGCGCTCGCGGTGGTAATCGCGCCAGGTCGGCCCGCGGCGCAGCGCCGGCATGAAGGAGCCGGGGCTCGTGGCGGTGCCGATCAGCTTCCCGAGCCGCGCGCGCAGGTCGTCGAAGCGGCCGCCGCGATCGACGCCGAACACCGCGCGCAGGATGACCCCGAGCGTCAGATCCTGGAGGCGCGCATGGAACTCGGCGGGCTCGCCCGAGGGCCAGCCGTCGATCTCCCGCTCCGCCTCCTCCTCGACGACGCCGGTGAGCGCCTTCATCTTCTCGCCGTGGAACGCGGGCAGCATCAGCTTGCGCTGGCTCAGGTGCGCGTCCTCGTCGAGCAGGATCACGGAGTACCGGCCGACGATGATCGACAGGATGCCCGCGCCCTCGCCGGGGTGAAGCACGTCCGCGGGCGCGGTGTAGACCTCGCGGATCACGTCCGGGTCCGCGAGCATGACCGCCGGCGGGTTCTGGAGCAGCCGGATCGTGAAGCGGTTGCCGTAGCGCGCCCGGGAGCGCTCGAAGAAGGGGATCGGGCGCGCCCAGAAGCCGAGCATCTGGAGCGCCGACGGCATGCGCGGGCCGGGCGGGAGTGTGGCGGTCACCGCCTCAGGGTACGCCAGCCTGAATGGCCGAGAGCGCACAACCCGAATCGCTGCCGGCGCTCGAGCTGCGCAGGCTGCGTGACCTCGAGGTCAGCGAGCCCTCGGCCCCCGGGCGCTCCTCGCACCTGAGCGCCGCGAGCGGCGTCGTCCGGCGCGGCGACTTCGTCTACGTGATCGGCGACGACGAGCTGCACCTCGGCGTGTTCGAGCTCTCCTCGGGCGAGCCCGGCCGCCTCGTGCGCGTTCTCGACGGCGAGCTGCCCTCCGATCACGGCGAGCGCTCGGAGCGCAAGCCGGACCTCGAGGCGCTCACGCTGCTGCCGCCGTTCGAGGAGCACCCGTACGGCGCGCTGCTCGGGCTCGGCTCGGGCTCCGCGGAGGGCGGGGCGCGCGACCGCGGCTTCGTCTGCGCGCTCGGCGCCGACGGCTCGCTCGCGGGCGACCCGCGCGAGCTCGACCTCGGCCCGCTCTACGGGTTGCTGCGCGAGCACGCGGCGGAGCTGAACGTGGAGGGCGCGGCGGCGATGGGCGAGCGCCTGTGGCTGTTCCAGCGCGGCAACTCGGAGCTCGGGACGAACCTCGTCGCGGAGCTCTCGCTCGCGGAGGTGATGGGCTCGCTGCGCAACGACCTCCGCCTCGATGCGGAGGAGCTCGAGGAGGTGCGGGCCTACGAGCTCGGCGAGATCGACGGCGTGCAGCTCTGCTTCTCGGACGCGACGCCGGTGGCCGAGCAGCTCGTGGTGTTCACGGCGTCGGCCGAGGCGGACGACGGGACGATCCGCGGCTCCGTGGTGGGGACGCTCGGCGTGGACGGCAAGGTTGAGCGCCTGCGGACGATCGACCGCCGCTGGAAGGTCGAGGGCGTCCACGCCGCGATCGACACGGGCGTGCTCGACTTCACGTTCGTCTGCGACCAGGACGACCCCGACGCGCCCTCGCCGCTCCTGTCGGCGAGCATGCCCGTCGAGGGCCGGCTCGAGTACCGCT
>CAVSRW010000006.1:0-6275 GCA_963730405.1 uncultured Gaiellaceae bacterium | reverse complement strand
ACCCGGGCGCGCCGAGCTCCCAGGCTCTCCGCGCGGAGAGCGCGTAGACGAGCGGCGCGGAGACGGCGATCAGGAGCAACGCGGAAGGCGCCGCATCCGAGTAGGCACCGACCGACGTGTCCGTCCAGATCTCGGTCGCGAGCGTGTCGAAGCCGATCGGTCGCAGCAGCAGCGTCGCCGGCAGCTCCTTCATTGCGGAGAGGAAGACGAGCGCCGCGCCGGCGAGCACTCCCGGCCGTGCCAGCGGGAGCACAACGGTGACGAGGGTGCGCGCCGACCCGCGGCCGAGCGAGCGCGAGGCCTCCTCCACGCGGGGATCGACGAGGTCGAGCGCGCTGCGCGTGGTCGCGAGCGCCTGGGGGAGAAACCGCACCACGTAGGCGAAGATCAGCAGCGCGAGGCTCTGGTAGAGGACGCCGCCGTAGCGGGCGCCGAAGTAGACGAGCCCGAGGGCGATGGCGATTCCCGGGACCGCGTTCGGGATGTACGCAAGCCGCTCGAGCAACCGCGACCGCCGCGAGGGGTGCCGCCACGCGAGCAGCGCGACCGGGATCGCCGCAAGCGCGGCACAGACGGCGGCCGACCCGGAGGCGACCGTCGAGTCGAGCGCGGCGCTCCAGGCGAGCCGGAACGACGCGCCCTCGATCGCCCACCAGACGAGGACGCCGAGCGGGAGCGCGAGGAAGAGCGCGACGCACGCCGCGCAGAAGGCCGAGGCCGCCCAACGTTTGCGCCCGAGTTGCACGGTGCGGGCGCGACGACCGGCTCCCGGAGAGGAGCGGTACGTGGCGCCGCGCCGGCGCATCCGTCCCTCGAGCGACGACGACGACCGCGGCGAGGGCGACGAGCACGAGCGCGAGGATCGCGGCCGCGTTCCGGTCGAGCAGCGACTCGTACTGGAGGTAGACCGCGCGTGTCAGCGTCGGGTATTGCATCAGCGAGACGGCGCCGAAGTCGGCCAGGACGTAGAGCGCGACGAGGAGTGCGGCGGCCCCGAGGGCGGGTCGCAGCGCGGGCAGGGTCACGGTCAGGAAGACGCGGAACGGCGTCCGGCCGAGCGAACGTGCGGCCTCCTCGAGCGAGACGTCGACCGATCTGAGCGCGGCGGCGGCGATCAGGAACACGTAGGGATATGTGGACAGCGTCAGCGCGATCAGCGCGCCGTCGTAGCCGTAGAGGTCCGGCAGCCGCTCGACGCCGAGCGGCTCGAGCGCCTGCTGGAGCAGGCCCTTGGGGCCGAGCGCGCCGAGCAGGACGAGCGCGGCGACGTAACTCGGGATCACGAGCGGCAGCGTCAGCGCGACGCCCCACGCGCGCCGGCCGGGGAGGTCGGTTCGGACGACGAGCCAGGCGAGCGCGGTGCCGAGCACGAGTGTGACCGCGACGACTCCGACGACGAGCAGCACGGTGTCGAGCACGAGTTGGAGCGTCGGCTCGAGCCGGACTGCCGCCCGCGCCTCTTCGTCGGCGCCGACGGCGCGGACGAGGAGATACGCGAGCGGGAGCATCGCCGCACCGACGACGAGCGCCGACAGCGCCGCGAGGAGAAGCGGTGGCCGGCGGCCGCGCCGCGGGGCCGCGGCTGCCGGCGTCGCCGTCATCTCGTGTAGCCGACCTCGTTCAGGAGCCGCACCGCCGGCGGCAGGTCGCGGCCGAGGCGGCCGAGATTGATCTCCGGCCCCTGGATCGACCCGAGTTGCGGGAGGCCGGGCCGCGGGCGGACGCCGCGGATCAGCGGGTACTCGGCCGCGCCGGGCCCGCGGGCGATGAAGCGCTGCGCCCACGGCGAGAGCAGGAAGTCGACGAGCCGTTGCGCGGCCGCAGTCTTCTTCGTGGAGCTGACGATGCCGACGCCGGCGCTGTTCACGAGCGCGCCGGGATCGCCCTTGCCGAGGAAGGCGTTCTCGACCGGGATGTTCGGCGTCTGCACGCGGATGTTGTGCAGGTAGTAGTGGTTGACGAGCCCGACCAGCACCTCGCCGCGGCCGACCGCCTGGACGACCTGCGTGTTGTTGCCGTAGAAGCGGACGTCGTTCTCCTTCAGGCCGAGCAGCCAGTCGCGCGTGCGGTCCTCGCCGTGCTTGATCCGCATCACGGCGACGAAGGCCTGGAAGGAGGCATTGGTCGGCGGCAGCCCGATCTTCCCCTTCCACTGCGGCTTCGTCAGCTCCCAGATCGTCTTCGGCACCTGCGCCCTGGTGAGCTCGTTCGTGTTGTAGGCGAGCACGCGCGCGCGGCCGCTCGTCCCGACCCAGCGCTTGCCCGGGGCGCGGAACCTTGCCGGGACGCGATCGAGGGTGCGCTGAGGCAGCACCTTCAGCAGACCTTCGCGGGCGACGAAGCCGAGCAGCCCCGCCTCCTGAGCGAAGAACACGTCGGCCCGGCCCGAGTCACCCTCTTCGAGGATCGTCGCCGCCATCTCGGCGCTGGAGCCGTAGCGGACGTTCAGTTCGATCCCGGTGTCCTTCGTGAAGCGGTCGAACAGCGGCTTGACGAGACGCTCCTCGCGGCCGGAATAGATCGTCAGCGACGTCGTTGCATCGACAGCCGTCGTGGCTGTCTGGGCTGCCGCAGCGGCGGCGAGCGCGGCGCACGCGACCGACGCGAGCGCGAGCAGCTTTCTCATCCTCTGTCCTCTCTGTTCAGATTGTAAGGCTCACCTTACATCGTGGTGAAGGGGAACCTTACGAGAAGACGGAGGCGTTTCGATCGTGGAACCGGATCGAGACGCGCTCCCCGACGTCGACCCGCTCCGTGGAGGGGCGATGCGAGACGAGTTCGACGCCGTCGAGAAGCACGCGGTAGAAGACGTCGTGGCCGCGGAACTCGCGTCCGACGACGGTGGCGTCGCCGTCCGGGTCGGGTGCGAGCTCGAGCTGCTCGGGCCGGACGAGGACCTCCGCTGCGGTTGCGAGGGCCGAGCCGTTGGCGGGGAAGGCGCCGAGCCGCGTCCGGACGACACCGTCTTCGACCCGGCCGGTGACGAAGTTGCCGGCGCCCACGAACTCGGCCGCCCAGCGGGTCGCGGGTGTGAGGTACAGGTCCTCGGCGGAGCCGGCTTGCACGATCGACCCGTCGCGCATCAGCGCGATCCGGTCGGCGAGCGAGAAGGCCTCCTCGCGGTCGTGGGTGACGAGCACGACGGTGACCCCGACTGCCCGGAGGATCCGGGCGATCTCGTCGCGGAGAAGCGCCCGGAGGTGCGGGTCGATGTTCGACCACGGCTCGTCGAGCAGGACGAGCTCCGGGTCGGGAGCGAGGGCGCGCGCGAGCGCGACGCGCTGCTGCTGGCCGCCCGAGAGCTCGTGTGGGAACCTGTGCTCGAGCCCGTGCAGATCGACGAGCTCGAGAATGGCAGGGACGCGTTCCTTGCGCTCGCGGCGGCGGAGGCCGAAGCCGGCATTCTCGGCGACGGTCAGGTGAGGGAAGAGGGCGTAGTCCTGGAAGACCATCCCCACCTGCCGCCGTTCCGGAGGGACCCAGGTCCCGTTGCCCGCGACCGGCGTGCCGGCGACCTCGACCGTCCCGGCCTCCGGCTCCTCGAAGCCCGCGATCAGGCGCAGCAGCGTCGTCTTGCCGCAGCCCGACGGACCGAGGAGAGCGACGAACTCACCCCGCTCGACGCAGAGCTGCGCGTCGTCGACGGCACGGACGGAGCCGAAGCGCTTGGACACGCCGTGGCAGCAGATCATTCCGCAGGCCATGTAAGGGTCACCTTACACGACCTCTCGCACCGTTACGGTGGCCGGATGAAGCTCGCAGAGGTCTATCCGCTCGTCTCCTCGCGCGCCGTCGCCCGGCCGTTCACGTACGAGGTGCCGGACGGCGTCGGCGTGGGCGCGGTCGTCGCGATCCGCTTCGGTCGCGCCGCCGCGCGCGGGGTCGTCGTCGCGACCGGCGTCGAGGCGCCGGCGGGTGTGAAGACCGCCGCGATCGAGCGCGTCCTCTACGAGCTGCCGCCGGCGCTCGTCGAGCTGGCGCTCTGGGTCGCTGACTACTACGGCTCGACGCCGGCCCGCGCGCTCGAGCTCGTCGCGCCGAAGCTGCGGGCGCGGCGCGGCGAACGGCGGACGACGGCGCCGGGGATGGCCGGTGAGGCCGAGCCTGCCTCGTTGACGCCGCGGCAGGAGCGGGCGGTGGCGCGGATCGTCGCCGCGCTCGGCGACGGCAGCGGCCACCTCCTGCTCGCGGGCGCGACGGGCAGCGGCAAGACGGAGGTCTACCTCCAGGCCTGCGCGGCAGCGCTCGCGCGCGGGCAGGGAGCGATCGTGCTCGTACCGGAGATCGCGCTGACCCCGCAGACGCTCGGCCGCTTCCAGGCGCGCTTCGGCGACCGGATCGCCGTGCTCCACTCTGGCCTGACGGAGGCGGAGCGGCGCGACGAGCGGGAGCGGATCGTCGCCGGCGAGGCGCCGGTCGTCGTCGGCGCCCGCTCGGCGGTTTTCGCGCCGGTGCCGAACCTCGGCCTGATCTGCATCGACGAGGAGCACGACTCGTCCTACAAGCAAGAGTCCGATCCGCGCTACGACGCGCGCACGGTCGCCGCCAAGCGCGCGGCGCTCGAGGGCGCCGTCGCCGTCTACGGCAGCGCGACGCCGCGGCCGGAGAGCTGGGAGCGGCTCGAGCGGCTCGAGCTCGGCGAACGGCTGGGAGCGCCGATGCCGAGCGTCAGGATCGTCGACCTCCGCCGCGAGGCGGGCTACCCGCTCTCGGCGCCGCTGCTCGAAGAGCTGGGCCGGATCTCGGAGCAAGGCGGCAAGGCGATCCTGCTCCTCAACCGCCGCGGCCTCGTGCCCGCGATCCACTGTCGAGCCTGCGGCGTCTCGCGCCGGTGCGGGCTCTGCGACGTCGCGTTGACCCTGCACGGCGACGAGCGGCTGCATTGCCATCACTGCGGCTACTCGGAAGCCGTGCCCGAGGCCTGCCCGACGTGCGGCTCGGCCGAGCTGGCGCGGATCGGCGCGGGCACGCAGAAGCTCGAGTCCGAGCTCGCAAAGCGCGTGCCCGAGCTCGAGCGGATCCGGCTCGACGCGGACACGGCCGCGAAGCCCGGCGCCCTCCGCGAGGCGCTCGACCGCTTCGCCGCTGCCGACCGGGCCGTCCTGATCGGCACGCAGATGGTCGCGAAGGGCCATCACTTTCCAGGCGTCTCGCTCGCCGCCGTCGTCGACGCCGACACGGGCCTCGCGCTGCCGGACTTCCGCGCCGAGGAGCGCACGTTCCAGCTCGTCACCCAGCTCGCCGGACGCAGCGGACGCGACGCGCCTGGAAAGGTGATCGTGCAGACCTTCCAGCCGGACGCGACGCCGCTCCGCTACGCGGCCCGCCACGACGTCGCCGGCTTCCTGACCGAGGAGCTCGACCGCCGGCGCGAGCTCGGCTACCCGCCCTTCCGGCCACCTGATCTCGATCGTCGCCTCCGGCACCGACGCAGGCGGGCCCGAGCAGCTGCTGCGCGAGCTCAACGACGGCCTCGAGGGCGCCGACCTGCTCGGCCCGGCGCCGCTGCTGCGACTGCGCGGCCGCCACCGCGCGCAGCTCGTTGCGAAGACGGACGGCCCGCGCGCGCTCGCAGCAGCGGCGCGGCCGTCTGCTTGCGGCGGCGGCGCCGGCGATGCGCCGCGCCGGCGTCAACGCCGTCGTCGACGTGGATCCGCAGTCCGTCTGATCTAGACTCGCGCGCATGGACGAGATGGCGGCCCCGAGTGCCGGCACCCGAGGGCGGACGAGGAGGTCGACGAGCGGCGAGCTCGACGCGCAGGATCGAGCGCGGCGACGCGTCGCGCTCGCGCAGATCCGCCAGTACCCGGACGCCGTCCTGCGGATGCGGGCGCGGGAGGTCGAGCAGTTCGACGACGACCTGGCGCGGCTCGCCGAGAAGATGGCGCAGCTGATGCACGACGCGCGCGGCGTCGGGCTCGCGGCGACGCAGGTCGGCGTGCTCCAGCGCCTGTTCGTCTTCCAGCTCGCCGACGACGAGGAGGTGACGACGATCGTCAATCCCGAGATCACGAAGCGCTCGCGCTCGACGGAGACCGCCGACGAGGGCTGCCTCTCGCTCCAGGGCGTGCTCGTGCCGGTCGAGCGCGCCAGCGAGGTGACGATCGAGGGCCGGGACGTCACGGGCGCGCCGCTGAGGCTCGAGCTCGAGGAGATGGACGCGCGCGTTGTCCAGCACGAGCTCGACCACCTCGACGGCGTGCTGATGATCGAGCGGACGGACGACGAGTCGCGCAAGGACGCGCTCGCCATCTTGCGCAAGACGATCTAGCTTA
>CAVSRW010000005.1:0-8109 GCA_963730405.1 uncultured Gaiellaceae bacterium | reverse complement strand
CCTCGACGATCTGCTCCCGCCGGCCGCCTAGGACGGCTTGCCGAGGAAAAGCTTGGCCTCGGCCGCGCGGCGGTTGACGAGCCCCTGCAGCGTCTTGCCGCCCGCCTTGTTCCAGCGCGCGAGCTGTGCCTCGACCGCGTCGTAGCGGCCCTCGTTGAGGAGCCGGAGCAGCGTCGACTCGCGGAACGCGCCGTTGCCGACGTTGAACGCGAAGCTGACGAGCGCGTCGAACTGATGCTGCTCGAGCGGCACCTTGACGCTCCGCGCGATCTCGGCCGCGGCCTTGGCGGCATCCGCCTGCAAGAGCTCGAGCGCCCGCTCCTGCGAGATCCCCTTCCGGAACTCGGCGGGCTCGCTGCCGTCGATCCGGCCGTGGTGGACGAGATGCCCGTAGCCGATCGTCGCGTGCCCGGCGGCGTCGTTGTAGAGCTGCCCGCGGAAGCCCTCGAAGCGGGCGATGAACGCTGCACCCTCCTTGCTGAGCGCCGTCGGCTTCTTCACCGCCGGCTTCTTCGGAACCGGCTTTGGCCTCGGCTTCGGCTTCACCGGCGCTGGCTTCACCGGCGCTGGCTTCACCGGCTCGGGGGTCACGACGGCGACGACCGCCGGCTTCGGCTTCTTCTGCTCCTTCGCGGCGCGGAACGCCACGCCGAGCTGGCGGCTCGACTGCTGGCCGTAGATGCCGTCGACCTGCTGGCCCCAGTCGGCCTGGAAGCGGCGCAGAGCGCTTTCCACCACGGCGTCGAACACACCCTGGCCGCGCGGGAGGTACGGCTTTCCCTCGGTGTCCAGCACCGTGGCGAGCCGCTGGGTCATCCGCGCGACCCGGTAGCCCTTGCTCCCGAGCCGCAGCGGCTTCAGGAGCCGGACCCTCGGCTCCTTGCGGAAGTTGAGGTGGTGCTGCTCGCGCGCGCTCAGCGGATAGGTGCGCGTCGCCGTGAAGCCGAGCGCCGCCGCGGCCTCGATCACGCCGTCGGCGTTCTCCCAGTCCATCCCGACGCACCAGTAGGCGAGCGGGAGCTTCGCCGGCCCCGGATAGGCGACGCCGTCGTTCCGCCGTTCGTGCGTCGACTGGCCCGGTGGGTTCGCAGGGTTGAAGCCTGGCCGGCCGAGGCGAAAGCCCTCGTAGAGCTCGCGCTGCGACATCTTCGCGGGCTTGCACCGCTTCAGAAACGGCTCGGCCTCGGAGGAGCGGTCGCACGAGTTCAGCGTCGCGCCCGTGCGGCGCTTGATCTCGCGGATCGCGGGCGCAAGGCTCGCGGGGACGGGACAGTTGTCGATGACCTCGAACTTCACTGTGTCGCCTCCGTCTCAGGCGGGCCGGCCGCAGGTCGCTTGGGCGTCGCGGCCATTGCCATTGCACCCGGGCCTGCTCGCGTCTCCTCGCCCTCGCCGTGGCGAACCGCGTCGCTCGCGGGCGGAGGCGCTCCGACGGATCGAAGCCGCGCGACCTTGCTGAGGACGTCGAACCAGAACGGAGCGCCGAGCGTCAGCGCCGCCGCCGTGACCAGGAGCCCGAGCACCTTGAGCGCTCCACGGAGCAGCCAGTCGTCGCCTCCCTCGGGACGGCTCTCGGTGCTCCAGCCGATCGGGATCGAGAGTTGCTGGAGGTCGGTGACGTCGCTCGCGACCTGCTTCAGGCCGGTCGCGCCGGCGCGCGGCTGCGCCGCCTCGGCGCGGGCAACAACCGCTGCGCGAACGGCCTTCTGCGTCCAGAGCTGGTCGGCGATCCGGAACGTGTCGATGTTGAGCGCCACGACGAGCGTCAGGGCGAGCGCCCACAGCACCTTCTGCACCCGCCGCCGGTACCAGCCCGAGACGCGCTCCATCGAGTCGTCGAACCACCGCTCGGCGTCGCGCGTGAACTGTGCCTGGTTTCGGCCCGCCCGCTCCCAGAGGGTGGTGAGCGCGCGGCGAGCGTCGTCGCTCGGGACGGCCGCGATCGCCTCCTCGACTCCGCGCCGCGCGCCCGCCTGGTCGAAGTCGAGCAGCGCCGCGACGAACGTCCGCGAGGGGACGTACGAGGGGTAGTGGCGGCGCTTCGAGCGTGGGGTCACCGGCCTGACGAGCGCGTTCAGGAGCGGATGCTCGAGGAGCTTCCCGGTCTGCTCGAGGCCCCGCTCCAGGTTCGCCGGCTCGAGCAGGTTCGCGATCCCGCGGCGCAGGAACGCGGCGCGCCAGTTGAAGATGCTGGAGATCGTCTCGTTCAGCGCGGAGCACGCGAAGCTGAGGATCACGAAGACGAAGACGAGCCCGAACGCGACGTCGAGTACGGCGGAATCAAACATCAGCGAAGCACCATGGCCAGTCCCCCGTCGAGCCGCGGCCGCAGTACCCGGCTTCGTCGTACGGATCTCTCGAGCCGATCTTGAACCGCGCGCAGATCGCGGTCAAGGCACGTGAGCGAGCGTCGGCGCGGCTACCGTTCGCGCGCGGCGGGTAGCCGCCCGACATGACAGCAGACGTCACCGAGCCGCTTCGCCGACTGCGCGACGACCTGCGAGGCGTCCGGCTCGAGCTCGACGTGCCCGGCGCAGCGGAGGCCCGTCGCGTCCGCGACGATCTCGTGGCCCAGGTCGACGACTACCTGCTCCCGCGCCTCGAGCAGATGGAGGCGCCCGTGCTGATGGTGGTCGGAGGCTCGACCGGCGCGGGCAAGTCGACGCTCGTGAACAGCCTGCTCGGCTCGGTCGTCAGCCCCGCCGGCGTACTCCGCCCGACGACGCGGCAGCCCGTGCTCGCGTGCCATCCAGACGATCTTCACTGGTTCGAGGACGACCGGATCCTGCCCGGGCTCGCCCGCACGACGGGCGGCGCGGCGGCCGCTCCAAGCACGCACGGCGGCTCGATCCAGCTCGTGCCGACCCCGGCGGTCGGCCCGGGACTCGCGCTCCTCGACTCCCCGGACATCGACTCGGTGCTCTCGGAGAACCGGGCGCTCGCGAACCAGCTTCTGGCGGCAGCCGACGCCTGGCTCTTCGTCACCACCGCCGCGCGCTATGCCGACGCGGTTCCCTGGGAGTTCCTGCAGGCGGCACGCGAGCGCGGGACGACGCTCTCGATCGCCCTGAACCGCGTCCCGGAAGACGCGGGGCGAGAGGTTCCCGCACACCTCCAACAGATGCTCCGCGACCAGGATCTCGGCGACAGCCCCGTGCTCGTCGTGCCGGAGGTCGTGCTGGCAGGGGAGTTGCTGCCGGCGCCCGCGCTCGCGCCGGTGCGGGCGTGGCTCGACGATCTCGCTTCCGATGCCCAGGCCCGGGCGGCTCTCGTCCGCCGGACGCTGCGAGGAGCTCTCGCGAGCCTGCCGGCGCGCGCGACGGTCGTCGAGCGGGCCGCCGTCGACCAGCTCACCGCCGCCTCGGAGCTCCGGGCCGAGCTCGACAGCGCCTACGCCGCCGCGCTCCGCGAGGTCGAGGGAGCGCTCCGGAGCGGCTCGCTGCTCCGCGGCGAGGTGCTCGCACGCTGGCACGAGGTGGTCGGGACGGGTGACGTGATGCGCGCGCTCGAGACGCGCGTCGGCTGGGTGCGCGACCGGTTGAAGAACCTCGTGACCGGTTCGCCGGCTGCCGACGCCGAGCTGCGCGTCGCCGTCGAGAACCGGGTCGAGTCGGTCGTTCGAGCCGCCGCGGAACGTGCCGCCGAGCGCACCGCCCGCGCCTGGCGCGAGCGCGTTCCCGGCCGGGCGCTGCTCGAGGACGCGGCCGAGCTCGAACGTGCCTCGCCCGAGCTCGAGGCCGCGACCGAGGAGGAGGTGCGTGCGTGGCAGGGGATCGTGTTCGACCTCGTCAGCGAGGAGGGTGCCGCGAAGCGCTCCACCGCCCGGATCGCCTCGCTCGGGGTCAACGGGGCGGGACTGACGGTGATGCTCGCGGTCTTCGCCCAGACGGGCGGCCTGACGGGGGCTGAGATCGTCGTCGCGGGTGGGACGTCGGCCGTCTCGCAGAAGGTGCTCGAGGCGATCTTCGGCGACCAGGCGGTGCGGACGCTCGCCTCACGCGCCCGCGAGGATCTCGTCGAGCGGGTGGAGCGGCTCCTGCGCCAGGACGCCGCCCGCTTCGACGCGCTCCTCGACACGGCGGCGCCGGAGGCCGACACCTTCGCGCGACTGCACGCCGCGGTCGACGCGATCCGCCGCGCTGCATGAAGGGAGGCTTGGACGTGCGTGTCTCGGCGCTCGCCGAGGCTGCGAACCTCGCCGACGGCAGGCTCGACGGAGGGGCGGTCGACGCCGCGCGGGCGATCGTCGCGAAGGCCGGCAAGCGGCTCGGTCTCGGGCTCGAGACGACCGTCGTCGCGCTCGCCGGGCCAACCGGCGTCGGCAAGTCGCAGCTCTTCAACGTGCTCGCCGGCACCGAGCTCGCTGCCGTCGGCCGGCGGCGGCCGACGACCTCGGCGGGGCAGGCGGCGGTCTGGGGCGACGGCGGCGAGGCGCTCCTCGACTGGCTCGAGATCCCGCGCCGGCACAGACTGGAAGCGGCGGAGCTCGAAGGGCTCGTGCTGCTCGACCTGCCGGACTTCGACTCGGTCGAGGCGACGCATCGCGTCGAGGCGGAACGGATCGTCGAGCTCGCGGATCTCGTGCTCTGGGTGGTCGAGCCTCAGAAGTACGCGGATGCGGCGCTGCACGAGCGGTATCTGAGGCCGCTCGCCGCGCACGTCGGAGCAATGGCCGTCGTCCTGAACCAGGCCGACCTGCTGTCCGCCAACGACGTTGCAGCCTGGCGACAAGATGCCGAGCGCCTGCTCGTCGAGGACGGGCTCCGGGGAATTCCGCTGCTCGTCGTGTCGGCGCGCACGGGAGCCGGCCTGCCCGAGTTGAGGCGGCTGCTCCGGGAGCGCGTGGCCGCGCGCGACGCGGCGCTGGCGAGGCTCGGCGCGGACGTCGAGTCGGCGGCGGCCGCGTTCGAGGTCGCATGCTCCGGCGACGCCGACGGCAAGATCGGACGCGAGGAGCACGCGCGGCTGCTGGCCGCGCTCGAGGACGCGGCAGGCGTGCCGACCGTCCTCCGAGCGGTGTCGGACGCCCACCGCCGCCGGGGCGCGCTCGCCTGCGGCTGGCCCTTTGCGCGCTGGATTCGCCGCTTTCGGCCCGATCCACTGCGCAGGCTCCGGCTCCCCGAGACGCCGCGGCCGGCGGTCCGAACCTCGCTGCCGCCGCCGACCGACGTCCAGCGCGCGCAGGTCGCGACCGCGGCGCGGGCGCTCGCGGACCGATCCGCTCTGGGCCTCCCGCCCCCGTGGCCGCGCCTCGTCCGCGAGGCTGCAATCGCAGAGGACGAGCGCCTGCCCGACCGGCTCGACCGTGCCGTCGCGAGCGCCGAGCTACAGGTCTCCCGGCCGCGCTGGTGGCGTGTTGCGGCGCTGCTTCAGCGGCTCCTCGCGGCAGCCGTCGTCGCCGGCGCGCTCTGGCTCGTCGCGCTCGCGATCCTCGGCTATCTCCGGATCGAGGACGTCGTGCCGCTCCCGGAGCTCGCCGGAATCCCGATTCCGACCTGGCTCCTGCTCGGAGGCGCCTTGGCCGGGATCGCGCTCGGGGTGCTCGCACGCCTCGTGAACGGCGGCGGCGCGCGCCGCCGAGCTCGCGCCGCCGGTCGCTCGCTGCGCGCCGGCGTCGCCGCAGTCGCACAGGAGCTCGTCGTCACACCGGTCGAGCGCGAGCTCGGCGCTCGGAAGCGTCTCTGCGCCGCCGTCGCGACGGCCCGCGCGTAGCTGGTTTGCCGCCGCGGCGGCTGGGAGAGACAGCGGCCATGTTCTTCCGGATCCGCACCGTCATCCTGCTCTGGGTCGCGCGCAAGCTCTGGACCCTCGGGATGAAGGCCTACCGCCGCCGGCAGACGCTCCGCGGCCGCCAGTCAGCTGGCACGGCGCAGGGCGAGCTCGCGCCGCGTGGGCCCGATCCGACCTAGGACGACCTCGCTCGCGTTACCGGCGGAGTCGCGGCCGCGAAGCGTGGCGTGCCAGGGGTGGCTGAGCGCGAGCCGGTGCGAGCCGGAAAGTCGGCGCCTCGGCAGGCGGAGAACCCAGGTGGAGCCGCCGCGCCTGAGCTCGATGTCGAGCGTCAGCCAGGGCGTCTCGCGATCCTTGGCGCGCCAGAAAAGACGCTCGTCCCCGGCGGTCGCGCGAAGCGTCGGCGGAGTCGTGTCTCGCGCGACGACGACCGGCTCGAGCCGAGCCTCGGTCCGGTTTCCGACTCGGTCGACGGCGGCGAGCCCGACGGCGTAGCGACCGGAGCGGCGCTCCCCGGGATCCCAGAGCACCGTCCGCAGGCCCGGGCCGAGCTGTCGGGTGACCCGCTCGCCCGCGATCGTGAGCTCGACCGACGCCGGCTTCGAGAGCCAGAACCGGATCGCCGCGGCGTCACGAAAGCCGTCGCGCGGTAGCGGCAGCGCCGGTGCTCGGGCGGCCAGGCCGCGGATCGCGGGCGGCCGCCGCCAGTCGTCGCGGAACTCGGCGGCCTGCGTGGCCCAGCGCTCGTTCCCCGTCGTCTGCGCGAGCTTCCAGAGCAGCGACGTCACGTACTGGTGATAGCCGAGCGGCGCCTCGCTGCCGCCGAGGGCGTAGCGCGACCAGTGGCCGGTGTCGAAGGCCGGAAGCGCGCGGAGCGCCGCGCGCCGCAGCCGGGTCGCGAGCAGCGCCGCCCGCTCGTCGCGCGCGAGCCGCGCGTAGTCGGCAAGCGAGAGCGCCGCCTGGAGCTGGGCGTTCAGGACGGCGATGTCGCTGAAGCCGTAGAGCCGGATCCACGCGCCGGTCTCGCGCTCGTTGACGAGCCGCTTCGGGATCGCCGCGAACGCGAGCCGAGCCTCGGGCACGAGGCCCGCACGGGCGAGCGCCTGCGCCGCTACGGCCTGCGCCATCCCGGACGTCCACGGCGGGTCCCCGCCGGCGGCGCGGAAGTCGTACTCCCACGTCAGCTCGCGCCGGCCGGCGTGTGCGCGGGCGAGCAGCGCGTAGGCGAGCGACGTTGCCCGCCGCCGCTGACCCGCGCTCACGTACTTGTTGAGCTGCCCGAAGCTGCCGAGCGGGTGAAAGCGGAGCCCTCGACCCGGAACCGAGCGATAGACGACGCCGAGCCCATCCGCCACGTCGTGACCAGGCGCCGGCAGCCGGTCGTGAACGAGGTGCTTCGCGTTCAGCTCGAGCGTCGTGAAGAGTGTCAGCGCACGAGGGCCGTCGTACGTCGAGGCCTGGTCGGCGACCTCGCGAAGCACCGCGGCAAGCGAGTGCCGTCGCTCGGCCGGCAGCCTCCTGAGGACCCGCTGCGCGAGCCGGACCCGCTGCCGGTGCTCGTGCGCGTCGAGCGGCGAGAGCCGTCCGGCGGCGAGCGCACGGTCGAGGCCGCGAAGCGCGATGCCCGCGTCGCCGCCACCGGCTCGCGCGTCCACCGTCCCGGCGAAAAACGCCGTCACGAGCAGGATCCCGGTTGCGAATCGGCGCACCCTCTCTTTCTAGCGGGGTTCTCGCGCCTACGCTCGGCGCGGCCCAGCGGATGCCGCCGGGATGAAGCCCCAGTTGTGCGCGCGTTGCGCTCCCGTTAAGCGCCTAACTCGTTTGCACGCGCTGACGTAGAAGTCCACGTATGGGCATCACGCACCCGCCGAAGCCCCGCACAGCTCAGCAGGACGCCGCCCGCCAGTTCGACTTCTGGCTCGGCGAGTGGGACTGCTCCTGGGGCGACGACGGGCGGGGGACGAACTCCGTCTACCTCGACCTCGGCGACGCAGTGGTCGTCGAGAGCTTCGACGCGCGGCCGACGCTGGAGTACCAGGGGCTGAGCTTCTCCGTCTACGACCGTGGCGCGCGCTGCTGGAAGCAGACCTGGGTCGACACCGACGCGAACTACCTCGACTTCGTCGGCCTCTTCGAGGAGGGCGAGATGGACCTGCGCCGCCGCGCCGAGTTCGAGGGCGGAACATCGATTTTCCGGATGCGCTGGCACGAGATCGAGCGCAAATCGCTCGAGTGGGAGTACGCCCGCTCGGACGACGGCGGGAGCACGTGGTCTCCCCTCTGGGAGATCAGCTACCGGCGCGCTCGAGCGGCTGCCGGGCGATCCGTCGAATCCGCGTGTCCGTTCGAGACACGTCTGAGGGTCTGTCCCTGGGTCAT
>CAVSRW010000004.1:0-3406 GCA_963730405.1 uncultured Gaiellaceae bacterium | reverse complement strand
TCGGCGATCGCCGGATGCGCGTGCTGTCCGACCGCGGAGCGCGAGCTTCCGCGTCGAGGGGCTCTTCGAGCTGACCCTGAAATACAGACGCCCGGACCTCGTCGAGGATTCCGGGCGTCCGCTTCCGGTGGTAGCGGGGGGAGGATTCGAACCTCCGACCTCCGGGTTATGAGCCCGACGAGCTACCAGGCTGCTCTACCCCGCAGCAAAAGCTCGGGAAACTTAGGGCTTGAGCGTTCCCTGTCAAGCTGCGTGGCTATCGCGGAAGTTGCCGGAAGGCTGCGGATCCGCTGCGCTTTCGTGATAGGTGCGAGCTTTCTGCCGGTGACACTTTTCGTCATCTCGGAGCCACTTCCACGACGAGGAGGTGTCCTCATGCGGATGCTGGAAACATGGAAGTGGATGGCGGCTGTCGCGCTCGTGGCCGTCGCGGTGCCGGCCTCGGCCGGCACGGTGTACCGGTGGACGGCGGAGGACGGCTCGGTGTCGTTTGCCGACGATGCCAAGCGGATCCCGGCTCGCTATCGCGACGCCGCGGAGAAGATCGAGGCGAGCGGCCTCAGCGGCTACAAGCGCTACTCGCCGACGAACGGCGCGTCGCACGTGACGTACCTCGAGCAGCTGCACGAGCGCGTTGCGCGCCTGCGCGAGCTGAACGATGCGCTCGATTCCGTCGAGGTGCCCGAGTACGCGGGCGCCCGCGTCGCACCGCCGAGCGGTCCCTCGGCGATGGTCGAAGTCGGCGACGGGCTCACGGTGAGCGTGCCGAACTCCGGGGCGAGCGATAGCCCGGTGGTGATCCAGGACGTGCGCGTCCGGCGGCCCGGTTCGGCGTTCACGTCGACCGACACCGTGATCACGCAGGACGGCCGCATCATGCTCGTGGTGCGCGGCGATCGTCACTCGCAGAACCCGAGCTCCGATACCTGGGACGAGCGCGAGCTCGTGCCGGGCAGCGACCTGCTCTCCGAGTAGCTCGGAGCGGGATCCGATGCGCGAGCGCCGGGGGCCGCAGGCCTCCGGCGCTCGTTTGCGTTTCAGCCCAGGCCGCCGGCCGGCGCGCCTTGCTTCATCCGAGGCCGCCGGTGGCGGGATCGCGGCGCTCGAAGGCGAGCGCGTCGGGGTGCGCCCACTCGTGGACGTACTCGTCGAGCGAGCGCGCCGCGAGCGAGTCGAGCGAGAGGAAGCGCACGCCGAAGCCGGGGCGCTGGCCGTTCGAGGGCCGCGACCAGACCACCTGCGCGGTCTGCCGGATCGGCTGGTCGGCGCCCGGCAGGTGGAACTCGAGATCGAGCTCCTGCTCCTCCGGGATGCGGAGATCGCACTCGACGAACATGCCGCCGCGCGAGAGGTTGCGCGCCGTGCCCCACACCTCGCCGTCGGTGCGGAGGATGCGGACGGCCGCGACCATCGTGACGCGCGGCAGTCCGCGCGGCACCGGGAAGCGCGTGAAGCGCTGCACCGTCTCGACGAGCGCGAGCCGCGAGAGCGGCTTTGCGAGCACGTCGTCGGCGCCGGCGCGGATCGCGGCGGCGTGCTCGGCGGCGCTTCCGCTGCCGGTGACGACGACGATCGGCGGAGCCTCGGGAGGCCGCTTCAGGAGGCGGCAGACCTCCTCGCTCGATAGATCGGGCAGGTGGGCGTCGAGCACGACGACGGCCGGCCGCTCGCGCGCGGCGAGCGCCAGGGCCTCGCGCCCCGTGGACGCGGTGATCACGCGCCCGCAGCGCGCGAGGAAGAGGCACCCCAGCTCCCGGAAGAGCGGGACGTCGTCCACCACCAGGATCGTCGGGCTCGGTTCCACGGTTCTCCCCGAACCCGTGAGCCGCGGGCGCGCGCTACTTGACGGCGACCGCGGCGGTGATCGAGGTGAAGTCCGGCTTGACGCGCCAGTCCGACGACACCTTGTCGATGCGCGTCCAGTCCTGCACGAGCACCGCGGAGAACGTCTCGAGCGTCCGCTCGCGATAGCCCTCGAGGCGGATCTCGACGTGCGCGGTGTCGAAGCCGTCCGCCACGTCCAGGACCATCACCTCCCAGTCGGTGAACTTGATGTTGCCGAAGGATTTCATGGTCGCGACGAACGCGTCGCGCTGATCGTCGGCCACGAGCGGCGTCGCCATCTCCCAGTGGCCCCAGCGGACGAGGCGCGTGAAGCGCTCGTACGAGTCGTCGAACGCGTCGCCCGAGCCGAGGAAGTCGAACTGCCCGTGCGAGTAGATGCAGCCGGAACCGGTGACCGCGGTGAAGGCGAGCAGCAGGGCGGCGATGACGTTGCGCATGATCCCTCCGGGTCCGCGCCGCTCCGCGCGCTCTTGCGCGGGAGCTGCGTGTCCTTGCCGCTTATCGGGCCGTCCGGTCCCGAGACTTGAGAGACCGGCGTCACAAGTCCCATACTCGGGCCGGTGGAGCCCATCTCGCGACCGGCCCTCTTGGGCATCGATCTCGGGGGCACGAAGGTCGCGTACGCGGTGGCGGGGCCGGACGGCCGGCCGCGGCTCGAGCGGCGCCGGCCGACGGAGCCCTCGGGCGACCCGCGGGCCGACGTGGACCGCATGGCCGCCGACCTCCGCGCGCTCCTGGCCGAGGCGGCGCTCCGGCCCGAGGACCTCGGCGCGGTCGGAGTCTCGGTGCCGGGCCCCTTCGACCCCGAGAGCGGGACCGTGCTCCGGCCGCCGAACCTCGACGGCTGGGACGAGGTGCCGCTCCGGGACTGGCTCGCGAAGGCGCTCGGCGTGCCCGTGCACCTCGACAACGACGCGAACGCGGCGGCCCTCGCGGAGTGGCGCTTCGGGGCGGGGCAGGGCACGCGCCACCTCGTCTACCTGACGATGTCGACGGGCGTCGGCGCCGGGCTGATCCTCGACGGCCGCGTCTACCGCGGCGTGCGCGGCGGCGCGGGCGAGCTCGGCCACGTGCAGCTCGACTGGAACGGCGACCCGTGCAGCTGCGGCCTGCGCGGCTGCGCCGAAGCGTACCTCGGCGGCGCGGCGCTCCAGCGCCGCTGGCGCGCGATCACACCGGAGACGAGCCGCATGGCGGCGCTCGCGGGCGGACGCGAGCGCGTGAGCGCCCGAGCACTGGCTCGCGGCGGCGCGCGAGGGCGACGCCTTCGCGCTCGAAGAGGTCGAGCGCTTCGACCACTACCTCGCGCGGCTGCTCGGCCTCACCGTCTTCGCGTTCGCGCCCGAGATGATCGTCCTCGGCACGATCCCGACCGCGGCCGGCGAAGCGCTCTGCTTCGACCGCGTCCGGAAGCAGGTGGCGGCCGAGACGTGGCCGCAGCTCGCGCGCGGCCTGCGCATCGTACCGGCCGCGCTCGGCGCGCAGCTTCCCGCGTACTCCGGCCTCGCGGTCGCCGCCGACGCGCTTTAAGAAAAGGTCCGTCCCTTTCTTAAAGCTAGGA
>CAVSRW010000003.1:0-101202 GCA_963730405.1 uncultured Gaiellaceae bacterium | reverse complement strand
GACCACCTGTCGAGCGCCTCGCGGATCCTTACCGGGGATGCGATCGACGCGTGCTCGCGCTCGGCGCGGTTAACGGGCAATCCAGCGCCCGACGTGTCTCCCGCGGCGAAATCCGGCCGCAGCGACGGCGTACCGAATGTGCGCCGGACACCGTTGCACTGGTCCAGTCGTCGCACGGAAAGGGGTCTAGATGAGCAATCAGGACGACCGGTACCAGGACGGGGATCACACGGCTGTGCGGGAACCGGTGGCGGGTCAGCAGCACAACCTGCGCCGATGCCGGCGTATGTGCAGCAGCAGCCGTACCAGCAGCAGTATCCGCCGCAGTACGGCTATGGCCCGCCACAGGGATACGGGCATGGTGGCACGAGCTCGTGGGGGATGAGGCCACGCCGGGAGTATCCGATCGAGACGAAGCCGTTCTTCTTGACGAGCGAGTTCGTCGGGTCCGTGCTTGCGATCCTCGGGATCGCGATCACTGCGGCCGCCTCTGATGCGTTCGGCGCCTGGCGGGCATGGATCCTGATTACCGCCATCGTCGTCGGCTACATGGTCAGCCGGGGGATCGCCAAGTCCGGCACTCGCTCGCACTCGTCTGACCCGAGAGAAAACCTCGAGCTGAACTGGGGTCGTGGCGACTCGGGGCACGAGTCGTAACCGGAGCAGGGCAGCCGTCGGGCGTCACGTCCGGGCGGCTGCCCTCACCATTTCCGTCCATGTCCGTGATGCCTCCCGCGCCGAACCGCCTGCTCGAGATCTATCTCGCCGACCACCTTGCGGCTGCAACGGCGGGTGTGGCGCTCGCCCGCCGCACCGCCCGGAGCAATGCCCGGACAGAATTCGGAGACGTTCTTCGGCGGCTGGCGGGCGAGATCGAGGACGATCGGCGGACGTTGGAGGGAATCGTCGTGGAGCTCGGTTTCCGGGAGTCGAAGACGAAGGAGGCGGTTGCTTGGGTCGGTGAGAAGGTCGGGCGTCTGAAGCTCAACGGGCAGATCCGCGGCTACTCACCATTGAGCCGCGTACTCGAACTGGAGGCGTTGGCGGTCGGCGTTGCCGGGAAGCTGGCGCTTTGGGAGTCGCTGCTCGCGATGCCGGGAATGCGTGAGCACCTCTCCAGATTCGATCTGAACGACCTCGTCGAGCGAGCCCGTCGGCAGAGCGCGGAGATCGAGGATTACCGGCTCCGCGCGGCTCGCGAAGCGTTCGCCCCCGGCGCTTCTGCAGCGGGCAACTGACGGTGGCCGCCATGCGCAGTGATCTACACTCGCTGGCTGGAGTGGACGAGCGTGAACGTCGAATGGCGCAGAACGAGGCGCTCTTTCGGGAGGTGAACGAGCGGGTCGAGGCGGTTGCCCACCAGCTCGGCCCCGAGGTGCCGTACGAGTTCGTCTGTGAGTGCGCAAACGCCGAGTGCACATTCCGAGTTGCGATTCCGATTCGCGACTACGAGACGATCCGCTCGGATCCGAAGCAGTTCGTCGTGCTCCCGCAGCACTACACGCCAGAGATCGAAGATCTCGTCGCCGAGCGAGACGCCTACTGGCTCGTCCGCAAGTCGGGTGAGGCCGGCGACTACGTCGAGAAGCTCGACCCCCGCAGCCAATAGGACGCACGCGGTTCGAGCTGCCCTGAGCTACGGGGGCGGGCGGGTCGCATTGTAGGCTCGGTCCATGTGCTTCGACTCCGATTCGCTGCCGCCGATCCCGGCCATCTCCGGGGCGGCGGTCTCGCACGACGACCTCGTGCTCGAGGCGGCCGACGGGAACCGCTTCGCCGCCTTCGCCGCGACGCCGGACGAGCCGAGCGGCGCCGGAATCGTGATCCTCCCGGACATCCGCGGGCTCTACCGCTTCTACGAGGAGCTCGCGCTCCGCTTCGCCGAGCGCGGCCACGCGGCGGTCGCGATCGACTACTTCGGCCGCACGGCCGGTGCCGAGAAGCGCGGCGACGACTTCGAGTGGGGCCCGCACGTCGAGCAGACGACCGGCGAGGGCGTCCAGGCCGACGTCGCGGCTGCTGTCGCGCGGCTGCGTGACGACGGCGCCACCTCCGTCTTCACGGTCGGCTTCTGCTTCGGCGGCCGGCACTCGTGGCTCGCCGCCGCGGGCGGGCACGGGCTCGCCGGGGCGATCGGCTTCTACGGGCGGCCGGGGGTCGGGCGCGACGGCTCGGCCGGGCCGACCTCCCGGGCCGGCGAGCTGCGGGCGCCGATCCTCGCGCTGATGGGCGGCGCCGACGAGGGCATTCCCGTCGACGTCGTCCGCGAGTTCGAGCAGGCGCTCGACGAGGCCGGCGTCGAGCACGAGATCGAGATCTACGACGGCGCGCCGCACAGCTTCTTCGACCGCAAGTTCGAAGAGTTCGCCGACGCGTCGGCCGACGCCTGGGACCGGACGCTCGCCTTCATCGAGCGGCAGAGCGGCGCGACGCGCTAGTTTCCGCGCCGTGCCGTACGCGACCGCGGACACGGTCAGCTGGTGGCAGCGGACCAGGGGCGAGGACGACGATCTGCTCGTCGCCTACTTCAGCATGGAGTTCGGGATCCACGAGCGGCTCCCGATCTACTCCGGCGGTCTCGGCGTCCTCGCCGGCGACCACCTGAAGGCTGCGGCGGAGCTCGGCGTCCCGCTCGTCGGCGTCGGCCTCCTCTACACCGGCGGCTACTTCCGCCAGGGGATCGACAAGTCGGGCCGCCAGACCGAGGACTACCAGCCCGTCGACCCGGAGGCGGTCGGGCTCGTCCGCGAGGACGTGTCCGTCACCGTCGATCTCGCCGGCGAGCCGATCGAGGCGGCGGTCTGGCGTAAGGACGTGACCTCGGACGTCGGCACCGTCCCGCTCTACCTGCTCGAGGTGGACTGGCTCACCGACGCGCTCTACGGCGGCGACCGCGAGCACCGCATCCGCCAGGAGCTCCTGCTCGGCGTCGGCGGCGTCCGCGCCCTCACCGCGCTCGGGATCCAGCCGAACGTTCTCCACCTGAACGAGGGGCACTCGGCGTTCCTCCAGCTCGAGCGGCTGCGCGCGCGCGTCGCCGACGGCATGGACACGGACGAGGCGCTCGATGCGATCCGCCGCTCCTCCGTCTTCACGACGCATACGCCGGTTCCGGCCGGCAACGAGGTCTTCGACGAGGAGCTCGTCGTCCGCTATGTGGGCGCGCTCGCCGAGGAGGGCGGGCTCGACCGCGCGCGCCTGCTCGAGCTGGGCCGGTTCGGCGACGAGCCCGGCTTCGGCCTGACCCCGTTCGCACTCCGGCTCTCGGCGTATGCGAACGGCGTCTCCGACCTGCACGGCGACGTCGCGCGCGAGATGTGGGCGCCGCTCTGGCCCGGCCAGGAGCCGCCGATCGGGCACGTCACGAACGGGGTCCACCTCGGCTCATGGCTCGACCCGGCCCTCGCCGAGCTACTCCGCTCCGCGGGAGTCCGGCCCGAGGCGCCGCCCGACGAGGCGAACTGGGAGGCGGCCCGCGAGGCGCCGTCGGACGCCGTCTGGCGCGTGCACGCGGCCGCGAAGGCGCGGCTCGCCGAGCGCGCAGGGATCGACCGCCACCGCCTCACGATCGGCTTCGCGCGCCGCTTCGCCACCTACAAGCGCGCCGGTCTCGTCTTCTCCGACGTCGACCGGCTGCTCGCGCTGCCGGTGCAGATCGTCGTGGCCGGCAAGGCGCACCCTGCCGATGCTCAGGGGAAGGACGTGATGCAGGAGATCGTCGCGCTCGCCCGCGACCGGCGTGCGCAGGGCCGGATCGTCTTCCTCGAGAACTACGACATGGGCGTCGCGCGTGCGCTCGTGCGCGGCTGCGACGTCTGGCTGAACACGCCGCGGCGGCCGCTCGAGGCGTCCGGGACGAGCGGGATGAAGGCCGCGGTGAACGGCGTCCTCAACCTCTCCGTCCTCGACGGCTGGTGGGCCGAGGGGTATTCACCGGAGGTCGGCTGGGCGATCGAGGGCGCCTCCGACGAGGCCGACCGCGAGCAGCTCTACCGTTTGCTCGAGGAGCAGGTTGTGCCCACGTACACGCACGACCGCGAGCGCTGGATCGAGATGATGAAGGAGTCGATCGCGCAGCTGTCACCGCGCTTCTCGATGCAGCGCGCCGTGATCGAGTACGTGGAGCGGTACTACCTCGCCGCGCACGCTTCCGTCCGCCGCTGAGCGGGTACGCACGCTGCCATGACCGCCGATCCGATCGCTCCGCTGGAGCGGCTCCGAGACGACCTCCGCCGCGGTGAGGCTCGAACTCGACGTGCCCGGCACCGACGAGGCGCGGCGGGTCCGCGACGACCTCGTCGCGCAGGTGGACGACTACGTGCTGCCGCGCCTGCGGCAGATCGACGCTCCGGCGCTGATCGTCGTCGGCGGCTCGACGGGCGCCGGCAAGTCGACGCTCGTCAACAGCCTCGTCGGCGTCGGTCGTCAGCCCGGCCGGCGTGCTCCGGCCGACGACGCGGGCGCCCGTCCTCGCCTGCAACCCGGAGGACCTGCCGGCGTTCGAAGGCGACCGCGTCCTGCCCGGGCTCGCGCGGGTGAGCGGAGGCGCCGGTGCGGCGGGAACGCTCCAGCTCGTCACCACGACCTCGCTTCCGCCCGGGCTGGCGCTGCTCGACTCGCCGGACATCGACTCGGTGCTCGCCGAGAATCGCGCCCTCGCGAACCAGCTGCTCGCCGCGGCGGACGGCTGGCTCTTCGTCACGACGGCGGCGCGCTACGCCGACGCTGTCCCCTGGGAGTTCCTCCGGTCGGCGCGCGACCGCGGGACAGCGCTTTCGATCGTGCTGAACCGGGTGCCGGCGGACGCGGACCGGGAGGTGCCGGCGCACCTGGGGCAGATGCTCGAGACGGAGCAGCTCGGCGACGCCGAGGTGCTCGTCGTCCCGGAGGTCCAACTCGAGGAAGAGCTGCTGCCGGCCGACGCACTCTGGCCCGTGCAGGCCTGGCTCGACGGCCTCGCGGCCGATGCACAGGCGCGGTCGGCGCTCGTGCGGCGCACGCTGCGCGGCGCGCTGGCGAGCCTGCCGGTGCGGGCGCTCGCCGTCGAGCGTGCCGCGATGGAGCAGCTCGCGGCGGCCGCCGAGCTCCGCGCCGAGACCGATCTCGCCTACGCGGAAGCGCTGCGTGAGGTCGAGACCGCGCTGCGGAGCGGTTCGCTGCTCCGCGGGGAGGTGCTCGCCCGCTGGCACGAGGTCGTCGGGACCGGCGACGTCATGCGCGCCCTCGAGACCCGCGTCGGCTGGCTCCGCGACCGGCTCAAGAGCGTGGTCACGGGCGCGCCGGCGGCGGATGCCGAGCTCAAGGTGGCGGTCGAGCATCGCGTCGAGGCGGTCGTGCGCACGGCCGCGGAGCGCGCCGCCGAGCGAACGACACGAGCCTGGCGCGAGCGCGTGCCCGGACGGGCGTTGCTCCAGGATGCGCCCGCCCTCGAGCGGGCGACCGCCGGGCTCGCCGCCTCCGCCGAGGACGAGGTGCGCGCCTGGCAGGGCGTCGTCTTCGACCTCGTCCGCGAGGAAGGCGCGTCGAAGCGGGCAACGGCCCGCATGGCATCGCTCGGTGTCAACGGCGCGGGGCTAACGGTAATGCTCGCGGTCTTCGCGCACACCGGCGGCCTCACCGGCGGCGAGATCGTCGTTGCGGGCGGCACCTCCGCCGTCGGCCAGAAGGTGCTCGAGGCGATCTTCGGCGACCAGGCGGTGCGGACCCTGGCCTCACGTGCGCGGGAGGATCTGATCGAGCGGGTCGACCGGCTCCTGCGCGAGGAGGCCGGCCGATTCCACGCCGTGCTCGACGACGCCGTGCCGGAGGCGGACACCTTCGCGCGGCTGCACGCGGCCGTCGACGCGATCCGCCGGGCTGCGTGAGCGGGAAGCTCGACCAGCGGCTTGCGGCCCTGCGCGAGGCGGCCGATCTCGCCGCCGGTCGGCTCGACGACGCGGACGTCGAAGCCGCTCGCGCCGTCGTCGAGCGGGCGGGTGCGCGGCTCGGGCTCGGGCTCGAGTCGACGGTCGTCGCGCTCGCCGGCCCCACCGGCGTCGGCAAGTCGCTGCTCTTCAATGTGCTCACCGGCGCCGAGCTGGCCGCGGTCGGGCGCCGCCGGCCGACCACGGCGGCCGGCCAGGCCGCGATCTGGGGGGAGGGCGGGGACGCGTTGCTCGACTGGCTCGAGATCGGCCGCCGCCACCGGGTCGCCGACGACGGGCTCGGCGGTCTCGTGCTGCTCGACCTTCCGGACTTCGACTCGATCGAGGCGTCGCATCGGCTCGAGGCCGAACGCGTGGTCGGTCTCGCCGACCTCGTCCTTTGGGTCGTCGAGCCGCAGAAGTACGCCGACGCCTCGCTGCACGACCGCTACCTCCGGCCGCTCGCGACACATGCCGCCGCGATGGGCGTCGTCCTGAACCAGGCCGACCTGCTTGGAACGGATGATGTCGAGGCGTGGCGGCGCGACATGGAGCGCCTGCTCGAACGCGACGGCCTGCCGAAGCTGCCGCTCGTCGTCGTCTCGGCGCGGGACGGCGACGGAGTTCCGGAGCTGCGGCGCCTGCTGGCCGAGCGGGTCGCGGCGCGCGACGCCGCGGTGGCCAAGCTGGCCGCCGACCTCGAGCAAGCGGCGGAGCCGCTTGCGGCGAGCTGCGAGGGACGAGCGCGCGGCGTCAGGGCAGAGGACTCGCGGCGCCTCCAGGAGGCGCTCGAGGAGGCGGCGGGCGTTCCGACCGTCGTCCGCGCCGTGCGGGATGCTCACCGGCGCCGCGGCTCACTCGCGACCGGCTGGCCGCTCATTCGCTGGCTCCGGCGGTTCCGGCCCGACCCGCTTCGTCGCCTCAGGCTCTCGGACTCGCCGGCAGCCGCAGACGCGCACGTCGATGCCGGCCGCCGACCGACGTCCAGCGGGCGCAGGTCGCGAGCGCCGCGCGCCGCCTGGCGGACGGTGCGGCCGAAGGCCTCGCGCCGCCCTGGCCGCGGCTCGTGCGGGAAGCGGCCGTCGCGGCGGATGACCAGGTGGCGGACCGCCTCGACCGCGCCGTCGCGGGCGCCGACCTACGCACTTCGCGACCGCGCTGGTGGCGCGTCGCCGGCTGGCTCCAGGGCGCGCTCGCGCTCGCACTGGCTGCCGGCGGTGTGTGGCTCGCAGCCCTCGCGTTGCTCGGCTGGCTCCGGATCGAGGACGTTGTCCCGCTCCCGGAGCTCGCGGGAATCCCGATCCCGACGTGGCTCCTGCTGGGAGGCGCCGCCGCGGGGGTCCTGCTTGCTTTTCTGGCGCGGCTCGTCAACGGCGCCGGCGCGAACAGACGCGCGCGGAGGGCAGGTCGCTCGCTCCGGGAGCAGGTCGACGCGGTCGCGCAGGAGCTCGTGATCGTCCCGGTCGAGGATGAGCTCGGCGTCCGCGAGCGGCTCTGCTCCGCCCTCGTGACGGCGAGGAAGCGCTAGCCGCCGGCGGTAGCGAGCGCCTTCGCCTTCTTGCTCGCCGCGCTCTGGCGGCGGGAGGCGTCGAGCTCGACCTTGCGCAGGCGCACGCTCGCCGGCGTCACCTCGATGCACTCGTCCTCGCGGATGAACTCGAGTGCCTGCTCGAGCGACATCGGCCGCGGCGGGATCAGGCGGACGAGCTCGTCGGCGGTCGACGAGCGCATGTTCGTCAGCTTCTTCTCCTTCGTCGCGTTGACGTCGAGATCCTCGGCACGCGCGTTCTCGCCGACGATCATCCCCTCGTAGACCTCGGTCGTCGGGGCGATGAACATCGCGCCCCGCTCCTGCAGGTTCTGGAGCGCGAACGAGGTGGCGGGGCCGCGGCGGTCGGCGACGAGGCTCCCGGTCGGCCGGGTGCGCAGTTCCCCGTGCCACGGCTCGTAGCGGTCGAAGACGTGGTGGAGGATGCCGGTGCCGCGCGTCTCGGTGAGGAACTCGGTGCGGAAGCCGATCAGACCTCGTGCCGGCACGAGGTACTCGAGCCGCACCCAGCCGGTGCCGTGGTTGACCATCTGCTCGAGCCGGCCCTTGCGCAGCGCGAGGAGCTGCGTCAGCACGCCGACGTAGTCCTCGGGCGCGTCGATCGCGAGCCGCTCGACCGGCTCGTGCACCTTGCCGTCCACGAGCTGGGTCACGACCTGCGGCTTGCCGACCGTCAGCTCGAAGCCCTCGCGCCGCATCAGCTCGACGAGCACGGCCAGTTGCAGCTCGCCGCGGCCCTGCACCTCCCACGTGTCGGGGCGCTCGGTCGGGAGGACGCGGAGAGAGACGTTGCCGACCAGCTCCTGGTCGAGCCTGTCCTTGAGCATGCTCGCGGTCAGCTTCTCGCCCTCGCGGCCGGAGAGTGGGGAAGTGTTGATCCCGATCGTCATCGAGAGGCTCGGCTCGTCGACCTGCGTGACCGGGAGCGGGCGCGGGTCGTCGGGATCGGCGAGCGTCTCGCCGATCGTCACCTCGGGCAGGCCGGCGACCGCGACGATCTCGCCCGGACCGGCCTCGTCCGCCTCGACGCGGTCGAGCGCCTCGGTCACGTAGAGCTCGGTCACCTTGGCGCGTTCGATCCTCCCGTCCGCGCGGCACCAGGCGACCTGCTGGCCCTTACGGATGGTCCCGTGCTGGACGCGGGCGAGCGCGAGCCGTCCGACGTAGGGTGACGCGTCGAGGTTCGTGACGAGCGCCTGGAGCGGGTGCTCGGGATCGTGCTCCGGTGCGGGGATCGTCTCGAGCAGCAGCTCGAAGAGCGGCTGCAGGTCGTCGGCGAGCGCCTCGGGCTCGACACCGGCACGGCCCTCGCGCGCATTCGTGTAGGCGATCGGGAACTCGATCTGGCTCTCGTCGGCGTCGAGGTCGAGGAAGAGCTCATAGACCTCGTTCACGACCTCCTCGATCCGCGCGTCCGGCCGGTCGACCTTGTTGACGACGAGGATCACGGGCAACCGTGCCTCGAGCGCCTTGCGCAGGACGAAGCGCGTCTGCGGCAGCGGACCCTCGCTCGCGTCGACGAGCAGGAGCACCCCGTCGACCATCGTCAGGCCGCGCTCGACCTCACCGCCGAAGTCGGCGTGCCCCGGCGTGTCGACGATGTTGATCTTCGTCTCGCCGTAGTGGAACGCCGTGTTCTTGGCGAGGATCGTGATCCCCTTCTCGCGCTCCAGGTCCATCGAGTCGAGCACGCGCTCGTTGACGTCCTGGTTGGCGCGGAAGGCGCCGGACTGCCAGAGCATCGCGTCCACGAGCGTCGTCTTGCCGTGGTCGACGTGCGCGACGATCGCGACGTTGCGGAGATCGGAGCGGGCGGCCATTCGGCCACAGTAGCGACGGTCAGGCGGACCCGGCCTAGCGGCGCTGCAGGAATTCCTGCGCGGCTGAGCGTCCGCTCCCGCGGATGTTCACTCCTGCGCGGAGAACTCAGAGCTCCGCTCGGCGACACAGGCCTGCGCCCACCGCTCCGCGATCAGGAGCGGACGCTGCGGATCGTCCTCCTCGTCCAGCTCGACTCGGATCTGGTGGACGGACGCCTCCATCTCGCGGTCGGCGATCGTGCGCTGCTCCGCGACGATCGTGACTGCGGCCACCTCGTCCAGGAGCGTGCGGGCGAGGTCGTCGATCTCTGCCTGTGTGGCCTCGCGCCCGGAGAACATGCCGAAGTTGACGCGGATGTCTCCGTCCTCGTCGAGGAAGGCGATCGGGGCGAGTTCCTGCATTGCAACTGGTGGTACCCCGGGTTGGAAGTCCTCTAACGTTCGCGCGGCTCCCAGCCGAAGCGGGCATGCGCGACGAGGTAGCCGCCCAGCCCCCAGGCGGCCATGACGCCCACCGCGCCCAGGTGGTCGGCGATCGGCTCGTTGTCGACGTAGGTCGCGAGCACGAGCTCGATCAGGTACTTGAGCGGCAGGACGTCGGCGACGAGCTCGAGTACCCGGGGGAGGTTGTCCGTCTCCCCGAAGGCGCCGGAGAGGAACGACATCGGCAGCACGATCACGTTGACGACCGCGGCGACGGCCTCCTGGGACCGGATCAGCGCAGCGGCCGCGAGCCCCAGCCCGGCGAAGCAGGCGGCGCCGATCACGAGCGCGACGACGAACTGCAGCGCCTGCTCCGGGACATCGGCGTCGAAGAGGAGCACGCCGAGCGCGATCACGGTCAACGACTGAAGCACCACGATCACGAGGTTCGAGAGGAGGACGGTGCCGAGGTAGAGGCTGCCGGGGAGGGGCGTCGAACGCAGCCGCTTCAGGAGCCCCTGCTCGCGCCTGATCACGAGCGTGATCGCGAGTCCGCCGAGTGCCGTGTTCGCGACGGCATAGCCGATCAGGCCGGCGACGAGATAGCTCGAGACCGAGCGCCCGTCCTCGATCCCTTCGCCGAAGACCGAGGCGAGCAGCACGAAGAGCAGGGGCGGGAAGAGGAAGACGAAGATCGCCGCCTCGCGGCTGCGCCAGAACGTCAGCTGCTCGGCCCGCAGCTGGTGCCAGAAGAGGGTCATGCCTCGTCCTCCGAGACGAGGTCGAGGTAGACGTCCTCGAGCGTCGCCCGGCGGAGCTCGAGCTCTTCGAGCTCGAAGCCCTCGGCGAGCGCGCGGCCGGTCAGCTCGTGCAGTGCACGCGTCGGCTCGTCGGTCTCGAGCACGACCTGCTCGCCGAGCCGCCGGTAGCGGATCTGGACGCCGGCGCTCGCGGTCAGCTCGGAGGGCTTGCCGATCCGGACGATCTCGCCGTTGCGGAGCACCGCAACGCGGTCCGCCAGTTGCTGCGCCTCGTCGAGGTAGTGCGTCGTCAGCAGGATCGTCTTGCCGAGCTCGCGGAGCGACCGGATCAGCGCCCACGCGTTCCGACGTGCGGCCGGGTCGAACCCTGTTGTGGGCTCGTCGAGGAAGACGAGCTCGGGGTCGCCGACGAGCGCGACGCCGAGGTCGAGCCGCCGTTTCTGGCCGCCCGAGAGGGTCTTGACCTGGGCATCCCGCTTCTCGGCCAAGCCGACGAGGCCGATCACCTCGTCGACGTCGCGCGGCCGCTTGTAGTAGCCGGCGAAGATGCGGTGCACCTCGCGCACGGTCAGCACCGGCCAGAGCTCGGACTGCTGCAGGACGACGCCGATGCGCTCGCGGAACGCCCGCTCGGCGCGGCCGGGGTCGAAGCCGAGCACGGAGACGTCGCCGCCGTCGCGCTGCCGGTAGCCCTCCAGGACCTCGACCGTCGTCGTCTTGCCGGCGCCGTTCGGCCCGAGCAGGCCGAAGACCTCGCCCGTCTCGACCTCGAAGTCGATCCCGCGCACCGCCTCGACACCGTCGTACGACTTGCGCAGGCCGGTGACCGAGATCGCACTGGACATGTCTGGTGGAGAGCTCTGGTGGGCCGACTTGGAGCGCCGGCTCACCTGACCTCGAGCTCGTAGGAGCCGGCGGTCGGGAAGCCGGGATCCGTGCCGGTGAGCGCGCGCGCGATCTCGGAGCAGTCCGGCTGGTGGCCGACCGTGACCACCGTCTCGCCGGCGCCCTCGACCGCTGCGACGACGTCGTCGGCGGCGGCGCCCGGAGCGAGCCGCTCGTCGATCCGAAGCTCGACGCCCGCCGCTCTCGCGATCGCGGTCGCGGTCTCGCGGGCGCGGAGCAGCGGGCTCGAGACGACGAGATCCGGCCGCTCGGCAGCCAGCCGCTCGCCGAGCTCGCGCGCCTGGTCGCGGCCGCGAACGCTGAGCGGACGCAGCGCGTCCGGGTGCCCTGGCTCGGCATGGGCGTGGCGCACGAGGATCAACCGCACGGGACGGAGGATAGATTCCGGGCGATGCGCTCGTTCCGCTACGTCCTCGCCGACGTGTTCACGGACACGCCGCTCGCGGGCAACCAGCTCGCCGTGTTCACCGATGCGCGCGATCTCGACGAGCTGACGATGCAGGCGCTGGCACTCGAGCTGGGGCTCTCGGAGAGCGTGTTCGTGCTCCCGCCTCGCGAGGGCGGCACCGTGCGGTTGCGGATCTTCACGCCGCGGAACGAGATCGCCTTCGCCGGCCACCCGTGCCTCGGGGCCGCGTTCGTGCTCGGCGCGCCGCTCCAGCTCGGCACGATCCTGCTCGAGACCGGCAGCGGGATCGTCCCGGTCGAGCTCGAGCGTGACCCGAGCGGCCGGATCGTCTTCGGCCGGATGACGCAGCCCGTGCCCACCGTCGAGCCGTACGCGCGCGCCGACGAGATGCTCGCGGCGCTCAATGTCGAGTCGTCCCTGCTGCCGGTCGAGGTCTACGACAACGGCGTCCGGCACGCGTACGTCGTGCTGCCCTCGAAGGAGGACGTGGCGGCGCTGCGGCCGGATCTGAACGCGCTGATGGAGCTGGACCTCGTCGGAGCGCTCGCCGCCGCGGGCAGCGGCACCGACTGGAAGGTGCGCATGTTCTCCCCGCTCGACGGCGTGGGAGAGGACGCGGCGACCGGCTCGGCGGCGGGGCCGCTCGCCTGCCATCTCGGCCGCCACGGGGTCGTGCCGTGGGGGGAGCAGCTCGAGATCGAGCAGGGAACCGAGATCGGCCGGCCGTCCCGGCTCCACGCACGCGCGACCGGGTCGGGCGACACGATCGAGTCGGTCGAGGTCGGCGGCTCGGCGGTCACCGTCGCCCGCGGCGAGTTCAAGGTGCCGTGACCGGGATCACACCCGCTGCAGGTGGGTGTCCTTGAACCCGGCCGGGTACTTGAGCCCGTAGCCCACGGCGCGGTCGACGCCGATGTGCGTCAGCCAGATCAGCGCGAGGGCGAGCGCCGTGTCCGAGTCCCAGATCACCCCGGCCGCGGCGAGCAGCACGGGCAGCACGTACGTGTGGACGAGGTCGTAGGCGACGGCGCCCGCGCGAGGGCCGGCGAGGTAGCCGAGCATCGCGAGGTCCGGGGCGAGGGCGAGCACGAGCAGCAGCCACCAGTCGAAGCCCTCGTGGAAGTAGAGCGTGACGGCGGCGACCGCCACGGCTGCGCCCTCGGCGTGGAGCAGCAGTCGCGGCAGCCGGTCGGCCATGCGCCGACCCTAGTTGCTCCAGGTGACCGCTTCCACATCCGGCAGCTCCGGCGCCAGCGAGCGCCAGAAGCGGCCGCCGTCGGTGGAGAGGTAGAGCCGGTTGCGGGCGGCGAAGAGGATCCGGTCGGGATCGTCCGGGTCGACGGCGACGTCGAAGCCGGGTGGGAGGCCGCCGCCCGCCTCGCTCCAGGTCGTGCCGGCGTCGTAGGAGACGACGAGCGGCGGCCGCCGCTCGACGACGGCGACGACGGTGGCGCCCGCGGCCGACGCCGCGACGACGCGCGGCAGCTCGAGCTCGACATGCTCGTGGTCGACGGCTGCGTCGACCTCTCCGCACACGACCTCGGTCTCGACGTCGACCTGGAAGACGCCCTCGGTGGTGCGGACGAGCGCGGTCATGCCGCCGGCGCGGTGCTCAGCTCGAGCACGCGTGCGGCTGTCGTCGCTGCGTGTCGACCGGCGGAGACCGGGCGGTGCCCGGCGGCGCGCGCCCACGCATACGCGGCGAGGAAGGCGTCACCGGCGCCGGTCGGATCGGCGGTCTCGATCCGCCGGACCGGGATCCGCTCTCGGACGCCGCGCGAAAGCAGCAGCGCTCCGGTCGAGCCCTGCGTCAGCAACAGCTCCGGGACGCCGAGCTGGACGACCCGCTCTTCGCCGCCGAGCACCTCGAGCTCCTCCTCGTTCAGCTTCAGCGCGGTCACGTGCCTCAGCACCTCGGGGTCGAACTCCGCGTCGAGCACGAGCGGCCCCGTCGCCGCGGGCCGGACGAGCGCCTGCCCGTCGAGCGCGACTCGGTGGTCGCGCGCGAGCGCCGCGAGCACGTCGGGCGGGAAGTCGCCGCGCGTCAGCCCTCCGACCTGCACCCACTCCGCGCGTCCGACCGCCCTTCCTTCCTCGAGCGTCCACGGCGCGCCCGGGTCGCCGATCGACATCTCCCGCTCTTCGCCCTGGTAACGAATCTCGAACGTCGTCGTGCTCGGGGCGGGAAGCCACGTCCACGGCACGCCGAGGGCGGCCAGCGGCGCGACGAGCGTCCGCTTGTCGGCCGCGGCCGAGCGGGCGACGATCCTCGAGCTGCCGCCGAGCAGCCGCAGTGCCCTCGCTGCGTGGAAAGGCGCGCCGCCGACGCGGGGGAGACCGCCGTCGATCCGGTCCTGGGCGAGGTTGCCGATCACCGCGACGCCGTGCACGGCTCGCACTCTAGGAGAGATGGGCGAAACACCGGCTGAGCGCCATTCCGCCAATCGCTCCTAGAAGCGGCGCCTCCCGAGCGTCGCGACGGCGAGCCCGAGGGCGAGCGACACGGCGAAGCTCGGCAGCGTCGCGCCGATTCCGAGGTCGGCTCCGTCACCGATCGCATCGGTCCACCAGGAGGGCCCGACCGGGTGGAGCCACTGGTAGGCGGCGAAGCCCGCGATCCAGGCCGCGAGCATCCCCCAGCGGACGGCGGGCCCACCGAACACGTCCGCCTTGCCGTACCGCGCGCCGGCCGCGATCCAGTCCGCGAGCAGCACGCCGAAGAGGGGGACGAAGAAGGAGCCGAGCATGAGCAGGAAGCTCTCGTAGGAGAGGAGGTCGATGGTCAGTGCGCCCACCGTCGCCGTGACGCAAACCGCGACCAGGAGCGCCCGCTGGGGCAGCTGCGGGGCGAGGTTCTGGATCGAGACGGCGGCGGAGTACGAGTTTGCGAAGGCCTCGTCGGTCTCGTCGACGGTGACGGCGAGGAGCGCCAGGATCGCGCCGATGCCGCCGGCGGCGACCGCGACCGGAAGCGCCGCCGGATCGGTGATGTCGCGCGAGAAGAACAGGATCGCGCCGAGCATCCACAGCCAGGCGCCGGCGAGGAAGTAGCCGACCGCCGTGCCCCAGAACGCGCTCGCCCGGTCGCGTGCGAACCGGGTGTAGTCGGCGACGAGCGGGATCCAGGAGACGGTGATCGCGACGACGAGGTCGATGCCGTCGAGCACCGACGAGCCGCCCTCGCCCTCTCGATCCCAGAGCGAGCCGACGTCGGCGCCGTCGAGCGCCCACCACGTCAGGTAGAGGAGCGAGGCGAGCACCGCCCAGACGGCGAACTTGCGCACGAACTTGCGCACGAAGCCGATCGGGCCGAGCAACGCGAGCGCCAGCGTGATGCCGCCGAAGACGAGCGTCCACAGCCACTGGCCGCGGAAGCCGAAGAGCTCGTCGGAGAGCGCGGCCACCGCGGTCGCGATGATCAGCAACTCGAAGATCGCCCAGCCGACGCACTGGGCCGCGTTCAGAACGGTCGGCGCCCAGGAGCCGCGCTGCCCGAGCGGCGCCCGCATCAGGACCATCGCAGGGACGCGCGCGTCGGCGCCGATCAGCGCCGCGGTGCCGAGCATCACGTTCCCGATCAGGCTCCCGAGCAGGATCGCCAGGAACGCCTCCGGCAGCGAGAGCGCGGGGACGAGGTACGTGCCGGCGACGAGCACGAGCAGCGAGACGCCGAGGTTGCCCCAGAGGAGCCCCTGGTCGAGGAGGCCGAGCACCCGCAGCCGCGGCGGCACCGGCTCGATCCCCCAGGCGGGCGCATCGTCCATCGAGTGTCGCTCCTCCCTTCGCCGGCATTACCCGGATCAGGTCAGCGGGTGTGTTCTCAGCCCGTTCGTCGGGCACCCCGGTTCGGGAGCAACTCTAGCGAGTCGACACGTGCGGATCCGGGAGGTAAGGCGAGACGAAGCGCACCGGGCGCTCGTCTCACCTCCCCCTCCCCAGACCGGGCGCCGAGACCCCCGCGGCGCCAGGAGGCGGGCAGAGTAGCCGCCTTCTGCCGAATGTCAATTGCAAATCGGGTCAGGCCGCGAGGAGGCGCCGGAGCACGTACGGGAGGATGCCTCCGTGGCGGAGATACTCGCGCTCGCGCGGCGTGTCCAGACGGACCCGCGCGGTGAAGGTCTTGTCGTCGGCGCGCACCGTCACCTCGCTCGCCTCGGCGTTCTCGATCCCCTCGATCGCGAACTGTTCGCGGCCGGTGAGGCCGAGCGTGTCCGGCGTTTCGCCGTCGCGGAACTGCAGCGGCAGGATGCCCATCATCAGCAGGTTCGAGCGGTGGATCCGCTCGTAGCTCTCCGCGATCACGGCCCTGACGCCGAGCAGGTTCGGGCCCTTCGCCGCCCAGTCGCGCGACGAGCCGGAGCCGTACTCCTTGCCCGCGATCACGATCGTCGGCGTCCCCTCGGCGAGGTAGCGCTGCGAGGCCTCGAAGATCGTCATCTCCTCGCCCTCCGGCAGGTGGACGGTCCACGTGCCCTCGGAGCCGGGCACGAGCAGGTTCTTCAGGCGCACGTTCGCGAAGGTGCCGCGCACCATCACCTCGTGGTTGCCGCGCCGCGAGCCGTAGGAGTTGAAGTCCTTCCGCTCGACGCCGTGCTCGATCAGGTATGTCCCCGCCGGCGACTCGGGCTTGATCGAGCCGGCGGGCGAGATGTGGTCGGTCGTGACCGAGTCGCCGAGCATGACGAGGCAGCGGGCGCCGGCGAGTCCTCGATCGGCTGCGGGCTCGGTCGGCATCTCGTCGAAGTAGGGCGGCCGGCGCACGTACGTCGAGTCCGGCTCCCACGCGAAGAGCTCGCCCTCGGGCACCGGCAGCGCAGCGCCACGTCTCGTCGCCGGTGAAGACGTCGGCGTAGGTCGAGCTGGAACATCTCGCCGCTGCACCGATGCGCGATCGTCTCCTGGATCTCGGCCGCGGTCGGCCAGATGTCGCGGAGGAAGACGTCGTTGCCGTCCTGGTCCTCGCCGAGCGGCTCCGTCGAGCAGGTCGAGGTCCATCCGGCCGGCGAGCGCGTACGCGACGACGAGCGGCGGCGAGGCGAGGTAGTTCGCCTTCACCTCGGGGTGGATCCGCGCCTCGAAGTTCCGGTTGCCGGAGAGGACGGAGCAGACGACGAGGTCGCCCTTCTCGACCGCCGCCGAGATCGCCTCCGGCAGCGGGCCCGAGTTGCCGATGCAGGTCGTGCAGCCGTAGCCGACCGTGTGGAAGCCGAGCTGCTCGAGGTACTGGCGTCAGGCCGGCGCTGGTCGTAGTACTCGGTCACGACCTTCGAGCCCGGGCGCGAGGCTCGGTCTTCACCCACGGCTTGCTGCTGCAGGCCGCGCTCGACCGCCTTCTTCGCGAGCAGGCCGGCGCCGACCATCACCTGCGGGTTCGACGTGTTCGTGCAGGACGTGATCGCGGCGATGACGACGCTGCCGTGCTCGAGCTCGTAGTCCGCGCCCGCGACGGGGACGCGCTTGCGGCCGGGCCCGACGACCGCGACCGGCGTCGAGTCGGGCTCGGGCTCCGCGGCGCCGCCCGGGGCCTGCTCGGTGGTCGGGTCGCTCGCCGGGAACGTGTCCGCGACCGCCTTGTCGTGGCTTCCGTTCGTCAGGCGGGTTCGTCGACGCCGAACGTGCCGAGCGCGTCGAGGAAGGACGTCTTCGCGTGCGTGAGCGGGACGCGGTCCTGCGGGCGGCGCGGCCCGGCGAGCGAGCGGCTCGACGGTCGAGAGGTCGAGCTCGACGACCTGCGAGTAGGTCGGCGTCGTCGGCCGGGTCGTGCCAGAGCAGGTTCTCCTTGCAGTACGCCTCGACGAGCGCGATCCGCTCGCGGGCTGCGGCCGGTCAGCCGCAGGTAGTCGAGCGTCAGCTCGTCGACCGGGAAGAAGCCGCAGGTCGCGCCGTACTCGGGCGACATGTTCCCGATCGTCGCGCGGTCGGCGAGCGGCAGCGCCGTCGAGGCCGTGGCCGAAGTACTCGACGAACTTCCCGACGACGCCTGCCTGGCGCAGGATCTCGGTCACGGTCAGGACGAGGTCGGTCGCGGTCGCGCCCTCGGGCAGCGCGCCCGGTCAGCTGAAGCCGACGACCTGCGGCACGAGCATCGAGAGCGGCTCGCCGAGCATCGCCGCCTCGGCCTCGATCCCGCCGACGCCCCAGCCGAGCACGCCGAGCCCGTTCACCATCGTCGTGTGCGAGTCGGTGCCGACGAGCGTGTCGGGGAAGGCGACGCCGTCCCGGTCCTCGATCACGCGCGCCAGGTACTCGAGGTTGACCTGGTGGACGATCCCCGTCCCGGGCGGCACGACCTTGAAGTCGCGGAAGCCCTTCTGGCCCCAGCGAAGGAAGGCGTAGCGCTCGCGGTTGCGCTCGAACTCGAGCTCGACGTTGCGCGCGAACGCCTCGCGCCGTGCCGAAGTCGTCGACCTGGACCGAGTGGTCGATCACGAGCTCGACGGGGATCAGCGGGTTGATCCGCTCCGGGTCGCCGCCGAAGTCGGCCATCGCGTTCCGCATCGCCGCGAGGTCGACCACGGCCGGCACGCCGGTGAAGTCCTGCAGCAGCACGCGCGCCGGTGCGAAGGAGATCTCGCGGCTCGGCTCGTCGGTCGCGACCCAGCCGGCGACCGCCTCGACGTCGTCGGCGTCGCCGTTCCGGAGCACGTTCTCGAGCAGGATCCGCAGCGTGTAGGGGAGCCGCGCCACGTCCCACTGCGGCTGCAGCGCGTCGAGCCGGTGGATCTGGAGGCTGCGGTCGCCGACGGTGAGGGTGCTGCGTGCTGCGTACTCGTCGGCCATGCCTCGAATCTATCGAACGCCCTCCGGCCCGGGCCGTTCCGGACACGTCCCAGGGTCTGTCCCTGGTTAGCCGGCGTGACCTCAGGTGAGCCTGGACTTCAACTCCCGCTCCAAGAAGTCGAAGCAGCCGGCCTGGCGAAGCTAGCGCAGGCGAGAGCGCGGGATCACGAGCGCCGGGCCGATGTTCGCCGCCCGGTCGACGGCCGCGACCGAGACGGCGCCCGCGACCTTCGAGCGGGTGAGCGTGACCGTCGGCTTCCGCACGATCACGGTCCGCCCGCCGATCCGGACGCGGTAGCCGCGCAGCCCGCCGCCGTCGCGGACGTCCCTCCAGGAGACGACGGCGAGCTTCGCCGTCCTCTTGACCGTGACGCGCGGAATCGCCGGCGGCCGCACCGTGTCACGGACGAGCCGCCCGCTCTCGTCGACCATGCCGAGGTCGGGCCGGAAGCGCGCGCTCGCCACGGCGCTGAGGCGGCCGACGGCGTCGGCGGCGCGGACCGAGAAGCGCGTCGTCCTTCCGTTCGCGGGCAGGAGCACCGAGGTCTCCGCCACCTGGCGGACGAAGCGGCCGTCCTCGTAGAGGCGGTATGCGGCCGGCCCGACGTCGTCGCTCGACGGCCGCCACGAGAACCGGACCGAGCCGCTGGGATCGTCGCCGACGCGGAGCCCGTCGGGCACGGTCGGAGGCACACGGTCGGGCGAGTCGAGCCGCTCGAGGAAGGTCGAGTCCTGCACGTCCGTCCACGTCCCCGCATGGCCGTAGTAGTCGTTGCGGCCGGAGTCGAGCACGAGCACGTCGAGCTCGGCGCCCGTCAGGACGGACGTCATCAGGTCCTGGCCCGACGTCGCAGACGTGGCCGCTCTGACACGAGTTCGGGGCAGAGCGCTCGACCGCGCCGAACACGTGCACGAGCTCGTGGACGGCGACGACCGGGCGGAGGTTGTCGCCGGCGTCCCCGCCGCAGGAGTCGAGGTAGACGACGGCGAGGCCGGGCAGCCCGAGGCCACCGGCGCGCGCGCCCTGGCCGCAGACGCGCTCGTTGCCCGACTGCCCGGTCGGGCCGTCGAAGTAGGCGAGGTACGCCTTCTCGGGCTCGTTCAGGGCGGCCTCGGAGGCGAGCTGCAGTCGGATCTCCTGGAACGCGGTGGTGATCCCGCCGATCGACCGCGGTAGCTGGACGTGCGTGATGTCGAGCGCGCCGAACATGTTCGCGCAGCCGATCGGTGTGGGGAAGAGGTCGAAGCGCGGCGTCCGCGCCGGGTCCTCGCGGCGCCACCAGGCGTCGAATGCGGCGACGTCGCCGACGATTCGCGGCGCCATCGCGGCGAATCTGTCGGGCGCTCCCGGAGGCCGGACGTAGACGACGTGGACGGCATAGGCGGCAGTCGCGTCCGGAAGCCGGTCGGCGGCCGACGAGCTCGTGCCGCACCACGGGATCGGCGTCGAGGCGGACGCAGGCGACGCCACGCCGAGCGCGACGAAGGCCGCCACCGTCGCGAGCCCAAGCTTCACGCGGCACAAGGTACCGACAGCAGTCAGAGCCGTATGAGAATTTCTCAGCGCCTCAGTCGCGTCAGCGCACGCTCGGTCCAGCTCCGCCGGTCCGGGTCGAAGTGCCCGGCGGCCGCCTCGCGGTACGGCGCGGAGATGCGGCGGGCATACGCGGCGAAGCCCTCGTCTCGGAGCGGCCGCCAGTCCTCGCGGTAGGGCACGACCACGTGATCGCGGCCGACGTTGCGCGCGGAGAGCGCAAACGCGAGACCCATCCCGGACGACACCTCGAGCAGCGGCCGGCGTTCGCGCGCAGCTGTCCGCTGCAGGCCACGGTAGAGCCCGGCGAGCTCCTGGGGCGTGGGCAGCTCCGCCGCGCTCGAGCGCAGCTCCCTGAGCGAGGCCCGCAGGTCGGCGAGCTCGAGCGGCGGCAGGTCGACCAGTCGGGCGGTCGTGCCCGAGCTCCCCTCGAGGGCGGACAGCACGTCTTCGACGGTTCCGAGCCCCGCTCCGGGGGAGAGCACGCCTGCCCGCTCGAGCTCCCTGACCAGCGCCTGGAGGTAGATGCGCGAGCCGTGCGAGACGTCCGAGGCCGCCGCGAGCAGCCAGAGCGGCGAGAATCCGAGCGCGGCGATCGAGCCGAACTCGACGACGTTGCCGGCCGTCTTCCGCTTCAGCAACTCGCCGGCGTCCGGCTGGTCGGGTGGGGCAGCACGCTCGACGTCGCCGACGAGCTCGATCGCGATCCGGAGCAGGTTCTTCGCCGTCGCCTCGTAGAGCCGGGAGCGGCGAGCGAACCGCGGCAGGACGACCTCGGCCGTCTCGTGGACAGCACCGCCGAGCGCGCCGACGAGCGCCCGCACCGCGCGCTCCGGGAGCGAGACGAGGAAGGCGCCCGCGCGGCTCACGGCTACGATGATTCCATGGCCGAGACGGTGACGCTGGAGGCGCTCCTGCGCGACTCCTTCCCCGACGCGAGCGAGCTCGCGGTCGAGGACCGCACCGGCGGCGGCGACCACTTCCAGGTGACGATCGCGAGCGGCCGCTTCGACGGGCTCTCGCTCGTCGAGCAGCACCGGCTCGTGTACCAGGCGCTTGCGGCGCCGCTGGGAGACGGGTCGATCCACGAGCTCCGGATCAAGACGAGAGGACAGGCATGAGCGAGCAGGCGACACAGTTGAGCGAGCAGATCAAGTCGATCATCGAGAACGAGCCGGTGAGCCTGTTCATGAAGGGCACGCCGCAGCTCGTCATGTGCGGCAACTCCGACCGCGCCCTGCGCGCGCTCCGGGCGGCCGGTGCGCCCGTGACCGCGGTCGACGTCCTTCCGGATCCGCAGATCCGTCAGGAGCTCTCGGCGCTCTCCGGCTGGCCGACGATCCCGCAGGTCTTCATCAAGGGCGAGCTCGTCGGCGGCGCCGACATCGTCGAGGAGCTCTACGAGAGCGGCGAGCTGCAGCGCAAGCTCGACGACGCCCTCGGCGCCGACCGTGAGACGGCCGAGCGCACGGCCGCACTCGCATGAGCGTGCTCCCCGACCCGGTCCCGCCTGTGCCGCGGCCCGACCCGCGGCCCGATCCGCTGCCCCCGCGGCCACCCGACCCGGACTCGTAGCCGGCGCTCGTCCGCCGCAACCGACGCTTAACGAGCTTCACACTCCGGTTTAAGAGCTCGCGGGTACAACGATCCGGTGAACCGGACGACCCTCCCCCGCGCAGCTGGGCTTGTCGGCGCCTCCCTCCTGGGCGGCCTGATCGCGCTCGGCGGCGTGGCGGCGACCGGCGACCTGGGTGGCGGGACCACCACCGTCGTGAGGGCCTCCCCTGTCCCCACCCCCGCCGCTCCGGTCGCCGACAACAACCGCCTCGCCGTCCGCGACATCTACGCGCGCGCCGCGCCGGGTGTCGTCCAGATCACGTCGACGACCTCGACGACGGACAATCCGTCCCTCGTCCCGTTCGACCAGCAGGCCGTGCCGCAGCAGGCGCTCGGCTCGGGGTTCGTCATCGACAAGGCGGGCTACATCGTCACGAACTACCACGTGATCGAAGGCGCCGATCAGATCGAGGTCAGCTTCTCGAACCAGGACACTCTCGCCGCGACGCTCGTCGGCAGCGACCCCTCGACCGACATCGCCGTCCTGCGAGTGCAGTCGAGCTCGCGCGGGCTCGCACCGCTCGTGTTCGGCAACTCCGACAATGTGCGCGTCGGTGACCCCGTCGTTGCGATCGGCAATCCGTTCGGGCTCCGGCGGACCGCTACCGCGGGGATCGTCAGCGCCGTCCAGGAGCGCACGATCACGGCGCCGAACGGCTACCCGATCGACCACGTGATCCAGACGGACGCGCAGATCAACAGCGGCAACTCGGGCGGTCCGCTGCTCAACGCCCAGGGCGAGGTGATCGGCGTCAACTCGCAGATCGCGCGCGCGGACGGAACGACCGGCAATATCGGGATCGGGTTCGCCGTACCGTCCAACACCGTCGAGGCGGTCGTGGCGCAGCTCGTCGCGACCGGCAAGGTCGATCGCGCCCACCTCGGCATCACCGGCAGCACCATCACACCCGAGCTGGCGCGGGTGTTCCGCCTCCCCGTGGACGAGGGCGTGCTCGTCGAAGGCGTCGTCCCGGGCAGCGCCGCGGACCGGGCCGGCATCGAGGGCGGCACAACCGACGTCGTCGTCGCGGGCGAGAGCCACGTGATCGGCGGCGACGTGATCGTCGCGATCGGCGGCAAGCGGGTCAGCTCCACCGAGGAGCTCCGCGACGCGCTCGCCGACCGGAAGCCCGGCAAGACGGTCGTCGTCCAGATCCACCGCGGCACCAAGATCATCACCCTCGAGGTGAAGTTGGGCCGCCAGCCCTCCTCGCCGCAGCCCTAGGGCGCGTCAGGAAGCCTGCTCGAGCAGGCCGGCGTCGTACGCCCGGAGCTCGGCGTCCGCCGCCTCCCATCCGCGCGCGATCAGGGAGCGCTTCGCGTGCTCCGACCACTCGGGGCTCTCGCGGATGCCGTGCTCCAGGCCGTCGGGCCCGGCGGCGCCGCGGACGACGATGCTGGGAACGCTCCGGGGCAGCGCGGTGCGTTCGAACCGCTCCTCGACGGCGCGCTGAGCGCGGCTGCGCCGGCCCGGCCGGGCATGCTCGCGCGCCAGCTCGACGAGGTCGGCGCGCAGCGCGTCCAGCTCGCGGCAGGCCGCCTCGCGCTCGGCCGCCAGGCGCTCCTCGAGGGCCGTGTTCTGCTGGATCGTCACCCGCATCAGCCGCGCCAGCATGTCGCCGAGGTGCACGGGCTCGCCGCGCCGCTCGCGCGCCTCGGCCTCCTCGAGCTGTGCGATCAGCGCGCGGACCGGCGGCACGGCGCGGAATCGCTGCAGACGCCCGCGGAGGCGGGCTAGCGGCTCGGCGCCGACGTGCGGGTAACGCGGCAGGTGCCGGAACGCCACGACGAGGCTGACTCCCGGGCGCTCGAGCGCGTGGCCGAGCGGGAAGTTCCGCACCCAGCCGCCGTCCGTCGCGATCCGGTCGGCGACCGGCAGCGGCAGGACGAGTGCGCTGATCGCGGCCGAAGCGAGCATTGCCTGGGCCATGATCTCGGGTGGTGTCTCGTGCGAGGAATGGACGAGCTCGTGTGACTCCTCGTCCTGCTCGGTCACGTCCGTTGTGAAGACGACGACCTCGATCGGCGCCTCGGCGAGCCCGCGCGCGAGCTCCAGGGGATCCGTCAGCCGCGCGGCGATCGTGGCCGGCAGGGCGTACTGGTGGAGCCCGTTCAGCGGCAGCTGCCACAGCCGCTGCGGCGCGAAGACATCCCGGGGCTGGAGCTCGAGCATGAACTCCTCGAGGTCGTCCAGCCGGTCGAGCGCGGCCATCGTCCCGGTCAGCGCCCCGGCCGAGGTGCCGTAGATCGCGCCGACCCGTGGCCAGAGCGCGCTCGCGCGCAGGCGTCGCAGGAAGCCCAGCTCGAGCAGGACACCGTTCACCCCGCCGCCGGACAGGACGATTGCGACGTCTCGATCGCTCATGTGCTCATTGTGTCCACGCGATCCCTGCCGGGCACACTCCCCATCCGTCTAACCTTTCGCCGTGGAAGCGCAGGAGCCGCGGCGGGGGTCGCTGACGATCGAAGACGAGTTGCTCGACGAGCACGAGTTCGTCTGGGTCGACGACACCGAGGACGAACATGCCGGCTGGTTCTGCGTTCGCACCGATCCGTTTCCCTGTCCGGCCCTCGGTTGCACCTTCGTCGCAGACTTCATGACGGCTGCGCATCTCGTCCTCGTCTGGGAGGTGCGCGACGATCCGAACCTGCTCTGGCATGCGCAGCGGGCCAAGGAGGTCGGCCGGAACCCCCGGATCGTCCCGTACGAGAACGGCTTCGGGCCGAGCGCGTCGTACTACGCGTGGGAAGCGGCCGGGCGGCCGGTTCACGCGGTGCGTGGACGATAGGTTCGGCCGGCGCCTGACGCTCGGCGTCGAGGAGGAGCTGATGCTCGTCGACCCGGCGACGCTCGCGCTCACGACGGGCGTCGAGCGGCTGCTGCCGCAGGAGGGGCTCAAGACGGAGCTCTTCTCGTGCCTGGTCGAGACGAACACGCCCGTCTGCGAGACGGCCTTCGAGGCCTCTGGGGAGATCCGCCGCCTCCGCCGCCTCGTGCTCGAGCGCGCCGAGGGCGAGGGGCTCGCCGTCGCCGCGGCCGGCTCGCATCCCTTCTCGAATCCCGCTGAGCAGCGGATCGTCGACGAGCCCCGGTACGTGAAGATGGTCGAGGAGCTCGGGCCGATCGCGAAGGGCCAGCTCGTTTGCGGCCTCCACGTGCACGTGGGCATGGCGAGCTTCGAGGAGTGCCTGCGTACGCTCGCCTGGATCCGGCCGTGGCTCCAGCACGTGCTCGACCTCTCGTCGAACTCGCCCTATCTGGCAGGCGAGGAGACGGGCGTGCTGTCGTCCCGCCTCGGACGCCTGCACGAGCTGCCTCGATCCGGCCCGCCGCCGCAACTCCCGACGGTCGCGGACTGGGAGGCCGCCGTGGCGGAGGCCGGCGTCGACTACACCCGGATCTGGTGGGACGCGCGCCCGCACCCGCGGCTCGGGACACTCGAGGTGCGGATCGCCGACCAGCCGACGTCGGTGGAGCGCTCGGCGGCGCTCGCAGCGCTCGTCCAGGCGCTCTGCGCAGCACCGCCGGAGCCGGGGCCGGAGCTCCTGGACGCGGTGCGGCCCGCGGCGAGTGAGCTCGGCACCTGGGAGCTCGTCGAGACGCTGCGGGAGCCCGTCGAGGCCCTGCGGCAGCTCGAGGTCGGCCGGGCGGACGGGCTCGAGGCCGTGACCGCCGACCTCGTGAGACGCTCACGCGCATGAGGAGCCTCCGCGCGGTTCTCTACCCGCTCCGGCTCGTGGCCGCCCGGCTCGGGCGGCGCAGCGCTCCGGTCGTCCTCGTCGTGCTCGGGATCGCGGCGGGCGCCGCGGTCGTGCTCGGCGGCCGGGCGGGGGCGCTCGTCGCGCAGGACCGGGCGGTCGCGCAGGCAATCGAGCGGATTCCGGAGGGTCAGCGCTCGGTTCGCGCTGTCTGGTTCGGGATCCCGGCGCAGTCCGAAGAGCCGTACCGGGCGCTGGACACCCGTGCGCGGCGGGCGCTGGCACGGACGGACACGGGGCGGCCCACGTCGCTCGTCCTCTTCCGCGAGACCTCGCTCGGCGGCACGTTCGCCGGGCTCGGCGGAGTCGAAGAGCTCGGCCGCTGGGTCACTGTCCGTTCCGGGCGGCTGCCGCGGCCGTGCACGGCCCAGCGCTGCGAGGTCCTGCGGCTGCGCGGTGAGGGACGGCTGCCGCAACTCGACGGCGTCGCGCTCGTCGAGGTCGGCGAGGCGGTGCTGGACGATCGCGTCCTCTTCGGCGACTTCCTCACGCCCACCGACAATGCTTTGGCCGACGCCGAGGTGAGCCCGTCGCTCGCCCGCGCGGCCGGGTATCACCGGCCTCCGCCCGCGCCGCTCTTCCTCGCCGAGGGCATCGAGCCGTTGGCCGGGTCGGCCGCGCTCGAGCGCGTGTATCGGAGCCACGCGTGGGTGGCTCCGCTCGGCGAGGGCAGGCCGCGCCTGTGGGAGGTGGACGGGCTTGCCGCCGCGGTCACCGAGGCGCGGTCCGAGCTGCAGTCCGCGACGTCGAGCTTCGACGTCGTCGCTCCGGTCGAGGAGCTGCGCGAGGCTCAGGCGACGAGCCGCGCCGCCGGCCGGCGGCTCGGCGTCGTCGGCGGCGAAGCGGCGGCGCTCCTGTTCGCGTTCGCGCTCCTGGCCGCGATGACGCTGCGGCCCGACCTGCTCGCCGCCCGCCGCCGCCTCGCCTGGTACGGCGCGCGCGGCTGGCAGCTGGCCCTCGTCACGGTCGCCGAGTCGGCCGCGCTCGCCCTCGCCGGGACGGCGCTCGGCCTCGCGGTCGGCCTCGTCGCCGGCGCGGTCGTCTCGGAGCGGGCCGGCGCTCCCGTCGGCGAGATCCTGACGCGGAGCATGGTCTCCTCGGGAGGGCTCGCGCTGGCGCTGCTCGTCGCCGCCGCGGCCACCGCGGTGCTGGTCGGCGTCGTCGCCGCCCGCACGTCGCGGGCACGGTTCGGCCTCGTCGACGCGGCCGCGCTCGCCGCGGTCGCGATCGTCGTCCTCGAGCTCGCGCGCGGCGATGGGGAGGGCGATCTCGTTCTCCTGCTCCCCGCACTCGTCACGTTCGCCGCCGCAGTCCTCGTCACGCGGCTGCTCCGACCCGCCCTGCGGCTGCTCGAGCGGGCCTCCCGGGGACGCGCGCTCGGGCTCCGGATCGCCTCGCTCACGCTCGCCCGCAACCCTGGCTACGCCGTCGCCGCGACCGCGTTCCTCGTCGTCAGCTTCGGGCTCGCGCTCTTCGCCGAGAGCTACCGCGCCACGCTTGCACGCGGCGAGCGCGACCAGGCGGCGCATCTTGTCCCCCTCGACTACGTCGTCCGTGAAGACCTCCGCCGGCTGATCCCGGTGCAGGACGCGGCCTCGCTGGCCCGCTTCCGGGCCGTGGATGTCGAGGTGAGCCCGGTTCTGCGCCTGACCGGCGGCGTCGGGAGGCTCGAGGGCGAGAGCGGGATCACGCTGCTGGGCCTCCCGCCGGAGACGCTGTCCGACCTCAACGGCTGGCGGGACGACGAGCGGCCGGGCTCGCCGGAGGAGCTCGCCCGGAGGATCGAGGCCGAGCCGGCGCAGGGCGGGCCTCGACTGGGCGACCAGCTGCGGGCGCGGATCGGCGGCGGCCCCGTGCGCCTCTTCGCCGAGATCGAGGGGCCGACCGGGCGGTTCGCCCGCGTGCCGCTCGGCGATCCGCTGCCCCCGGAAGTGCGCGGAGGGCGGCTCGCCGCGATCGCCCTCGAGCCCGATACGCGCGTGCAGGAGCGCGGAGCAGACGCGGGCCAGGCGCTCGTCGGCGCAGTCACGATCGAGCTGCCGGACGTTCCGGGCGGGATCGCCGACTGGGTCGGCACAGGCGGCGCGCGAATCGACGGCACAACCGTCCGCTACACGCTCACGAACACCGTCGCGACGCGGATCCGCCCGGCCCGGCCGCCGGGGCCGCTGCCGGTGCTGGCGACGCCGCGGCTCGCGGCCGCGGCGGACGAGCGTGGGCTGCTGCCGCTCCAGGTGGCGGGCGAGCGGCTCGCGGTTCGCGTGGTCGGCACGGTCGGCCGCATCCCCGGCGTCGACGGCCAGGCCGTCGTCGGCGACGGCGAAGCGCTCGCGGCGGCGGTGAACCTCGAGCGGCCGGGGGCAGGCCGCGTCAACGAGGTCTGGCTGCGGCTCCGCGACACCGGCGACCGGGACGCCGTCGACCGCGTGCTCGCTGCAAAGCCGTTCAACGTGCTGACGATCGAGTCGCGTCATGCGCTCGAAGCGGACGCCCGCCGCGACCCGATCGCCCACGGCACCCTGCTCGCCCTCGCCGTCGCCGCAGCGGTCGCGCTCGGCCTGGCTCTCGCCGGGATCCTCCTGACCGTGCTCGGCGACCTCCGCGACGACAGCGGCGAGCTGCTCGACCTGGAGGCCCAGGGCGCGTCACCGTCCCTGCTGCGGCGGGTCGTGCGGCTGCGGGCGCTCGTGGTCGCGGCCGCCGGGCTGGTCGCGGGAGCGCTGGCCGGGCTCGCGCTGGCGGCGGTCGTGACCGACCTCGTCGGGCTGACTGCCCGTGCCACCTCGCCCGAGCCGCCCCTGGCGCTCGACGTCGACGGAACGGTGGTCGCGGCCGCCGTCCTGCTCTACCTGCTCGCCGCAGCCGGGCTGATCCTGCTCGCGACGCGGCGTGCGTTCGCGTCGCCGGCGCCGCCCCGGGCCGAGGTTCTCGAATGACCGCGCTCGAGTGACGGCGCTCGTCCAAGTCGACGACGTCTTCCGGGTCTATCCCTCGCCCGAGGGCGGCGTCGCGGCCCTCCAGGGGCTCAGCCTCGCCGTCGAGCAGGGCGAGCTCTGCGTCGTGCTCGGGCCGAGCGGCTCGGGAAAGTCGACGCTGCTGCGGATCGTCGCCGGCTTCGACCGTGCCTCCGCGGGCGGCGTGCGCGTCGCCGGGGTGGACGTCGGGGCGCTGCGGGCACGGCAGGTCGCCGGCTTCCGCTCCCGCACGATCGGCTATGCCGACCAGCACTACTGGCGTGCGCTTGCAGGCGAGCTGACCGCCCGGGAGCTCGTCGGCGTCCAGCTCGGGCTGGCAGGGGCGGACGGCCGAAGCCGGGCGGCCCGCGCGGACGAGCTGCTCGAGCGGGTCGGTCTCGGCGCGCGGCGGGATGCGCACCCGCGTGAGCTCTCGGGCGGCGAGCAGCAGCGGATCGCCCTCAGTGCGGCGCTCGCCGCCCGGCCCGCGCTGCTGATCGCCGACGAGCCGACGGGCGAGCTCGACGCCGCGACCGCCCGGGAGGTGCTGGCGCTGATCGCGGAGCTCGTGCGCGAGGAGGGCAGCACCGCGCTCGTCGTCAGCCACGACCCGGCGTCCGCCGAGCGCGCCGACCGGGTGATCCACGTCCGGGACGGCCGGATCTCCGACGAACGGGTCGCGGGCGCGTCGGGCGACGGCGCGATCGTCGTCGGCCGCGGCGGCTGGCTCCGCCTCCCCGAGGACGTCCTCCGCGCCGCCGGGATCGACCGCCACGCGTCCGCCGAGCTGCGGGGCCGGGAGGTCGTCCTCCAGCCGGCGGGAGAAAGTGTGACTGTGTCACAAGCTCTCCAGCCCGCTCCGGAAGCGGTCCAGCGAGCTTGTGTTACAGGAACACAAGCTCCGATCGTCGCTGCGCAGGGTCTCACGAAGCGGTTCGGGAGCACGACGCCGCTCGACGGGCTGGACGCGAGCTTCGCGCCCGGGAGGCTCACGGTCGTCACCGGCCCGTCCGGGTCGGGGAAGACGACGCTGCTGCTCCTGCTCGCGGGGCTCGAGCTGCCCGACGAGGGCGATGTCCTGCTCGACGGCGTCTCGCTGGCCGGACTCGACCGCGCCGGGCGGGCGGAGGTGCGCCGGACGACCCTCGCGTTCGTCGGCCAGACCGCCGGCCTCGCGCCCTTCCTGAGCGCGCGGGAGAACGCGGAGCTCGCGCTCGAGCTCCGCGGCCTGCCGCTCGAGCACGCCGCCGGCGCGCTCGAGGCGGTCGGCCTGGCCGAGCACGCCGAGCGGCCGGTCTCGATGCTCTCGGCGGGACAGCGCGAGCGCGCCGCGCTCGCGCGCGCGATTGCCGTCCAGCCGCGCGTGATCGTCGCCGACGAGCCGACGGCGCGGCTCGACGGCGCCAACGCGCTCGCCCTCGGGGCGCTGCTCGCCGACGTCGCGCGCACGACCGGCGCGACCGTGATCTGCGCCACCCACGACCCGCTCCTGATCGAGCAGGCGGATGCGGAGCTCTCGCTACGATCGAGCTAGATGGCGACGGTCAGCGACGTGATCCAGGTGAGCGGCGTCCGCTGCGAGCGGTGCGTCGGCCGGCTGGCCGGCACGCTCCGGCAGGTCGAGGGGATCGAGGCCGCGAACGCGAACCTGATGGGCCAGGTCTCGCTCAGCTGGGACGAGTCCCGGACGAGCCGCGACGCGATCGTCGAGACGCTCCGGCGCGGCGGTTTTCCGGAGGTCGAAGCGGTCTAGCCGGGGAATAGGCGCGCCGCCGGGGGCGTTGACCACCGCGTCAGACCGATTTGATTAGGGTGGCCGGGTGAGTGACTCCGGCGCAGCCGAGCCAGAGGAGGACGCCGGGCGGCGCATCGCGAACGAGGCCCGGGAACGCGTCCGCTTCGAGGAGGAGGCGCTCGGATTCGCCGACCAGGTCTACCGCGTCGCACGCCGAATGGTCGGTACGCGGGAGGAGGCCGAAGAGCTTGTCCAAGACACCTACGCCCGAGCATTTCGGAGCTGGACATCATTCACGCCGGGCACGAACATGCGCGCCTGGCTGCTGCGCATCCTGACCAACCTCAACACCGACCGTGGCCGCAAGATCCAGCGAACTCCCGACCAGCAGCCTCTCGAGGAGAGCGACTACTACCTCGCCAACCGGCTCGCGGCGGTCGAGGGCGAGCAGGCCCTCGAGCAGGAGCAGGTCGTCGAGCGGCTCTCACAGGGCGGGGTCGTGAACGCGCTCGCCGAGCTCCCGCACGACTTCCGCGACGTCGTCGTCCTCGTCGACCTGGGCGAGTTCAGCTACGCAGACGCGGCGCAGATCCTCGACATCCCGATCGGCACCGTGATGTCGCGGCTGCACCGGGGCCGCCGTATCCTGAAGAAGGCGCTCGCGGAGGAAACGCTGACATGAGCAACGACGCCGACTGCGAGAAGTGCGAGGAGCTGCTGCAGGGCTACCTCGACCGCGACCTCAAGCCCGAGGAGGTCGCGCTCGCCGAGAGCCATCTCGACGCCTGCGAGTACTGCCGCAGGCGTTACCGCTTCGAGGCGCACCTCCGCCGCTACATCCGCACCACGGCGATCGAGCGGATGCCCGCGGGGCTGATGGCGAAGCTCACGGAGCTCCGCGGCCCGACCGCCGAAGGGCTGTAGGGGCTAGCCGGGCCCGCGGTGCGGGCCGACGATGACGACGAGCCGGTTCGGGTTCGTCCCGCCCGGGAGCGGTCGCGTCACGAAACCCAACTGGCGCGCGAGCCGGATCGCCATCAGGCGCCCACCCGGCGAGTAGTAGACGGAGCTCTGCGGATAGTCGAAGCGGTCGGCGCGTCCGACTTTCTTGACCGTGTAGGCGAGCGACTGGATCCGGCTGCCGACCTGCCGTGTCCAGTTGATGTCGCCGGCGCCGTTCAGCACCTCGACCTGGATCTCCCACGGCTTCGGCAGCGAGGCGGCCTGGGCGACGACGGGGTCGACGGCCGCGGCGGGCTTTCCGGCCACGGCGGGCACGAGCACGAAGGCGACGAGACCCATCAACGCGGCGGAGAGGGCGGCGACCCCGACGAAGCGTGCGACGGGGTTGACGTCCAGCGGCCGCGGCGGCACCGGCAGGCCCGCGAGCGCCCGCGCCTCTCGCTGCCCGATCTCGAGCGCGGCTGCGAGCAGGAGCGTCGCCTCGAGCGCGTGCTCCGTCGAGGGGAAGCGGTAGACGCGTCCTTCCTCGAGCCACTCGACCTGATCGGCCGTCAGCCCGGCGCGCTTCGCGGCCTCCTCGACCGTCAGGCTACGGCGGAGCCGCGCCGACGCGAGCGCGCTGCGCTCCGGGACGACCTCGAGGGTCCTGGGGACGGGACGGACGAGCTCCATTGCCGTCTACATCGGTTCGTCGGGCGAGCTCCTGAACCCTTCCGGCAGATCCTGCGGATAGTCGACGTCCCCCGGCTCGCCGAGGTCGTCGCACGGTACGAGCACGGGCTCGACTGCGCGCAGGCCCTCGTCGGGGATCTCGTTCCAGGCCGAGCGGTCGACGAGAAGTGGGTGGCCGCGGTCGCCGCCGTAGCTCGCCGCGACGATGGGCGCACCGCTCGCGCGCCACTCCGCGACGATGCGGTCGATCGCCGCGGGGGCCAGCGAGGGGCCGTCCGCGAGCACGACGACCGCGGCCTCGACCTCCCGCCCGAGCGCGGCGAGCCCGCAGCGGAGTGAGGCGCCCGGCCCGCGCTCCCAGTCGGGGCAGTCGATCGCTCCTTCGAGCGGGTACGCGCCGGCGACGACGACGATCTGGTCGAGCCCTCGGACGTGCTCGAGCACGGCGGGGAGGAGCAGCCGTTGCTTGGGGGCGCCGAACCGCGTCGCTGCACCGGCCGCGAGGACGACGGCTGCGATCACTTGTGAGCGCAGGATGCGCATCCGCAAGGCGGACGCGCATCGCGCGAAGACCCCTGAAGGGGCCGCTTTGCGGCCTGGCTCATCAGCTCTCTTCGACGCTGATCTTCTCGATCACGACCGGCTGCGAAGGTGGCCCGTCGCCGGCGCCGAGAGCCTCGATCGCGCGCACCGACTCCATGCCCTCGGTGACCGTCCCGACGACCGCGTAGTCCGGCGAGAGCCCGGCGTCCGGTGCGGTGACGACGAAGAACTGGCTCCCCGAGCTCCCCGGCGGCTCGGCCCCCGACTTCGCCATCGCGACGATGCCCTCCGTGTACTGCGTATCGCTGGGCGGTGCGTCGACGGTCGAGTAGCCGGGGCCGCCCGTCCCGGTCCCGGTCGGGTCGCCGCCCTGGATCACGAAGCCCGGGACGACGCGGTGGAAGGTCGTGTCGTCGTAGAAACCGGACTCGGCAAGCGCCACCAGCGACGCCGTGGTCTTCGGCGCGAGCTCCGGGTCGAGGGTGATCGTGAAGTCGCCGCAGCTCGTCTCGACGACGAGCTCGTACGTCGTGCCGGAGTCGAGCGACCCCGTCGGCGCCGTCTGGCCGCCGTCCTGCTTGGGCGCCGGCGCCTCGACCGTCTCGCAACCGGCCTCTCCTGAGGGGGATGTCTCGGTCGTCGCGCCGCCGGTCCCGGACGATGCTTCGGTCGTCGCGCCGCCGGTGTCGGCCGACTCGGGCTCGTCGTCGCCGCCGCAGGCCGCGAGCGAGAGTACGAGGACGAGCAGCAGCGGGAAGAGGATGCGCCTCATGACGATCGCCGATCGTACCTAGAGAGAGGCCGTCGCTCTCGCGACCAGCGTGCGGGCGATCTCGACCTTGAACGCCGTCCCCTCGAGCGGCGTCGCGCGCTCGAGCTCGTCGGGCGCGGAGAGGAGCCACGGGATCGGAGCGGCGCCCGCCAGCGCAACCCGCGTCTCGCCGCCGACGCGGGCGACGGCGACGCCGACGAGCGCGAACGCCCACCGCTGCCGGTCCATCGCCTTCAGGTACGCGCTCGCCTCGACCTCGGGCAGCTCGAGCTCGAGGATCAGCTCGTCCGCTGCGAGCGTCGTCGTCGAGCGGTCGTCCTCCGTCGGCAACCGGTAGAGCTCGGCGAGGTCCAGCTCACGCCGGTCGGTGCGGACCCGCGCGCCGAGCGCGAGCAGCGCTGCGGCCGGATCGGACGGGTGCGCCGAGGCGCAGAAGTCGTTCGCGAAGAAGGCGTGCTCTCGATGCTGCCCCTCCAGCGCGTGGCAGACGTCGCCGCCGTGCAGACGGCACGGGAAGCGCAGCCGCCAGTACCAGCAGCGGGTCGCCTGCAGCAGGTTGCCGCCGATCGTGCCCATGTTCCTGAGTTGCGGCGACGCCGCGAGGCGGCAGGCCTCGCGCAGCGCCGCGGGGATCTCCTCCGAGGCCTCGAGCTCCGCCAGAGTCGTGCCCGCGCCGATCGTCCGGCCGGCGACACCGCGCGGTAGGGCCGCAAGCACGTCGACGAGCGTCTCGGCCTCGACGATCCCGTCGCGGAGGAGCGGCACGAGCTCCGTGCCGCCGGCGAGCGCGCGGCCGCCGGCGAGCGCGGCGACCGCCTCCGCGGGCGACTCAGGCCGCGCCAGCTGCAATGCGCTCCCTCTCCCTTTCACGCTGCTCGGCCTCGCGTAGCGCGCGCAGGATCTCCTCGCGCGTGATCGGCAGCGAGGTCACGTCGGCACCCGTGGCGTCGCGGATCGCGTTCGCGATCGCGGCCGCGGTGGGCACGATCGGCGGCTCGCCGAGCCCCTTCGAGCCGAGGTTCGTCAGATGCTCGTCCGGGACGTCGACGAGGTCGCAGACGATCTCCGGCACGTCCGCGATCGTCGGCAGCTTGTAGGCGTCGAGCGTCTTCGTCAGCACGATGCCCGTCCGCGGGTCGTCGAGCCGGTGCTCCGAGAACGTGTGCCCGAGCGCCTGGATGATCCCGCCCTCGATCTGGCTACGGGCACCGAGCGGGTTGATCACGCGGCCGACGTCGTGGATCGCGACGACTTTCTCGACTCGCACCTCGCCGGTGCCGACGTCGACTGCGACCTCTGCCAGCTGGATCCCGAAAGTGAGCACGCGCATCCCGGTCGGGTTCGGCCCGCGGGCACCCTTGCCGAGGATCTGGCCGTCGGCCAGCAGACTCGTGATGTCGGCGAGCGGCCAGCTGCCGCCGTCGGAGCAGTGGATGCTGCCGCCGCGCAGCGAGAGCGTCTCCTCGGGGCGGTCGAACCGCTGCGCGGCGAGCTCGAGCACCTGGCGCGCCGCATCGGCGGCCGCCGAGCGGACGGCCGGCCCCATCGAGGGCAGCGTCGAAGAGCCGCCGGAGATCGAGGCGAACGGGCCGCGCGCCGAGTCGCCGATCTGCACCTCGACCGCGTCGAGCGGCAGGCCGAGCTCCTCGGCGGCGACGATCGCCATCGCCGTCCGCGTGCCTGTGCCGATGTCCTGCATCGCCGTGACGACGTTCGCGCGCCCGTCCGAGCCGAGCCGCACCCAGGCGTAGCTCGGCGGGCCGCCGCCCCCGTACCAGATCTGGCTTGCCAGTCCCATCCCGCGCTTCCAGATCTCGTCCGAGCGCGCCCGCACCTCGTGTCGCCGCGCCCAGTGCGGCTCGGCGCGGCGGTAGCACTCCATCAAGCCCTTCGAGGAGAACGGCCGGCCGTCCATCGGGTCCGTTTCGGCGTAGTTGCGCTTGCGGAGCTCGAGCGGGTCGACCCCGAGCTGCGCTGCGAGCTTGTCGAGGAGGCACTCCAGCGACCACGTCCCTTCGACGAAGCCGGGCGCGCGGAAGGCGGCCATCGGCGGGAGGTTCAGCTTGGCGCCGTGCTCAACGGTGCGCACGTTCTCGCAGGCGTAGAGGAGCCAGGCCGGCCCGGCGGTGGGGGGCAGCCAGCCCTCCCAGCCGAGGGCGCAGACGTACTCGCCGCCCAGCGCCGTCAGTGTCCCGTCCGAGCTTCCGGCCGCGGTCACACGCTGACGCGTCGCGTTCCGGTTGCCGCCGACGACGTTCTCCTCGCGGCGGGAGAGCGCGCAGCGCACCGGCCGTCCGGTCCGTTTCGCGAGCTCCGCCGCGAGTGCGAGGTAGTTGCCGAGCCCGTTCTTCGCGCCGAAGCCCCCGCCCATGAACTCGCAGATCACCCGCACCTTGTCCTGCGGGATGCCGAGTTGCTCCGCGAGGTCGCGGCGGACACCCCAGATGTACTGCGTCGAGATGTAGACGTCGAGGTTGTCGCCTCGCCACTCGCAGATGCACTGGTGTGTCTCGAGCGGGTTGTGGTTGAGCGTTTGCGTGGTGTACTCGGCCTCGACGACGGCGTCGGCCTGGGCAAGACCCTGCTCGTAGTCCCCGCGCTCGTACCGGCGGGATTCCGCCAGGAGCGAGCCGCGGGCGACCGCCTCGTCGGCGTCGAGCAGCGGCTCCAACTCCTCCCACTCCACCTCGATCAGCTCGAGCGCGGCGCGGGCCTGCGCGAGGGTCTCCGCCGCGACGCCGGCGACGGCACCGCCCTCGAAGTGGACCTCCTCGTCCACGCCGGTGACCTCACCGGGGCCGACGACGGCGATCACGCCCGCTGCGTCGGCGGCCGCCTCGAGGTCGATCCGCGCGACGCGCGCCCGCGCGTGCGGGCTCCGGAGCAGCGCGCTCTCGAGCATCCCGGGGAGCTGGACGTCGCCCGTGTAGCGGGCCTCGCCGCGGGCCTTCTCGTAGCCGTCGAGCCGGGGCGCGTCGCGCCCGACGACGGCACCGGGCCCGGGCGGCCACTGGACGAGCGCGTCCTCCTCGACGAGCGTCCAGACCTCCTCGTAGCGGCCCTCGACCTCCTTCTCGGACTTGATCAGCCTTGCCACGTGCTGATCGCCTCCTCGATTCGCGGGTAGGTGCCGCAGCGGCAGAGGTTGCCGGCCATCCGGTGCTTGATCTCCTCGCTGGTCGGCGACGGCGTCGCGGCCACGAGCGCGGCCGCCGAGACGATCTGCCCCGGCGTGCAGAAGCCGCACTGGAGCGCATCCGTCCGCACGAACGCGTCCACGAGCGGATGGTCCTTCAGCCCCTCGATCGTCGTCACCTCGCGCTCGCCGACCGTGTGGACGAGCGTGATGCAGCTGAGCACCGGCATGCCGTCGAGCTGGACGGTGCAGGCGCCGCAGTGGCCCTCGCCGCACGCGATCTTCGTCCCCGTCAGGCCGAGGTCGTCGCGCAGCGTCTCGGCGAGCGTCCGCCCGACCGGCGCCTCGAACGTGTGCTCGTGGCCGTTGACCCTGAGCTCAGGCAGCCGACGTCACCGCCGTGATGTTGGCGAGGTGGACGAGCCGGAACGCAATCCGTGCCGTGCGTACGCGCTCGGTCTCGTCCTCGGCCTCGGGAAAGACGCGCCAGAGGTCGCGGGCCGCGCTGAGCAGCTCGCGGATCCGCTCGGTGTCCTCGCGGTGGCCGTTCGCGCGCTCGTCGCAGGCGTTCAGTGCCAGGCCGATCACACCGATCGTGTCCGCCTGGCGCGTCCAGAGGAGCGGCGTCGCCATCGAGAGGTACTGGTGGATGCGGGCGAACGTGAGCGGATGCGAGACGTCCTGCGGGCCGCGCGGATCAGTCAGCGGCAGCGCCGGCTCGCCGGCGGCGATCCGGCGCGAGCTGCCGCCGAGCATCGCGTGCAGTTGGCCGTCGTCGAGCCCGGCCATCTGGGCGGTGCGGAGCGACGCGAACAGCGACGCGGGCTGCGTCCCGTAGGGGTAGTCGGAGGCGTACAGGACCTGCTCGGGCGAGACGAGCCGATAGAGGTCGAGCAGGTCGAGCGGGCTCCAGACGGAGGTGTCGAAGAAGACGCCGGGGCGTCCGGAGAAATGGCGCGCGAGCGCGGCCAGGTCGGCGATTCCCGCGTGCGCGACGATCAGCTGCGGCTCGTAGGCGTCCATCAGCCGGGCGAGCGCGTCGGCGATCGGGGGCAGCCCGCGGCCGCCGTGGATCAGGATCGGCACCTTCCGCTCGGCCGCGAGCTCGAACACCGGCGCGAGGCGCTCGTCGTCGAGCATGAACTTCTGCGCGCGCGGGTGGAGCTTGATCCCGCCGGCGCCGAGGTCGAGGCAGCGCGTCGCCTCCTCGATCGGGCTCTCGGTCAGGTCGAGCCGGACGAACGGGACGAGCTTGCCCCCGCTTCGCTCCGCGAACGCGAGCGTGCGGTCGTTCGGCGCCCGGAATCCGGGATGCCGGTCGGGCTCGTCGAGGCAGAACATGAACGAGCGCGTGATCCCGTGCGCGTCCTGGATCCGCAGCAGATCCTCGAGGTCGCCGCGCATCCCGTCGATGTCGAGCCCGAGATGGACGTGCGCGTCGAAGATCTCGACGTCGGGCGGCAACTCCGCGCGCACGATCGCCTCGTAGCTCTCCACGAGATTCAGCGCGCGCCCGACCACGTCTTCCACGGGGCTGAGTCTACGGACGCCGCCGTTCCCGACGCTCGTCGTCGATTCCCCTTGTCGTTGGCGCGTCCCGGTGCTTCTCTCTCTGTAGCTACGACAGGAGGGGAGATGGCGGGAACACGCGGTGCTTTGCTCGTCGCGGCGATCGCGGCGCTCCTGATCCCGGCGAGCGCCGGGAGTCACGCGCCGACGCTGGCCTTCGGGGCGTTCGGGACGGCAGTCGTCGACGGCGTGCTCGCGCCGGGAGAGTGGGACGACGCGAGCGCTCTGGCGTTCACGGCTTCCGCCCCCGGCGGCGGAGCCGTCCCCGGCGAGCTGCGGGTGATGAACGACGGAGAGCGTCTGTACCTCGGCGTCCGCGTCGCGACGACGACGCCGACCCTCTCGGTCTCGTTCGGATTCGACAACGACCACGACGGCGTCTGGCCGGAGGAAGGGTCGGACGGGGTCGCGCTCGGCTTCGGCGTCCGCAACGGCTTCGGCGACCTCGTTCTCAGCGCGCGAGGTGGCTGCCCGGTCTCCAGCTGCGGCTTCCATGACGTCGACCTCGGCGGGACCGTCGACGCGAGCGGTGCTGTGGCGGTGCACGGAGCAGAGACCCACATCGAGCTGGCGAAGACGCTCGACAGCGCGGACGACCCGAACGACTTCTCGCTCTCCGCGGGCGACATCGTCGGCGTCGGCTTCCAGATCGCGTTGTGCGAAGGGGCCCAGTGCGTGTTCACGCAGCCGGTTCCGTTCGTCGTCGGCGACATCGAGATCGTGCACGAGCCGACCGCGGCCGAGTTGCTCGCGGAGCTCGCCGTCGCCGTGGAAGGCGTCGGGCCGGGTATGAGCCTCGCCGCGAAAGTGGCCGCCGCCGAGGCGTCGCTCGGGAGCGGGGACGTCAGCGGGACGCTTGGTCTGCTCGCTGCACTCGTCCACGAGCTCGAGGCCCAGAGCGGCAAGAGCATCGCGCCGGCGACCGCCGCGGCGCTGGCCGAGGACGTAGCGGAGATCGTCCGTCAGCTGGAAGGCTGACGGACGATCAGGCCGGCTGGAGCCCGGCGACCTTCGAGCGCAGGTAGCCGAGGTACGGCTGCGGGTCGATCTCGGTCGCGCCGATCGCCCGCTCGAGCGTCTCCCGCGGCGTGAACTTGCGGCCGTGCCGGTAGATCCGGTCGCGCAGCGAGCCGTACAGCGGCCCGAAGTCGCCGGCCTCGAGCTGCGCGTCCAGGTCGGGCAGCTCCTCCTCGACCGCCCGCCAGATCTGGACGGAGAGGACGTTGCCGAGCGCGTAGGTGGGGAAGTAGCCGTAGGCGGCCCGCGTCCAGTGGACGTCCTGGAGCACGCCGCGCGCGTCGTCGGGGACATCGACGCCGAGCAGCTCCTTCATCTTCGCGTTCCAGGCCTCCGGCAGGTCGTCGAGCGACAGCGCTCCGGCGACGAGCTCCTGCTCGAGCTCGAAGCGCAGGATGATGTGAAGGGAGTAGGTGACCTCGTCGGAGTCGACGCGGATCAGTCCGGGCGCGACCCGGTTGATCCCGCGGTACCAGGTGTCGAGGTCGACCGACTCGAGCTGAGGGAAGAGGCGCTGCAGCTCCGGCAGCCGCCCGCGCCAGAAGGGCAGCGATCGGCCGACGAGGTTCTCCCACGTCCGGCTCTGCGACTCGCCGAGGCCGAGAGATGCGTTCCCGTAGAGCGGCGAGCGCGCAAGCTCCGGCCCGGTGCCCTGATACGTGAGCCCGTGGCCTGCCTCGTGCATCCCGGCCCAGAGCGCGCGCAGGTTCGTCGGCTTGTAGCGCGTCGTCATCCGGATGTCCGACCGCGAGAACGTCGTCGCGAACGGATGCACCGTGGGGTCGAGCCGGTACGTGCCGTTCTCGAACCCGAAGGCGCGGAGCACGCCCTCGAGGAACTCCTGCTGGCGCTCGAGCGGGAAGTCGCCCTCGAGGAAGGAGTCGTCGGCCGGCTCACCGGCCTCGCGCACGATCGCGGTCAGCTCCGGGCGGAGGACGTCGAAGACCGCCTTCACCTCGGCCGTCTTCATCCCCGGCTCGTACTCGTCGAGGAACGCGTCGTAGGGCGAGTCGCCGGGCTCCATGAGCTCCGCCCAGCGCAGCGCGACGTCGTGGACGCGCTGGAGTGCGGGCCGGAAGACCGAGAAGTCGTTCGCCTCGCGCGCCTGGAGCCAGGCGACGTGCGCTCTGCCGCCCTCGCGCGCCCAGTCGGCGGCGAGCTCGGGCGGGACGCGGCGCGCCTTCTCCCAGTCGCGGCGCGTGACGCGGATGAGGCTCGCGTCGTCGGAATCGAAGTCCAGCTCGGCCTCGAGCGGCGCGAGCTCGTCGAGCAGGCGGCCCACCTCGTCGGCGACGAAGCGCTCGTGGGCGATCCCCGAGAGCGTCGCGGACACCTCCGAGCGGGCCGCTGCGCCCTGGGGCGGCATCATCGTCCGCTGGTCCCAGCCCGCGATCGCGGCCGCCTTCTCGAGGTCGTAGACCTCCGCCAGCCGCTGCTTCAGATCGTCCAGCGCTGCACTCACCGGGGGCAAACCTACCCGTAGGATCGAAGTCGTGGAGCGGCGACGGCTCGGCGCGGATGGACCGGAGATCACGGTGGTGGGCATCGGCACGGCGCCGATCGGCAGCATGCCCGTCGGTTCAGCCCGCGAGTGGATCTACTGGGGCGGCCAGGACGAGCGCGAGGCGATCGCCGCGATCCGGGCGGCGCTCGACGCGGGTGCGAACTGGATCGACACGGCGCCGTTCTACGGCTGGGGCAGCGCCGAGGAGATCGTCCGCCGCGCGCTCGACGGCAGGCGCGACGACGTCCTCCTCTTCACCAAGTGCGGGACGATGCCCGACCCCGACCGGGTCTCACGGATGGACAACCGGCCCGAGGCGATCCGCGCCGATCTCGAGGCGAGCCTGCTGCGCCTGGGCGTCGATCATGTCGACCTGCTCCAGATCCACGATCTCGACCGGACGACGCCGATCGAGGAGTCGTGGGGCGAGCTGCAGCGCCTGCGCGACGAGGGGAAGATCCGCTGGGCCGGCCTCTCGAACCACCCGGCCGAGCTCGTCGAGCGCGCGCACGCCGTCGCGCCCGTCACGTCCTGCCAGGAGTCCCTCAGCCTGCTCGGTGGACCGAGGCATCCGGACGTGCTCGAGGTCGTGCGCCGGCTCGGGATCGGCCTGCTCTGCTGGGCGCCGCTCGCGAGCGGGTTCCTCGTCGACGGCTTCTCGACCGAGGAGCTGGAGCAGGACGACTTCCGCCGCTCCTCGCCCCTGGCGCAGCGCTCCGACGAGATCGCGGCTCACGCGCGTGAGGCGGCCGGGCGCGGCCGGACGCTCCGGCGCCACGCGATCGCCTGGGTGCTCGAGCAGCCGGGCGTGACGGCGGCGATCGTCGGCGTCCGCAACGCGCGCGAGGGTTCTGACGTGGCCGCGCTCGCTGCTGACTAGGATCTGGGCCGTGTCCGATGTCCTGATCATCGCCGACACGGTCCGCTCGCCGGAGCTCCGCCACGAGGTGCCGCTGGCCGTTCCCGATCCGTTCCTCTACGCCGAGGTCGGCGGGAAGCGGTCGGTCGTCGTCAGCTCGCTCGAGTCCGGCCGGATCGACGGCCTCGGCCACGGCCTCGAGGTGCTGACCTATGAGGACGCGGGCGTCGACGACCTGATGAAGCGCGGGCTCGACGCGTACGAGCTCGACCGCGAGCTCTACCTCGGTGCCTGCAGGCTGTTCGGCCTCGAGCGCGCGGTCACGCCCGGCGGCTTCCCGCTCGCGCATGCCGACCATCTGCGCGCGAACGGGATCGAGCTGACCGCCGACCAGCGCTTCTTCGACGAGCGCCGCCGGGTCAAGACCGAGCAGGAGCTGGCCGGGATCCGGCGCGCGTGCCGGGCAGTCGAGGCGGGAGTTGCCGTCGGCGTCGAGATGCTGCGCAGCGCCTCGCGCGCGAACGGCGTGCTCACGCTCGGAGGCGAGCCGCTGACCTGTGAGCGGATCCAGCTCGAGGTCGAGCGTGCCTTCGGCGAGCAGGGCGCCGCCGCCGAGGAGTTCATCGTCTCGCACGGCGCCCAAACCGCTGTCGGCCACGACGGCGGCTCCGGCCCGATCGCCGCCGAGGACGTCGTCCTCTTCGACCTCTTCCCGCGCGACCGCGAGTCGGCCTGCTACTCCGACTTCACGCGGACGTTCACCGTCGGCCCGGCACCCGACGAGCTGCGCGAGTACCACCGGCTGGCGAAGGAGGCGCTCGACATGGCCGTTGCCGCCGTGAAGCCGGGCGTCAAGGGCAGCGACATCCACCGCCAGGTGTGCGACTTCTTCCACGAGCACGGCCACAAGACGCAGCTGCACAAGGAGGAGGGCGAGTCGCTCGTCGACGGCTACTTCCACGCGACCGGGCACGGTGTCGGCCTCGAGGTGCACGAGCGGCCGGGCGTCGGCCGTGTCGAGAGCGAGCCCCTGGTCGAGGGCGATGTGATCGCGCTCGAGCCGGGCCTCTACCGGCACGGGTACGGCGGTGTCCGGCTCGAGGATCTGATCCTCGTCACCGCCGACGGCGCCGAGAAGCTGACCGACTACCCGTACGACCTGGAGCTGTGAGCGACTTCGCGCGTTCCTGGGCCGTCACTGCCGGTGGGCGGCCGGAGGCCACAGTATGAGCAATACGGGGCCGGAGAGCCGCGTGCCGGCAGAGACGGCAGGCGGCGGCGGAGCCGGGCTCCGCCCGGCGGAGCCGACGCCGACGAGGGACGCGGGCAGACGATCGAGACGATCCTCACTGAGGATCGCCGGTATCCGCCCCCGCCGGACTTCGCCGCGCTCGCAGTCGCGCGGCCGGACATCTACGAGCGCGAGTTCGACGAGTTCTGGGAGAGCGAGGGGCGCGAGCGCGTCACCTGGTTCGAGCCCTTCGGCGAGCTCTACGAGTGGGAGCTGCCGTACGCGAAGTGGTACCTCGGAGGGAAGCTCAACGTCGCGTACAACTGCGTCGACCGCCACGTCGAGGCCGGCCTCGGCGACCGGGTCGCCTACCAATGGGAGGGCGAGCCCGAGGGCGACCGCCGCACGATCACCTACGCCGACCTGCAGCGCGACGTCGTCCGGATGGCGAACGCGCTCAAGGAGCTCGGCGTCGGCAAGGGGACGAAGGTCGCGATCTACATGGGGATGGTCCCCGAGCTGCCGGTGGCGATGCTCGCGTGCACGCGGCTCGGGGCGCCGCACACGGTCGTCTTCGGCGGCTTCTCCGCCGACTCGCTGTCGGACCGCGCGAACGACATGGGCTGCGAGGTCCTGATCACGCAGGACGAAGCGTGGCGCCGCGGCACGACCGTGCCGCTGAAGCAGACCGCGGACGCCGCCATGGCGGACGCGCCCGGGATCCGCAAGGCGCTCGTCGTCCGCCGCACCGGGAACGCCGTCCCCATGCAGGCAGGGCGCGACCACTGGCTGCACGACTTCGAGGTCTCGGACGACCCGGCCACGAGCCCACCCGAGCCGATGGACAGCGAGGACCTGCTGTTCCTCATGTACACGTCGGGAACCACCGCGAAGCCGAAGGGGATCGCGCACACGACGGCGGGCTACCTCGTCGGCGTTGCCTCGACGCACGCGCTCATCTTCGATCTGAAGCCCGAGGACGACGTGTACTGGTGCGCGGCCGATATCGGCTGGATCACCGGCCACAGCTACATCGTCTACGGCCCGCTGACGAACGGAGCCACCTCCGTCCTCTACGAGGGCACGCCCGACTTCCCGGACAAGGACCGTTGGTGGGACATCGTCGAGCGCTACGGCGTCACGATCCTCTACACGGCGCCGACGGCGATCCGGGCGCACATGAAGTGGGGCCCGGAGCATGCGGCGAAGCACGATCTCTCCTCGCTGCGGCTGCTCGGGTCGGTCGGCGAGCCGATCAACCCGGAGGCGTGGGTCTGGTACCGCGAGCACGTCGGCGGCGACCGCACGCCCGTGGTGGACACGTGGTGGCAGACGGAGACCGGGATGATCCTGATCACGCCGCTGCCGGGCGTGACGACGACGAAGCCCGGATCGGCGACGAAGCCGTTCCCGGGGGTCGAGGCCGGCGTCTTCAACGAGGCCGGCGAGGAGGTCGGCCCGGGCGGCGGCGGCTACCTCGTCCTGAAGCGGCCGTGGCCGGCGATGACGCGCGGGATCTACGGCGACGACGAGCGCTTCCGGGAGACGTACTGGTCGAAGTACCCGGGTGTGTACTTCGCGGGCGACGGCGCCCGCATCGACGAGGACGGGGACTTCTGGCTGCTCGGCCGTGTCGATGACGTGATGAACGTCTCCGGGCACCGGATCTCGACGATCGAGGTGGAGTCGGCGCTCGTCGACCATCCGAAGGTGGCCGAGGCGGCCGTGTGCGGCCGCGCCGATGCGCTCACCGGTCAGGCGATCGTCGCCTACGTGACCCTGAAGGACGGCGACGAGGGCTCGCTCGAGATGCTCGAGGAGTTGCGCAACCACGTCGCGGCGAAGATCGGCCCGATCGCGAAGCCGGCGAACATCGTCTTCACGCCCGAGCTGCCGAAGACGCGCTCCGGGAAGATCATGCGGCGGCTGCTGCGCGACGTGGCCGAGAACCGCCCGCTCGGCGACACGACCACGCTGGCCGACCCCACGGTCGTCAGCGAGATCGCAGACCGGGCCGCCGCGGACGCATCGGAGGAGTAGCCGCCGCCACTCCGAGCGCCGTCAGTCGCCCCTTGAGCGGCCGATCGACGCTGTTCGACCTCACGGAAGCGGCAGCCGCCCGCCGCCCTCGACGCAGTCGGCGAGGAAGAGCGCCGTGCCGAGGTCGCCCGTCCAGAGCGTGTGGCGGCCGCGGCCGAACTCCGATCGGCTCTGCTCGACCTGGCCCGCTGCGTGCATGGCGAAGGCGCGTGCCCGGGCGAGCCAGCGCTCGTCGCCCGTGCGTGCGAGCAGCGCCAGGAACGCGTAACCGTTGCCCGCGGTCCCGTGGCAGAGGCCGCCGCCCTTCCTCAGGGGCCCGGCCCGCCACGTCAGCTCGCCGCCGGCGAGGGCAGGCTCCTCGTCCATGAGGTGGGCGAGCGTCGCGACGATCCCGGGCGCGCCGTGGCACCACTGCGTCCGGATCTGGCCGTCGCCGTGCTCGTCGAGCTGCATGCCGGCATACGACTGCCAGTTGACGAGACCGTTCTCTTCGACGGCGAACCGCGCCAGCGTCTCGGTGACGCCGTCGGCGTCGAGCGCGAGCGCGCAGCCTGCGAACCCGTGCGCCGGCCCGAGGCAACGGCTGCTGCGTCCGAAGAGGTGCTGTGTCCAGAGTCCGTCCGGCCCCCGCTGCGCCTGCAGCCACTCGGTGCTCGCCGTCACGTCGAGCCCGAGCTCGCGGCCGGCCAGGATCGTCCCGGGGCTGCCCCACATCAGCTCGCGGCGTTCGTCGTGCGCGTTGGCGGCGATCAGGTCGGCGAGCCGTTCGAGGTTCCCGGCCGAGGGCGCGAGCCGCTGCAGGACGAGCCGGATCCCGGTCTCGCCCATCCACAGGCTGCGCTCCGCGTCTGCGTCGGGAAAGTCGGGCGCGGCCTCGAGCGAGTCGTGCAGGTAGGGGAGGTAGTCGCGCCGCAGGTCGGCGAAGCCTCCAGTCGCGAGGCGGTGGAGCGCGGAGACGACGCCCGCGCCGCCGAGATACATCGTGCGGAAGCGGGTCGTCTCGTCGGCCGGCTCGAGCACGTCGAGCGAATGCGTCGTCCAACCGTCGTCGAACGCGTTCTCGGAGTCGGCGACGATGGAGGCGATCGCTGCGCGGGCGTGCTCTGCGCTCCAGGTCCGGCCCGCGAGCGCCTCGTGCGCTTCCGGAGAGAACAACACGGCTGCGGGCGAGCGTATCCCGCCCGGAGTTTTGGTTGACAGCGACCAAAACCACGTGCTAAGGTAACAGTCATGATGACCAAAACAGCCGGCGATGAGATCCCCTCGGGCTACGACCCCTCGCAGTTTCCGGCGTTCGCGGTCACGGTCGACGTGGTCGTCCTGACGATGGTCGAGGGCACGCTGCGGGTGCTGCTCGTGAGCCGGGGCGAGGCGCCGTACGAGGGAATGTGGGCGATCCCGGGCGGCTTCAAGCGGCCCACCGAGACGCTCGACGAGGCGGCCAAGCGGGAGCTCCGCGAGGAGACCGGCGTCGACGCGGCCAGTCTGCTGACGCAGTTCGGCGCCTACGGCGACCCCGGCCGTGACCCCCGGATGAACGTCGTCACCGTCGCCTACCTCGCCGTGCTCCGCGACGTCGGGCCGGTCGTCGGCGGCTCCGATGCCGCGGCGGCGGCGCTCATCCTCGTCTCCGACGTCCTGAACGGCAAGGTCACGCTCGCGTTCGACCACCTGGAGATCGTGCGCGACGCGATCGAGCGCGTTCGCGTCGAGCTCGAGGTCAGCGGCGTCGCGACCGCGTTCGTCGGCTCCACGTTCACCCTCGCCGAGCTCCGGGCCGTGTACGAGGCGGTCTGGGGGGTGCAGCTCGACGCCGCGAACTTCCGGCGCAGCGTCGTCGCAGAGGACGGCTGGGTGATCCCGACCGGCCGCCGCGCGAGGCCGGGCCCGGCCGGCGGCCGGCCTGCGGAGCTCTACCGGGCCGGTGGGGCCTGGGAGCACGGCGGACCCATCCAGCGCACACAGCGAGCGAACGAAAGGATCGTGAAGTCATGAAAGCGGTCGTCCACGACCGGTACGGGCCTCCTGACGTCCTGCGGCTCGAGGACGTCGAGCGGCCGAGCCCTGCAGAGGACGAGGTCCTGATCCGCGTCCACGCCACCACCGTCAATCGCACGGACTGCCACCGCCGCGCGGCGAGGCCCTTCTTCTGGCGCTTCTTCGCGGGCCTGCTGCGGCCGAAGCGACGGATTCTCGGGACCGAGATGGCCGGTGAGGTCGAGGCCGTCGGCGCCGCCGTGAGCGAGTTCGCCGTCGGCGATCCTGTCTTCGGGACGACCGGACCCAGGCTCGGCGGCCACGCCGAGTACCTCTGCCGGCGCGGGAGCGGCCTGATCGCCCACAAGCCGGACGGCCTCTCCTTCGTGGAGGCCGCGGCGATCCCCGACGGCGCGCTCTCGGCGCTGACGTGCCTTCGGCGTGCCGGTGTGAAGCCCGGCCAGAAGCTCCTCGTCTACGGCGCCTCCGGCTCGATCGGCACCGCCGGCGTGCAGCTCGCCAGGCACTTCGGCGCCGACGTCACCGCGGTCTGCAACACGAAGAACGTCGAGCTCGTCCGCTCGCTCGGCGCCGACCGCGTGCTCGACTACACGCAGGAGGACTTCACGAGGAACGGCGAGACGTACGACGTCGTCTTCGACGCGGTCGGCAAGCTCACGTTCAGGGGCTGCAAGGCCTCGCTCAAGTCCGGCGGGATCTACATCGCCACGGACGGGCTCCGCAACTTCCCGCTCGGACTGTGGACGTCCCGCTTCGGCGACAAGAAGGTGTCGCTGCCGCTGCCGGACTCGAAGCAGGAGGACATCCTCTTCCTGGCGGAGCTGATCGAGTCGGGGCGCTACCGGGCCGTGATCGACCGGACGTACCCGCTCGAGGAGGTCGTCGACGCGATGAGGTACGTCGAGACGGAGCAGAAGGTCGGCAACGTCGTCATCACCATGAACGGTGGGCAGTCGAGATGAGGGCGGCCGTCCACGAGCGGTACGGCCCGCCGGAGGTGCTTGAGGTGACCGAGGTGGAGCGCCCGGCACCGCAGGAGAACGAGGTGCTCGTTCGCGTCGTCGCGTCGAGCGTCACCCGCAGCGACTGCGGCTTCCGCAACACGGAGTACTTCTTCACGCGCGTCTTCACCGGGCTCGTGCGGCCGAAGCGCCCGATCGCCGGCATGGAGTTCGCCGGCGTGGTCGAGGAGGTCGGGTCGGCCGTGACGGCGTTCGCGCCCGGCGACGAGGTCTTCGGGATCAAAGGAGGTGCAAACGCGGAGTACCTCTGCGTCGCCGAGTCCGGTGTGATCGCGCGCAAGCCGTCGAGCCTCGGTTTCGAGGCGTCCGCCGCTGTGGCGGACGGCGCCCTCTCGGCGCTGACGATGCTCCCCGCGCTGGGGCCGATCGACGGCCGGCAGATCGTGGTCTACGGCGCCGGCGGCTCGATCGGTTCGGCGGCGGTGCAGGTCGCCAAGCACCTCGGCGCGCGGGTCACGGCCGTCTGCGGCACGACGCAGGTCGAGCTGGTGCGGTCGCTCGGCGCCGACGAGGTCGTCGACTACCTGCAGGAGGACTGGACTCGCCGTGGCGCCTACGACGGCGTCTTCGACGCGGTCGGCAAGAGCTCGTTCCGCAAGGCGCGGCGCGCCCTGAAGCCGGGTGCGGCGTACGTGTCCGCCGACCTGGGCTACATGTGGCACCTGCCGCTCCTCATTCTCCCGACCCGCTGGCTCGGCAGCCGCAGGGCCAAGCTCGGGGTCGCGCGCTACCGGCAGGAGGATCTGATCCGCCTGCGAGAGCTGATCGAGGCCGGCGTCTACCGGCCTGTGATCGACCGGTCGTTCCCGCTCGACGACGTCGTCGAGGCAGCGCGGTATGTCGAGAAGGGGCAGAAGACGGGCAACGTCGTCCTGACCGTGAACGGGGGGCAGCCGCGATGAAGGCCGTCGTTCGGGATCGGTTCGGCGGGCCAGAGGCGCTCGAGCTTCGCGAGCTCGAGACGCCGGACCCGGCCGACGACGAGGTGCTCGTGCGCGTTCGAGCCGCGTCCGTCAACCGCGCCGACTGGTACGCCCTGACCGGGCGGCCGTATCTCGCCCGGCCGATGGCGGGACTCCGCGCGCCGAAGAGCGAGCGGATCGGCGTCGACTACGCCGGCGTCGTCGAGGGGGTCGGCAAGGACGTGACAGGGTTCCGGCCCGGGGACGAGGTCTTCGGCGGCCGTGACGGCGCCTTCGCCGAGTACGTCTGCGTCCACGAGGAGCGGGCGATCGTGCGCAAGCCCGCCCATGTGACGTTCGAGCAGGCTGCCGCCGTCGGCGTCGCCGGGCTGACCGCGCTGCAGGGGCTGCGCGACAAGGGTCGTGTCGAAGCGGGGCAGCGCGTGCTCGTCAACGGGGCTTCGGGAGGGGTCGGCACCTTCGCCGTCCAGGTCGCGAAGGCGCTCGGCGCGAACGTCACCGGTGTCTGCAGCCTGCGGAACGTCGAGCTCGTCCGCTCGCTCGGCGCCGACGACGTCGTCGACTACGCCGCCGAGGACTTCACGCGCAGCGGCCGGCGCTACGACGTGATCTTCGACGTCGCCGGCAACCGGCCGTGGTCTCACCTCAAGCGCGTCCTCGAGCCGAACGGGAAGGTCGTGCTCGTCGGCGGGCCGATGACGAACGCATGGCTCGGGCCGCTCGGCCACGTCGCCGCGGTCAAGCTCGCGACGCTGCGCGGCAGCCGGAAGTCGGTGTTCTTCATCGCGAAGTTCAACAAGGCCGACCTCGAGCTGCTCCGCGAGCTGCTCGAGACGGGGAAGCTGACGCCCGTCGTCGACCGGGAGTACGGGCTGGACGAGATCGCCGACGCGTTCCGCTACATGGGCGAGGGCCACCCGCGGGCGAAGGTCGTCGTGACGCTGTGATGCGCGCGGTCGTGTGCGACAGGTACGGGCCGCCGGAGGTTCTGCGGCTCGAGAACGTCGAGCGTCCCGCTCCCCGCGACGACGAGGTCCTCGTCCGGGTTCGCGCGACGACGGTCAACCGCTCCGACTGCGGCTGCCGCAGCGCGACACCGGTCTTCGCCCGCGTCCGCACCGGGCTCCGCCGGCCGAAGTCGCGGATTCCCGGGATGGAGTTCGCAGGCGAAGTCGAAGCGGTCGGCTCGGCCGTCACCGAGTTCGCGCCCGGGGACGAGGTCTTCGGCGTCAAGGAGTCGGGCGCCCACGCGGAGTACACCTGCATCCGCGAGAGCGGCCCGATCGCGCACAAGCCGGCCGAGCTGAGCTTCGAGCAGGCGGCGTCGCTGCCGGACGGCTTCATCCTCGCGCTCACCTGCATCCGGAAGGCGCAGCTCACGCCGGGTCGGAGCATCCTGATCTACGGCGCCTCGGGCTCGATCGGCACCGCGTCTGTGCAGCTCGCGCGGCACTTCGAGGCCGACGTGACCGCGGTCTGTGCGACGAAGAACGTCGAGCTCGTGCGCTCGCTCGGCGCCGACCGGGTGATCGACTACTTGCACGAGGACTTCACGCGGAACGGCACGCGCTACGACGTCATCCTCGACGCGGTCGGCAAGCACTCGTTCCGGCGTGCGCGCCGCTCACTGCGGTCGGGCGGGATCCTCATCGAGACCGACCTCGGCTTCATGTGGCACGCGCCGGCGCTTGCACTCGCGACGCGGTGGGTCGGCGACAAGCGGCTGACGATCCCCATCCCGAGCTACGCGCAGCAGGACGTCCTCCTTCTGAAGGAGCTCGTCGAGGCGGGCCGCTACCGGCCCGTGATCGACCGCACGTACCCGCTCGAGGACGTGGTCGAGGCGACGCGCTACGTCGAGACCGGGCAGAAGACCGGCAACGTCGTCCTGACGGTGAGCGCTGCATGAGCGACGCGGTCGAGATCCGGCGGCTGGCCCCCGACGAGGTGCACGAGCACGTCGACGCGCTCGCGGCCGTGCTCCACGACTGCGTTGCCGGCGGCGCCTCGGTCGGCTACATGCAGCCGTTCTCGATCGACGATGCTCGGACGGCGTTCACGGCGTTCGCCGACGAGGCCGCGCGGGGGCGCCGCCTGATCCTCGCCGCCTTCGTCGGGGACGAACTGGTGGGGACCGTGCAGGTGGTCCTCGCGCTCCCCGCGAACCAGCCGCATCGCGGCGAGATCGCGAGGATGCTCGTCCGGCGTTCCGCGCGCAGGCGGGGCGTTGCGCGGCTGCTGATGGAGCGGGCCGAGGTCGAGGCGCGATCCGAAGGGAGGACGCTGCTCGTGCTCGACGCCGTCACGGACGGCGACGCGGCGCGGCTCTACGAACGGCTCGGCTGGACGACCGTCGGCGTGATCCCGAACTACGCTCTCTATCCCGACGGCCGCCCGTGCGACACGACGGTGTTCTGGAAGGGGCTCTAGCGCCTCGGGCGACGACGAGCCGGTGATTCGGCGCTGCGCTGAAGACGGCCGACAAGCGGATCGCTCAGGGCGAGCACGGGGAAGCCTTCCCTGAGCGATCGCTTGCCTTGGCCCCAGCCGAGCCGCGGCAGGTTCGCCGGTACAGCTCCTACTTGGCGGTCACCTCCGACTTCATCCAGGGGTGGATCAGGCAGAGGAACAGGTGCGTCCCTGCTGACGCCGGTGCCGGAGTGCGCGCAGGCGCCGGGGATCTTCTTCAGCACCGGCGCGACGATGGGCGGCTCGGTGACGACCGCACCGGTGACGCGAGGTCGCTGCTCGCGCCCCGGAGCGCGCGGTGAACCCGCGGAGTCCGAGCGGCGTCACGACGTGGACGGTACAACGTGCGCATGCGGCGCCTCGCGCTCCTCTTCGCCCTTACGGTCCCGGCGCTCGCGCATGGCGCGGACGGCGGCCTCGGAGCGGCGAAAGACCGCTATCTCCCCGCTGCTCAGGCCGCCTACGCGAACACGCCAGACGGCGCGCAGGCCCGGTACGAGGCGGGCCGCAACCTTGTCGAGGCCGTCCTTGCGGTGGGCCGGGTCCCCGAAGGCCAGCGGGAGTTGCGTGCGGATCTCCTCGCGCGGGGGCGCGCGCAGGTCGCGCGCGCCGAGGCGCTCGATCGCGACGACGGGTTTCGGAGCGCGGCACAGCTCGCGCCGCTCCCGGGGGTCGGTCCGGGCTACACCCCGCGTCGGCTCGATGCCGGGCTGGCGCGGCGGCTCGCCGGCGCTGCCGCGGCGGCAAACGGTGCGGTCGGGATCTGGGTGCACGAGCTCGGGTCGGGGCGGTATGCGGGCTTCCAGGCAGACACGCGCTTCGCAGCCGCGTCGACCGTGAAGCTCGGAGCGCTGGTGGCGGGAATCGGTGCGTCGCCCCGGCCGGAGCGGAGCCGCTGGTGGTATGACGTCCGCCAGATCGGCTTCTGGTCGTCGAACCTCGCCGCGAACCGGATCTACTCGAGGCTCGGCTACAGCGCCGTCGCGGGCGGCCTGCGCCGGCTCGGGATGACCTCGAGCACGTACCCCGGCCCGTACCGCGCGACGACTGCTCACCGTCCGCCCGGCCCGCACACGCGGGTGACCACCGCGCGCGACCTCGGCCGCGCGCTCTACCGGCTCCACGCGGGCGCGCACGGGAACGCCGCCGTCCTCCTGCAGCTCGGCCTGACCGGGCGCCAGGCCGTCCTGGCCTTGCGCGTGCTCGCCTCGGCCCAGCCCGTCGCGGACAATGCGGGACTCCTGCGGCCGTGGCTCCGCGGTGCGACCGTCGCTGAGAAGAACGGCTGGCTCTCCGACACCCGCACCACGGCCTCGATCGTCTACCGCGGCGGGCGCGCGACGATCGTCGTCGTCGAGCTCTACCGGCCCGGCGTCACCTACGCGGAGGCGAAGCGGCTGGGACGGCGGGTGCTGCTCGCGGCGGGCCTGTCGTGATCCCCGCGGCCTTCGTGGCCAGCCCGTCCAGCGTCTGCTTCAGCTCGCGGTAGAGCGCGCTCGCGTCGGCCGGGGTGTCGCCGATCGCCGTCAGGCCGATTCGGCCGGCCACCGCCAGCGCGCTGACCATGTGCAGCGCGACCCCGGTCTCCCGCTCCGCGTCCCAGCCGAGCGCCCGCTCCGAGACGACGTCGAGGAGGTCGTCGGGCGTCAGCGCCTGGTAGGCAGGGGCGTCGAGATGGTCCGTGGCCACGTAGTGCTTCAGGTCGCCGAGCCTCGTTCGGAACTCGCCGGCGAGCGGGTCGTAGATCCCGTCGGTCAGGGTCGAGATCGCCATGAACGGGTGGGTCGTGCCGCCGCAGCGGAGGTTGATCTCGATCGCGTACGTCGCCCAGCCGCCGTTCTGCCGGACGGCGACGAAGTCCACGGCCGACCGGCCGATCACGCCCTCGCGCGCCAGCCGCCGGCCGACCTTCAGCGCCTCGGCCGCGATCTGCGGCGCGTACTCCGGGTCGGCGGGGAAGCGGCAGCCGAAATACGTCTGACCGTGCGGCCCGCCGAGCACCTGGTCGTGCGTGGAGAGGATGTCGACCTGGCCGGAGGGGCTGATCCGCAGCTGCGCGCTCGGGCTGCGGAGGTCCTCGCCTTCGATCCGCTCCTCGACGATCCCGCCCTGGCCTGCGAGCGCGGCCACGTAGTCGAAGACGGACGCCTCGGTGTCCTCGAGCGAGAGCGCGGGGCCGAGCTTGTCCTCCGCGAGCGCGAGCGGGACGTCGACGAGGGCGTTGCCGAGGCCGCTGACGCCGCGGTCGAGCTTCACGATCGCCGTCGGGCTGCGCAGCTCGCGCAGCGCGCTCATGACGTCTCGCTCGCCGGCCACGTCGAAGCCACGGGCGTGCGGAACGCCCTCTTCGGCGAAGACGCGGCGGCTGCCCGTCTTCGTCCCCAGCCACTCGAGCGCGGGGTCGGCGCCGTAGAGCGGGATCCCGAGCCGAACGGCGAGCTCGACCTCGTCGGGCGAGGTCGCGAAGGGCAGGAGGAAGGCGAGCTCCGGCTGCGCGACGAGTGCCCGGATCCGCTCGATCGCCCCGGGCCGCGCGAGCAGCTTCCTCGTCAGCGGCAGGTTGCGGCCGTCGACGAGCGAGACGACCGAGAAGCGGCTGCGGGCGTCCGGCGTGTCGAGCTCCGGCACGAGCCCGAAGTAGTAGTCGACGAGCCGCGGCAGGATCGGCTGCGACGTCACGTAGACCACGCGCGAGTTCCGGGAGCGCAGCAGGCTCAGCACGAGGCAGAGGAAACGCTCCTCGTAGGCGGGGAAGACGGGGATCAGATGGTCGGGGACGTCCATGCTGATCGAGTGGACGACGACGACCGTGCGCTCCACGTCCCCGATCGAGCGCAACGTGACCGACGGCCACAGCGCGCGCAGCCGGGACTGCAGCTCGGCGAACTCGCGATTCGGCATGTGCGGAACGTAGCTCGCCCGGATCAGCCGCGCCAGGCACGGCGGCGAGGCCACCAGCCCGGCACGTTGCGCCGGTACTCGTCGTAGCTGTCGCCGAACTGTCGGCGCAGCGTGGGCTCCTCGTAGCCGGCGACGAACGCGAAGACGGCGGCACCGAATGCCGCCGCGTAGAGCAGCAGCTCGTAGCGCCCGAGCACGAGCGCCTGGCCGACGATAGTCGCTCCGACCGCGAGGTACATCGGGTTGCGGACGTACCGGTAGAGGCCGCCGACGACGAGGCGCCGCGTCGGTGCGACCGGTGCGGGTGTGCCGACTCCCTCGAGGACGAACCGCACGAATGCGTGCACCAGAACGACCGCCCCGGCGGCCACCAGGAGGACGCCGGCGAGCTGGAGCGGCACCCATGTGCGGCCCGTGTCCCAGCCGGTGATGAGCCAGGGGACGAGCCCCGCGACGACGCACGGCGCGACGAGGAAGAAGAGCAGGCTGCCCGCTGCCGCCCGTGCCTTCAGGGCCGCAGCTGACGGCGCGTGCCGATCGCGATCACCGGGGCGTCGGCCGGACGAAGCCAGCGCAGGACCGCGCGGAGCTCCGCCTTCCGCAATGAGACGCAGCCGATCGTCGGGCCGCCGGTCTGCGCGTGGAGGAAGATCCCGGAGCCCTTGCCGGGGACGACGGGGCGCATGTTGTACTCGATCACCGCGAGATAGGGATACGGCCGCGGCTGCTGCCACATCCCCTCGCTGTTGCCGGCGAACGGCGGCGTCGTCCCGCAGGCGACGTGCTGGAAGGAGTTGTAGGTCGGCGAGCGCGGATCCTCGTCCCACCAGTCGCCGCAGCGGAGCCGCCGATAGCGGAAGCGGACGCCGGGGTTCGGCTCGTTGCCGTACATCGTGCGGCCGATCCGGTAGGTGCCGGTCGGCGTCGTCCCGTCGCCCTCGCGCCGGTTCGAGGAGAGGCCGTTCTTGCCGAGACGCGCGGTGTACGGGCCCGCGGCCGCGACCCAGCAGCCGCCGACGCGACGCCACGTCCGGAGCTCGGCGTACGTCGTCCTTGCCACCTTCGCCTCGACCGTGACGAGCTGCCGTGCAGTCGCCGGCGCCCCGATCCCGCTCGCGAGGTTCTGCGGGCAGGCGGCGGCGAGCGCGGAGCCGAGGACGGCGAGGGCGAGCACGGCCCTCAGAGTAGATTGCGGCGATGCGGATCGCGCTCGTCGTCGCCGCGCTGCTCGGACTTAGTGTGACAGTCACACAAAGTCGCGCCGCGCCCGCGTTCACGGGCAGGGTCGAGCCCGTGCGCTGGGCCGATCTCCGCTTCTCGTACCGCGACGGGTGCCCCGTCGGCCCCGCCCAGCTCCGCACCGTCGTCGTCTCGCACTGGGGCTTCGACGGGGAGCCCAAGCTCGGCCGGATCGTGGTCGCGCGCCGCGTGGCGCCCGGGATCGTGACCGTGTTCCGGCAGCTCTGGGCGGCGAAGTTCCCGATTCGGCTCCTGCGCCCTGTCTCCGCGTACCGCGGCAGCGACGACGCTTCGATGGCGGCCGACAACACCTCGGGCTTCAACTGCCGCTTCGTCGGCGGCACCTCGCGCTGGTCGATGCACGCGTACGGAGAGGCGATCGACGTCAACCCGGTCGAGAACCCGTACGTCCGCGGCTCGACCGTCTCGCCGCCGGCCGGCCGCGCCTACCTCGACCGGAGCCGCTACCGGGAGGGCATGGCGATGCGCGGCGGCGTCCTCGTGCGCGCGTTCGCGGAGGCCGGCTGGAAGTGGGGCGCGTCGTTCGGGGACTACCAGCACTTCTCGACGACAGGCCGATGAGCGACCCGCTGCGTCCGTACTGGGATTTCGACGACCTCGACGCGACCGAGGCCCGTTTCCGGGCCCTGCGTGCGGAGGCGCTGACGCAGCTCGCACGCGTCCAGGGGCTCCGCGAGGACTACGACGGCGGCGACCGGTTGCTGGACGAGGTGGCCGACGATGACCCGCGCGTCCGGGTCCGCGTCGATCTGGAGCGAGGCCGGCTGCGGCGCTCGTCCGGCGACAAGGAGGCCGCGTTGCCGCTCTTCGAGCAGGCCTTCACGGCAGCCGTCGAGGCGGGCGAGGACTGGCTCGCCGGCGACGCGGCGCACATGGCCGCGCTCGCGGCGCCGGACCGCGACAGCTTCGCCCTCTGGACGAATCGCGGGCTCGAGCTGGCCGAGCGGTCGCCGGCCGCGGCCTACTGGGCCGGGCCGCTGCTCAACAACCTCGGCTGGGAGCACTTCGACGCCGAGGAGTACGAGGACGCGCTGGCCGTCTTCGAGCGCGCGCTCGTGGTCCGCGAGCAGGACCCGGACAACCCCGCCGCGATCGAGCTCGCGCGCGAGGCGGTCGCCGAGGCGCGCAAAGCGCTCGGCCGGGACTAACTCAGCAGCTTCTCGAACCGCTCGGCGTCGTCGAACGGCCCGATCACGGCGAGGTACGGCCCGTCGTCGAGGATCTCCTGCGCGACGCGCTGCACGTCCTCGGCGGTGACCGCGTCGAGCGCGTCGAGGACGGCCTGCGGCTCCTCGGCCCGCCCCTCGAGCACCTCGCGGCGGAGCCCGAACATGATCGTCCCGTGCGGGCTCTCGAGCTGGAGCACGAAACGGCCCTTGGCGAAGTTCCGGGCCTTCTCCAGCTCGTCGGGCGGGACCGGCTCGGACGCGAGCAGCCGGAACTGCTCGACGATGGTCGTGACCGCGTCGTCGATCCGGTTGATGTCGACGCCCGACTGGGCGTAGAGCGAGCCCGTGTCCGTGTAGGCGTGGTTGGTGCCGAAGACGTAGTAGGCGAGCCCGCGCCGCTCGCGCACCTCGGTGAAGAGCCTCGACGACATCCCCCCGCCGAGCACGGTGGCGAGCAGCTGCAGCACGTAGCGGTCGGGGTCGACCAGCGGCCGGCTTCGGACGCCGAGCACGAGGTGCGCCTGGTCGGACTGCTTCGTGTGCACCTTGACGCGGCCGTTCTGGAGGGGCCGGTACGGCTCGGGTGTCGGTGTCTCGGCAGGGTCGAGATCGCCGAGCAGCTCCTCCAGCTTGTCCTGGAGCCCGTCGCCGAGGCGGCCGCCGACGCCGACGACCATCCGGTTCGGCCGGTACCACGTCCCCGTGTAGTCGAGAAACGTCTGCTGGGTCGCGCCGCGGACGGTCTCCTTGCGGCCGATGATGTCCCAGCCGAGCGGCTGGTCGCCGTAGAGGAGCGTTTCGTAGACGCCGCCGATGAAGTCGCGCGGCGTGTCGAAGTACATGTTCATCTCCTCGATGATCACGCCCTTCTCACGCTCGATCTCGTCCGGGTCGAAGCGGGAGTTCCGCAGCATGTCGACGAGCACGTCGAGGGCGACGTCGCGCGTCTCGGCTGCGCAGCGGACGTAGTACCCCGTGTACTCCTTGCCGGTGAAGGCGTTGAACTCGCCGCCGATCGAGTCGATCTCGCCCGCGATGTCCCGCGCGGTCGGCCGGCGCTCCGTGCCCTTGAAGAACATGTGCTCGGCGAAGTGCGCGATCCCGTTCGTGTCGGGCGTCTCGTAGCGGGAGCCGGCGGCGAGCATCACGAAGCACGAGACCGACTGGGCCTGCGGCATCGGCGCGGTCAGCACCCGCAGGCCGTTCGACAGCGACTGACGCTCGAAGACCCCCATCGCGGGCCATGGTATAGAGGCACTCGTGGCGGGCGAGAAGATGGCGCGGGCGGTCGCTGCCCAGCCCGAGTGGCTGGCGCAGGTGCCGACGGACACGCTGCTGCCGAAAGGCCGCGTGATCGCGATCGGGTGTGGGACGTCGTTCCACGCCGCTCAGACGAGCGGGGAGGGGCTCGACTCCCTCGAGTTCGCCCTGTCGCCGCGTGGCGCGGACACGCTCGTGCTCGTCAGCCACGAGGGCGGCACGCAGCTGACGATCGAGGCGGCGAACGCCTTCCCGGGGCGGAAGGTGCTCGTGACCGGCAAGGCGGAGAGCAAGCTGGCGGCCCTGGCCGACGAGGTCATCGTCTGCACGCCCGAGGTCGAGGAGAGCTACTGCCACACAGCCTCGTACACCTGCGCCGTCGCGGCGTTGGCGGCGCTGCGCGGCGAGGACATCTCCTGGCTCGGCGAGGCCGTCGCGGACCGGCTTGCGGGAGAGCGGCTGCCGGTCTCGGACCACCGGCGGTTCCTGATCACGGGCGCAGGGCGCGACTGGCCGACGGCACAGGAGGCGGCCCTGAAGCTGCGCGAGGGTGTCTACGCCGCCGCCGAGGCGCATCAGCTCGAGGAGCTCCTGCACGGGCACCTCGCCGCGATCGACGAGAGCGTGCGCTGCTTCGTGCTCGAGGGCGAGGGCCGCGCCGCCGAGCGGGCGGCCCAGGCAGCCGCTGCGCTGGAGATCCTCGGCTGCGATGTGACCCTCCTCCCGACGGTGCACCCGGTCGTGGACATCGTCCCGTTCCACCTGCTCACGCTCGACCTCGCCGCGGCGCGAGGAGTCGACCCGGACCTGATCCGCTGGGACGACCCGCGCTGGAAGCGGGCCCGCGACGCCTACGCGTAGCGAACCGCTCGTCGCGACCGGGGTCAGCCGCGTGCGTGCCAGGCTGCGAGCAGCTCGGCCTCGCGCTCCGGCGTCAGACCGGCGCCGTCCTGCAGCGGCGCCTCCGCGGCGCCGCGGATCGTCTCGTCGACGGGGCGGAAGCGGAGCCCGGCCGCAACGGCGCGGCCGACGTCGATCGAGTGCATCCCGACCCAGTCCGGACCCGGGATCCAGAGCGGCAGCTGCATCCATGGGCCGACGTCCTGCTCCTGCAGGAACTCGTCCGCGACCCACGTGACGTCGGCGCCGGCGAGCAGCTCGTTCCAGGCGACACCCTCGTTCGTCGCGTTGTAGGTGCCGGCGAGCCCTTGCTCGGCGGCGTCGAGGATCCAGGCGGCGAGATCGCGGACGTCCACGAACTGCACCCGCCGCTCCGGCGGCGCCGGCGCGAGGATCTCGCCGCCGCGGGCGAGCCGGTGCGCCCAGTAGGTGAAGCGCCCGGTGGGGTCGTGGGGGCCGACGATCAGCCCCGGCCGGACGACCAGCGCCCGGCCGCCGAACACCCTCTCGACCTCCGCCTCGGAGAGCGCCTTCAGCGGCCCGTAGTTGGAGTAGTCAGCGGCGAGCTCGTCCGCCGGCATCGAGCCGAGCTCGGCCGTCGGGCTCTCCTCGGTCGGCCCGGTCGAGAAGTCGGCGTAGACCGACACGCTGGAGACGAAGACGTACCGGTCCGAGTCGCGGAGCAGCTCGGCGGAGGCGCGTACGTTCGCCGGCACGTAGCCGGAGGTGTCGATCACGGCATCCCACGTGCGGCTCTCGAGCGCGGCCAGGTCGCCGCTGCGGTCGCCGCGGATCCGCTCCACCTCCGGGAAGAGCTCGGGGTTCGTCGTCCCGCGGTTGAACAGGGTCAGCTCGTGCCCCCGCGCCAGCGCGTCGGCGGCGATCGCGCGGCCGAGGAACATCGTCCCCCCGAGCACGAGCAGCTTCAGTGGAACCTCTGGATCGCGCGGAACACCGCCTCGGCGCCGAACTCGAGCGCGTCGACCGGGACGCGCTCGTCGGCAGCGTGGATGTATTTCGTGAAGAGGAAGTCCTCGGACAGCCGCAGCGGCAGGAAGCCGTAGTTCTCGATCCCGACCCGGCCCAGGAAGCGGGCGTCCGTGACCCCGATCTGCAGCAGCGGAACCGGGATTCCCTCCGGGTCGAGCTCTCGGATCACGCCGGCGAGCATCCCGAAGAGGCCGAGGTCCGGCTCGGGGGGGCCTGGATCGTGGCGGATGAGCTCGAGCTCGACGTCGTCGCCCACGATCGCCTGCACCTCCGCGATCAACTCGTCCGGGCCGAAGCCGGGCAGGGCCCGTCCGTCGAGCTCGACCACGATCTCGCTCGGAACGACGTTGATCTTCTCGCCGCCGCGGATGATCGTGGCGGTGACCGTGTTACGGAGCATCGGCTCCGTCGTCGCGGCCCGGTCGCCGAGCAGACGCAGCGCCGTGTCGGCGAACCGCGGCTTCAGCAGCGAGCGCATCACCGTCGCCTCCTTGCGTGGCAGCTCGGCCGCGATCCTCTCGACGAACTCGCGGACGACGGGGGTCACGTGCACGGGCAGCCGCTTGCGGTCGAGGTCGCGCAACAGTTTCGCGAGCCGCGCGACCGTGCCGCCGCGGTGGATCATCGCACCGTGTCCGCCAGGGCCGCGCACCGTCGCCTTCAGCCAGCAGATCTGCTTCTCCGCGACCTGGATCGGATAGAAGCGCTTGCCGCCCAGGTGGAGGGTGAAGCCGCCGAACTCGCCGAGCGAGTAGCGGATCCCGTCGAAGACCTCTGCGTGCTCCTCGGCCATGAACTTCGCGCCGTGGTCGCCGCCGTGCTCCTCGTCGGCGAGGATCAGCAGCACGAGATCGCCCGGGAGCGCGACCTGCTCGCGCTTCGCCCGCAGGAAGGCGTCGACGAGCATCGCGACGCCGCCCTTCATGTCGAGCGCCCCGCGCCCCCAGACGTAGCCGTCCTCGATCAGCCCGGAGAAGGGGGGATGCGTCCACGTCTGCCCGGCAGTCGTGACGACGTCGACGTGGCCCTGGAGCAAGAGCGGCCGTGCGTCGCCGCCCGGCAGGCGGCTGACGAGGTTCGGTCGACCCGGCACGTGCTCGTACGTCTCGGTCTCGCAGCCTCCGTCCTCGAGCAGTCCGCGCACGAACTCGATGCACGCCGCCTCGTCGCCGGGCGGATTGGTCGTGTCGAAGCGGATCAGCTCCTGCAGGAGTTCGGCGACCGTCAAGCCAGCTCCTCGAGCGCGGTCAGCAGCCGGTCGACTTCGTGCTCGGTGTTGTAGTGGACGATCCCGGCGCGAACTGCGCCCGTCCCTTCGAGGCCGAGCACCTTCATGATCTCGACGGCGTAGTAGTCGCCGTGCCAGACCGCGATCTCGCGCGCCGCGAGCTTCACCGCGACCTCTTCCGAGCTCCGGCCCGGAAGGTTGAAGGCGAACGTGGGCACGCGGCCCTCCATCGTCCGCAGCCCGTAGAGATCGACGGCCTCCGGCAGCCCGTCGAGGAAGCGCTGTCCCAGCTGCGTCTCGTGCCCGACGATCGCCTCCCAGCCCAGCGACTCGACGTACTCGACCGCGGCGACGAAGCCGGCGAGCAGCTCGTGCTGCTGCGTCCCGTGCTGGAAGCGGTTCCCGACCGGCTCGTTGTCGGACGGACGCACCTTGTAAGGCCGCAGGCTCTCCAGCAGCTCGCGCTTGCCGAACGCGAGGCCCATGTGCGGCCCGAAGAACTTGTAGGGAGAGCAGAGGAGCACGTCCACGTCCCAGCCGGCGACGTCGATCCGCCCGTGCGGCCCGTAGTGCACGGCGTCCGCCCAGGCGAGCGCGCCGGCGCCGTGTGCCAGCTCGACGACACGCGCCACGTCCGGGGTCGTCCCGACCGCGTTCGAGGCGATCGGGAACGCGACGACGCGCGTCCGTTCGGACAGCTGCGCCTCCAGATCGTCGAGGTCGAGGGAGAGGTCGTCGTGCACGCCGGCGAAGCGGACGACGACGCCGATGTCCTCGGCGAGCGCGAGCCACGGCGAGACGTTCGCGTCGTGGTCGAGCCGCGTGCAGACGATCTCGTCGCCGCGCTCGAGCGTGCGGCCGAGCGCTCGCGTGAGCAGGAAGTTGAGCGACGTCATGCTCTGGCCGAACGCGACCTCGTCCGGGTGGCAGGTGAGGAACCGGCCCGCCGCCGCGCGCGCACGCTCGATCAGCTCGACGGTGTGCACGCTCGTCTCGTACGGCGCGCCGATGTTGGCATTGTCCTCGCGGAGGTAGGCGGAGACGGCGTCGATCACGTCGTCCGGGCACTGCGTCCCGCCCGGCCCGTCGAAGAACGCCAGCCCGCGGTCGAGCGACGCGAAGCGGGCGCGGACGGCCTCCACGTCGAGCAACGTCGCGCTCACGCTCCTGGCCGCCTTTCGCTCCCGCCCGGCGAAGCCGGGCTCCGCGAAAGGCTGACGCCGCTCGCGCCGCTCCAGCCGGCGGCCCGTACCTCCGTACTGTGCCACCGGCTTACGCGACGCGAGCGGCGCCCCAGGAACGTGAGCAAGCTCATGCGATCTCCTCTCCGTTGACGGTCCAGCGGTAGCGCGGCTTCGCGGTCAGCGAGGCCCCGACGAAGCAGTCCCGCTCGGCCTTCGAGAGCAGCTCGCGCACGTTCTGAGGCGCCGGCTCGATGGTGACGTCCAGGTCGACGCGGATGCGGATGAAGGCGTAGCGGCCGTCGGTCGTACGCTGCGTCACCTCGCCGCCGGCACTCGCGCTCCCGCCGCTCTCGACGCCGATGCGCCGGGCGTGGTACGCGAGGCTCGTGAGCGTGCAGCGCGCGAGACCCGCCAGCAAGAGGTGCTCCGGCGTCCACGCTTCCTCGATCGGGAGCGCCGACCCACCTTCGTCGCTCGTCGCCGCCCCCGCGCGGTCGAGCGAGACGGCGTAGGAGAACGTCTTCGCCTGCGTGGCCACGGCCGCAACCTACACAGGAGGCGGTTCGTGTCGTCCGGTCCGGCACTTACGGTGCGGGCAATGCAACGGCTCCGAACCTTGAGCGAGGCCGAGTGCTACGCCCGGTGCTACGGGTGGCGGGGAGAGGACGGCGTGAAGGTGGTCAGCGTCGTGCCTCGGCGGCCCCGCTACGAGACGCCCGTGTCAGGCGAGCTCCTCCGTTCCTTGTTCGAAGACAAGCTCGACTCACGCGAACCCGAAGCCGCCTAGGCTCCGATGACATCGGACGTCCCGGACGTCCTCGCCCCAGGGCTGACGGCGATCTTCTGCGGGATCAACCCGGGCCGTGTCTCCGCCGCCGCGAACGCGCACTTCGCGAATCCGCGCAACGACTTCTGGCGGCTCCTCCATGCGGCCGGCTTCACGCCGCGGCTCTACGACCCGAGCGAGCAGTTCGCGCTGCTCGAGCTGGGGATCGGCGTCACCAACGCCGCCTACCGGACGACGCCCGGCTCAGGCGATCTCCGCAAGGACGACTTCGCCGGCTCTGCCGAGCGGCTCGAGCGGATTGCGCTCGAGCTGCAGCCGCGGGCGATCGGCTTCGTCGGCAAGGAGGCGTATCGCGGCGCGTTCGGACAGCGGCCGGAGCTCGGCCTGCAAGAGCGCCGCCTCGCCGAGACGGCGCTCTTCGTGCTTCCTTCGACCTCGCCGGCCAACGCGGCCGTGCCATGGGCCGAGCGCCTGCGCTGGTTTCAGGCCTTCTTCGACGCCGTCTCGACGTAAGGCGCGAGCACGGCGTCCCAGCCGCGGCTGTAGCCCTGAAACTCGGGAGTCGCGTCGGGGACGCGCTCCCACCCGCGATGCTCGAGCTCCACCCGCGATCCCGGCCCCTCCGGGGAGAAGCGTACTTCCACCTCGGTGCCGGAGACCTTGCCGATGAGCCACTCGAGCGCGAGACGATGTGGCGGCTCCCAGGCCGTGATCCGGGCCCACTCGGCCGTGCCTTCGTCGGTCACCTCGTACAGCAGCCCGCCGACCCGGGGGTCGAAGACGACATCGGTGACCTTGTCGTGCGCGTACGAGTGCGTTTCCGTCGGCCACCACGACGAGACGCGCGTCGTGAAGAGCTCGAACGCCTCCGCGGGAGGGAAGTCCACGAGCACGGTCTTGAGAATTGCCTCCGTTGTCATGGCGTTGCTCATCCTGTCTCCTTTCGCGCCGCCGCGGCGAAGCGCTCGAGCGCCTCGTCCCAGAAGCTGTCGAAGTACGCGCGGATCCCGGCCAGCCCGTCCGGATCGACGCTGTAGATGCGCCGCGTGCCCTGCTTGTGGTCGATCACGAGCCCTGCGTCCTTGAGCACGCGCAGGTGCTGTGAGACGGCGGGCCGGCTCACGGGCATTCGTGCCGCCAGCTCCCCGACGGACTGGGGGCCGTTCTTCAGCGCGTCGAAGATCTGGCGACGTGTCCAGTCACCGAGCGCATCGAGGACTACACCGTTCGTACCCACTTACCGTAAGTATGAACTTACGGAGACGGCTTGTCAACCGCGCCAGCGATTCGTGATCGGCGTCCGCCGGTCACGGCCGAACGCCTTCGGGCGCAGCTTCACGCCCGGCGGCGCCTGGCGGCGCTTGTACTCGGCCCGGTCGATCAGGGCGAGCGCCCGCTCGACCGTCCCCGGATCGTGCCCCTCGGCGAGCAGTTCCTCGCGCGAGCGGTCGAGCTCGACGTAGGCCTCGAGCACCCGGTCGAGCTCGGCGTAGGGCGGCAGCGAGTCCTCGTCCTGCTGGTCGGCGCGCAGCTCCGCCGACGGCGGCCGCTCGATGATCGAGACCGGGATCAGCTCCCGGCCCGAACGCTCGTTCAGGTACCGCGCCAGCCGGAAGACGTCGGTCTTGTACACGTCCTTGATCAGCGCGAAGCCGCCGGCGAGGTCGCCGTAGAGCGTCGAGTAGCCGACCGAGAGCTCCGACTTGTTCCCGGTCGCGAGCACGAGCCAGCCGTGCTCGTTCGAGAGCGACATCAGCGTCATCCCGCGCACGCGGGCCTGCAGGTTCTCCGCGGCGATCCCCGTCGTGCCGACGCCGGCGCCGTGGAAGGCGGCGACCATCTCCTCGATCGGGAGCTCGCGGAAGTCGCAGCCGAGGCTCTCCGCCAGGCGCTGCGCATCCGTCTGCGTGCCCGCGGAGGAGTAGCGCGACGGCATCGAGACGCAGTGGACACGCTCCGGCCCGAGCGCGTCGACGGCGAGCGTGGCGACGAGGGCCGAGTCGATCCCGCCCGAGAGGCCGAGGACGACGTCGCCGAAGCCGTTCTTGCCGACGTAGTCGCGCAGCGCGAGCACGAGGGCGCGCCGCATCTGCTCGAGCTCCGGCTCGAACGGGACGATCTCGCCGCCGAGCGGGCTCCCGCTCGAATCGCCGCCGCCGACGAGCTCGACGACGAGCGGCTCGCGCTCATCCTCGCGCTCCCGCGCCAGCGCGCGGCGGCGGACGTCGCGAAGCCTCCTCCCGATCGCCTCGCTCGGATCGAGGTCGACGACGAGCAGTGCCTCCTCGAAGCCGGGAGCGCGCGCGAGCACCTCGCCCTCGTCGTCGAGCACGACCGAGTGCCCGTCGAAGAGCAGCTCGTCCTGGCCGCCGACGAGGTTGCAGAAAGCGAGATAGGCCGAGTTGTCGCGAGCCCGGGTGACGAGCATCTCCTCGCGGTCCTCCGCCTTGCCGACAAAGTACGGGGAGGCCGAGAGGTTGACGATCAGCTCGGCACCGGCGAGCGCGAGATCGGTGGCGGGCGGCCCCGGCTGCCAGATGTCCTCGCAGATCGTCGGCCCGACGAGGATCTCGCCGTGCCGGAGCAGGATCAGCTCCCGGCCCGAGGCGAAGTAGCGCTCCTCGTCGAAGACGCCGTAGTTGGGGAGAAAGCGCTTGCGGTAGAGCGCCTTCAAGTCGCCGTCCGAGCACACGGCGCAGGCGTTGAACAGGTCGCGGTCGAACCACGGCGTTCCGACGAGCGCGGTCAGGCCCTTCGTCTCGGCCGCGATCGCGCGCAGGGAGTCCTCCGCCGCGCGGACGAAAGCCGGTCGCAGCAGCAGGTCCTCGGGCGGGTAGCCGGTGACTGCGAGCTCGGGCAGGAGCACGATGTCGGCGCTTTCCGAGCGCGCGTCTGCGAGAGCGGCGAGAATGCGCTCGCGGTTGCCGTCCAGGTCGCCGACGACCGCGTTGATCTGGGCGAGGGCGAGCCGCATCGAGACGATCCTACCGGTTTGCGACTCTCAGGCGAAAACACCATCACGATCGAGCGCCGCTACCGCGGCCCGCTGCACTCCGGCAACGGCGGCTACACGGCGGGGGCTCTCGCGGCGTTCGTCGACGGGCCGGCCGAGGTGACGCTGAGGCTGCCGCCGCCGCTCGACCGCCCGCTGACGGTGACCGAGCAGGATGATCGCGTCCTGCTCCTCGACGGCGAGGCGCTGATCGCCGAGGCGCGTCCCGATGTGCCCGCCGTCGACGTGCCGGGAACGGTGACGTTCGCCGAGGCCGAGGAGGCTGCGACCCGCCACGTCCGCTTCGCAGGCGAGAACTTCTCGGAGTGCTTCTCCTGCGGCGTCCGGCCGCACGACGGCCTCTGCATCAACCCCGGCTCCGTTCCGGGGACGGACCTCCACGCGGCGCCGTGGATCGCGCATGACGTCTCGCCGGCGGTCGTCTGGGCCGCGATCGACTGCTCCGGCGCGTACGCCGTCGGCGGGCCGGGCCGCGGCGAGGTCGTGCTCGGCCGGATGGCCGCCGAGATCCGCCGCCTGCCCGAGGAGGGCGAGCATTGCGTCGTCGTCGCCTGGCCGCTCGGCGAGGACGGGCGCAAGCTCTACGCCGGCACGGCGCTCCTCGGCGCCGACGGCGGAGCGGCTGGCCGCCGCGCGCCAGACCTGGATCGCGCCGAAGGCGTCCTAGGCCGGCTCGTCGGCCTACTCCTCAGAGCGATCCGTGGCGTCACGATCGCGGTCGTATCGCCTCGTGAGCGGAAACGGCGGCAACCAGGACTCGCGACGGACGGTCCAGAGCTCGTAGGTTGGCCTCAGTTGGTCAGGGGCATCCAGGGAGCCCAGGTTCACTTCGATTTCGTCTGCGCTGCGTGAGAAAACGGACGATCCGCAGCGGGGACAGAAGAACCGCCCGGCGTAGTCGCGTGTCTCGCCATCGATCGTCACCGCATCCCGAGGGAAGATCGCGGAAGCGTGAAAAAGGGCTCCGTGATGCTTGCGACAGTCGAGACAGTGACAAAGGCCGACCCGGTATGGGAGTCCCGACGCCACAATTCGGACGTTGCCGCACAGGCAACCGCCGGTGAAGCGGTCCATGCTAAGTCTCCCTTAGAGCATGTCGTTGCAACGGCCCGCTGCCCGTCTTTTCGCTGATCGGCTCGTACCGTCCGGCCGTAGAGCATCAGGCCTCGCGGCGGATGCGGATCGCGTTCAGATCCTCGTCCAGGATCCGGTCGATCCGCCGCTCGAGCTCGTCGGGCGGGTCGTGCTCGGCGTGGATGTAGCGGCCCGAGAGCCGGTCGAAGCGTCCGGATGCGAGCTCGCGGACGAGCCGCGGCGCCAGCTCCGGCGGCGTCCAGGGCATGTCGTCGCCGAACTGGTCGGTCATCTCGGTCCGGACGAGGCCGGGGCTGATCACGAAGACCTTGACGTTGTCGTCGGCGACCTGGTTGGCGAGCACCTCGCCGAAGCGGCCGACCGCCGCCTTGCTCGCGCTGTACGCGCCGGACGTCGATCCGGGGAGGTATGAGGCGCCGCTGCCGGTGATCACGATGCGGCCGCCGCCGCGCTCGATCATCCCGGGCAGGGCGAGGCGGCAGGTCAGGTAGGTGCCGAGCACGTTCACCTCGAGGACGTGCCACCACTCGTCGATGTCGGTCTCCCAGGAGTCCTCCCAGAGCGCGACGCCCGCGTTCGCGACGAGCAGGTCGATCGGGCCTGCCTCGGCGAGCATCCGCTCGACGTCCTCGCGCTTCGAGACGTCGCCGACGACCGCCGTGCCGCCGATCTCGGCAGCGACCTCCTCGACCTGCGCCGCCGTGCGGCCCGTGATGGTGACCTCCCAGCCGTCGGCCGCCAGCTCGCGGGCGATTCCGGCGCCGATCCCGCGTCCGCCTCCGGTGATGAGTGCTCTAGACGGCATTGGCGATCTCCTCCAGGGTCTCGGGGTTCTCCAGGGTCGAGAGGTCGCCGGGATCCTCGCCGAGGGCCTTCGCGCGCACCGCCCGGCGCACGATCTTGGCCGAGCGCGTCTTCGGCAGTGCCGAGACGAACAGGATCCGCTCGGGTGCGAACGCCTTTCCGAGCGAGGCTGCGACCGCGGCCTTGATCCCGTCGGCGTCCTCCTCGGCGCCCGGCTTCAACGCGACGAAGATCCAGGCGGTCTCGCCCTTGACCTCGTGCGGGACGCCGATCGCCGCCGCTTCGGCGACCGAGGGGTGGTCGAGCGCGGCCGACTCGAGCTCGGCGGGCCCGATCCGCTTGCCCGCGATGTTGAGGGTGTCGTCGGAGCGACCGTGGAGAAACCAGTAGCCGTCGGCGTCGACCGACGCCCAGTCGCCGTGCGTCCAGACGCCGGGAAAGCGGCGCCAGTAGGTCTCGAGGTAGCGCTCGTCGTCGCCCCAGACGCCGCGTGTCATCCCCGGCCAGGGGCGCGTGCAGACGAGCTCGCCCACCTCGCCGCGCAGCGGCTCTCCGGTCGGCGAGTAGACGTCCATCGCCTGGCCGAGCGCGGGGAACCCGAGCGAGACCGGCTTCGTCGGGTCCGTCAGCGCGACCGAGAGGAAGCAGGCGCCGACCTCGGTGCCGCCGGAGATGTTGACGATCGGGATCCGGCCGCCGCCGGCGACGTGCTCGTTCAGCCAGTCGTAGGGCCCCGCATTCCAGGGCTCGCCGGTCGTGGTGATCGCCCGCAGCGAGGAGAGGTCCTGTCGGGGCACGCCCTTCGGGATCAGGGCCCGGATCAGCGTCGGCGAGACGCCGAGCATCGTCACCTGCTCCTCCTCGACCAGCTGCCAGAGCCGGTCGTCGGGGCGGTCCGGGGCGCCCTCCATGTAGACGACCGCGGCGCCGAGCGAGCCGGCCCCGACGACGGTCCACGGCCCCATGATCCAGCCCATGTCGGTCGCGAAGAGGACGCGGTCGCCGGCGCGGATGTCCGCCTGGTACGCGGCCTCGCGCGCGATCGAGAGCAGGAAGCCGCCGTGCACGTGCAGCGCGCCCTTCGGCCGGCCGGTCGTTCCGGATGTGTAGGCGAGCAGGTACGGGTGCTCGGCCTCGACCTCGAGCGCCTCGAGCTCGCCCGGCCCGAGCTCGACGCTCCAGCCTCGGGCGTCCCGCGACCACTCGACGACGTGCTCGACCGACGGCGACTCGCGCAGCGCCTCCGCGATCGTCTCGCGCATCGGCACGCGCGTTCCGCGGCGAAGCGAGTAGTCGGCAGTGATGACGGCCCTCGCCTCGGAGTCCTGCAGCCGCTGCACGACGGCGGGCGCGGCGAAGCCGGAGAAGATCGGCACCTGCACGGCGCCGATGTGGGCGCAGGCGTGCGACGCGATTGCGGCCTCGGGCGCCATCGGCATGTAGACCGCGACCCGGTCGCCGGCGCCGACGCCGAGGGAGGCGAGTGCTTCCGCGAGCCGTCGCACCTCCTGGGACATCCGCGCGAACGTCCACTCGTCGCGTCCGCCGTCCTCGGTCCGGAAGACGGCCGCGACCGCGTCCGGGGTCCGCTCCGCCCAGATGTGGACGCAGGCCTGGGCGACGTTGAGGCGCGCGCCTTCGAACCACGTCGTCCACTCGAGCCCGCGGGAGTCGTCGAGGACGCGGTCCCACGGTCGCGCGAGCGCGAGCTCGAGATCGCCCGCCACCGCCCTCCAGAAGCGGTCGGGCTCGTCGACCGAGACGCGGTGCAGCGAGGCGTAGTCGTCGCAGCCGAGCACGCGGGCGAGCCGGGTGATGTTGGCCGCGGCGAGCTGGTCGGGCGAAGGCGTCCAGGCGAAGTTGACGTCCGCGTTAGCGATCACTAACCTAGTGCCCGCTAACGTCGCGCGAAGGGATTCTCATGGCTCTCTCAATCTTTTCAGAGGAACGCCGCAAGTGGTGGACGCTCGCGGCTGTCTCGTTCGGGCTCTTCATGATCATGCTCGACAACACCGTCGTGAACGTGGCCCTGCCGGCGATCCAGGAGGATCTCGGCGCCGACCTCTCCCAGCTCCAATGGATCGTGACGGGCTACGCGCTCACCTTCGCGGCGCTGATGCTCATCGGCGGCAAGCTCGCCGACGCCTACGGCCGCCGGCTGATCTTCGTCGTCGGGATCGTCGTCTTCACCGGCGCCTCTCTCTGGTGCGGCCTCGCCGACTCCGGCGAGATGCTGATCGCGGCGCGCGTCGTCCAGGGCGCCGGCGCCGCGCTGATGAATCCGGCGACGCTCTCGATCATCGCCGCCACCTTCCCGCCGAGGCAGCGGGGGATGGCGATCGGGATCTGGGCCGGCGTCTCGGCGCTCGCGCTCGCGATCGGCCCGCTCGTCGGCGGCCTGCTGACGGAGCATCTGAGCTGGCACTGGATCTTCTTCGTCAACGTGCCGGTCGGCGTGATCGCGATCGTCGCCAGCTACCTCCTGATCACGGAGTCGAAGGACGACACGCACGAGAGCCTCGACCTGCCCGGCCTCGCGACGTCGGCGCTCGGCCTCTTCGCGCTCACGTACGGCCTGATCGAGGCGAACGAGCACGGCTGGACGTCCGCCCTGATCCTCGGCTCGTTCGCGGTCGCGGTCGTCTCGCTGACCTCGTTCGTCGTGATCGAGAAGCGCCGCCGCTCGCCGATGCTCGATCTGAGCCTCTTCCGCAGCGGCACCTACACGGGCGCGAACGTCGCGATGCTGCTCGTCGCCCTCGCGATGTTCGGCGTCTTCTTCTTCGTCTCGCTCTACATGCAGAACGTGCTCGGCTACTCGGCCGTCGAGGCGGGCGCCGCCTTCCTGCCGATGACGATCCTGATCATCCTCGTCGCGCCGATCGCCGGGAAGACGTCCGACAAGTACGGGTCGCGCTGGCTGATGACCGGCGGGATGGTTCTGCTCGGGATCCAGCTGCTCTACTTCTCGCAACTCGGCACCGATGCCGACTTCTGGAACCTGCTGCCGGGCTTCGTCGCCGGCGGGCTCGGGATGGCGCTGGCGATGACGCCGACCGCTGCTGCGGCGACCCGGGCCGTCCCGGTGCACAAGTCGGGCGTCGGCGCGGCCGTCCTGAACGCGATGCGGCAGGTCGGCGGCTCGATCGGCGTCGCCCTGATGGGAGCGATCGTCGCCGCCCAGGCATCCGGGAAGCCCGGGATCGAGGGCTTCATGGCGGGCTTCGAGCGGGCGCTCTTCGTCGCGGCGCTGATCGCGTTCGCCGGCTCGATCGTCGCGTTCGCGCTCGTACGCCATGAGCCGACGCACGAGGAGGCGCCCGTGGAGCTCGCCGCATGAGCCCGATCGGACAGACGCGCCTACCGGCCGCGGAGCGCCGGCAGGCGATCGTCGACGCGGCCCTCAGGGTCTTCGTCGGCGGCAGCTACAGGGGCTCGACGACCGCGGAGATCGCCCGCGAGGCGGGGATCTCCGAGCCGATCCTCTACCGCCACTTCGCGTCCAAGCGCGACCTGTACCTCGCCTGCCTCGAGTCGGCCTGGGCCGCCCTGCGGGCGGCCTTCGACGCGAAGCTGGAGGAGCTCGGCGACCGCGAGGCGATCAACGCGATCGGCCAGGCGTCACGTGAGTTCCACGCGTCCGGCGGCGTCAAGCCGGTCACGCTCTGGATCCAGGCGCTGACCGAGGCCGAGGAGGACGAGCGGATCCGCGACTACCTCCGACAGCAGCTCCGCGACGTCCACGACTACGTCGCGGCCGCGGTCCGCCGTGCGCAGGCGGCGGGCGGCGTCCCGGCCGACCGCGATGCCGACGCGGAGGCGTGGATCTTCGTCGGCGCTGCGCTCCTGCTCTCGTTCGCCGACCGCCTCGGCGGCCTCCTGGGCCCGGACGACTTCGGCCGTATGGCCGCCGAACGCCGCCGCTGGCTCACCGGCAGCGGCTAAGAAGCGGAACGACACCTCAAAGCCGGAGCGGTCGATCCCACTGGTCTTGGGAGGCGGGCCGACCCTTCAGGGGTCTTCGCGCGATCGAGCCATCCGCTGCCGCGGATGGCTCGATCATGCGCCGGAAAATGAAACGTCCCCGGCTGCGGCTCCGGGGACGTTCCTTTGAGGCAAGCTGCCACTGGGCGACACTCCGAGTGACGTGACCCTGCGGCTCGATCACGGCCCTGCGGTTGCGGCGGTCGCCTTTTTGGTGGCGCGCCCTTGCACTCGAACCTGGCGTCGGTCGGTGCAAGTTGGCCGCACTGTAAGGGCGCTGTCCAAAAAAGTCAAGTAGCTCGGTCAAGTGAATTGCTGTAGATTCACTTGACCGTGCGCCTGCTTCCGCTCGATCAGCCGAAAGATCCCCGCAATGGGGTAGGCGAGTCACTCCAATTCCCGCTTCACTTCGTGAACCGAGGTTTCCTGTCGCCATGACCGAGTTCACCGCTGCCCCCCGCACCGTCTCTGCCGCCGCCCCGTCGGGCGCGCGCCTGGGCGACCGGCTCCGCCTGCTTCGCGTCGCCGCAGGGCTGACGCAGACCGAGCTCGCCGGAGACCGCTTCTCGAAGGAGTACGTCAGCCAGATCGAGCGCGGGAAGACGCGCCCGACCGTCGAGACGGTCGAGTGGCTGGCCCAGCGCCTGAACGTCGACCCCGCGTTCCTCTCGAGCGGCGTCTCGACGGATGAGCGTAGCCGGGTCGAGGCACTGCTCGCCCGTGCGGAGGCGCTGTCCAAGGCGTACCGCTACAAGGAGGCGGTCGAGGCGTACGGCGAGGTCCGCCAGGCCGTCGCGGCGACCAACTCGGTCGAGCTCGACGTCCGCACCCGTTCCGGTGAGGCCTGGGCCCGCCTGCAGGAGGGCGACGTTCGCACCGCGACCGACCTGCTCAACGGCGCACGCGCGCTCGCGGAGGGCTCCGTCTTCTCCGACGTCGACCGCGCCGACATCGTCTTCCGGCTCGGCGTCGCCCGCTACATGCGTGCGAGCACGTCGACGGCGGTGGCGCTGCTCGACGAGGCGCTCACGCTCGCCGAGCGCTCGGATCTCCCGTGCGACGGACTTCGGTCGGACATCTACCACTGGCGCTCCCGCTGCCATCGCCGGCAGCGCGACTTCGAGGCTGCGCGTGAGGACGCCGAGCGCGCGCTCGAGCTCGCCGAGGGCGTCGACGACCGCCGCAAGATGGCGGCCGCCTACTTCCAGGCCTCGCTGGTCGCCGAGCGCACCGGCCACTGGGTGCTCGCGCGCAACTACGCGGAGAAGGCGAAGAGCCTCTTCCAGGAGCTCGACGACGAGCGCACGGTCGGCCGGCTGCTGAACAACCTCGGCGGCCTCAGCCTCCTGCTCGGGAAGCCGCAGGACGCGATCGAGCAGCTGAAGGCGTCGTTCGCGGTTGCGGTCGAGGCCGACTCGCAGGCAGACGCCGGCCAGGCAGTCAACGGCCTCGCCACGGTGCACCTGCGCCTCGGCGAGTGGGATGCGGCGGAGGAGCACGCGCGCGAGGCGCTGCGGCTGCTCGAAGGCCGCGAAGACTTCCTCGACGAGATCGGCCAGGCACAGATCGTGCTCGGCCGGTCGCTGCTCGAGCGGGATCGCCTCGACGACGCGGAGCAAGCGTTCCGCGCCGCCGACGCGACCTTCGAGCAGCTCTCGTCGATCAGCCACCGCGCAGGTGCGTGGGTGGCGTTGGGAGACCTCGCCGCGCGGCGCGGTGAGGATGTTGAAGCAGCTCGGCTGTACCGGAATGCCGCCGAAGCCCTTCAGGACCTGCGGTTCTAAGAAAGGAGGAGGCACATGAAGACTCGCCTGCTGTTCGTCGTTCTGTCGGCGTCCGTCCTTTTCGCCTCCTGGGGTGCGGCCCTCGGTCGCTTCCTCAGCTGGTCGGACGGCTGCTAGCCCCTTACGGCCTGGCTAGACTCGCCGCGTGCGTATCGCCGCGGTTCTCGCTCTAGCCGCCTGCTTCATCGCGGCAGGCTGCGGCGGCTCCTCCTCAGCGCAGGAGGAGCCGGACGCCCCGACGCTGGAGGCGCTGTGGCGCGCTCCCGGCGAGGACGTCGCGATCGTCCCCGGCTCAGCCGACTTCGGGCCGGGCCAGGTGCGCGTCACCTTTCTCGTCGTCGACGGGCAGAGTCGCCTCGTCTCGCGTCCCACCGCGAAGGTGTGGCTCTCGCGCGGGCTCGAGTCCGTTCCGTTCGCACAGACGACGGCCCGTTCGGAGCCGATCGGCGTCTCGGGCAGCGAGCCGGGAGAGGCGGACGCCGTCTTCGTCGCGAACCTCGAGCTCGACGAGCCGGGCACGTACTGGCTCCTGGCCGAGCCGGTGGGCGGCCGGAAGATCCAGGCGGTGGGAAACGTCGTCGTGAAGGAGAAGACGGCGGCGCCGGCCGTCGGTGCGCCGGCCGTCTCCTCGAAGACCCCGACGCTCCGCACGTCGACGCTGGAGCAGCTCACGACCTCGACGACACCCGACCGGAAGCTGTACGAGAGTTCCGTCGCGGAAGCGCTCGCGGCGAAGTCCCCGTTCGTGGTCGCCTTCGCGACTCCCAAGTACTGCACGAGCCGGACCTGCGGCCCGGTCGTCGACGTGGTCAGTGACGTGCGGCGCAAGCACGCGGGCGACGGGATCCGCTTCATCCACGTCGAGATCTACGAGGACAACGACCCGGCGAAGGGCGAGAACCGCTGGGTGAAGGAGTGGAAGCTGCCCTCCGAGCCGTGGGTCTTCGTCGTCGGGGCGGACGGGAAGATCCGCGACCGCTTCGAGGGGACGGTGTCCGTCCGGGAGCTCGACGCCGCGGTCGGCAAGCTCGGCTAGAGCGCGGCGTTTCCGGCGTTTCCGGCGTTTTCGGGCCGGGCAAGCACGGAGGATGGGCAGGAGAGGACGCCGGACCCGGCGCGCACTCGAGGTCGGACGTGTCGCGCGCCGCGGCAAGCTGCTGCGCATCCTCGGCGAGGTCGGCGCGGTCGGCGACCGGCCCGCGACGCGCGAGGGCGCGCGGGCCTTTCGTGAGGGGCTCGAAGAGCTCGGCACCACTTTCGTCAAGCTCGGGCAACTGCTCTCGTCTCGGCCCGACCTGCTTCCGGACGTCTACATCGAGGAGCTCGAGCAGCTCGTCGACGACGTCGCGCCGTTCCCGTTCGACGTCGCTCGCGGGATCGTCGACGAGGAGATCGGGCTGGAGATCTTCGCCCGGCTCGACGAGAAGCCGCTCGCGTGCGCCTCGATCGCGCAGATTCACGGTGGGCTCCTCCGGACCGGGCGCGACGTCGTCGTCAAGGTGCGGCGACCCGGGATCGAGGAGGAGGTCGCGCTCGACCTCGAGCTGCTCCGCTCGCTCACGTCCTTTGCGGAGGGGCGCTCCCAGACCGCGCGGCTCCTGCAGCTCTCGGCGCTCGCCGACGAGCTCGAGGCGCACATCACCGCCGAGCTGAACTTCGTCGAGGAGGCGTACGGATCGGAGCTGATCGCTGAGGTCGTCGGCGACCACGAGCACGTCGTCGTGCCGGCGGTCGTGCACCCGTACGTCACGGAGCGAGTGCTGGTGCAGGAGAGGATCGCGGGCGTGCGTGTGACCGATGACCACGGCCTCGAAGCGGAGCGAGCCGCCACGCTCGCGCGCGAGCTCTTCGGCGCCTACGTCCGGCAGATCACCGTGCACGGCGTCTACCACGCCGACCCGCACCGCGGGAACATCCTCCTCACCGAGGACGGACGGCTGGCGCTGATCGACTTCGGCCTGATCGGAAGGCTCGACGACGACACCCGCCGGGCGCTCGGGCTCCTGCTGCTCGCGCTCGCGCAGAACCGGGCCGACGACGTCGGCGACCAGATCCTCGGACTCTCGCTGACGACACTGAAGTCGGACGAGGCGGGGTTCATCCACGAGCTCCGCCGCAAGCTGCCGCGCTATCACTGGCGCCCGCTCTCCGGGATCAAGGCGGGCGAGGCGCTGGCCGACCTGCAGCGGATTGCGCTCGCTCACGGGATCGCGCTGCCGACGAGCTTCGCGCTCGTGGGCAAGACGCTCTCCCAGGCGGACTCGGTCGCGCGGTCGCTCGACCCGGAGCTCGACCCGATCGAGCTGCTCGAGGAGGGCGGCGTCGAGGTGATGCTGCGCGAGACGGAGCAGCGGCTCGAGCCCTCGAACCTCCTCGCGCTCGCCTACACGCAGGCGGAGCCGTTGCTGCGGCTGCCGCGGCGGGTCGGCCAGCTGGCGGGACGGCTGGAGACCGGCACCCTCAAGGTCGGGATCCAGCCGACGGGCCTGGAGGAGCTCGAGCACGTGGCGCGCTCGGTCGCAAACCGGCTGGGCGCGGCGATGATCATCTCCGCGCTGCTCGTCGCGTCGGCGCTGATGGCCCGCGTCAACGACACGGTCGCACTGATCGGGTTCGCGCTCTCGGTCGCGCTCGGCCTCTTCGAGCTCTGGCGCATCCTGCGGACGCCGGGCGACCTCTAGCGCTATGCGATCTTGCCGCTCGAGCCGACGCGTTCGATCACGACCTGGGGCACCCGCGCGCGCGGGCTGAGCCGGAGGCACATCCGGACGACCTCGGCGCAGTCCTCGGGCCTGATCATCTCCTCGGTGGACAGGCCCGAGTACTCGGCCATCGGCGTGTCCACGAAGCCGGGGCAGATCGCGATCGCGCGCACACCGTCGTCGTCGAGGTCGGCGTTGAGCGAGTGCGTCAGCGAGATCACGGCCGCCTTCGTCGCCGCGTAGATCGGCAGGATCGGCACCGGCTGCGTCCCGGCGATCGAGGCGAGGTTGACGATCCAACCCTTCGTCTCGCGAAGGTGCGGGATCGCCGCCTGCGAGACCAGCACGAGGCCGCGGAGGTTGATCGCGAGCTGGCGGTCGATGTGCTTCAGCTGCGCGTCCTCGACCCGGCCGGCGATCCCGACCCCGGCCGAGTTGACGAGCAGGTCGAGCCCGCCCGCGCGTTCGACATGCTCGCGGACGACCCGCTCGCAGTCCTCCGCCTTCGAGACGTCCGCCGCGATCGCAGTCGCGCCGAGCTCCGCCGCCGCGGCCTCGACCTTCTCCGCGGTGCGCGATGCGAGCGTGAGCTCGAACCCCTCGTCGCGGAGCATGGCCGCGATCGCGAGCCCGATGCCCGAGGAACCTCCTGTGATCAGCGCCGAGCGCATGAGTTTCGACTATCTCAGAATCGCGCAAGGACTCGGTACCGGAACGGCGAACGTGGGCGCAATTACCCAGGCTCCTCCTCTCCCCTGAGTGCGACGGCGGCTCCCCGGCCGCCGTCGCGTCTTCCCGGCCGCATTCGCCTCCCGGACGGCGGAGCCGGCCTCCGGCGAACGCGAGCGCCGCGCCGGAAAAGACGCGAGGCGTATCGTGAACCCGTGGCCACGAGCCTGACCTCTCTCGCGACGAGCGGCGGCTGCGCCGCGAAGTACCCGGCTGCGCGGCTCGAGGAGCTGCTGCGCGGCTTCGTGCCGGCCGAGGCCGAGAATCTGCTCGTCGGGCTCGCGCCGGCGGACGACGCCGCCGTCTACAAGCTCGACGACGAGCGGGCGCTCGTGTTCACGGTCGACTTCTTTCCGCCGCTCGTCGACGACCCGGCGCTGTTCGGGCGGATCGCGGCCACGAACGCGCTCAACGACGTCTTCGCGATGGGCGGCTCGCCGCTGCTCGCGCTCTCGATCGCCGCGTTTCCCGAGAGCCTGCCGAACGAGACGCTCGCGGCGATCTTCGGCGCCGCCGACGAGCAGGTTCGAGCCGCCGGGGGCGCTGCTCGCCGGCGGACACACGCTGCGCGACGAGGAGCCGAAGTACGGCCTCGCCGTCGTCGGCACCGTGCACCCGGACGGCTTCTGGTCGAAGAGCGGTGCCCGGCCCGGGGACGCGCTTCTGCTGACGAAGCCGCTCGGCACCGGGATGCTCCTCCACGCCGCACGTGAGGGGAGGCGGCACGAGGAGGGTCTTGCGGCGGCTGCCCGATCGATGGTCGAGCTCGGCCGTGACGTCGCCGACGCTCTGCGGCAGTTCGAGCCGCACGCGGTCACCGACGTGACCGGGTTCGGCCTCCTCGGCCACGCGCACGAGCTGGCCGACAGGAGCGGTGTCAGGGTGGAGTTCGATGCGCGCGCGCTGCCGTTCCTCCCGGGCGCGCTCGAGCAGGCCGCGGCCGGGATCCGCACCGGCGGCGACCGCCGCAACCGCGACTTCGCAGGCCCGCACGTCGAGGCAGACGGCGTGCCCGAGGACGTGCTCGCGCTCGCCTACGACCCGCAGACGTCCGGCGGCTTTCTCGTGGCGCTGCCGTCCGACAAGGCACCGGTCTTGCAGGCCGAGCTCGCGTCACGGAAGCTCTTCGCGTGCCGGATCGGAAGCGTCGTCGAGGGGTCTGGGGTCTCGCTGTCCTGATCGCGGCCGCCGCGCTCGCCGGCTGCGGCAACGAGCGCGAGCAGGCTGATCTGCTGATCACGGCGCCGCGCCTCTTCGACGGCGAGCGGATGATCCAGGACGGTGCCGTCGCGGTCCGCGGCGACGAGATCGTGGCCGTGGGCGCCCGGGACGACGTCGACGTCGACGCGAAGCGCACGATCGCGCTGCGCGGACGCGACGCTGCTACCGGGGCTGATCGACATGCACACGCACGGGCTCGGCCTCGGCCAGCTCGGATCGGTCGTGACGACGGTGCGCGACCTGGGCACGGACGACCGGAACCTGCCGTTGCAAGCGGCGTCGCACGAGCCGCGCGTCGTGGCTGCCGGCCCGTTGATCACCGCCCCCGGCGGCTACCCGATTCCGATCCACGGCAGCGACGTCGGCCACGTCGTCCGGAATCCGGAGGGAGCGCGGGCCTACGTCCGCTCGCTCGCCGACCGGGGCGCGGGCGTGATCAAGGTCTCGCTCCAGTTCGGCTTCCCCGTGATCACATTCGCGACCCTGCGCGCGCTCGTGGAGGAGGCGCACGCCCACGAGCTCAGGGCGACGGCGCACGTCGGGGAGGGGAGAGGCGCCCGGATGGCGCTCGCCGCCGGCGTCGACGAGCTGGCGCACATGCCGTGCGGCGAGGATCCCGGGCTCGATGCGCGCGCTCGCCGACGCTGGTCTGGAGATCGTCGCGACGCTGCACGTGATCGGGCTCGTCGGTCGGCTGCCCGGGTCCGCGTCGAGAACGCGACCGCCTTCGCGCGCGCCGGCGGGACGCTGCTGTACGGCTCGGACTACGGCGTGGTGGGCATTCCCAGGGGCGTCGTCGTGGAGGAGCTCGAGCTGCTTGCGGACGCGGGACTGGAGCCGATCGGGGCGCTGCGGGCGGCGACCGGCCGGGCAGGCGAGCTGCTGCCGCTCGAGGGTGTCGGTCGGCTCGCCGACGGCAGCCCAGCCGACCTCGTCGCGGTTCGCGGCGACCCGACCCGGCGCCTGGCTGCGCTGCAGGACCCGGTGCTGATCGTGCTGCGCGGCCGCATCCAGCTCGGCGGCTGAACGGCGCCGCCTAGACTCGAAGCATGGACACGGTCGCCGCCGAGGTACGCCGGCGCGAGCTCTCGCCGGCGCGGTACGCGAAGCTCGCCCTCGCGTCCGCGATCTCGCTCTACCTGATCGTCCTCACCGGCGCGGCGGTGCGGCTGACCGGCTCCGGGCTCGCGTGCGAGTCGTGGCCCGGCTGCCAGGAAGGCGCCTTCTTCCCCGCCGTCAACGAGCACTCCACGATCGAGTTCGGGAACCGCGTCATGGCGCTCTTCCCGATCGCGCTCTCGCTTGCAGCCTGGTTCCTCGCGTATCGCACGCAGGGCCTCGGCCGCTGGGTGAAGTGGCTGGCGGGCATCACGTTCCTCGGCACGATCGCGCAGGCCCCGCTCGGGCTGCTGACGATCCGGCTCGACCTGCATCCGCTGATGGTCGCGACCCACTTCCTGCTCGCGCTCGTCGTCCTCGCGACGGCAACCGTCGTCGCCGTCGAGGCGTGGGGGAACGCGCACGGCCGCATCCCGTCGCCGGCGCCGCGCTGGCTCCGGCTCGCTCGGGCTCGTCCTCGCGGCCGCGTGCGGGGTCCTCGTCGTCACGGGCACGCTCTCCACGGCCTCCGGGCCGCACCCAGGGGACAGTGCCGAGATCGAGCGGTTCTGGAACCTGCTCGACGCCGTGCACATCCACGTCCGGGCGACGGCCGTGTTCGGGATCACGTTCCTGATCCTGCTCGTCTGGCTGTACCGGAACCGCGATCGCGCCGGCGTGCTCGCGCCGGGTGCGGGCGCTCTGCTCGGGTTCCTGCTCGTCCAGATGCTCGTGGGCGAGCTGCAGTGGCGGAATCAGCTGCCATGGTGGCTCGTGCTCATCCACGTGGCGCTGGCGGCGCTCGTCTGGGCCTGGACGGTGGCGCTCGTGGCCGCGCTCTGGCGCACCCCGCGTACACTGACCCGATGAGCGAGCTGCGCATGGTCGCCAGACCCGCGCTGCAGCGTCCCGCGCTGGTTGCCGCGTTCCGCGGCTGGAACGACGGCGGTCAGGGGGCCACGCTGGCTGCCGGCTACCTCGCCCGCATCTGGGAGGCGGAGCGCTTCGCCGACATCGACCCGGAGGGCTTCATCGACTTCCAGGCGAACCGGCCGCACGTCTCGCTCGAGGAGGGCTTGACGCGGAAGATCGAGTGGCCCGAGAACGCCTTCTACCACGCGCGGATCCCGGGAACCGAGCGCGACGTCGTGCTGCTGCTCGGGGTCGAGCCGAGCCTCCGCTGGCAGACCTTCAGCAGGCTCGTCGTCGACCTCGCCCGCGACCTCGACGTCGAGCTGCTCGTCACGCTCGGCTCGCTCCTGGCGGACGTCCCGCACACGCGGGCGGCGCCGGTGACCGGGGCCGCGAGCGATCCCGAGCTCGTCGCGAGCCTCGGGCTTCAGCACTCGCGTTACGAAGGGCCGACGGGCATCGTCGGCGTGCTCCAGGACGTCTGTCGCCGCGAGGGGATCCCGGCTGCGAGCCTCTGGGCCGCAGTGCCGCACTACGTCTCGCTGGCGCCGAGCCCGCGCGCTGCGCGGGCGCTCTGCGACCGGCTCGGCCAGCTCCTCGACGTCCCGATCGACACGGCCGAGCTCGCGGAGGCGGAGACGTCCTACGCCGAGCAGGTGACCGAGGCGGTCTCCACGGACGACGAGACCGCGGCCTACGTGGCGGAGCTCGAGCGGCGCACCGACGAGCTCGACCTCGAGGAGCACGAGGACATCCCCTCCGGCGACTCGCTCGCCGCGGAGCTGACTCGGTTCCTGCGTGAGCGCGACGCCGAGAACGGCGACGACCGCCCGCGCGAGCAGTAGTCAGGCAGCCGCGAGGGCGGTGCGGCAGCGTCGCTCGACCTCGTCCGCGCCGACTGTCGCGGCGGTGCCGAGGTTGCTACCGAGCCCGACGGCGAGCGCCCCCGCCTCGAGCCACTCGCCGACGCCGTCCGGTGCGATCCCGCCGGTCACCAGCAGGCGCAGGTCGGGGAGCAGCGGCCGCAGGGCGGGCAGGTAGCCCGGGCCGGCGAGCGACGCCGGGAAGAGCTTCACGGCCGCCGCCCCGTCGGCATGCGCCGCCGCGAGCTCGTGGGTCGTGAAGCCGCCCGGGATTGCGGGAATGCCTGCGGCGGCCGCGGCGGCGACGAAACCGGGCGGGTTCCAGAACGAGACGACGAGCGATGCTCCCGCCTCGGCCAGCCGCCGCACGTCGCCCGCGTCGCGAACTGTGCCGACCGCGACGACGAGCCCGTCGGCGACGAGCGGCTCGATCGCCGCCTCGGCGCCGGGCGTCGACATCGTCACCTCCACGACGCGGCAGCCCGCGGCGCTCGCCGCCCGCGCCGTGGCGATCGTGTCCTCGGCATCGGCGCAGCGCAGCACCGGCAGCACGCGCTGGCGTGCGAGCTCCTCGATCGCGTCCACCGTCAGGCTTCGCTCGACTGCGCCCAGAGGTTGATCTCGGCGTCGGTCGCGTAGCGGTCGATCTCGGCGAGCTCCTCGTCGTCGAAGTCGAGACGGTCGAGTGCGGCGACGTTCGCCTCGAGCTGCGCGACGCTGCTCGCCCCGATCAGCGCCGAGGTCATGCGGGGATCGCGGAGCACCCACGCGATCGCCGTCTGGGCGAGACTCTGGCCGCGCCGCTGCGCGATCGCGTTCAGCGCCCGCACCTTGGCCAGCGTCTCGTCGGTCAGCTGCTCCGGCGACAGCGAGAGGTCGCGGGTCGCCCGCGAGCCCTCCGGGATCCCGTCGAGATACCGGTCGGTGAGGAGCCCCTGCGCGAGCGGCGAGAACGCGATGCAGCCGAGACCCTCGTCCTCGAGCACGTCGAGCAGCTCGGGCTCGATCCAGCGGTTCAGGAGCGAGTACGAGGGCTGGTGGATCACGAGCGGCGTCCCGAGCGCGCGCATGATCGCCGCCGCCTCCCGCGTCTTCTCGGGGCCGTACGAGGAGATGCCGACGTAGAGCGCCTTCCCCTGCTGAACGGCCGTATGAAGTGCGCCCATCGTCTCCTCGAGCGGCGTCTCGGGGTCGAAGCGGTGCGAGTAGAAGATGTCGACGTAGTCGACCTGCATCCGGGCGAGCGACTGGTCGAGGCTCGAGAGCAGGTACTTGCGCGAGCCCCACTCGCCGTACGGCCCCGGCCACATGTCGTAGCCGGCCTTGGTCGAGAGGACGAGCTCGTCGCGGAAGGGGACGAAGTCCTGGCGGAAGAGGAGCCCGAAGTTCCGCTCGGCGGAGCCATAGGGAGGGCCGTAGTTGTTGGCCAGGTCGAAATGGATCACGCCGAGGTCGAAGGCACGGCGGAGGATCTCGCGCGCGGTGTCGAGCGGCCTGTCGTCGCCGAAGTTGTTCCAGAGCCCGAGCGAGACGGCCGGAAGCTGGAGCCCGCTGCGCCCGCTGCGCCGGTACTGCATCCGCTCGTACCGCTGGGCCGCGGGCACGTACTCCATGCCCGCGACCCTAACGGACGGTCAGCAGTCGATCGCCGGGTTGAACTGCGCGAAGGTGCCGGTCGCGTTGGGCTCGTAGAGCCAGACGTGCAGGTCGTAGTGCACCGGCATGACCGGGCTGTGCCCCGGCATCGGCCCGTCGAACGCCTGGCCGTGGACGCTCGGACGGTCGCCGCTCGTCATCAGGCTGCCGTCGGCGTCCCGCTTCCAGTACTCGATCGCGACGAGCTCCAGCTTTCCGTTCGGCCGGGCGGCGTAGACGAGAATCTCCGGCTCCACCGGGTCGATCCGGTCGTCGGCCATCAGCTCGGCGTTCTCGTAGTGGAAACCCATGCCGCCGGCCGGTGACTCCACGCACGGTGAGGCGAGCGCGTAGCCCGCCTTCTCCGCCTGCTCGACCGAGTTGTACTTCGCCGCCGCGGCCTTCGCGGCCTGCAGCAGGTCCGGCGGCGTCGCGCTCGCGCCGCCGGTGAGCGCGGCTGTCCCCGCGGCGACCGCGAGAGCGAGCAGCCCGGCGAGTGCGAGCCTCATACGTCCCTTCATCGTGTCTCCTTCTGGTCGGGTTCCGCGGCGACTGCCGCGGAGATGCGCTCGTAGGGGATGCCGGCTCGCGCGTACGCCGCGCGAACGTCGTCCTCCGAACCGGCCTCGAAGAGCGAGAGATAGGACTCGTCTGCCGGCACGATCGTCGAGCGGAGATAGGCGATCGGGCGGCCCTCGGCCGCGAGGGCAGCCGCCGCCGCACGCACGTCTGCCGCCGCGGCGGCGAGCCGCTCGGACGAAAGGCCGGGGCGGTAGTGCTCGACGAGGTACACAGGCCGAGGCTAGGACACCGAGCCCACGCGGGAATCGGGCGTTTCCCTACATCTGCGTGCGCTCGTCCCGCGACATCGCGGCGCCGAGCTGGGCCCGTGAGCGAATCCCGAGCTTGCGGTAGACGCGGACGAGGTTCGCCTCGACGGTCTTCGGGGTTACGAACGCGGCCTGGGCGACCTCGCGGTTCGTGAGCCCGGAGGCGGCGAGAACGGCGATCCTCCGCTCGGTCTCGGTCAGCTCGTGGGGGTCGACCCGGCGCAGGCCGACCCGGCTCAGCTCGTCGTGCGCGCGTCGCGCCCAGGCGGGGGCGCCGAGGCGCTCAAAGATCGCGCCCGCCTCGCCGAGCGACGCAGCGGCGGCGCGCTTCTGCTTCAGGCGCCGCTGCAGCGAGCCCTGCACGAGTTGGTTCCGCGCGAGGTCGAACGGCAGCTCCGGGTGCGACGGGGCCGCCTCGAGGAGTGCGAGCGCCGCTCGCGCGTCACCCTCGGCGGCCGCGACGAGCGCCCGCGCGCGCGGCAGCGCCTGCTCGGTCCAGATCCTCGGCGCACTCGCGTGCCGCCGCTCGAAGCGGTCGAGCAGCAACCTTGCGCGCTGGATGTCGCCGAGACCGACGACAGCCTCGATGTGGTCGGCGTCGGTCCGGACGGCGAGCGGAACCGTCACGCCGATCGACTCGAGCAGGTCCTCGAGCTCCGTGAAGTCGCGGTCGGCGCCGTCCAGGTCGCCCTCCGACAGCGCGGCGAAGCCGAGCGTCTCGAGGTAGAAGGTCGTGAACCAGGCGCCGCCGAGCCGTCCACGGGCTGCGTCGAGGAGCGGTAGGAGCGTCCCCCGCGCCTCGTCGATCCTGCCTTCGGACGCATCGAGCCGCGCCCGCACCCAGAGCGGCATTGCGAGCGGTCCCTGCATGCCGACCGGCTCGAGCTCCGCGCAGCTCTGCTCGACCAGCCGGCGCGCGAGCGCCCAGTTGCCCGCGCGGAACTCGACGAGGGCGAGATGCCCGCGCTTCTCCGCGACCCAGATCTCCTCGCCCCGCTCGCGGTACCACGCGTCCTCGAGCCGGTGGCGCTCCCGCGCCGGCTCGAACGCGTCCGTGCACTGGAGCCAGATCAGGACAAGCGAGCTCCGCTCGCCGTCCTCGCCGGCGCGACGCTCGAGCTCGAGAGCCCGCGACAGGAGCCCCTCGTCGGCGCCGCGCCCGGTCTGGGCGCCGAAGAAGAGGAGCGCCAGCAGCGTGTAGGCGAGCAACGCGGGATCGGCATCCTCGTCGAGGAGCGCCGCTGCCGTCTCGGCGTGCTCGACAGCGGTCGGCTGGTCGCCGTCGGAGTACATGCCGAGCTTCGAGTGGATCCGGCCGCGGAGCTGGCGGTCGTCGCCCGCCTCGTCGAGCGCCAGGCGCAGGCAGTCGAGCGGCCCGAGCTCGCCCGGCTCGACCCAGGCGATCTGGCTCAGCTGGAACAGCGCCTCGGCGCGCTCCGCCCCCTGTGGCGCGAGCGCCACCGCCTCCTCGGCGAGCGCGCGGGCGCCGGTCGGGGTTCCTGCTGCGTGGAGCGCGGCGGCCTCGCCGGACAGCCGCCGGGCGCGTGCGGCGACATCGCGCTCGTCGCTCAGTCTGTGCGCTGCTCGGTAGAGGTCGGCCGCGGCGTCCTGCGCTCCGCGCCGCGCCGCGCTCGAGGCAGCGTCCTCGAGCTCGGAGGCCGTCGCCTCGTCGGGCTCCGTGGTGCAGAGGGCGAGGTGCTGCGCACGCTGCTCCGGGTCGTCGACGAGGTCTGCCAGCCGCCGGTGGAGCTCGAGCCGGCGCGCGCCCCGCGCCGCGCCGTAGACGACGGAGGCGAGGAGCGGGTGGGTGAAGCGAATCCGGTCGCGCTCGACGAGGAGGACGCCTGCCGCCTCCGCCTCCTCGAGCGCCTCGGGCGAGGCTCCGACGCTCTGCACCGTCGGCCGCGAGAGCGCAGCGGTGACGAGTGCTGCCTCCCGGGCGGCGGGCGAGAGGGCCGCGATCCGGCCGGCGACGAGCGCCTGGAGCGAGGACGGGACGGGGAGAGGGCCGCCCAGCTCGTCGGCCGCGTCCAGCGTCCGCGCGATCTCGAGCGCGAAGAACGGGTTGCCGCCGGCCGTCTCGGCGATCCGGACGAGTGTGGGTCGCGGCGGCGCCGACCCGAGGTTGCCACGGAGCACGTGGTGCAGCGCGGCGAGCGAGAGCGGGCCGAGATCGATCCGCGCCATTGCACCCGCGTCGAGCGCCGCTCCCCCCGGCCGTCGCGCGATCAGGAGCCGCACGCCCGTGGGGAGCCTGCGCGCGGCGAACTCGAGTCCCTGCGCCGAGGCGCGGTCGAGCCACTGCGCGTCGTCGATCGCGACCAGGACGGGCGCCTCGCGCGCGAGCGCCGCGAGCATCGAGCCGAGCGCGCTGCCGATCGTGCGGGCGTTGGCCGTGCCGGAGCTGCGCAGGAGCGCTGCGTCGACCGCGTCGCGTTGCGGCTCGGGAAGCTCGTCGCGGACGTCGTCGTAGGCGGCGCCGACGAGGTCGGCGAGCGCTGCGTAGGAGAGCCGCCGCTCGCTCTCGGCCGGCTGAGCCTGGAGGACTCGGTAGCCGAGGCGCCCGGCCGACTCGACCGCGCCGCGCCAGAGCGTCGTCTTCCCGATCCCGGCCTCGCCTTCGATCAGGAGCGCGCGCGGCTCCGGCGCGTCGGCGCCGAGGAAGGCGTCGATTGTCGCACGCTCGTCGTCGCGGCCGACGACCGCGTCCTGGACCGCAACCATGGGTCGATTGTGGCCTACCCGAACGTGAATGCGTAGGCCGCGACCCCTGGGGCGAAGCGCAGCTCGAGCAGGTGCTCGCCGTTCTTCGGCCGGTCGACGAGCGTGTAGAGCCGGTCGCCGCGGACGCGCACCGTCCGCTCCGGCTTGCCGTCGACGAGCACCTCGACCGCGCCGCTGCCGGTGAGGACGAGGAAGACGTCCGCGGCGCGGTACCGGAGCCGCAGGCCGGCGCCGCGGCCGGCGACAGCCCGCTCGCGTTGGACGGTCCAGTCACCGTCGAACGCGAGCTCGTTGTCGTCGAGGCCGAGCGGGAACGCGTAGGTGCTGGCCTTGCCCTCGACGATGGGGTCGCCGCCGTTGCGGTCGAGCCGCGCGAAGCCGAGGTAGCTCTCCGGCGTCACCGCGCCCCGCGGGCTCTCGTCCGCGAGCCCGGACGCAACCGGCGCGGCGTCGCCGAGCAAGGAGCGGATCGCCTGCTCCGTCTCGGCGTACTCGCCTTCGCCGAAGTGGAAATAGCGGACGTGCCCGTTCCGGTCGAGCAGGTACTTCGCCGGCCAGTACTGGTTGTGCCAGGCGCTCCAGGTCGCGAAGTCGTTGTCGAGTGCGATCGGGTACCGCAGCCGCAGCTCGCGCACGTTCTCGCGCACGTTCGACTCCTTCCGCTCGAACGCGAACTCGGGCGAGTGGACACCGACGATCGTCAGGCCGGCAGCGCGGTAACGGTCGTCCCACTCCCGCAGGTAGGGGAGCGTCCGGAGGCAGTTGATGCACGAGTACGTCCAGAAGTCGACGAGGACGACCCGGCCCCGGAGCCCGTCCAGTGTGAGCGGCTCCGAGTTGAGCCAGCGCCCGATCCCACGGAAGTCGGGAGCCTGGCCGTAGTCCTCGAGGCCGTCCCCCGAGCCGGCCGCCGCGACCGGGTCTCGGCCGCCGGTGAGCTCGCGGAGCTCCCGCTTCGCTTCGTCGGAGCGCTCGAAGCGCTCCTGCAGCGCCTCCGTGTAGCCGGGCAGCGCGGTCTGCAGCTCCTGGTCGGCGCCGAGGGCGATCGCGAGCGCGGCTCCCCCGACGAGGACGCCCGAGACGCGGCGTACGAGCACCACGTGGGCGCGGAAGGCCCGGGCGGCGCGCTGGCCGGCGAAGGCGATCGCGAGCATCGGAACCGCGGCGCCGATCGCGTAGGAGAGCGTCAGCAGGACGGTGTCGAGGCCGACGTCGCGACGGGCGGCGATCACCGTCACCGCGGCGAGCACCGGGCCTGCGCAGGGGACGAAGACGAGCCCGAGGCTTGCTCCGAGCAGGAAGCCGCCGCCGAGATCACTGCCGCTCCGCCGGGTCAGGAACTGGAGCGGCCGCGCGAGCCACTCGCCCACCTGGGGCACGAGCAGCGTCAGCGCGACGAGGAAGAGGAGCGCGATCGCGAGATTGCGGAGGACGTCCTCGGGAAGGCCGAGCAGGTCGAGCACCCAGGCGGCGAAGAGCGTGAAGACCGTGAAGCTGAGCACGATCCCGGCAACGATCGCGAGGGGTCGCCGGCCGGTGGCGCCCCCGGCGAGCACGATCGGGAGCACCGGGAGCACGCACGGCGAGAGCGCCGTGACGAGACCCGCGACGAAACCGACCGCGAGCAGGAGCAACATCGGAGGTCCTTCGCTACTCGGCGGCCGGTGGTTCGGCGGCGGCCGGCTCGGCGGCGCGCCGGCCGCCGTCGGCCGAGGCGCCCCCGGCCGGCCTGCGCCGCCGGCGGCGGCGTGGCTTCGACTTCGGTTTCCCCTCGGAGACCGCGTCCGAGCTCGCGCCGTTCGAGGACTCCGCGGCCGCGGTCTGCGTCTGGCCCTCCCCGGACTTCTTCTTCCGCTTCCGCCGCCGCGACTTCCGCGACGGAGCCTTCGGCGCGGGCAGGTTGTCGGCGAGCGCGTTCGCGATCGCCGCGATCTCGCCGAGCTCCTCGCGGGCCCGATCGAGCGCGTTGTTCGCGCGTGGCGTGTAGCCCTCGGAGGAGGCGACCAGGGCGGCGCCGACGTCGAGCGGCAGCGCCTTCGCGACCTGGACCAGCTTCTGGACGTTCTCCTCGTGCCGGTGGCCGCGCGAGTTGGCGACCGCGCCGAGCAGGCGCTTCGCCTCCGGGAACTCCGCGCTCGCACGCCGGTCCTGCACCTTCCGGGTCGTCTTCGCGAGCTTCCACGTCCAGCGCTGGAGGATCTGCTCGGGGGCGTTCGCCTTCCCCTCGCCGATCGCGCGCAGCAGGATCCGGACGCCGGCGGCGCGGTCCTTCTCCCATGGCGGCGCCTGGCTGACGAGCGTGACGAGGTCGTCGAAGTCGGCACGCTCGACCGTCATCGAGACGCGGTCCTGGAGCGCGGTCATCCGCAGGCGCCGGTTCGGGTTCTCGGCTGCGCAGACGGAGAGGAAGGTCTCGAGCGCGGGCTTCGAGGCGCGGGCCTCGGTGAACTTCTTCGCGAACTCGGCTCGCTGGTCGAAGCGGATCTGGCGCCCGGCGATGGTCGCCCAGTAGCGCTGCTCGTCCTCGTCGAGGAACTTCGGGTCGATCCGCTGCCACTCGCGCTGGATCACGGCGAGCCGGCGCGCGACGTCGGCGGTGACCGGGACGAGCCACGGCGCCGGCGAGAGGCGCCGGCGGGCGCGGCGCTGGACGCGGCGGCGTGGGGCCGGCGTGACGCGGGCGCCCTCGCGGTAGAAGTCCGACTCGAGCAGCGAGTGAAGCGAGACGACACGGTCGTTGTGCGTGGCCGACTTCGGCGTGAAGTCGACGACGATCCCGGCCTCCTTGCGCGGGTGCGTGCGCATGATCCGGCCGATCCGCTGCTGGTAGACGCGCTTCGAGGCCGTCGGGGCGAGGTGCATGACGACGGTCGCGCGCGGCGAGTTCCACCCCTCGGCGAGCAGCATCGCGTTGATCAGGACGTTGAGCTCGCCGCGCTCGTAGGCCGCGAGCGTCTCGGCGAGCTTGACCGGCGGCGTCCTCCCCGAGACGGCTTCGGCCTTCAGCCCGGCCGCGCGGAACTCCTGGGCGAGGTTGTAGGCGTGGTCGACCCCGGCGGCGTAGACGATCCCCGGCGTCGAGTCGAACCGCTCGCGGTAGAGGCTCGCCGCTGCCTGGTTCAGGGCCTGGTGGTCGAGGGCCGCCGCGAGCGCGCGCTCCTCGAAGTCGCCGCCGACGATCGGCACCGCGTTGATCGCCGCCGCGGGCGGCACGCGCAGGCAGCGGAGCGGCGCGATCAGGCCGCGGCGCGCCGCGTCGGTGAGCGGGAGGTCGTCGACCGAGGCCGGGAAGACGTCGGAGACCTGCTTCGCGATCAGCTGCTCCGTCGCGGTCATGCCGATGTAGATCGGCTCGGAGAAGCTCCGGATCGCCGCGCTCGTCTTCTCGCCGAGGGCAGTGTGCGCCTCGTCGCAGATCACGAGCTGGTAGGCGTCGCGCGAGACGGAGTCGGCGTGGCGCGCGAACCAGGCGTAGGTCTGGATCGTGATCGGGTTCTGCCGCGGCGGCGTCTGTCCGCGCTCGATCGCGTCGACGAAGCGCTCGCCGTAGCCCTCCGTCGTCAGGTCGCGCTGGAACTGGGAGACGAGCAGGCGGCGGTGGGTGAGGATCAGGATCCCGAGCGTCCGCGCCGCCTCGACGAAGCCGGCGGCGGCGATCGTCTTGCCCGACGCTGTCGGGTGGCGGAAGCGATAGCGGCGGACCGCACCCGGATCCTCGCCCGTGAACTCCGGCTCCTCGTCCGCCTCGGCGTCCTCGACCGTTTCGAGCTCGTCCTCCTCCGCCTCCTCCGTGTCGAGCTCGGGCTCCGCGTGGCCGTTCCCGTTCATGTCCTCGGCCTGGCGCTGGTTCGCCGCGATCAGCTCGGTCAGCATCCCGGCGAGCGCGTCGATCTGGTGCTTGCGCAGCTCCGTGCCGGCCGCGGTCGCCGGCGGCTTGGACGAGAGGACGCGTTCGAGGCCGAGCAGGAGGCCGAACCGCACCTTCCAGGGCGACGACGGCGTCCGCAAGCCCTTCCCCATCTCCGCGAGCGCTTCATCGAGCGCGGCGCGGCGGGCGGTTCCGGGCGCGAGGGCTTCAGCCGGATCTTCGCCGGGGTGGAGGAACGGCTCGCCTGCCCATTCCTGCGCGCGGAGCGCGTCGGCGTTCAAGCCATCCGCGTCCGACGTGAGTGTCGGGTTGAGTATCGCTTCTGACATCTGCGCAGCACGAAGATCGTGGTGCTGCTTTCCTCAGGAGTTGCGCGCCCGTGCTGTTGCTCGGAAGCGGACGAGCGGCGCTCGCCGAAGCATATCCGAACTCTCGGCGGCCGGGTAGCCCCTATCCTCGGGCGGGTGCCGAACTGGGACGAACTGGGGCAGCGCGCGCAAGAGCGCTACGCGGACGGCGAAGCCCGTCTGCCCGGCGATCCCGATGCGCGTCAGCGGCAGCTGACGCGGATGGCGAACGCCGCCGGCGCCGCGGGGCTCGCCGCGTTGATGGCTGGACGGGACGGGGCCGACTGGCTGAGCCGCGCGGCGGAGCGCTACCGCGAGAGCTGGGAGCACGCGCCGCCCGAGAGCTGGGGCCGCCCGATCGGCGCGATCAAGGCGCGGCTCCTCGCCGCCGACTGGGAGGGCGCCGAGTCGGACGCGCGCTGGGCGCTGGACGCGGGTGCGGCGCAGTCCGAGTCGCCGATCGGCCGCTACGCCGCCGCGCTCGCGTACGCGGTGCTCGGCGAGTGGGACGACGTGCGCATCCACGCCGACTTCGCCCGCACGCACGAGACGTTCCCGAACGAGGTGGCCGATGCGCTGGCCTTCGTCGCGGCCGAGGACGTCGTCGGCTACGTCGAGGCGGTCGAGACGGTGCTCGAGTCGTTCGAGACGCGCGACGAGTACCTCGAGGACATGCCCGTCGCGGACACGGTGCTCGTGCTCCAGGCGCTCGCCGGCAGGCGCGGGATGGCGGCCGAGCTCCAGTCGGAGCTGCTGCCGTGACGAGACCCGTGATCCTGTATGACGGCAATTGACGCTTCTGCCGCTTCGCGGCGCGTGTCGCCGCGCGGCTCGATCGCGGCCGCTACGCGTGGCTCCCGTTCGACGATCCGGACGCGCTGGCGCTGCTGACGCGGATTCCGGAGGAGCGGCGGTACGAGAGCGCGCACGTCGCGCGGCCCGACGGATCGATCTGGAGCCCGGCGAGCGCGCCGTACCGCCTGGTCGCCCGCAACCGCCACCGCCTCGGCCCGCTCGTCCCGGACGGCCCAGGCCCGCGCCGCTACCCCTAGTCGAGCTTGGACGCGGCGGCCGCGTCGAGGATCGCGATCGTCTCCTGTCCGCGGACGAGGCTTGCCGGCGTCTCCGGGCTCGGCTTCTCCATGAACGCGCGGCGGACGGCCTCCGCCTTCGACTCGCCGGTGACGAGGTAGATCAGAAGGCGCGTCGCGGCGAACACCGGCGGCGTCAGCGTCACCCGTTCGACGAAGGGCTCGAGCCCGGGCGCGGCGGCCACTGCGCGCCGCTCGCGCTCCTCGAGCGCGGGCGCGTTCGGGAAGAGCGAGGCGGTGTGACCGTCGGAGCCGATCCCGTTCAGCGCCAGGTCGAGCCTGGCGCCCACGATCTCCTCCTCGTAGAGCTCCGCCGCCGCCTCGGCGCCGAGCTCGCCCTTGATCCGGTGCACCTCGGGCGGGACGCGGACGCGGTCGAACAGCGTCTCCTTCGCCAGCAGGTGGTTCGAGCGCTCGTCGTCGGGCGGCACCGCCCGCTCGTCGCCGAACCACGCCTGCGCGCCCGACCAGTCCTCGAGCAGCGCCGCCGCCGCCTCGTAGGCCTTGCCGACCGTGCTGCCGCCGGAGAGGACGACGCTTCCCTTCCTGGCCGCCGTGCGGCTCAGCCACCCTGCGGCCAGCAGCTCCGGATCCTGGACGATGTGGATCGCGACGCCGCGGAGCCTACGAATCGCCACGGGCGAGCTCGCGCGAGCGATCCATGGCGGCCTGGATCGCGTTCAGGAACGCGGCGCGGACGCCCGCCTGCTCGAGCTCCCGGATCGCGGCGATCGTCGTCCCGCCCGGCGAGGTGACCATCTCGCGCAGCTCGACGGGGTGCATGCCGAGGTCGCGCAGCTGCTTGGCGGTGCCGAGCATCGTCTGGACGACGAGCTGCGTGGAGATCTCGCGGGAGAGGCCGAGCAGGATCCCGGCCTCGATCATCGCCTCGGCGAGGAGCGCGAAGTACGCGGGGCCGGAGCCCGAGACTGCGGTGACCGCGTCCATGTAGGGCTCCGAGACCCTGACGACGGCTCCGAGGTGCCGCAGCGCCTCCTCCGCGAGGGTCAGGTGCTCCTCGCCCGCGTGCGAGCCGGCGCAGATCCCGGCCATCCCCTCGTGCACGACCGCCGGGGTGTTCGGCATCGCGCGCACGACCGGCACGCCGCGGTCGAGATGCCGCTCGATCGCCGCGGTCGGGATCGCGGCCGCGATCGAGAGCACGGTCTGCTCCGGCTGGATCAGCGGGCCGATCTCGCCGAGCAGGCTCTCGATGTCCTGCGGCTTGACGGCGATCACGACGAGCGCGGCGCCGGCGGCGGCCTCCGCACTCGAGAGCGTCACCTCGATCCCGTGCCGCTCGCGCAGCTCCGCGGCGCGCTCCTCGCGGCGGGTCGAAGCCGCCAGCTCCGCCGGCGTCCGCCAGCCCGAGGAGAGCAGCCCGCCGATCAGCGCCTCGCCGATCTGCCCCGCGCCCAGGATCGCGATCTTCCGCTCGTCGACGGCCATGCCGAAGTCTAGGCCGCGCGCTAGCCGAGGTCCGGCACGTCGACGCGGTCGCCCTCGCCGATCTCGCGCAGGACCCGGGCCGGACTCCCGACTGCGACGACGTTCGCAGGCAGGTCGCGCGTGACCACGGCTCCCGCGCCGACGACGGTGTTGTCGCCGATCTTCACGCCAGGGCAGACGATCGCCCCGCCGCCGAGCCAGACGTTGTCGCCGATCTCGATCGGCAGCGCCGACTCCCAGCCGAGCCGGCGCGGCTCCGGGTCGACAGGGTGCGTCGCGGTCAGGAGCTGCACCTTCGTCGCCACCTGGCAGGCGGCGCCGATCCGGATCGGCGCCACATCGAGCATGACGCAGTCGTAGTTGACGAACGTGCCGGCGCCGATCGAGATGTAGGTGCCGTAGTCGCAGTAGAACGGCGGCCGGACCACGACGCCCTCGCCGACCTCCCCGACGAGCTCGCGCAGCAGCCGATCGCGCTCGGCCTGCTCGGCGTGCGGCGTGGCGTTGTACCGCTCGAGCAGTTCCTGGGTGCGCGCCTGGTCGGCGGCGATCTCCGGATCGTCGGCGTGGTAGAGCTCGCCGCGCAGCATCCGCTCCTTCACTGCGGCGGCTAGAGCGTCGTGGGTGCGAGGCGCTCGGCGAGCGCGGTGAGGACGGCGATCTGGATCTGCGGCGCGTGGTCGAGCAGCGTCCGGAACGCGCGGTCCGTGATCACGAGCGCCCGGACGGCCGACGTCGTCGTGATCGTGGCGTTGCGCGGCGTCTTCGAGATCAGCGCGATCTCGCCGAAGAAGTCGCCGGGGCCGATCAACGCCACCTTCTTGCCGCCGCGCTCGACCTCGGCCGTCCCGTCGACGAGGACGAAGAACTCGCGGCCCGAATCACCCTCCTTGATCAGCACCTTGCCCTCGGGCAGGTCGATCTCGTCCGCGATCGAGGCGATCTCGGCCAGCTCCTGCTTCGACGCGGCCGAGAAGAGCGGGACGCCCTTGATCAGATCGATCTTGGAGTTGTGCCCGAGCCTCATCGAGGCGATCCTATGCCAGCGTCACGCCGCTCGGCAACGAGCGAGCCGGGCGAGGTCGGGGTTCGCGCCCGGAACGAGGCCGGCGCTCCAGCCACGCATCAGGTACAGGCCCGCCAGCCCGGCCCACTCCTCGTACGGCGCCAGCAGGTCCGCCGTCTCGTAGATCTCGACCCAGCGGCCCCAGAGCGCCGCGCACAGCTTGACGAGGCCGAGGTCGCCGACGAGACCGTGGCGGAAGCTGCCGAGCCCCTCGAGCGCGATCACGCCGAGCGACCACGGCCCGAGCCCGCGCTCGCGCAGGAGCCGTGCCTCGACCGCCTCGATCGGCCGGCCGCGCAGGCGCTCCAGGTCGACCGTGCGGCAGACGCGGACGAGCGTCGAGGCGCGGTGCGTCGCCAGCCCGAGCCGGCGCAGCTCCGCCGGCGAGAGCGCCGCGATCACGTCCCGCGTCGGCGCCGGGTCGCCGATCGCGCGCAGGATCGCCCGCTCGATCGCCAGCGCCCGCCTCGCCTCGATCAGCTGCCCGCAGATCGCACGCAGGAGCGCGTGCGCGACGGTCGGCCGCCGGAGCGGCCGCAGCCCGTGCAGCCGGCGGATCGAGAGGCCGAGCAGTTCGTCGTTGCGGAAGCGGCGCGAGAACTCGCTCGTGTCGGCGTCCAGCGCGAGGCAGAACCGGAGCAGCGAGAGGCTCTCCTCGTCGGGGGCGCGCAAGTGGACGAGCCCGTCCCTGCGCTGCCACGCCTGCCCGCGGCGGCCGCCGGGCAGCGCCTGCTCGAGCTCCCGGCCGTACGTCATCAGGTGCAGCCGGTACGGGCCGCGCGGTCTGACGACGTCCTCGATCACCGGCCCGCACCTTACTGTTCCGCCCTGATGGGCCTCGCTGACCGGATCTCGTTGCGCTCGCGCCGGCGCAAGTTCGGCCTCTTCATGGAGACGATGGCCCCGACCGCGGAGACGACGGTGCTGGACGTCGGCGTCGACGACTTCGCCTTCGGCGAGCTGAGCGCCGGCGAGGGCAGCTGCGAGACGCTCAACTTCTTCGAGGACATGTACCCCTGGCCCGAGCGGCTGACGGCTCTCGGGCTTCACGAGGGGACGCGCTTCCGGGCGAGCTACCCGGCCGCGCGGTACGTGCAGGGGAACGCGCTCGAGCTGCCGTTCGAGGACGACGCCTTCGACGTCGTCTTCTCGAACGCGGTCGTCGAGCACGTCGGAGGCGATGACGAGCAGCGCCGCTTCGTCGCCGAGGTGCTCCGGGTCGGGCGGCGCGCGTTCATCACGACGCCGAACCGCTGGTTCCCGATCGAGGTGCACACGCGGCTGCCGCTCGTCCACTGGCTCCCCGACGCTGCCTCGCACCGGGCATACGACCTCGCGCGGAAGCCGTGGGCCAAGCGGAACCGGTTGCTCGGGCCGGGCGCGTTCGCGCGCCTGTTCCCGCGCGAGGTGCGGATCGTCAACCTCGGGCTGACACTGGTCGCCGTCGTCGATGACTGAGCGCCTGCCGCGCTGGGCGCTGTACGCGTTCATCGTCGTCCTGCCCTTCCACAACATCCTCATGGCCGCGCTCTGGGAGCGCGGCGTCCGTGGCCTCGCGCTCGACATCGCCTCGGCCTGGAAGGAGCTGCTCCTCGCCGCCGCCCTGGGCGCGGTGATCTGGCGCCGCCGCGGGATCCCCTTCAAGGCGACGTCGGCGGACTGGCTTGCGCTCGTCTACGCGGCGCTCGTCGTTCTCTACGCGCTGATCCCGCAGGACTGGCTCGGCGGCGACGCCTCGGAGCGCGGGATCCTCTACGGCGTCCGGCACGACCTCACCCCGGTCGCCTGCTACTTCCTCGGCCGCGGCCTGACGCTGACCGCCCGCGACCGCAGAGTCGTCGGCTGGCTGATCCTCGGCGTCGCGTCGGTCGTGGCCGCCTGGGGGCTCGTCGACATCTACGCGATCTCGCTCCAGACGTGGCGCGACTCGGGCGTCCCCGGCTGGTTCGGCGAGCAGCTCGGGCTCGACTACCGCGGTCTCTCCGGCCTCCCGGAGAACTGGGTCTACAACCCGGGCGACGAGCGGCCGCTGCGCCGGCTCGTCTCGACCTTCCTGAGCCCGCTCGCGACGGCGTACCTCCTGCTCGCGGCGATCCTGCTCGCCGCGACGTGGCGGCGCGGGCCGCGCTGGCTTCCGCTCGTGACGGCGCTGCTCGCGTTCGGGCTGCTCTTCACCTACTCGCGGACGTCGATCGTGGCGCTCGCGGTCGGGCTCGTCGCGCTCGGCTACGCGCTCCGCAGCTGGTGGCCGGTCGCGGCCGCCGCCGTCTTCGTCGCGGCGGCGTTCTTCTTCGTCCGCGCCTACCAGGACATCGCACCGGAGACGCGCTACACGCAGGCCGAGCTCGCGATCCAGCGCGCGGGTGGGCAGGAGGAGGAGACGAGCGGCGACCCCTTCGACACGGGCGAGTCCTCATTCGACAGCCATCTCGACAACCTCCGCGACGGCGTGGAGACCGTGCTCGAGCACCCGCAGGGGTACGGCCTCGGCAACGCCGGCGTGACCGCGAAGCGGACGGGCACCGAGATCAAGGCGGGCGAGTCGACCTACACCGAGCTCGGCGTCGAGCTCGGCCTGCTCGGGATGCTTGCGTTCATCGCCTGGAACGTGGCGCTCGTCCGGATCCTGCTCCGCCGCGAGCCCTGGCTCGGCGCGGCCCTCGTGGCCGTGCTCGTACTCGGGATCCAGACGGATGTGATCGGCGTGCACTGGCTCGCCTTCGTTCTGTGGACCCTGGCGGGCGAGCGTGCGTAGACCCCTTCAGCGAAAGCGGACTCCGGCCGATAAGGGAACCGTGGAACCGGCCCCCGACACCCGGCGTCAGCTCGGCCAGATCATGGTCGACGAGGGCTTCCTGACCGAAGCCCAGCTCCTGGACGCCCTCGCAGAGCAGAACCGGACGGGCACGCCGCTCGGCAAGGTGCTCGTCGACCTCGGCTTCGCCTCGCCCGGCGCGGTCGCCAACGCGCTCGCCGAGCAGCACGGCGGCCTCCTCCGCACCGAGTACGGAACGAGCGCCGGCCTCCGCGAGATGGCCGGCCGTGCGCCGGTCCGCGCGCAGCCGACCCCCTCGCCGCTGCTGCCGACCCCACCCACCCCTGCTCCGCAGCCGGTCACGCCCGAGCCTGCTCCGCTCGGCTCCGGCCTTCGCCTCGCCCAGTCGTCAGACGCCGATGCCGCTCCGACCGAAGCGTCCGCTCCCGCGCCGATGCCGGTCGAGCCGCTCGCCGTCGAGCCCCAGCCGGAGCTCGAGGCGGTCGCCGTCGAGGCCGCACCCGCGCCGCCTGCGCCCGAGCCGGAGCCCGAGCCCGTGCTCCCGCCCGCGGCCGAGAGCACCGAGCGGATCGCCGAGCTCGAGTCGCAGCTGCACGCAGTCCTCACCGAGCGGAACTCGCTCGCACAGAGCTTCAACGAGCTTCAGGCCCGTCTGAGCGAGGCCGCGCAGGCCCACGAGGCCGGTGTCTCGGCCGAGGTCGAGCAGCGCGTCGGCGCGCTCGAGAGCCAATTGCAGGCGACCGTCGTCCAGCGCGACGAGCTCGAGCGGGCGCAGCACCATGCTGCCGAGCGCGTCACCGAGCTCGAGGCTCGGCTCGCGGAGGCGGCGGAAAGCAGGCAGGCGCTCGAGGCCGAGCTGAACGAGCTTCGCTCGCAGCCCCAACAGGACGTGAGCGGCGAGCTGCAGGAGCTGGCCCAGCGGCGCGACGAGGCCGAGGCGCGTGCGCAGGCGCTCGAGACCGATCTCGCCCAGCTTCGCGAGCAGGCCGATGCGGCCGGCACTCGCGCAGAGGCGCTCGCGGCGGAGCTCGACGAGCTCCGCTCCCAGCCCCACGACGACACGAGCGGCGAGCTTCAGGAGCTCGCCGAGCGGCGCGACGCGGCCGAGGCCCGCGTCCACGAGCTCGAGTCCGAGCTCACTTCACTTCGAGACCAGGCGGCCGGCCACGACCAGGCGCTCGCCTCGCAGGTGTCGGGCCTGAACGAGGCAGTCCGCGCCCTCACGGGGGAGCGGGACGCCGCGATCGCCCGCGCCGGCCGAGCTCGAGCCCGAGGTCGAGTCGCTCCGGAAGAGCCTCAGCGAGGCCGTCGCGCCCGCCGGTGACTCGGCGGCGGACGTCGCCGAGCTCCGCCGCCAGCTTGCCGCCCGTGAGCGGCGATTGGCCGAGAGCGTCGGCGAGATCGCGAAGATGAACCGCGAGCACCGGGCCGTGCTCCAGCTCGTCGAGCGCCAGTTCCAGCTCGAGGAGACGACCACGTCGGTCCCCGAGCCGAAGGGCGAGATCGCCCACGTGCTCTTCGTCCCCGCCGCGAGCGGCTACACGCTCGTCGAGCGGGAGGGTGTCGCTCCCGAGGCGGGCGACGTCGTCGAGGTCGACGGCGGCCGCTACGTCGTGCGCCGGCACGGCCCGTCGCCGATGCCGGGCCCCAGGCGCCGCTGCGCCTACCTCGAGCGGGCCTGACGCTTCCTCCTGGGGGCGGGCTTCGGCTCGTCGACGGCTTCGGCGCGCGTCAGCGGCGCGTCCTCGGCCGGCGGCTCGGTCGCGAGCTCGCTGACAGGCTCGGGCTCGGGTGAGGTCTCGGGCTCCGGCTTGATCACCTCGGTCGCGACGACGGTCGCGCGCCCCTTGCGCGTCTGGCGGCGCGCACCCGCGATTGCGCCCTGAAGCTCCCGCCGGCTCGCCTCGAATCGCTCGTCGAGCGCCTTCGCCTCCGCCTTCAGCGTGTCCGCCTGGCCGTCGTCGGAGTAGAACGAGACGCCGAGCCGGCGGATCCTGGCATCGCGGTCGCGACGGAGCCGGAACTGCTCCTTCCGCAGGCGGGCCACGTCCCGGCCGGCACGCGACCACGCGGAGATCGACTCGACGGCGATGCTCGTCTCGTCGCGCACGCGGTCGGCGGTGCCGATCCCGAGCCGGGCGATCGGCGAGTCGGGCCAGCGGCGCGCGCCGGCGAGGAACACGGGCAGCAGGCAGATCGCGAGCACGACTGCGACCAGGCCGGCGAGGTAGCCGGCGACGAGCAGGGCGATCCCCACGACGAGCAGCACGACGGCGGCCGAGAAGACGAAGATCGGCGTGCCGACGCCGAAGTAGCGCGGCTCGGCGTGCTGCACGTCGATCGGCACGTCGCGCCGCTCGGCCGTGGGCGGCGCGTCCGTGCGTCGCCCGCAGGAGGGGCAGAACGTCGCGGCTTCGGGCAGGGGGCCGCCGCAGTGGGAACACGAGTCCACGAGGCGGTTGTGTCCCGCTCGGCCGGAGGGCTAAACCGGGTTTTGAGACAATGAGCACATGCGACTGGCACTCGTCCTGGTCGTCGCCGCCCTCGTCGGCCGTGGCGGCGACGACGAGGAGACGGCGCTGCCGCAGGGCGACGACCCGGTCGAGATCGAGCCGTCGCGGTTCAGCCCCGAGATCGACCATCCCTTCTGGCCGATGGAGCCGGGGACGGTCTGGGTCTACGAGGAGGGCGACCAGCGAGTCGAGGTCACCGTCACCGACCGGACCCGCACCGTGATGGGCGTCGAGACGCGCGTCGTCCACGACCTCGTGACCGAGGACGGCGTCCCGGTCGAGGACACGTTCGACTGGTACGCCCAGGACGACGACGGCAACGTCTGGTACTTCGGCGAGGACACGACCGAGTTCGAGGACGGCAAGCCGGCCGGTCATGCGGGCGCCTGGGAGGCCGGGGTCGACGGCGCTCTGCCCGGGATCCTCCTGCCGGCCGAGCCGGAGGTCGGGATGACCTACCGCCAGGAGCACTACGCAGGCGAGGCCGAGGATCGGGCCGAGGTGCTGAGCGTCGATGCGGACGTCTCCGTCCCGTACGGCGACTTCAGCGGCGCGCTGGAGACAGAGGACACGACGCCGCTCGAGCCGGACGTCGTCGAGCACAAGTTCTACGTCCGCGACGTCGGGCCGGTGCTGGCGCTGAAGGTGAAGGGCGACACCGGTCGGGAGGAGCTCGTCGGGTTCACCCGGCCGTAGCCGGGCCGCTATCGTCGCCGCATGTCCGCGATCGACCCGCGCGTCGACATCGGCCACGTCCACCTCAAGGTCGCCGAGATCGAGCGGGCGTTGGCGTTCTACGTCGGCGTCCTCGGCTTCGAGCTGCAGCAGCGGATGGGCGAGCAGGCGGCGTTCATCTCCGCCGGCGACTACCACCACCACATCGGCCTGAACACCTGGGAGAGCCGCGGCGGCACCCCGCCGCCGCCCGGGACGACGGGTCTCTACCACACTGCGATCCGCTATCCGGACCGGGCGCAGCTGGCCGACGCGCTGCGGCGCGTCGTCTCGGCCGGGATCCCGCTCACGGGCGCCTCCGACCACGGCGTGAGCGAGGCGCTCTACCTCGACGACCCGGACGGGAACGGCGTCGAGCTCTACCGCGACCGGCCGCGGGAGGAGTGGCCGCTCGACCCGAACGGCGGCGTCGCGATGGTCAGCATCCCGCTCGACCTGGAAGCGCTGCTCGCGGACGCGCCGTGACCGACCGCGTGTTCGAGCACGCGTGGGCGGTGCGCTGATGCCGCGCGGCTACATGGAGGGGCCGGCCGCCGAGGAGGCCGAGCGCCGGCTCGAGGAGCTCGAGCGCGGGGAGGAGCAGCCGCCGGAGGAGCGGCTCGCCGTCTTCGGCTCGACCGAGGACGATCCCGAGAAGCACTTCATCGGCTGGCGTGACGACATCGACCCCGACGAGCTGTTCGAGTCGGGCACGGCGTGGGGGCTCTCGGTCGTCCGCCGCCCGGCCGGCTAGCTGCGCCGAGCGAGGCGCTTGACGCCCGACCAGGCGGCCAGCGGCTCCGCCGCCGACGGCGGCGAGCGCAAGGCTCGCGATGTTGGTCGTCGCGCAGGTCCGGCAGGCGTTGCAGCAGACGGCGGCCATCGGCGCGTGCTCGCCGTACTTGCCCGCGGCCTGGACCATCCGGCCCTGCCACTCCGCTTTCATGCCTCGAGTGTAGGCGGCTACTAGGCCGCGCGCAGCTGCGCGGCGCGGAGGTGGAGCAGCGAGACCGCGCCCGCGCTCTCGGAGAACGGGTTCGCGACCGTCTCGCCGCCCGCGACCCCGACCGCGGCCTCGACCGCTCCGTCGACCTCGGCGAGCAGGAGCGGGCCCGGCGGCACCGGCCGCTCGTCGAGTGCGGCGAGCCGTTCGACGGCGGCGACGTCCTCCTCGCCCAGCGGCCGGATCGTGATCGACTCGGGCGCGAGCGTGGCGGTGCCGTCGTCCTCGGGCCGGAGGCCGTCGTGGTCGTCCTTCAGGCGCTCGCTGGCGAAGCGTGAGAGCGAGTCGGGCTGCATCGGGGGTCCTCCTTGTGTTGCTTCCACTCGGGTCCACCGTAGGGATTTCAAACCGGTCAACGTTCGTTTCGAGCGTCACGCGCGTGCGATACAACTAGGGCGTGGCGAAAGCCGTCGAGCAGCTCGAACAGGTGACGA
>CAVSRW010000002.1:0-188262 GCA_963730405.1 uncultured Gaiellaceae bacterium | reverse complement strand
GCGCCACTCGCGTCTGAGGATCTTCGTCTGCCACCACCACCTGCTGCCCGTTCCGGGGACGGGCCGGGAGCGGAACGTGATCTACGACGCCGGCGACACGATCGAGTGCCTGCAGCGCGCCGGCGTCCACCTCGTCCTCTCCGGGCACAAACACGTCCCGTACGCCTGGAAGCTCGAGAACCTCTTCGTCGTCAACACCGGCACCGTCTCCTCGCTGCGCCTGCGCGGGAACACCCGGCCCTGTTACAACGTCGTCGAGGTGTCGGGGAGCCACGTCGCCGTGTGGCGGAAGCACCCCTTCCACGGGCAGGAGCGGATCATCCAGTTCTCGCTCGACACCTTCGAGTACGAGAAGTACACGGGACGGATCGAGGACGAGGTCACCACCCGGTCGTGATGCGCTTCCTCACGTCCCCGAGGGGCGTCAGCCTTGCGCGGAGCCCGGCTCTGCCGGGCGGAAGCGGAAGGCGGCCGGGGGCGTGAGGGCGCTCGCACTCATCGACGGCGAGCACTACGCGCCGGTCGTCCGCGCTGCGCTCGAGGAGCTGCCCTACGAGTTCGTCGCGGCGCACATCGTCGGTGGCACCGAGAAGCTGCGCGAGGGCTCCGACTACGGCGTCGAGCTCGCGGCCGACCTGGACTCGGCGCTCGCCGAGCACCGCCCCGAGCTCGTCGTCGACCTCTCGGACGAGCCCGTCCTCGGGCCGAAGGAGCGCTTCCGCCTCGCGAGCCGCGTCCTCGCCGCCGGGCTGCCGTACGTCGGCGCCGACTTCCGCTTCGACCCGCCGGAGCTCGAGCCGTTCCCGCTCCCGTCGATCGGGATCGTCGGAACGGGGAAGCGGGTCGGCAAGACAGCGATCACGGCACATGCTGCGCGGTTGTACGCCCAGGAGCGGAAGGTCGTCGTCGTGGCGATGGGGCGGGGCGGGCCGCCGGAGCCCGAGGTCGCAGACGTTCCTCCTGACATCGGTGCGCTGCTCGAGCTCTCGCGGAGCGGTAGGCACGCCGCCTCCGATTACCTCGAGACGGCCGCGCTTGCGCCCGTGACCACCGTCGGTTGCCGCCGCTGCGCCGGTGGGCTTGCCGGCCGGGTCGCAGTGTCGAACGTCCGCGAGGGCGCGCAGCTGGCGCTCGGGCTCGGGCCGGAGCTCGTGCTCTTCGACGGCAGCGGCGCCGCCATTCCTCCGATCGAGACGCGGCGACGGATCCTCGTCGTCAACGGCGCGACCGATCCGGACGTCGCCACCGGCTACCTGAACGAGTACCGCCACCTCGTCTCGGACCTCGTGATCCTGACCATGGCCGAGCGCGGGACCGGCTGGGAGGAGTTGCACGGGCGGGCGCTCGAGCTCGCCCCGATGGTGATCCCGACCGTCCTGCGCCCACGGCCCGTTGCCGGCGTCGAGGGCCGGACGGTCGCGTTCTTCTCGGCCGCGCCCGAGAGCGCGCACGCGCTCTTCGCCGCGCACCTGGCCGAGGAGTACGGCGCAGAGGTCGTGCACGTCTCCGGCGCGCTTGCCGACCGCGCGACGCTGCGACACGAGCTGGAGCAGGGTCGACGCGGAGGTCTTCCTCGTCGAGCTGAAGGCGGCCGCCATCGACGTCGTCGCCGAGGCGGCGAGCGAGCGCGGGGTGGAGGTCGTCATCGCCGGTAGCGACGTGCTCGCCGCGGACGGGCACGACCTCGACGCGGAGCTGCTTCGACTTGCCGAGGAGGCGTGCGCGTGAGCGAGCAGCGCAAGGGCGAGCGCAACTTCCTCGGCAGCGCCGACTCGCCGTACTCGAAGGGTTTGATGGCTCGTACCCTGACGGCGATCGGGCTTCGCGACGACGAGGCCTACGAGCTCGCGCGCCGGATGGAGAGCGACCTCGCGCAGCGGGGCGAGGTCTCGGTCGACCTCGAGCGCCTTCGCGACCTGGCGAGCGACTACCTCGGCGCGGAGCGCGGCCCCCGCGCGATCCGCCAGCTGCGCCGCTACCGCGACCTCCAGGAGCTCGACCTGCCGGTGATCCTGCTCGTCGGCGGGGGGACCGGGACCGGCAAGTCGACGGTGGCGACCGAAGTCGCCTACCGGCTCGGGATCACCCGCGTCACGTCCACGGACTTCGTCCGTCAGACGATGCGCGCGTTCTTCGCGAAGGAGTTCATGCCGTCGATCCACTACTCGAGCTTCGAGGCCGGCCTCGGCCTGACGAAGGCTGAGGAGGAGGAGTCCGGCGACGCGGCGCTGCTCGGCTTCCTCGATCAGACCCGGAACGTCCTCACGGGCGTCGAGGCGGCGCTCCAGCGGGCGCTCGACGAGGGCTGGTCGATGGTGCTCGAGGGCGTCCACCTGGTGCCGGGGATGATCACGACCGAGCTCCGGGGGGCGCTCGTCGTCCAGTGCGTGCTCGCGATCCACGACGAGGAGATCCACCGCACGCACTTCTGGATCCGCGATGCCGACTCCGAGGGCGTCCGACCGGTCGACCGCTACATCGCGGGCATGCCCGAGATCCGGATGATCCAGGAGTACGTGCTCGAACGTGCGTACCGGAACGACGTGCCCGTGGTCGAGAACGAGTCGCAGCGGGATGCCGTCGGCGCGGTGATGAACCTCGTGCTCGAGCGAGCCGAGCGCGCGGCGCGTGGGGTTCGGGGATGATCAGGTCGTGAGCAAGACCCCGCTCGAAGTCTGCCCCTGCGCGCTCTTCGCGCGCGCGACCGAGTGGGCGGCGCTGGCCGGGGCGCGCTGGCTCGGCCGGGACGACCAGGACGCGGCCGAAGAGGCCGCGGAGGTCTCCATGCTCGCCGGCCTGACCGAGCTGCCGATCAGCGGCACCGTCGTGATCGGCCCCGACGACGGCGACACGCTGACGATGGGCTCGGCAGTCGGTGCAGGCGGCGAGGCGTTCGACCTCGCCGTCGATCCGCTCGAGGGGCGCGGCGTCGTCGCGCGCGGCGGGACCGGCGCCATGTCGATGCTCGCCGTCGGCCCTCCGGATTCGCTCCTGAAGCTGCCCGACATGTACATGCGCCGGATGGCTGTCGGCCCTCGCGCCCGCGACCGGATCGACCTGACGAAGCCGGTTGCCGAGAACGTCGCCGCCGTCGCCGAGGCGTTCGGCCGCAACGCGAACGACATCACCGCCCTCGTTCTCGACCGCCCGCGCCACCACGACCTGATCGAGGAGATCCGCGGCGCCGGCGCGCGGATCAAGCTGATCCAGGACGGCGACGTGACCGCGTCGATCTCCGCCGCGATCCGCGGCACGAACGACCACATCGCCGTCGGGATCGGCGGCACGCGTCAGGCGGTGCTGTCAGCCGCGGCGCTCCGCTGCCTCGGAGGAGAGCTCCAGGCGCAGCTCTGGCCGACGACGCGAGCGGAGATCGAGGCCGCGACCGAGTACGGGATCGACGACGTCAACCGCGTCTTCACCTCCGAGGACCTGGCCCCCGGGGACGTGATCGTCGTCGCGACCGGCGTCTCGAACGGCGACCTCCTCCGCGGCGTCCGCTTCCTCACCGACAGCGCCCGGACGCACTCGCTCGTGATGTGCATGCGCTGCAACTGGGTCCGCTTCGCCGAGAGCATCCACTTCTTCGCCCGCGACCGAAAGGAAGAAGTACGCCTGCTCGGCTGAGCCTTGCAACAGTCTGTTACAAGGCACGCCGGGGCGCTTCAGTGGAGGACTCGCCCAGCACTCGTCCTCTGCCTCGGCCAAGTAACAGACTGTTACTTGGCTAGACTGGCCGCAATGGTCGACCGCGAAGAGATCGTCAACGCGCTGCACACCGTCGAGGACCCGGAGCTCGGGATGGACATCGTCGAGCTCGGCCTCTTCTACGACGTCGAGATCGACGGCCCGAAGGTGAAGGTGATCCACACGCTCACGTCGATGGGCTGCCCCGCCGGGGCGATGATCCAGGAGTCGATCCACGACGCGACGGCAGCGCTCGACGGGATCGAGGAGGTCGAGGTCGAGCTGACCTTCGACCCGCCGTGGACGCCGGACAAGATGTCCGACGACGCGAAGTTCATCCTCGGCTTCGGCTAGCGGACCGCGGCGCCTGCAGCGCACGAGCGCCCGAGCGCTGACCATCCCAGCGTCGGGATCCGAGCCCTGTCGCTGGGAGCGCGGACAGGCGCCCGCGGTGCGTGCCTCGGTAGAATGTCTCGCGTCCGTCGAGGAGGTCGTGATAGGGTCCGATTGCGAGGGGGCGGTTCGGAGCAGCCACCGTGGCCGTCGCTCCGGTCGTCCTGTTCAGGCGGGATGCGCGTCCACCCCAGACGTCACGAACGGGACGAACGAGGCGGCGCTCGCTGACGGCCGCGACGCTCCGATCCGACGCGCCGGGCGAGCGCGCATCTCTGATCGGCTTCGGATTCGCGCTTCTCGCACCCGCCTTCGTCGCCGTCGGGAGCTATCTCCGTGACGCGGCCGACCAACGCTCGAGTTTCTCGCGCTCCCTCATCGTCTTCGGGTGCGCGCTGCTGCCGATCCTCACGGGTATGGAGTTCACGCTGCTGGCGGCCGTCGAAACAGGCGGCGACGCCGAGGCTGCGCAACGCGAGTTGATGCCATGGTTCGTTCCCGTCGCTCTTGGTCGGCGGAATCAGCTTTGCACTCGGCGCTCTCGGATTCGCGCGCGCGATCGCGCGCAGCCATGTGCTGGCTCGCGGCTCACGCGGCTGGTCGCCGGAGCGCTCGTGGTGATGGCCGCGGCGCGCTTCGTCCCGCTGGGAGCCGGCCAGTACGTGATCGGCCTCGCCGGCTAGCTGTCACTGGGGCCGCGGCTTGCGAAGCGGGGCGCGGCCTGCCGGCTCCGCCGTCATGGGATCGTCAGCACGATCTTGCCGAGCTGCTCGCCGCGCTCGAGCCGCTCGTGGGCAGCCCGGGTCTCGCTCAGCGGGAACGTCGAGTCCACGTGCACGCGCGCGCGGCCCGAGCGGACGAGCTCGTAGGCGCCGAGGAAGTCGTCGCGCGTGCCCATGGTCGAGCCGTAGACCGTCAGCTGCTTCCACCAGAAGCGGTGGAGCTGAGCAGGTGGATTCGGCCCGCTCGTGGCGCCGCAGACGGCCACGCGTCCGCCCGGCTTGACCGCGGCGAGGGAGTCCTTCCACGTCGCCTCGCCGACCGTCTCGACGACGAGGTCGACCCCACCGAGCTCCTTCGCGGCGGCTGCGGCCTCGGCGTGGGGGACGGCGACGTCCGCGCCCCAGTCTCTCGCCCGCTCGAGCTTCGCCTCCGAGCCGGAAGTGACGAGCGTCTTGGCGCCGAGCGCGCGGGCGATCTCGAACGCCGCCGTCGCAACCCCGCCGCCGATCCCCCAGATCAGCACCCATTCCCCGGCCTGGAGGCCGGCGCGCGTCACCAGCATCCGGTAGGCCGTCTCGTAGACGAGCGGGAAGGCCGCGGCGGTCTCGAACGAGATCGCGTCGTCGAGCGGGAAGACGTTTCCTTCGGGCACGGCGATCAGCTCGGCGTGGGTGCCGTCGCTGTGCTCGCCGATCACGCTGATCGCGGCGCCGTGCTCGATCCCCGGGTTGATCACGACTCGTTCGCCGGTGTCGACGCGGATCCCCGCACCGTCGGCGCCGAGGATGCGGGGCTTCGGCACGGACGGGAGCCCCTTGCGCACCCACAGGTCGAGGTGGTTCAGGGAGGCGGCGCGCAGCGAGACGAGCACCTCCCCGGGCTGCGGGACCGGATCGGGAGCCTCCTCGTACCTGAGTACTTCCGGTCCTCCGTCTTCATGGATCCGAATCGCCTGCACGGGCACAATCCTGTCATGACGGCTGCCGAGCTGACCCGGCTGGGCGCAGAGCTCGGGCTCGACGCGGTCGGCGCCGCGCCGGCCACCCCCTATGAGGAGACGGAGCGCCACATCCGGGAGCGGAAACGGCGAGGTCTCTTCGCCTCGATGGGCTTCACGACGCGCCGGCCCGAGGTCTCCTGTCACCCGGAGCAGCTCCTCCCGGGCGCGCGCACGGTCGTCTCCGCCGCCCTCTGCTACTGGGCGGACGAAGCCGGCCCTCGGGCCCGGTGAGGGCGCGCTCGCGCGGTACACCTGGTCCGACCGCTACGCCGAGCTCCGCGAGAAGCTGGACGCGCTCGGCCGCCGCCTTGGCGGCTCGTACCGCGTGCTCGTGGACGAGAACGACCACGTCGACCGCGAGGGCGCGGCCCGGGCGGGCGTCGCCTTCTACGGCAAGAACACGCTTGCGATCACGCGGCGGCACGGATCCTGGGTCGTCCTCGGGACGCTCGTCAGCGACCAGGCGGTCGAGCCGTCCGGGCCGCTCGACGCCGGCTGCGGCTCGTGCACGCTCTGCATCGACGCGTGCCCGACCGGCGCGCTCGACGAGCCCGGCACGCTCGACTCCACGAAGTGCCTCTCCTACTGGACGCAGGCGCCGGCCCCGATCCCGGCCGAGTTCCGCCCGCAGCTCGGCGCCTTCGTCTACGGCTGCGACATCTGCCAGGACGTCTGCCCGTGGAACCGCGGCGTCGAGAAGCGGCGCACTGGAACCCGCGGCGCCGGCCGGGGCGGAGCCGGCCGTGTCGCTCGTCGAGTGGCTCGAGGGCGACGGAGCCGAGCTCGTCGGCCGCTACGACCGCCTGTACGTGCCACGGAACGACCCGCGTTGGCTGCGACGAAATGCGCTCGTCGCCGCGGGGAACGTCGGCGGCGCGCGCGAGCGCGACGCGGTCGCGGCCTATGCCGACGACGGCGACCCCATGCTCCGCGAGCACGCGGCGTGGGCGCTCGCGCGGATCGACGAGCGGAGCGGCGCGTGACGCTGATCCGAAGCCTGTCCTACGTCCGGCTCGCGCTCGTCCCGCTGGCGCTGATGAAGCTCCTGATCGACCGGGACGACTTCCCGACGCCCGGCTACGAGCAGGCCGCGTGGACGCTGCTCGGGATTCAGCTCGGCATGGCCCTTGGCCTGATCGTGCTCTGCTACCGCTGGCGCGCGCGCTTGCGCTACCTCGCAGGGCTGAGCGTGGTCACCGACCTGGCGCTGACGTCAGCGCTGATGTTCGTCTACGCCTGGGAGCCCGGGCAGCCGCTCCGGACGCTGCTCTTCCTCGTCGTCCTCGAGGCGGCAATCTTCTTCCGGCTGCTCGGCGGCCTGATCACGGCCGCCGCCACTCTGCCGATCCTGGTCGCGCTCGAGGTGTGGCGGAACGAAGAGTTCGGCGTGCCGATCCGTTACGACGCACTCGTGCTCAGGGTGATCGTTGCGCTCGCGGGGGGCGCCGTTGTGGGCCGGCTCGTCGACATGGAGCGGGGCCAGGCGCACGACGCTGAGGAACGTGCGGCGGAGGCGGAGCGGCTCCGCGACGAGCTCGGACGCCGGGTCGACCTCCTCGAGGCCACGAGCCGGGTGGCGCGTGCGCTCGGCTCGTCGCTCGACCTCGACGACGCCTTCGCCGCCTTCGTGCGCGAGTTGCGCAGCCTGCTCCCGTTCGACCGGGCCGCGATCCTGCTGGCGGAGGGCGGCGGCGCCCGGGTGATGGCGACCGCGGGACGAGGGGCCGAGGAGTACTTGGAACCAGGGACGGCGATCCCGGTTCCCGGCCCGATCCTCGAGCAGGTGATCGCCGAGGGACGCACCGTCTACCGCGAGGACATCTCAGAGCAGCCGTACCCGGAGGAGGCGGAGCTCGTCGCACTCGGGCTCCGAGCCCGGGTGCTCGCACCGCTCCAGCTCGGGACCCGGTCGATCGGGGCGCTCGCGCTCTCGCGAACGGAGGCCGGGTCGTTCCGGGAGGAGGAGATCGGGCTCGTGACGCTGCTGGCGCGGCTCGTCGCGACCGCGGTCCAGAACCTCCGCACCTACGAGGCGGAGCGGGCGACCGTCGAGGAGCTGCGGCGACTGTCGGCGCTCCGCGCCGACTTCGTCTCGCTCGTGTCGCACGAGCTCCGTTCTCCGATGGCGGCTGTGATCGGCTCGGCCCGGACACTGCAGGCACGCTGGCGGGAGCTCCGTCCGGAGCAACGGGAGGCGTTCCTCGCCGTGATCGCGGACGAGACGTCCCGCCTGTCGGCGCTCGTGGGGGACGTGCTGGACACATCGCGGATCGAAGCCGGCACGTTCGGCTACCGCTTCGCGGATGTCGACCTGGCCGAGGTGCTGCGCGACTCCGTCGCCGCGGCCGAGATCGGCCAGGACGAGGTGCATCTGACCGCCAACGTGCCGCGGGGATTGCCGCGTGTCCGGGGCGACGCCGACCGGCTGCGGCAGCTGGTCGACAACCTGATCTCGAACGCGATCAAGTACTCGGAGTCGGGCGGAGAGGTGCAGGTCGCCGCTGGCACGGACGACGGCCACCTCGTCGTGAGCGTCCGGGACAGCGGGCCGGGCATCCGGCAGGAGCACCACGAGCAGATCTTCGAGAAGTTCGGCCGCGCCGGAGGCTCGGCGAAGCCGGGAACCGGCCTCGGGCTCTTTCTCTCGCGCTCGTTCGCCGAGGCCCACGGGGGCTCGCTCGACGTCGAGTCGATCCCCGGAGAGGGAGCCGTCTTCACGCTGCGTCTTCCCGCAGGTTGATCCCTTCAAGGGCGGCCCGCGGCCCAGAGGCTCGCGGATCAGCCGGGTAGTTTCACCCGGGAGAGGCGCAGCTCCTTCACGAGCTTCGCCGCCCGCTTCGCGATCGCGGGTCGCACGTCGGCGGGCTCGAGCACGACGGCGTCCCCCCGGTCGGCCAGGATCTCGCTGATCAGCCAGTCCTGTGTGCCGACCCGGAGCGTCGCGAGTGCCGAGCCGTCCGTCAGCCGCGTGGCGCCGCGTTCGACGCGGTAGCGCGCGACCGGCTTGGCGTAGCGGACGCGCACCTGGTGGGCGTCCTCGAGGAAGTGCGGGTCGAAGCCGTCGCGAGGCTCGAACGTCTCGTCGGTGACACGGGCGGAGCGCATCCGGTCGAGCCGGAACGAGCGCTCGCCCTCGGAGGTGCGGTCCCAGGTGTGGATGATCCAGTTCGGGAGCACGCGCTCGAACGTGTACGGCTCGACGACCCGCTCGGACGGCGTCTCCTCGCCTTCCTTGAGGTAGTCGATCGCGACGACGCGCCGCTCGGCGATCCCGCGCGAGAGGGTCGCGACGAGCTCCTCCTCGTCGAGCTCCGCCTGTGCGACCGGTGTCTGATGCTCCTCGAACTGGCCGAACGTGTCCGCGAGCTTCTTGCGCACGCGGTCGAGCGGCGTGTGCACCTGCGCCGCGATCGACGGGCCGACGATGTCGAGAGCCAGGCGGATCGCCCGCGCTTCGAGCGGCGTCAGGCGGGGCGCCAGGCGGAAGACGTCGCCGTACAGCTCCTTGTCCACGCGCACCGTGTCGCCCTCGAGCTCGGCGTAGACCGTGTAGCAGCCGCCGCCGAAGTTGACGAGGTTGAGCAGCGAGAGGTGGTCCTGGAGCTCCTCTCGCGGGATGTGGAAGCGCGTGGCCAGGTCGTCGGCGTCGAGCCTCGCGTCGCGGCCCTCGCCGCAGGCGGCCAGGAGGTAGGCGAGCAGCGCCTGGAGGACGCCGAACCGCTCGGGCGCGACCGGCGGCGCCGGCCGCTCGGCCCCGTCGTGGCTCGCCTCCATTGCCTTCTCGCGCGCCAGCTTCGGCGGCTCCGCCTCGTGCGCCTCGCGAACGCGCTGGAGCCCCTCGGCGCAGGCGGCGCGCAGCTCCTCCGGCTCGAGCGGCACGGCCCGGCCGTTCTGGCGGAGAACCCAGCCGGCGAGCGGCTCGATCGCCGCGTACTCCGTCTCGAAGACACCGTCGGTGAGGGCTCCGGCCTCGCGCAGCGTCCGGTGGACCCACCAGGCCGTGTCGCCGGTGACCTCGACCTTCGCGGTGCCCTGGACCGGCCCGTGCTGCCAGTCCTCGCCGACGCGGTAGGCGTCGATGTCGAAGTCGGCGGGAAGCCTGAAGTCGCGCTCGCGGCGTGTCGCGAAGCGGATGTCACTGCGGATGCGCGAGACGCGGAACGTGCGCACGTCGTCGTTGTCGAGATCGTGGCCGACGACGTACCAGGTGCCGCGGTCGCGCCGGAGCGCATACGGGTTCAGCGTCCGCTCGCGCACCCGGTCGCGGCGCGGCGACCAGTAGCTGAACTTGATCGTGCGCTGCTTCGAGATCGCCGACTCGAGCTTCGAGAGCCGGCCTGCCATCTCGGGGGAGTAGTCGGGGTCGCGCACCTGGACGCTCGCCGCCGTCTCGGTCGGCGCGTCGTCGAAGCCGGGCCGGCCGAGGGCGAGGTTCTGGAGCGCGAGCCTGAGCGGCTCGGCATACGCAAACGTCCCTTCGAGCATGTACAGCGCCGTCTGAAGCGCCGCGAGCTCGTCGTCGTCGAGCTCGAGCTCGTCGAGGAAGTAGTTCTCCGAGCGGAGCGTGTACAGCTCCTCGCCGGTGAACTCGTCCCGCTGGGAGTGAAGGGGGACGCCGAGCGCGATCAGCTCTGCGCGGTCGGAGTAGAAGCGGCGCGCGAACGCCTCGTCGGACATCTCCGAGTAGCCCTCGACGTTGCCCTTCACGTCGCGCGCGGTGAGCGGCCGGCGCTCCGCCATCAGGAAGGCGACCAGCGAGAGCTGTCGGATCAGCTTGTCGGTGTCGTGCGACATCGGCCGCACGACTCTATCGACTGAGCCTGGAGCCTAGGCCGCTGCGAGCGAACGCTCGAGGTGCTGGTGCGACGGGCAGTAGTCACGCTCGGGAAGCGGCGTCCGCTGGCAGGGCTTGCCCTTCCGCGTCGTCGCCCGGCAGCGGGCGACACCGCCGTCGAGCGCTCCCGACTCGAGCTGCTCCTCGATGAACGTGACCGCGGCGCCGACACCCTCCTTGACCGCCCAGGCGACCTGCGCCTGCGCCGTGATGGGGAAGAAGCGGCGAATGTCCTGGAAGAGCGCCCGGTCCGGCTTCGCGAAGTAGTGGGGGTCGGCCGCGAGCCGCTCCATCGTCTGCTCGCACTGCTCGAGCACTGACCTCCGCGACTCGAGCTGGACGGCGGGCTCTGCATAGGGATCGATCAGATCCTTGATCGAGCGGTAGATCGCTCTCGAATACTGATACATACAAGCCTGCAGCTGCACGAGTTGGGCTTCCATCTGGGCGGTCATCGCTCCCTGTTTGTCCAGTAGTCAGGCCGAAAACGGGGTCTCGGCGGGGTGGTCGACACCAAGTATACGGACTCTCCGGGCTGTTACAAAGTCGCTGACATAAGTTTGCTGCAAGGCCAACGAAACAGCGTTTCGCGAAGGCCGTTGCGTGGGGCTGTGCCCCGTCGCCGACGTCCTTACACCTCTGCGCTACGGGACAATCTCACGTTGATAGGCGGTTGGGAAGACCGCGCGGGCCCGTTGGAGCGCGGACGACGCTTCCGCCTCGCTGTCGAAGACGCCGTGGAAGACGACGTAGTAGCCGGGGTGGAGGCTCGCGTAGCGGGACGAATCGAGCACGCCCACCCGGCGCAGGCCGCCGTCGCGGGCCTTCTTCGCCTGGGCGCCGGCGGCGTCTCGCCCGTTCGATTGCGGGAGTGAGAGGAGAACGATCGTCCAGCCCCGGCGGTCGCGTGGCCACGTGATCGCAGCGGGGTTCACGGGCGGGGGCGGGGCGGTCGGCGTCGCCGGCGAGGTCGTGGCGGCGGCGGTCGTCGCGGCTGTGGTCGGCTCGGGCGCGGTCAGCGTCGGCGTGCCCCCGGTGACGGTCAGGCTGCCGCCCGTTGCGGTCGGGATCGCGCTCGGCTCCTCGCCGTCGCCCGAGATCACGATCGCGGCGCCCGTGCCGAGGATCGCGATCACGAGCCCGAGCAGGGCCGGAAGGATCCACGCCCCGGACCATTCGGAGCGGTCGGTGACGGCCGTCGACGCGCCGCCGGGTGCGGGCTCCCGTCCGAGCCTGCCGCCGCACTCGAGGCAGTACTCCTGACCTGCCTCGGCCGCGGTCCCGCAGCGCGGGCAGCGGGTCGCTCCCTCGGCGCTCACTTCGCGCCCGCCGTCTCCGCGACGGGCCGGCCGCACGTGGCGCAGAAGCGCGAGCCCCACAGGAGTGGGGCACCGCACTCGCAGCGGGCGGTCTTCGGAACCCCGGCTGTGGGCTGCGCCGTGCCGAGGAGGACGTCCAACTCGTGGATCCGCGCCTCGAGCCCGATCAGCTGGGCGCAGCGCTCGAGCAGCAGGTCCTCCCGGAAGCGGTCGCGCCGGTACATCTCGAGTGAGAGCCCGCCCAGGTCGCGCAGCTTTTCCTCGCGCAGGCGAAGGAGGGCCCGTCGCTCGCGACGCAGTTCGCTCGCGGGCGGCGCCGGACGGCGACGCGGGCGAGACGAGCCCCGGCGCAGGAGCCCGTGCAGGGTTGGAAGACGCGGCACGCGCGCGAGTGTACTAGCGGCCTCGGAGCGCTATTCCGCCGCTGCGGCGCGGCATAACCCGGTCAGAGCTCGATGACGACGAGCCGCTCCTCGGTCAGCTCGCGCACCGCGTACGCCGGGCCTTCGCGCGTGTTGCCCGAGTCCTTCACGCCGCCGTACGGCATCTGGTCGGCCCGGAACGTGGGCGCCTCGTTGACGGTGACGCCGCCGAACTCGAGCCGCCGAGCTGCGTCGAGCGCGACCTTCAGGTCGCGCGTGAAGATGCCGGCCTGGAGGCCGTACCGCGTGCCGTTCGCGAGCTCGATCGCCTCGTCGACCGTGTCGTAGGGCGTGACCGTGCACACCGGCCCGAAGACCTCCTCGCGGGAGACGTGCAGCTCCGGGCGACGCGTTCGCGATCACGGTCGGCCTGATCAGCGCGGCTCCGTCGCCAACCTCGGTGAGCGTCCCGCCGGTCAGGACCTCCGCGCCGGCGTCCCGCGCCTCCTCGATCCACGCGAGCACGCGGTCGCGCGCCCCCTCGTCGATCAGCGGGCCCACGTCGGTGGCCTCGTCGAGCGGGTCGCCGACGACGAGCGCCTCGACCTTGGGGAGGAAACGGGCGAGCAGATCGTCGTAGGCGGCACGCTGGACGTAGATGCGCTGGACCGAGATGCAGCTCTGGCCGGCGAAGGAGAACGCATTCGCCGCGAGCCGGGTCGAGACGTCATCGAGGTCGGCGTCCGCCTCGACGATCACGGGCGTCGCGTTTCCGAGCTCGAGCTTCACGCGTTTGCGCGGCGCGCGCTCGGCGAGCTTCCAGCCGACCTCGCCGGAGCCGGTGAAGGTGATCGCGCGGACGCGCTCGTCCTCGACGAGCACGTCGCCGATCTCGGAAGCAGGCCCGACGACGACGTTCAGCCACCCCGGCGGCAGCTCCGCCTCGGTCAGCAGCTCGGCGAGCAGGAGCGCCGAGAAGGGCGTCTGCGACGCCGGCTTCAGGACGACGGCGCAGCCGGCCGCGAGCGCCGGACCGATCTTGTGTGCGACGAGGTTGAGCGGGAAGTTGAACGGCGAGATCGCTCCGACGACCCCGATCGGCTCGCGCAGCGTGAACGCGAGCTTGCCGGTGCCGGCCTGCGACGCGTCCATCGGCACCAGCTCGCCTCGCGAGCTTGCGTGCCTCGACGGCCGAGAACGTGAAGGTCGACATCGCCCGCGAGGCCTCGACTCGGGCTGCCTTCAGCGGCTTGCCGGCCTCGGCCGCGATCGTGTGCGCGACCTCCTCGTGGCGGCGGCCGAGTTGACCGGCGACCCGGACGAGGATCTCGGCTCGCTTGTGGGCCGGGAGCGGCTGCCGCATCGCCGCCTCGGCCGCGTCGACGGCGCGACGCGCCTCCGCCTTGCCGGCCTTCGCCACGCGCCCGACCACGTCGCCGGAGTAGGGCGAGCGCACCTCGACCCAGTCGCCGGTCTCGACCCACTCGCCGGCGATCAGGAGCCGACGCTCGTTTCCGGTCGTCGTCATGCAGCGAGTCTAGGCCAGTTCGCGAGCCGGCTAACGGCCGACTCGGCGGGTGAGCGACACCCTGTCGAAGCGTCCGGTGAGGACCAGCGGTCGCGCCGTGCGCGCCCGGCCGAGGTCGATCCGGAGGCCGGACGCAGCCCGAGCGGTGTCGGCGGCCACGCAGCCGCCCTCGAACGGTCCGAAGCTGCACGGAGATGCGCCCCGGAGCGTGCGGCTCCAGCGGCGCCGCTATGCGTCGCCCGGAGCGCACCGCACGGGCAAGCCGGCCGAGCAGCACCTCCGTGTCCCAACGGCGCAGCGGGTCGAGATCCACGCGCCACGACCCACGAGGCCGGCTGAGGGCTCCACGTTTCCGGCCGCGTCGACGGCCCTTAGGTCGAGGCGATGCGGCCCCTCTGTAAGCGGCGGCGTTGCAAACGGAGTCGCGCACGGGGCAAACGGGCTGCCATCCAGACTGCACTCGAAGCGCGCCTGCTCCGATGCCGCCGCGACGATCGTCACGCGCCGGTTCGTCGTGCGCGCCGCGGGGCCGCGCTCGATCGTCGTCTCGGGCGGTGTCGTGTCAGCCGGCGCCGGCGCGGGAGACGCCGTCGCAGGTGGGGAGGGGGCTGGCGTGGGAGGCGGGGGCGGTGGCGTCGCGCACGGCACGACGGGAGCCGGGCTCTCGGTCAGCCGGAAGACGCCGCCCTGGAGCGAGACGACGTAGACGCAGCCGCCCAGGTCCTCGCCGAAGCTCGACGGGTTGGTGACGGTCACCCCGATCGGAGCGTCGCCCTGCGCCGTGCCCAACTGCAACAGCGCCGACCGCACGACGCCGACGCAGAAGTCCGCGTGTACGTACCTCCCGGCGAGTGAAGGCAGATCGGGCGCGCGGACGACGTAGCCGCCCGTGATCGAGCAGTCGCCCTCCGAGTGCGGCCGCACGAGCACCGGCGGCACATGAGGGGTGCCGGGCAGCGGCTCCGACGGGATCCGCACCGTCCCCTCGAAGGCATCCCAGCCGTAGAACGCCCCCGCGCCCTGCCCGCGAGGCGCGAAGTCGACCTCCTCCCAGGCGCCCTGGCCGACGTCGGCGAGAGCGAGATCGCCGGTCGCGCGGTCGAATGAGAAGCGCCACGGGTTGCGGAGACCGAAGGCCCAGATCTCCGGCTGCACGCCCGCGACACCAACGAAGGGATTGCCCGGCGGGATCGCATAGGGCTCACCGCCGCGCGGGTCGATGCGGAGCAGCTTGCCGAGCAGGCTGCCGAGGTTCTCGGCGTTCTCGGCGGGGTCGTTGCCGCCGCCGCCGTCACCGGTCCCAGCGTAGAGGAAGCCGTCAGGCCCGAACTGGAGCTGGCCGCCCCAGTGGTTCGTGTGGCCGGGATGCGGGATGCGGAGCACGAGTCGCCTGGTGGCAGGGTCGGCGCGGTTCGGATCGGCGGCGGAACGCCGGAACTCGGCGATCTCGATCTGGAGGTCGGCGGTGCTCGTGTACGTGTAGACGAGACCGGAGGTCGCATAGTCGGGGGCGAAGGCGATCGAGAGCAGGCCGCCCTCACCCTCGGCGAAGAGGCCCGAGAGCTGCAGGAACGGCACCGGCTGCAGGACGCCATCCCGGAGGACACGGACGTTGCCCGCCTTCTCAACGATGTAGAGACCCGACGAGTCGCCCGGGGCGGCGGCGATGTGAACAGGCTCCGTGGCCGTCGCGATTCGGACGAGCTGCGGCACGGCGGTAGCAGGAGCCGCGATGGTAAGCGCGGCGGCGGCGGTGAACGCGGCGGCGGCGAGCGTGCGCACCTCGACCGCAGCCTACGCGCTACATTCGCAGCGTGACGCGCAGCGACGCCTACATAGTCGACGCCGTTCGCAGCCCGATCGGGCGCCGGAACGGCTCGCTCGCGGCGACGCGGGGCGACGAGCTCGCGGGTCAGGTGCTGAACGGTCTCGTCGGCCGCCACGACCTCGATCCGGCCGAGGTCGAGGACGTCCAGATGGGCTGCGTGACCCAGATCGGCGAGCAGGGCTGGAACATCGGCCGGATGGCGCCGATGGTGGCCGGCTGGCCCGAGACGGTCTGCGGGACGACGGTCGACCGGCAGTGCGGCTCCTCGCTGCAGACGAACTTCAACGCTGCGACCGCGATCTGGGCTGGTCAGCTCGACGTCGTCGTCTCCGCCGGCGTCGAGATGATGTCGCGCGTCCCGATGGGCTCGAACGGCGGCGACCTCTCCGAGAAGCTGCACGAGCGCTGGCAGATCGTCCCGCAGGGGATCTCGGCCGAGGCCGTCGCCTCCGAGTGGAACCTCTCCCGCGAGTCCCTGGACGCGTATTCGCTCGAGTCGCACCGCCGCGCGATCGCGGCGATCGACGAGGGCCGCTTCGAGAACGAGATCGTCCCGGTCGAGGTGGGGGCGGCCGGCGCCGCCGTCCTCTTCGCCGTCGACGAGGCGCCGCGGCGCGACACATCGGCCGAGAAGCTCGCCTCGCTGCAGCCGGCCTTCCTGCCCGACGGCGTGGTCACGGCAGGGAACTCGAGCCAGATCGTCGACGGGGCCGCCGCGGTGCTCGTCACGAGCGAGAGCGCCGCCTCGCGCCTCGGGCTCGAGCCGCGCGCCCGCTTCGTCTCGTTCGGCCTCTCCGGCGTCGACCCCTATCGGATGCTGCACGGCAACCCGGAGGCGTGCCGGAAGGCGCTGGCGAAGGCAGGCCTGACCTGGGACGACATCGCCGTGGTCGAGGTCAACGAGGCGTTCGCCTCGGTCGTGCTCCAGTTCGCCCACGATGCGGGGCTCGAGGACCGTTTCGAGGACATCAACCCGAACGGCGGCGGCATCTCGCTCGGCCACCCGCTCGGCGCGACGGGCGCCCGGGTGACCGCGACCCTCCTGAACGAGCTCGAGCGCCGCGACGCGCGCTACGGGATCGCCTGCATGTGCATCGGTTTCGGCCAGGCGATCGCGGCCGTGATCGAGCGCATCTGACGCAGCGCTGGCTGCTCGTCCGGGGCCGCGGCGACCGGCCGCTGCCCGCGACCGGCTTCACGCTGGAGCGGCACGCGTCGACGCGGCGGCCGACGGTGGCGAAGGGCGATCTCGCGATCTGTTACGCCAGCGTCTGGCAGGCGGTCTTCGCCGTCGTCGAGGTGACGTCGGATCCGGAGGCGGATCCGGAGCGCGAACGCTGGCGCTGGTCGTTCGGGATCTGCCCGCTCGTCGCGCTCGACGACCTCGACCGCTCGATCCCGGCCGAGGAGGTCGGGATCTTCCCGAGCTCGATCTGGCGTCACTCGTACATCCGACTCGACGAGGAGCGGTTCGAAGCAGCGCGTGCCGCGATTGCTAGACGGGCGTAGGAGCCAACCGCTCCGCCACGTCGGCGCACACCGCGGCGGCGACCTCCGCGAAGGCGCGGGCGGCCGGGGAGCGGTGGCGGTCGCGGTGCCACGCGAGCGAGATGCGGCGGTGCGGGATCTCCGGGTCGAGCTCGAGCACGCGGACGCGGTCGTCGTTCCGGTCGACGGTGAGCAGCGGCACCAGCGCCGCCCCGAACCCCGCGCCGACGAGGCCCTGGACGGTCCCGTTGTCGTCGGACCGGAAGGCGACGTCGACGCTGACGCCGCGCTGCGTCAGCTCGTCCTCGGCGAGCGAGGTGCTCCGACAGGCCCGGTTGCCGATCAGGGTCAGGTCACCGAGGTCGGCGAGGCTCGCGCGGGGCAGTGAGGCGAGCTCGTGCTCGGCCGGGACGAGCATCACGTAGGGGTCGCGGAGCAGCTCGACCGACTCGAACGGCCCGTCGAGGAGCGGCGGCATCGCGAACGCGAGGTCGAGCTCGCCGCGCTCGACGAGCCGGAGCAGCTCCTCGTCGGAGGGGGACTCGCGCAGCTCGAGCTCGACCTGCGGCCACCCCGCGACGAAGCGGCGCATCACGTCCGGAAGGACGCGCGCGCCGACGCTCTGGAACGTGCCGACCCGGAGCCGGCCGCCGTGGCCCTGCGCGAGCGCCGCCATGTCGGCCTGGGCCGCCTGCAGGCGGGCGACGATCGCCTCCGCGTGGCGCAGCAGCACCCTGCCCGCCTCGGTGAGCGAGACGGCCCGCGGGCCGCCGGCCGCTCGAGCAGGCGCTCGCCGACGAGACGCTCGAGTGTCTGGATCTGCTGGCTGATCGCCGACTGCGTGTAGCCGAGCGACGCCGCCGCGCGGCCGAACGAGCCCTCGCGCGCGACCGCCTCGAGCGCCGCGAAATGGCGCACCTCGACCCCGAGCCAACGATCAGGTTCCATGATCGAATCGAACATTACCTCGATTTGCCCTAATCGCGCAAGTTGCCGATCATGTGGGCATGACCTACGTGATCGTTCTTCTCTTCATCGTCGCCGTCGGCCCACTGGCCGTTCGGTACGGCGCCGACTCGCGGCTCGACGACCGCCGGCTGTAGCACCCGTCTGTAGGATCGGCCGCCGATGGCGGAGATCCGGAGAGTCGGGGTCGTCGGCCTCGGCGCCATGGGCGCCGGAATCGCGCAGCTCTGCGTCGAGGCGGGCGTGCCGACGGTCGGCCGTGAGGTGACGCTCGAGCTCGCCGAGAAGGCACACGGCCGGATCGGGCATTTCCTGACCCGCAAGGTCGAGAAAGGGCAGCTGGAGCAGGCTGCCCGCGACGAGGCGGTCGGCCGGCTCACGCTCACGACCGAGCTGGAGGACTTCGCGGACTGCGACCTCGTGATCGAGGCGATCGTCGAGGAGCTCGGCCCGAAGCAGGAGCTCTTCGCCGAGCTCGACCGCATCTGCAGGCCCGACGCGGTGCTCGCGACGAACACGTCCGCGCTCTCGGTGACCGAGATCGCCGCCGCCACCTCGAAGCCCGGCCGCGTCGTCGGCATGCACTTCTTCAACCCGGCGCCGCTGATGCCGCTCGTCGAGATCGTCCGCGCCGAGCTGACCGAGGACGAGCCCTTCGAGACGGCGTTCGCGTTCGGCGGGCGGATCGGGAAGACGCCGATCCGCTGCCACGACACCCCCGGCTTCGTCGTCAACCGCGTCCTGATCCCGCTCCTGAACGACTGCATCCGCGTCCTCGACGAGGCGCGGGTGACACCGGAGGACCTCGATACCGGGATGCGCAACGGTGCCGGCTGGCCGATGGGGCCGTGCACCCTCGTCGACCTCGTCGGGATCGACGTGCACGTCCACGCGTCGGAAGCGCTCTACGAGAAGACGCGCGAGCCGCGGATGGCGCCTCCGCCGCGACTCGTCGCGATGCGGAACGCCGGACTGCTCGGGCGCAAGTCCGGCCGCGGCTTCTACACCTACGACTCGGACTGACGTTCCATCGGCACGCCGAGCCGCTCGGCGACGACCGGCACGAGCGATCCCTGGACGAGCACCGAGAAGAGGACGACGACGAAGACGATCCCGTAGATCTCCTGACCGTCGTCGACGCCGCCGATGATCGCGAGCGACGCGAGCAGGATCGGCACCGCTCCCTTCAGCCCGCTCCACATCACGAACAGCCGCTCGCCTCGATCGAGCCGGACCGGCAGGAGCAGCGCGCCGACGACGAGTGGGCGGATCAGGAACGCCAGCAGTGCAGCCAGCACGAGCCCCTCGATCCACGCGTCGGTCTCGAAGAGCTCCGTCAGGTCGATCGTCAGGCCGAGCGCGACGAACATCGCGATCTCCGCGAGGCTGCCGAGCGAGGAGAGGAAGCCCGTCCACCTCCCGCCTGTGGGGCAGCGGCCGGTCGCCGAGCAGGATTCCGGCGACGAAGACGGCGAGGAAGCCGGAGCCGTGGACGAGCGTCGCAGCGCCGTAGACGAGGCCTGCGGCAGCGAGCATCCACAGCGGGTAGAGGGCCGGGGAGGGGAGCCGCATGCGGCGCACGAGCGGCACGAGCAGTGCGGCGCCGACCGCGCCGACGGCGACGCCGCCGACCATCTCGATCGCGAACTCCTCCACCACCGTCCAGAAGGTGCCGTCGTCCGTCGTCGCGAGCTCGATCATCCCGATCATCAGCGCGATCCCGACGGGGTCGTTGGCGCCCGACTCGCCCTTGAGGATCGTCCCGGTGCGCCCGCGGATCTCGCGGCCGCCGAGGACGGAGAAGGTCACGGCCGGATCCGTGGGGGCGAGGGCGGCGCCGATCAGGCCGCTCGTGATCCACGAGAGATCGAACAGGTAGTGGGCGGCCGCGGCGATCAGTGCGGCGGACGCGAACGTTCCCAGAATCCCCAGCGACAGGATCGGCACCGCCGCCGCGCGGAAGCGGCGCCAGCCGATGTCGAGTCCGCCGTCGAAGAGGATCACGATCAGGGCGACGACCCCGATCCGCTCGACGGTCACGAACGTGATCGAGTCCCCGAGCTCGGGGAACAGGTCCGACGCCGCGGCGGCCGCGACGAGGAAGAGCGCCGCGCTCGGAATCGCCAGCCGCTCCGTGATCGCCCGCCCGAGGAGCGCGAGCGAGACCCCGGCGGCGACGATCAGCACGATGACGCCGAAGTCTGAGATCTCGCTCATCCGGGTAAATCTAGGGCTATGCGGAGCGTGCCGGGCTGCTTACAATTTCCTTACATGAACCTGACCGTCGGCACACTCACCGTGCGGATACTGCGATCCATGCGGAAAACGTCTCTCTGCCTGGCGCTGCTCGCGCTTCTGGTGCCCGTCGCCGCCGTTTCGGCGGTGGACGCCGGCGAGGGAACGCTCTCGGTCGAGGACGGCCGCGGCAAAGTGAGTCTCGACGCCCGCGGCGGCGTCATCGGCCGGCTCGATCGCGGCACGATCGTCGTCTTCGACAAGAACCCCGGCGACGCCAACTTCCCGGTCGTCACCGGCGCCGACCAGCCCGACCTCTTCCTCGCCGACGGCAGCATCCGCTACCGCGGCGCAGGGCTCCGTTTCCGCGTGATCGGCGGCGGCTTCCGGATCTCGATCCAGGGCCGCGGGATCGACCTCTCGGTCGTCGGCAAGGGCACCGGCTTCATCGAGGGGGACACGATCGAGCCCGGCGTCTACTCGCTCAACGGCGCCGACTGCAGCAAGAGCCGCGCCAGCTGCGAGTTGCTGCCCGAGCCCGGCGTCCGCTTCCGTCTCGGTGCTCCGGAGCGGCCCGACAAGAGCGACTCGAGCTCGGGCTGATGGCCGCCGGCGCGCAGACCGTCCTGATCGTCGAGGACGAGGCGTCGATCGCGTCGTTCGTCTCGTTGTACCTCAAGAACGCGGGCTACGACGTCCGCGCCGTCACCACCGGCAGCGCTGCGCTGACGCAGGTCGCCGCCGAGCCGCCGGCGCTGATCATCCTCGATCTGATGCTCCCCGACCTGGACGGGATCGAGATCTGCCGACGCGTCCGCAAGACCTCGGACGTGCCGATCCTGATGCTGACCGCCCGCGACGAGGACGTGGACAAGATCATCGGGCTGGAGGTCGGCGCCGACGACTACCTGACGAAGCCCTTCAACCCGCGCGAGCTCGTCGCCCGCGTCAAGAGCGTCCTCCGCCGCTCGGCGCCCGAGCGCCGGCGCGACGTGGAGGAGGAGCTGCGGCACGGCGACCTCGTCATCAACGCCGGCCGCCGCGAGGTCAAGGTCGGCGACGAGGAGATCCAGCTCGCCCCGAAGGAGTTCGACCTGCTCTGGGAGCTGCTCGACCACCGCGGTCTCGTGCTCACGCGCGACCAGCTGCTCGAGCGCGTCTGGGGCTACACGTTCGCGGGCGACACGCGAACCGTCGACGTGCACGTCCGGCAGCTGCGCCGCAAGCTCGGCGACGCTTCGCCGATCGTGACGGTGTGGGGCGTCGGCTACAAGGTCGGCCCCGAGCGCGCCCCCGCACCGGCCGCGGTAGACGCAAGCGCTGATGCTCAACTCCCTGCGCTTTCGCCTGCCGGCGCTCTTCCTGGCGGGGATCGCGCTCTCCGGGCTCGTCACGAGCCTGATCGCGCTCCGGCTCTTCCAGGACTACACCCGGAACGAGACGCTGAAGGAGCTGCGGCAGGAGGCTCGCGGCCTGGCGGATCTCTACGCGGAGTGGGCCGTGAACGCGATCGACGAGGACAAGGCCGCGCCCTCGTTCGCTGCCGCGAAGCTCGAGGCGGCAACCGGTGACCGGCTGTACGAGGTCGTGCTCGCCTCGCCCACTCTGGGTGAGGACTCGGGCCTGACCCGACTGACGCAGAAGCAGGTGCCGCACCAGCTGTCCGGGCGGATCGAGACGTTCGAGTTCGACCCGCCGGGCGAGGACCGCACGTTCCTCGCGGCCGCCTATCCGATCCGGCTCGGCGGCGACAACGGCGTCACGTTCTCGTACCTGATCGTGGCGAAGCCGAAGGCCGAGCTGCGCGAGACGTGGCTGACCCTGCTCTCCAGGCTCGGGCTGGCGTTCCTCGTCGCCCTCGTCGTCGTCGGCGGGCTCGCGTTCTATCTCTCCGCGCGGATCACGAAGCCCGTCCTCGCGCTCTCCGCCGCCGCGGACGAGGTGTCGAAGGGCCGCTACGACGTCGAGGTGCCGCACGTGCCGGGCGGCGGCGAGATCGGCCACCTTGCCAACCGCTTCCGCGAGATGACCGCGCGGCTCGCCGAGGCGGAGGAGCGCGAGCGCAACTTCCTGATGTCGGTCTCGCACGAGCTGCGCACGCCGTTGACCGCGATCCGCGGCCACGTCGCCGCGCTGCGCGAAGGCGTGGTCACCGATCCGGAGTCGATCGACGCGTCCCTCCTGATCGTCTCCGACGAGGCAGAGCGGCTCGGCCGCCTGGTCGGCGACGTACTCGACCTCGCGAAGCTGGACGCGCACCGCTTCACCGTTCTCACCGAAGAGGTCGACATGGGACGGTTGCTCGAGCGCGCGTACTCGACCTTCTCCGAGGAGGCGCGCCAGCGCGGGATCGAGTACACGTCCGAGTCGGACGGCGCACCCGTGATCGTGTCGGACGGCGACCGCGTCCTTCAGATCATCTCCAACCTGCTCTCGAACGCGTTCCGCTGGACGCCCGACGGCGGCCGGATCGACCTCGAGCTGCAGAGCAGCAACGGGACGGTGACGGTCGACGTGGCCGACACAGGCCCCGGGATCGATGCCGACGCGCGCGAGCGGATCTTCCGGCCGTTCTGGTCGACCGACGGCCGCGGCACCGGGCTCGGGCTCCCGATCGCCCGCGAGCTCGCGATTGCACTCGGCGGCAGGATCGAGCTCCAGAGCGAGGTCGGCAAGGGGAGCCGCTTCCGGCTCGTGCTCCCGAACCGCGGCTTCTAGCTAGGCGGCTTCGAGCGGCGCGTGGATCGGCGCGTCCGTCGTCCGCTCGAGACGCTCGAGCCGGTCGCTCACGCCCTTCCACCCCGACGAGACGAGGTCGACGAGCAGCGCGAGATCGTCGATGCGGGCGTGCCGCTCGGCGAGCATGTCGCCCTCGAGCCGCTCGAGCCGGCGGATCACCTGGTTGAGCAGTCCGCGGATCTCGGCGAGGTTGCGCCCGACCGGAAGCACCTCCGCCCGGAGGCCGTCGTGAACCGCCGCGGTGACCTTCTCCGGAAGGGTTCCCTCGAGCTCCGCCGCCGCGGCCGCGAGCGCCTCGACCTGGGCGCGCGCGCGCTCCAGCGCTGCCTCGAGCTCGGCCGGCGCGACCCGTCCGGACGCGGCCTCGGCGATGCGCGCCTTCGCCCGTTCCAGTGTCTTCTCGTCCACGGGCAGGAGGCTACGCTGGCCGTCGGATGGACACCTCCGAGCTCGACTACGACCTGCCCTCGGAGCTGATCGCCCAGCACCCGGCGGAGCGGCGGGACGCGTCGCGGCTCCTCGTCTTCGACCGCTCGCGCGGCGACGTCCGACACCGCACGTTCGCCGAGCTGCCCGACGAGCTGTCCGGCGAGCTCGCCGTCGTCAACGATACGAAGGTCGTGCCCGCGCGGATCCGGATCGAGCGGCCGAAGGGAGAGGTGCTGCTGCTCGAGCACGAGGGGAACGGCCACTGGCTCGCTCTCGCGCGGCCGACCCGGCGCCTCCGGGCGGGCGATCGCCACGGGCCGGTCGAGCTGCTCGAGCACCTCGGCGAAGGGCGCTGGCGGGTACGGCTCGACGGTGAGCCCGCCGGGGAGACGCCGCTGCCTCCGTACATCACCGAGCCGCTCACGGATCCCGCCCGCTACCAGACGGTCTACGCCGACGAGGCCGGCTCTGCTGCGGCGCCGACCGCGGGCCTCCACTTCACCCCGGAGCTCCTCGGCCGGCTCGACGTCGAGCGCGTCACGCTTCACGTCGGCCTCGACACGTTTCGGCCGCTCGCGACCGGGACGCTCGAGGAGCACGAGCTGCACGGCGAGCGCTACTCCGTCCGGCCGGAAGCGTGGGAGCGGATCGCGGCCGCCGACCGCGTGCTCGCGGTCGGGACGACGAGCGTCCGCGTGCTCGAGACGGTCGCAAGCAACAGTCTGTTGCAAGGTCGGACGTCGCTCTTCATCACGCCCGGCTTCGAGTTCCGGCGCGTCGACGCGCTCCTGACGAACTTCCACCTGCCGCGCTCGACGCTGCTCGCGCTCGTGATGGCCTTTGCCGGGATCGAGGAGACGCGGCGGTTGTACCGTCTCGCAATCGAGGAGCGCTACCGCTTCTACTCCTTCGGCGACGCGATGCTGATCCTGTGAGCCACTTCGAGGTGACCGCGACCGACGGCGCCGCACGCGCCGGCACCCTCCGCACCGCCCACGGCGAGATCAGGACGCCCGCGTTCATGCCCGTCGGCACGAAAGGCACGGTGAAGAGCGTCGACCCGGACGAGCTGCGCGCGATCGGCTCGCAGATCATCCTCGGCAACACGTACCACCTCCATTTCCGCCCCGGCGACGAGCTGATCGCGGAGCTCGGCGGGCTGCACGCCTTCGCCGGCTGGGACGGGCCGATCCTGACCGACTCCGGCGGCTTCCAGGTCTTCTCGCTCCGCGACACGCTGCTGGGCGTCGACGACGACGGGGTCACCTTCCGCTCGGTCTACGACGGTGCGCCCGCCCGCTTCTCGCCGGAGGTAGCGGCGCGAATCCAGCGCAACCTGGGCTCGGACATCGCGATGGCGTTCGACATCTGCCCGCCGGCCGGCGTGCCGCGTGCGGAGCTCGAGGAGGCCGTGCGGCTGACGACGCTCTGGGCCGCGCGCCAGCGTGAAGCCGAGACGGCGCCGGGCCAGCTCGTCTTCGGGATCACGCAGGGCGGCCGCCGACCCCGAGCTGCGGCGCCGCTCGATCGAGGAGATCGCTGCGCTCGGGTTCGACGGCCATGCACTCGGCGGGCTCGCCGTCGGGGAGAGCCGCGAGGAGATGTTCGACGCCACCGGCTGGGCCGCGCCGCTGCTCCCGCGGGAGAAGCCCCGCTACTTCATGGGGATCGGTGATGCCGAGGGGATCCTGCGCGTGATCGGCGCGGGGATCGACATGTTCGACTGCGTCCTGCCGACACGCACCGCCCGGACGGGATCGGCGCTCACCGCGTCGGGTCGGCTGAACCTCCGCAACACGCGCTTCGCCAGGGATCCGAGGCCGCTGGAGGAGGGCTGCGGCTGCCCGGCGTGCGCGCGCTTCTCCCGGGCGTACGTCCGGCATCTCGTCAACCAGGACGAGCTGCTCGGGCTCCGCCTACTGAGCCTGCATAATCTCCACTTCGTACTCGAACTGACCGCGGGGGCGCGGGCGGCGATCGAACGTGGCGAGCTCGAGGCCTATACGGCCGAGGCGCTCGCCCGGCTCGCCGGCGGCCCGCAGGAGGATCCTTGGAACCAGGTGGACTGATCGTCATCGTCGCGCTGTTCGTCCTGTTCTGGCTCTTCGTCATCAAGCCGCAGCGGCGTCGGCTGCAGGAGCAGCGCCAGCTGCACGAGTCCGTCGCCGTCGGGGACGAGATCGTCACGCTCGGAGGCCTGCTCGGCCGTGTCCGGAGCGTCGACGAGGAGGAGGACACGCTGGAGGTCGAGATCGCGCCGGGGACGAACGTTCGCGTCGTCAGGAAAGGCATCGCGGCGGTGATCGCTCCGGGAGATTCTCCCGGAGATGCTCACGAATAATTCATGCAACAAGAATGAGAACCCAGCTAACCTGCTGACCGCGTGAATCGCCGACCCCATCTCATTCTCGTCGCGCTTATCGTCGCGGGCCTGATTGCCGTCGGCCTGCTCGCCGTGCCCGGTTCGCCGCTCAACGACGAGGCGACCCTGGGCCTCGACCTGCAAGGCGGGCTCGAGGTGACGCTGCAGGCAGTGCCGCCGGAGGAGGGGACACTGCAGGAGTCCGATCTCGACCGCTCCGTCGAGATCCTCCGTGACCGCGTCGACCGCCTCGGCGTCGCCGAGCCCGAGATCCGCAAGCAGGGAGACGACCAGATCGTGATCGACCTGCCCGGCGTCAAGGACCCGGACCGCGTGATCGGGATCCTCGGCCAGACGGCGCAGCTCGAGCTCTTCGACCTCGAGGCCAACCTCGCGCCGCCGTCCATCTCGGGCGGCTTCCCGGCGCCGAAGGAGTCTCTCTACGAGCTCCTCGCCGGCCAGCAGGCACTCGTGGGTGAGAACGCCAAGACGAACTGGTACCTCTTCGACGACAAGAAGAAGCTGCGCGCCGGGCCGGCGCGCGACAGCGACGGGCTGCTGCAGTCGGACGCGGTCGAGGCCGCAGGCGAGCGCGGCGAGCTGCCGAAGGGCTGGCGTCTTTTCGGCGTCCCGCCGAAGACGGTCGTCGTCAGCTGCGGCGTCGGCGAGGTCGTCTGCCCCGGCGTCGGCGTCGAGAACCCGCGGCAGAACTTCTACTACCTGCTCAAGCACGACCCCTCGAACCCGGACGAAGCGAAGCGCGTCCCGGAGATGACCGGCGCCGACCTGAAGCTCGACGGCACGCGGCAGGACTTCGACACGAACACGGGCGAGCCGATCGTGACGATGCAGTTCACGGAGGAGGGCGGCGACAAGTTCGGCGAGATCACGAACCGCGAGGCCGACCGCGGCCGCGCCCGCCACAACATCACGGGCGGCCAGGGCGACCCCGCGAACTCGTTCCAGCACTTCGCGATCGTGCTCGACCGCCAGATCAAGTCCTGGCCGTCGATCGACTTCGAGCAGTACCCGAACGGGATCGGCGGCACGAACGGCGCCCAGATCAGCGGCATCGGCGACCTCGGCGAGGCGCAGGACCTCGCGCTCGTCCTCCAGAGCGGCGCCCTGCCCGTCACGTTCAAGACGCTCGAGACGACTGCGATCTCGGCGACGCTCGGCAAGGACTCGCTCGCGGAAGCATGGAAGGCGGCGATCGCAGGCCTGATCGTCGTCGCGCTGTTCCTGCTCATCTTCTACCGCGTCCTCGGCGTCGTCGCCGTGATCGGACTCTGCATCTATGCCGCCTTCCTCTACGCGGCGATCCTGGTCTTCAACGTCACCCTGACCCTGCCGGGCTTCGCAGGGATGATCCTGACACTGGGGGTGGCGGCCGACGCCAACATCGTCATCTTCGAACGCGTGAAGGAGGAGTACCGCGCGGGCAAATCCGTCCGGGCGGCGATCGCCGCGGGCTACGGCAAGGGCTTCGCGACGATCATCGACGCGAACGTCGTCACGGCGATCACGGCGCTGGTGCTCTTCCTGGTCGCGACCGCCGGCGTGAAGGGCTTCGCCCTCATGCTCCTGATCGGAACGCTGATCTCGCTGCTCACGGCGGTCGCCGCGACGCGCGCGATCCTCGGCCTCCTCGCCGGCTTCCGCTGGTTCGACAACCCGAAGCTGATGGGCGCCGAAGGCGAGCCGCCTGCGTGGATCCGGCGCGACTTCGTCGGCCTGCGCAAGTACTGGTTCGGGATCTCTGCCGTCGTGCTCGCGATCTCGCTCGGCGCGATCGGGCTCAAGGGGCTCAACCTCGGGATCGACTTCGAGGGTGGGTCGAAGATCACGGCGACGGTGCCCGAGCCCGTCCAGATCGACGATGTCCGCCAGGAGGTCGCCGAGCTCGGGCTCGCCGGCGCGCAGATCGTCGGCCGCGGCGAGGCGGTGGGCGACGCCTACGGCGGCTTCCAGATCCAGTCCGAGGAACTGACCCCGGAGGACACGAGGAACGTCCTCCAGCGGCTCGACCGCGCCTTCGAGGCCGACGCGAGCGTCCAGACCGTCTCCGCGAGCTTCGGGCGCCAGATCGCCGAGGGGGCGATCCTCGCGATCATCGTCTCGCTGCTCCTGATCACGATCTACATCGCGTTCCGCTTCCAGGCGAAGTTCGCGGGCCCGGTGATGATCGCGCTCATCCACGACGTGGTGATCACGATCGGCATCTACGCGCTGCTCGGCCGGGAGGTGACGACCGCGACGGTCGCCGCGGTGCTGACCGTGCTCGGCTACTCGATCTACGACACGATCATCATCTTCGACCGTATCCGCGAGAACATCCCGCTGATGAAGCGGGCGTCGTTCCGTACGATCGCGAACGTCTCGCTCTGGGAGACGATCCCGCGCTCGCTCGCGACGACGTTCATCACGCTGCTGCCGATCTCGACGCTCTACTTCTTCGGGGGCGAGACGCTGAAGGACTTCGCCTTCGCGCTGCTCGTCGGTATCGGCGCCGGCGCCTACTCGTCGATCTTCATCGCGGCGCCGCTCCTCTCCTGGCTGAAGGAGAAGGAGCCCGAGTACGCGCGCCGCAAGGAGGAGTCGTACTCGGACGCCGGCTCCGTCGGCGGCCTGCTGAAGGAGGCCGAGGAGCTTGCGGCCGCGCGCCCGACGCCCGATCTCGTCCCGGACGTGCTCCAGGGCGACGGTGTGCCGGCCGATGGTTTGGCCGCCGAGGGTGCAACAGCCGACGGTGCCTTGGACAGCACGGCACAGACGAAGCGCGACCGGCGCCGGCAGCGACGCTCGGCCCGCCCGCATGGTCGCTCCCGATAACCAGGCGTTCGTGCTCCGCCAGCTCGTCGAAGAGCTGGCAGCCCAGCTGCGCTCGGGCGTCGACAAGCTGACCGAGTTGCCGCAGGACACGGGCGAGCGGATCGCGCGCGAGCTCGGGCTCGTCCGGCGCGAGGAGCTCGAGTCGCTCGAGCTCCGGCTCGCCCAGCTCGAGCACCGGCTGAAGCTGCTCGAGCGCAACGGCTAGGAAGTGGCCGGGCCGGACGCGGCCCTTCAGGGGTTCTCGCGCGCCGACAACTCAGACGCGTCTACGCCAGCGGGAGAAGACGTCCTCGAGGTCTGCGCGCATCGTGCGCGGGATCAGGACGAAGAGCCGGTCGCCGGCCTTGACGACGGTGCTGCCGCGCGGCGGGATCGTCTCGTCGCCGCGGTTGATCACAGCGATCAGCGCCGATCGCGGGAGGCCGAGCTCGCGCACGGCCGAGCCGTTCACGGCGTGGTCGCCCGCGACCGCGAAGTCGACGAGCTCGAGCTTGCTCAGCGGCCCCACCTCGAGCGGCGCCTCGCGTACAGGCGGTGCGGGGGCGATCAGGCCGAGCCGGCCCGCGACGCGCTCCAGCGTCGTCCCCTGCACGATCGCCGAGACGACGACGACGAAGAAGACGGCGTTGAAGATCGTCTCCTTCTCCGGCACGTCCGAGGAGAGGACGAACGTCGCGAGCACGATCGGCACCGCGCCGCGCAGTCCCGCCCAGCCGAGCAGGATCCGCTCGCGGGCGTTGAAATCGCTGAACGCCGTCGACACCACGACCGACACGGGTCGCGCGACGAGCATCAGCGCCAGCGCCAGTGCGAGCCCCGGTACCGCCACGTCCGGCAGGTCCGAGGGGAAGACGAGCAGCCCGAGGACGATGAACAGGGCCACCTGCGCTGCGAACGCGAGCCCCTCGTGGAACGATACGAGCTGTCGCCGGTAGCGGGACGGTGTGCTGCCAACCGCGAGCCCCACGAGGTAGACCGACAGGAAGCCGCTGCCGCCGATCACGTCGGCGAGCCCGAACGAGAGCGCCGCCGCCGCGAGCGATGCGACCGGTGCGAACGCGCCGATCGAGTGCGGGATGCGGGCGAAGATCCAGGCGGCGAGCGCGCCGAAGGCGACGCCGACGACGAGGCCCAGGCCGAGCTGCTGCACGACGAGCAGCACCAGGTCGTCCATGCCGTAGTCGTCCGGCTGTTCGATCCACGCGATCAGGCCGAGCGTCAGCGCGATCGCCATCGGGTCGTTGCCGCCCGACTCGGCCTCGAGCGTGCGCGCGAGCCTGCGCCGGATGTGCGTGAAGCGGAGCGTGGCGAAGACCGCCGCGGCGTCGGTCGAGGAGACGACGGCGCCGAGGAGGACGGACTCGAGCCAGGAGAGGTCGAAGAGCAGATACGCCGCGGCGCCGGTCAGCACTGCACTGACCACGACGCCGACCGTGCCGAGCAGGGCCGCGGGCACGGCGACCTCGCGGAGCCGGCGCCATGAGGTCTGCAGGCCGCCCTCGTAGAGAATCAGGGCCAGGCCGACGATGCCGACCTCGCGGGCGAGCTCGGCGTCGTCGAAGTCGATCCCGCCCGGCCCGTCGGAGCCGAGCAGCATCCCGAGCGCCAGGAACGCCGACAGGACCGGCAGCCCGGTCCGCGCGGCGCCGAGCGCGGCGATGATGCTGGCGGCGAGAATGCCGCCGACGAGCAGGAGCATGAGGCCCTCGTCCACGGCTCTATCTTCCCGGGTGGGAGTCTCCTGCGGCGCGTGGAACACTTCCGGGATGGCGACGCGACCGCGCACGCGCAAGATCGGCCGGCTCTCGGAGATCGCGCAGGTCGCGGTCCGGCACGGCTTCGGCTATTTCTTCGAACGGCACAAGCTGACCGACCTGCTGCCCTGGACGGCGCGCGTCGAGGTGAGCCCGGAGGCCGCGACCGGCTCGGAGCGCGGCCGCCACCTGCGCGAGATGCTGGACGAGCTCGGCCCGACGTTCGTCAAGTTCGGGCAGCTGCTCTCGACCCGCCCCGACGTCGTCCCGCCGGACATCGTCGCCGAGCTGCGGGGCCTCCAGGACGACGTGACGCCGTTCCCCTTCGCCCAGGTGCGCGAGGTGGTCGAGGAGGAGCTCGGCCTGACCCTCGAGCAGGCGTTCCTCGAGTTCGGCGAGGTGCCGATCGCCGCCGCGTCGATCGGCCAGGTGCACCGGGCGGTGCTGCCGAACGGCGAGGCGGTCGTGGTCAAGGTGCAGCGGCCGAATGCGCCGATCCAGATCGAGAACGACCTCGCGCTGCTCTACCAGGCCGCCCGACTGATCAGGGAGCGCGTTCGGGCGCTCGACTTCATCGACGTCAACGACCTCGTCGACGAGTTCGCGCGCTTCATCCGCCAGGAGCTCGACTACAAGCTCGAGGCGCGGCACGCCGACACCTTCCGGCGCAATTTCGCAGGCTCCGAGACGGTGGTCGTGCCGAGGGTCTACTGGGACTACTCCGGCTTGCGGATGCTGACCCTCGAGTACCTCGAGGGCGTCCAGCTCGCGGACTTCGAGGTGGAGGCGTCCGCGCTCGACGTGCGCCGCGAGCTCGCGTACCGGGTCACGGACACGTGGATGGAGATGATCTTCCGGCACGGCTTCTTCCACGGCGACCCGCATCCGGCGAACGTGCTCGTGCTCGACGGCGGCCGGATCGGCCTCGTCGACTTCGGGCTCGTCGGGAAGCTCACCGAGGAGGACATGGCGCGGCTGACGCGGCTCTTCATCGACGCTGCGACCGAGAACGTGGACGCGCTGCCGCGCCGGCTCGCGGAGCTCGGCGTCCGCTACCCGAAGGAGCGCGAGGACGAGTTCGCGGCCGAGCTGCGCGAGCTCTTCTACCGCTACTACGGGGCCAGCCTCGCCGACATCGACCCGATTCAGGTGATCCGCGAGGGCTTTGCCCTGATCTACTCGATGAACCTGAAGCTGCCGACGCGGTTCGTGCTGCTCGACAAGGCGATCGCAACCCTCGGTGCGGTCGGTGTCGAGCTGTATCCGCGCTTCAACGTCTTCGAGGTCGCGCGTCCATACGCACGCGAGCTGATGCTGGAGCGCTTCTCACCCAGCCGGGTCGCGGCCCGCGCGCAGAAGCGAGGGCGAGAGCTGTTCGAGATCGCGAACGAGCTGCCCTACCAGGTGCACGACGTGCTCCAGGAGATCCGCGACGGCCAGATCGAGGTCGGCTTCGTCCACAAGGGCCTCGACGAGTTCATGCACAAGCTCGACGTCGTCTTCAACCGGCTCGTGGTCGCGCTCGTCGTCGCCGGCGGGCTGCTCGGCTCCTCGCTGATCGGGATCCTCGCCACCGACGGCCCGCAGATCTTCGGGATCCACTTCCTCTCGGTGCTCGGCTTCGTCGTCTCGGGTGTTCTCGGCGCCTGGCTCCTGATCGGTGTGCTCCGCTCCGGCCGGATCTAGGAGCTAGGGCCGGATCGACTCGACCGCGCCGCTGACGGTGAGCCCCGGCTGCGGGCCGCCCGCGACGACCCAGACACGGCCCCCGGCGGCGACGACCCCGAGCCCGTGGCGCGGAGTCGGGAGGTCGGGGAGACGCTGCCAGCGCTTCGTCTGCAGCACGTACGCATAGACCGACGCGATCGTGCCCTGGGGGCGTTCGCCGCCGACCGAGACGATCCGTCCGTTCACGTACGTCGCGCCGGTGCCGCCGCGTGCCTGCGGAACCGGTGCCAGCCGCGTCCACCGCCGCGCCCGCGCGTCGTAGACCTCGAACCGGTTCGTGTTCGTGTCGATTCCCGCGCTGCGCCCGCCGAGCGCATACACGCGGGTGCCGGCGGCGGCCGCGGCCAGGTGCTCGCGCGGCGAAGGCCCCGGGATGCGCGCCCAGCGTCCCGTGCGCAGGTCGAGCGCGAAGGCGACGCGGGCGAGCCCGCGGCGGCCGTCGACTCCGCCGACGACGTGGAGCTTGCCGCCTGCGATCGCGGCTGCCGCGGCCGCGCGCGCGTCGGGAAGCTCCGCGAGCTCTCGCCAGGTCGAGTCGTCGCCGAGGACGAACACGCTCTTCAGCGGTGTGCGGCTCGCGCCGTAGCCGCCGACGACATAGACGCGCCCGTTCGCGCTCGCGGCCGCCGCGTGGTCGACCGCAACCGGCAGGTCCGGGAGCCGACGCCAGGCATTGCGCGCAATCGAGTAGGCGTCGACGCGCGCCGAGTTACCCCCGTCCGCGGTGAAGCCGCCGACGGCCACGAGCTCGCCGCGGGCGACACCGGCGGCGACCTCCGTTCTCGGCTCCGGCAGCGGCGCATGTGTCTGCCACGGCGCCGGTGCGGCGGCCGCCAGCGGCACCGCCAGGAGGAGCCAGGTGGGGAGCGATCGTCGCAGAATCGTTGGAAAGGACATCTTTCGGCTCCGAAATCGCGTTGCTAGCGTCGAAAGCATGACAGCCGCGCTGCTGCTCGCCGAGCCGGAGCCCTCGATCCGCGGCTACCTCGAGCGCCAGCTGCAGAGCGACGGCTTCCACGTGCTCCAGGCGCGGTTCGGCGGCGAGGCGCTCGCGCTCGCCGAGCGGACGCGGCCGGACCTCGTCCTCTGCTCCGAGCTGGAGCTCTGTGCGCGACTCCGCGAGGGCGAGCCCGGCAGGACGTGGAACCGCGACGTCCCGGTGATCGTCCTCGGCCCCGCCGGAGCGGACGCGGTCGACCGCGTCCGCGCGTTCCAGCGCGGCGCCGACGACTACCTGCACCTGCCGCTCGTCTACGACGAGCTCCTGGCCCGGATCCGGGCGGTGCTGCGACGCGCGACGCCCCCGCCGCAGAGCCGGCTCGAGGTCGGCGAGCTCGCGATCGACCTGCCGGCCCGGGTGGTGACCGTCCGCGGCGAGCCGGTGCACCTCGCCGGAAAGGAGTTCGAGCTCCTGGCCGCGCTCGCGGTCGAGCCGAACCGCGTGTTCACGAAGGACGAGCTGCTCCGCGACGTCTGGGGGTACCGCTCGTTCACCCGCACCCGGACGCTCGACTCGCACGTCTCTCGGCTCCGCGCCAAGCTCGAGCGAAGCGAGGGCGACCGGTTCGTCGTCAACGTCTGGGGTGTGGGCTACAAGCTGGTCGATCGATCAGACGGCCTTGCGTAGGGCGATCAGCTGCATCTCGGCGATCACCGCGACGGCGGCGGCTTGCACGAGCGCCAGGACCGTGCCTGCCGTCGTCAGTGTCAGCCAGTCCGCCAACACCGCGACGACGCTCAGAATCACCCAGACGGCGTTGCCGGCGATCACGATCTTGACGCCACGCGCCGGCGCACCGGCGCGTGCGAGCCACTCCAGCATGACCGCATAGCCGACGAGGAAGATCCCGAGTGGCACGAGGAAGGCGACCGGCACGCCCAGCGTCTCGTCGAGGAGCGGAGCGCCTGCGCCGAGGAGCACCCCGGCGCTGCCGGACATCAGTGCGTCGAGGCGCAGCGAGCGAACGGCGAGGGCGCGACCCGTGGTGCGGTTGTGACGGCGGTCGGTGGACGTGGCTGTGGCGGACACGGTTGCCTCCTTGGACGGATGCGATTGCCTCCACGATCGCCCTGCGGCGTAGCGGTGGCAATGACCTGTGAGGTAATCGATCCGGGGCGGCCGGCGCGGTAGGTTGACCGCATGTCGGTCACCGCGCACGTGCCGCAAGCCGGTCACCTGCTGCGCGAGTGGCGCACGCGGCGCAACCTGAGCCAGCTCGAGCTCGCCCGCGGGTCAGCCGTGTCGGCGCGGCATCTGAGCTTCATCGAGACTGGCCGGTCGCGGCCGAGCCGGGAGATGGTGCTCCACCTCGCCGAGCGGCTCGAGGTGCCGCTGCGCGATCGAAACCGCTTGCTCCTCGCCGCCGGATACGCCCCGGTGTTCGGGGAGCGGCCGCTCGAGAGCGACGAGATGGCGCCGGTGCGCGATGCGCTCGCGCGGTTCCTGCGTGCGCACGAGCCGTACCCGGCCATCGTCGTCGATCGTCACTGGAATCTCGTGCTCGCGAACGAGGCGCTCGGCTTCCTGATCGAAGGCATTGCGCCGTGGCTGCTCGATCCGCCCGCGAACGCCCTCCGCGCGACCCTGCATCCGGACGGCATGGCGTCGCGCATCCTCAACTTCGAGGAGTGGAGCGGCCATCTCGTGCACCGCCTCCGGCGCGAGCTCGCGCTCACGGGCGACGACGAGCTCGAGGCATTGCTGACGGAGGTGCTCGCCTACCCCGGCGTCCGCAGCGAGCCGCCCCCGTTCGACGCAGCCTCGGCGGCCGAGATCGTGCTGCCGCTGCAGCTCCGGGGCGAAGACACGAATCTCTCGTTCTTCAGCACGCTGACGACGTTCGGCACCGCGGCCGACGTGACGCTGTCCGAGCTCGCGGTCGAGGCCTTCTACCCGGCCGACGCGGAAACCGCCGCGGCACTGCGGCGCTAGAGCAGCGCGCCTTCGAGGCGGAGCAGCCGCTCCTTCACGTCGAGGCCGCCGGCGTAGCCGGTGAGGCTGCCGTTCGCGCCGACGACGCGGTGGCAGGGGAGCACGATCGGGATCGGGTTCCGGTTCATGACCATGCCGACGGCTCGCGCGGCCCGGGGCGCTCCGACCTTCGCGGCGAGCGTCCCGTAGGTCGTCGTCTGGCCGTAGGGGACGCGCGCGAGCTCGTCCAGCACCTGCTGGGCGAACGGCGCCGCCCCGCGCAGGTCGACGTCGAGCTCGAAGGCGCTCCGCTCGCCGGCGAAGTACTGGTCGAGCTGGCGGTGAGCAACGTCGACGCTCGAGGCCGAGCGGAGAACGCGCGGCCCGTACGTCTGCGCGAGCCGGTCGAGGTGGAGCTCGGGCTCGGCGTCGAAGTAGATCCGGGCGAGCCCGCGGCCGGTTGCCGCGACGAGCAGCGGGCCGATCGGCGAGTCGACGACGTCGAAGCCGACGTCGAGCAGTCCCTCGGCGGCGGCCGCGTCGCGGAAGCGGCGGTCGAGGTCAGGCGAGACGGTCATGGATCCTCCCAGCCCGCAGGCGCCGGACCCCGGACGAGGCGGCCTGGCGGGCGGCCTCGGGCGTGGAGTCGAGCGCGAGCGCGATGTCGTCGTAGGCGAGGTCGTAGGCGTAGCGGAGCACGACGGCGGCGCGCTCGGTCGGCGGCAGGCCGTCGGCGAGGTGCTCGATCTGCGCATAGGCGGGCCGGCCGTCCTCGACCGGGAGCTCCGGCAGCTCGTGCGTGAGCGGCCTCTTCCGCCGGCCCGTGTCGATCACGAGCCGGGCCGCGATCGTCAGGACCCACGAACGAAGGTGCTCGCCGTGGTCGAGCCGGTCGTAGGCGCGGAGGGCGCGCAGGAACGTCTCCTGGAAGACATCCTCGGCCGCCTGTGCGCCGAGCCGCCGGCGAAGGAAGCCGAGCACGACGTCGCGGTGCTCGACGTAGAAGCTCTCGAACGGGGGAACGGCCATGATCGCTGCCATCATCCCCTGTAACGCCACCGCGGCCGCATCTGTGAGAGTGCGCAGATGAACGTCGCGGTCGTGGGCCACGTCGAGTGGATCGAGTTCCTCCGCGTCGAGGCGGTGCCGAAGCCGGGCGAGATCGTCGGCACGACCGAGACCTGGGCCGAGCCGGCCGGCGGCGGCGGCGTTGCGGCCGTCGAGCTCGCCCGCCTCGCCGGCAGCGCGTCGCTCTACTGCCTGCTCGGCGGCGACGACCTCGGCCGGAAGGGCCGGACGGCGCTCGAGGCAGCGGGGGTAAAGGTTCACTCGCCGCAGAGCGACGAGCCGCAGCGCCGCGGCTTCTGTTACGTCGACGAGGTCGGGGAGCGCACGATCACCGTGATCGGGGAGAAGCCGCGCCCGAAGGGCGGCGAGGGGACGCTGCCGTGGGAGCGCCTGGACGAGTCGGACGGCGTCTACTTCACGGCGGGTGACGCGGAGGCCGTCCGTCAGGCGCGGCGCGCTCGCGTGCTCGTCGCCACGGCGCGCGAGCTGCCCACGCTCCACGCAGCAGGGGTCGAGCTGGATGCGCTCGTCGCGAGCGGGGAGGACGACGCCGAGCGCTACCAGGCCGGCGACCTGGATCCGCCGCCCAAGCTCGTCGTCTCGACTGCAGGCGCGCTCGGCGGCTGGGCGCAGCCGGGAGGCCCGTACAAGGCGGCGGCGCCTCCAGGCCCGTTCGAGGACGCGTACGGCGCAGGCGACTGCTTCGCCGCCGGCCTCACGTTCGCGCTCGCGAAGGGGATGGAGATCGCCGACGCGCTCGCATTCGCCTCCGAGCGGGGCGCGCTCGCGCTCACGCGCCGCGGCGCCGGCCTCGACGGCTGACGGGCTCCAGGCGCACCGTGCGCCCAAGCCCGAGGAACCGCGCCAGACGGCGGCCTTCGGCGCCGATCGCCTCGACCGCCCGTTTCGGGAGCGGGACGTGCCGCACGAGCAGTCCATCCTGCTCGGTACGCCAGATGCCGCGCACGAGCCCGTCATGGAGGACGGCGCCCCAGCCGACCGTCCAGACCGGGCGGAGCGCGTCGCGATTCTCGGGTGAGATGAACCGGCTGCGGTCGTCGTGGGAGAGAAGCACGTTGTCGTACTCGGGCAGGAAGCGGACCGGGGCGGTTGTGTCCGGGTCGGGACGCGGTGCGTCGGGCACGTCGAAGAGCTCGCGGCCGCGCTCGTCGCGGAACGTGACGAGCCGGGGCCGCAGCCGCTCGACGACGGCGCGCAAGCCGGTCAGCCGCGACCAGGTCGTCGCGTCGGCGACCGATGCGGGGCCGAAGGCGGCGAAGTAGCGCAGGACGACATCGTCGAGCGACGGGGACCCGTCGAGCGGCCGCCCGAGCCAGGCTTCCGCCGTGGTCCAGGCCACCTGCGCGCGGCGCTCGCCACAGCCCGCGCGGCGGCGGCTGCACCAGGGCGAGCCGCATCTGGCACGCATAGACCAGCGCCGCCGCGCTGACGTCCGGGAAGCGCTCGGCGAAGAGCGTCCGCAGCTCCGTTCCGGTGCGGGGCCGCTCGTCGAGCAGCGACCTGCCGAACGCGACGACCGGCTCGAGCTCGAGATCGCGCAGCTCCGGCGAGTGGTCGCGATGCCGCCACAGCTGGCCCTCGAAGACGGGCTGCACAAGCGGCCGCAGGAGCAGGCAGTCGTCGGCGGTGACGAGGTGGATCGTCCCCCGCATAACGCCGATCCGCACCACCGCGCGCCCCTCCAGGAGGCGCGAGAGGGACTCGGGCTCGAACCCGTCCAGGCGGGACCAGAGCGCCGTGTACGGGTTGTGCGGCACCTGTGCCTGGAGGCCGACGAGATGGCGCACCGCCTCGAGCGGCGGCACTCCCGCCCGCCGAAGCAGAAGCTGCCGCGCGAGCGTCGCCCGGTTCAGGGCCCGCCGGCTCAGGAGGTCGGTCACGCCGGGATTGTCCACCGAAGGGGTGATTCGACATCGCCGGGGTGGACAAGTGGGGATGAGTGGTTTAGAGTGGGGACAAGTGGGAGACAGGAGCGCATGAGCAGATGTTCCTCGGCGAGTACGAGCACACGATCGACGACAAGAACCGGCTCACGCTGCCGGCCCGCTTCCGCGATGCGCTCGCGGGCGGTGTCGTGCTCACCCGCGGGCTCGACGAGTGCCTCGACGTCTACGCGCGCGGCGACTGGGATGCGCTGGTCGAGGGCAAGCTGGGGCCGCTCGACCCTTTCTCCAAGGAGGCGCGCGACCTGAAGCGGTTCTTCTTCAGCGCCGCGTCGGATGCCGAGCTGGACAAGCAGGGACGCGTGCTCGTGCCGCCGGCACTGATCCGGCACGGGCGGCTCGGACGGGAGGTCGTCGTGGCAGGCGTTCACGACCACCTCGAGATCTGGGATCGCGCCGCCTGGAACGACAACGTCACCAAGGTCGAAGGGAGCGCGGACGATGTTGCCCAACGTCTTGCAGAGAGCCGCTGATCACGTTCCCGTCCTCGCCGACGAGGTGCGCGAGCTCCTCGCGGTGCGGCCCGGCGAGACCGTCGTCGACGCCACCTTCGGCGCCGGCGGCCATTCGAGCCTGCTCGCGTCCGACCTCGAGGGCGACGGCAAGCTGATCGCCATCGATCGGGATCCGTCCGCTCGCACCTTCTTCGACCGCTTCAAGGCGCAGAGCGGCGTCCAGGCCCGCTTCCTCCGGGGCGAGTTCTCTCTCGTCCTCAACCAGTTGGCCGCCAACGACGTGCTGGCGGACGCGATCCTGCTCGACCTCGGTGTCTCCTCGATGCAGCTCGACCGGCCCGAGCGCGGCTTCTCGTACGCAGCCGACGCGCCGCTCGACATGCGCATGGACACCTCGGCCGAGCTCTCGGCGCGCGAGCTCGTGAACGAGGCCGACGAGCGCGAGCTCGCGTTGATCTTCAAGCGCTTCGGCGAGGAGCGCTACGCGCGCCAGATCGCCGGGGCGATCGTCCGCCGGCGGGCCGAACGACGGTTCGAGCGGACCGGCGACCTCGCCGACGTGATCAAGCAGGCGATTCCGACCCCTGCGCGCTTCGGAGACGGGCACCCGGCCAAGCGGGTCTTCCAGGCGCTCCGGATCGCGGTCAACGACGAGCTCGGCGCCCTCGAGGCGGCGCTCCCGGCGGCGGTGCGGATGCTCAGGCCCGGTGGCCGCATCGCCGTCATCAGCTTCCACTCGCTCGAGGACCGGATCGTGAAGCAGTTCATCCGCGAGCAGGCGCGCGGCTGCACGTGCCCGCCCGAGTTCCCGATCTGCACGTGCGGCAACGAGCCGGTGCTGCGCGACCTGACGCGGAAGCCGCTCCGGCCCGGCGCGCGGGAGCTCGAGGCGAACCCGCGCGCGGCGTCCGCCAAGCTCCGCGGCGCGGTCAAGGTGGGCGACTGATGGCGAGCTGGGCCGGCACCGCCCGGGTCGACTCGCCGCCCGTCGCACAGCCGCGTCGGCGGAAGCGGCCCGTTGCCCAGCCGGCCGCGAGGCGGCGGGCGAGAGCGCGCCCGTTCGGCGGCGTCGTCTGGATCGTCGTCCTCGCCGTCCTGCTCGCGGGGGTCGTCGCGGTCAACGTGGCCGTGCTCCAGCTGAACGTCCGCCTCGACGAGCTCGGCCGGGAGCGGATCGAGCTCCAGGGCGAGACGAAGCGGCTCAGCTCGCAGCTCTCGAGCGCGTCCGCGAACGCGCGAATCGAGTCGGAGGCACGAGCGCGCCTGGGGCTCGTGCGCGCGGATCCCGAGCTCACGTACCACGTGCAGCTGGTGCCGCCGAAGCAGTGACCGAGCGGCTCTCCAACCGCCGCATCCGCCTCTTGCTCGGCCTCTTCGTCCTCGTTTTCGCGGGGACACTCGCGCGTGCCGTCTGGATCCAGGGCGTCAATGCGTCCCGCTTCGAGGGCATGGCGGCGCGGCAGCAGGAGGGAACCACCGTCATTCCCGCCGGGCGCGGGACGATCTTCGACCGGACCGGCGAGCCGCTCGCGATCGGCGAGCAGGCGACGACGGTCTACGCCGACCCGCGCGAGGTCGAGAACCCGCGCGCCGTCGCGCTCGCGGCCGCGAAGGCGCTCGGCGTCGACCCGGAGAAGCTCTATCCGCGCCTCGCCGACCGGTCGAGCCACTTCGTCTACGTGAAGCGGAAGGCCGATCCCGCCAAGGCGGCCGCGCTCGAGAAGCTCGATCTGCCCGGGCTCGGCTTCTACTCCGAGGAGCTTCGCTACTACCCGCAGCGCAGCGTCGCCGCGCACGTGCTCGGCTACGCCGGCGTCGACAACGACGGGCTCGAGGGGCTCGAGCGCTCGCTCGACCGGGCGCTCATCGGCAAGCCCGGCAGCCAGACCACGGTGCGCGACCCGAGCGGGCGCGTGATCGACGTGATCGCGACGAAGCCGGAGCGCGCGGGCGACGACGTCTTCCTGACGATCGACCACCGGATCCAGGCGAACGCCGAGACCGTCCTGCGCGACACCGTGAAGAAGTGGGGGGCCAAGGGCGGGAGCGCCGTCGTCCTCGACCCGCGCACCGGGGCGGTGCTCGCGATGGCAGTCGCCCCGGGCTTCGATGCGAACCGCTTCGGCGTGACGCCCGCCGCGAAGCGGCGCAACCGCGTCGTCACCGACGTCTATGAGCCGGGCTCGACGTTCAAGGTCGTCACCGTCGCGGCAGCGCTCTCGGAGAAGATCGTCAGCCCGACGACGCCGTTCACGCTGCCGACCTCGATCCGCGTCGCCGACCGGATCATCCATGAGCACGAGCCGCGCCCGACGCAGCGGATGACGGTCGCCCAGATCCTCTCCCAGTCCTCGAACGTCGGCACGATCACGCTCGCGCAGATGCTCGCTCGTACGCGCGTCGAGAGCTGGATCGAACGCTTCGGCTTCGGCAAGGTCACCGGCGTCGACGCACCGGGCGAGGCGCAGGGCCTGCTCCCGTCGTACTGGTCCGGGTCGACGATCGGCAACGTCCCGATCGGCCAAGGCATCGGTGTCACGCCGATCCAGATGGCCGCCGCCTACGGCGCAATCGCAAACGACGGCGTCTATCGGACGCCGTACATCGTCGAGCGGGTCGGCAAGGAGTGGCGCGGCCGCTCGAAGGCCCGGCGCGTGCTCTCGAAGACCGTCTCGGCGCAGATGATGGCCATGCTCCGCGACGTCGTCTCGGCCGAGGGCGGCACCGGTGCCGCGGCGGCAGTCCCCGGCTACACCGTCGCGGGCAAGACCGGCACCGCCGCCAAGCCTGTCCCGGGCGGCTATTCCACCTCGCGCTACGTCGCCTCCTTCGTCGGCGTCGTGCCGGCCAAGGATCCGCGTCTCGTCGTGCTCGTCTCGATCGACGAGCCGGGAGGCGCGATCTGGGGCGGCGTCGTTGCGGCACCTGCGTTCGCCGACATCGCACGCTCGAGCCTCGTCGAGCTCGAGGTCGCGCCGGATTCCTAGCCGTCGCATGCTCGGGATCCGCTCGGCGGATTCCGATCCTGCGCAGCTAGGTAGCGTTCCGGCGCATGGAGCTCGAGCGCCTCGTTGCCGCGCTCGCACCTGAGGCGGTTCTCGGCAGCCCCGACCCCGTCGAGGTGCGGGACCTCGCGTACGCCGCCCGTGACGTCACCCCAGGTGCGGCCTTCTTCGCCGTGCCGGGCCGGCTCGCGGACGGGCACGACTTCGCCGAGCTGGCCGTCGAGAACGGCGCGTCGGTGCTCGTGGTGGAGCGGGCGGTCGACCCCGCGGTTCCGCAGCTCGTCGTTCCTTCAACGCGCGCAGCGATGGCGACAGCCGCCGACGTCTTCTTCGGCGAGCCCACGCGAGAGCTCGAGGTCGCGGGGGTCACGGGCACGAGCGGCAAGACCACGACTGCCTTTCTCCTCTACTCGGTCCTCGAGGCCGCGGGCAGGAGCCCGGGTCTGCTCGGGACCGTCGAGAGCCGCGTCGGCGGGGACGTGCGTCCGGTCGTCCGCACGACGCCGGAGGCGATCGACCTCCAGCGCACCTTCCGCGAGATGCTGGACCGTGGGAACCGGAGCGTCGCGCTGGAGGCGTCCTCGCACGCCTCGGTGCTGCACCGGCTCGACCGCGTCCGCTTCGACGCGCTCGTCTTCACGAATCTGAGCCAGGACCACCTGGATTTCCACGAGTCGATGGAGGACTACTTCGCCGCCAAGCGGCGGTTGTTCACAGGTGCGGCGCCGCCGCCCGCCGCGGTCAACGTCGGCGATCCATGGGGACGCCGGCTCGCCGACGAGCTCGCCGACGTCAGCCGCGCGCCGCTCGTCACCTTCGGCCTCACGGAGGAGGCCGAGATCTGGCCGGAGGGTCTCGAGCTCGGGCCGGCAGGCGCGACCTTCACGGCCGGCGGAATCGAGATCCGCTCGCCGCTGCGCGGGCGCTTCAACGTGGAGAACGTGCTGGGGGTGGTCGCGGCCGCGATCCTGCTCGACGTCGACGAGGAGCAGATCGCCGCGGGCGTCGCGGCCCTCGACGGGGTTCCGGGACGATTCGAGGCGGTCGACGAAGGGCAGCCCTTCTCCGTCGTGGTCGACTACGCCCACAAGCCCGACGCGCTCGACAACGTCCTCCGGACCGCCCGTGAGCTGACCGACGGCCGCCTCGTCGTCGTCTTCGGCGCGGGCGGTGACCGTGATCGCCAGAAGCGGCCGCTGATGGGAAAGGTCGCACGCGACCTCGCCGACGTCGTCATCGTCACCTCCGACAACCCGCGCAGTGAGGATCCGCTCGCGATCATCCAGGATGTCCTCCAGGGCACGGGGACCGACGTCGAGATCGACCCCGACCGGCGCTCCGCGATCGGCCGCGCAGTCGAGCTCGCCGAATCGGGGGACGTCGTCGTGATTGCGGGCAAGGGTCACGAGCAGGGTCAGGAGATCGGCGGCGAGAAGCTGCCCTTCGACGACCGCGTGGTTGCCCGCGAGGCGCTGCGCCTACAACGGCAGGGCTCGTGATCCCGATCTCGATCGACGAGATCGCCGCGCTCGGCCTCGGCGACCTGAACGGCCACGGCGACGTGACGGGCATCCATATCGACTCGCGCCGCGTCGGTCCGGGCGATCTCTTCGTCGCCGTCCGCGGCGGCCGTGAGTTCGTCGCCGCCGCCCGCGATCGCGGTGCGGCGACGCTCGTTCCCAACGACGAGTTCGACGCGATGGCGGTGCTCGGGCAGGTGCTCCGCGGCCGCAGCCGGGCGCGGTTCGTCGGCGTCACCGGCTCGACGGGGAAAACCTCGACGAAGGACATCCTCGCTGCGCTCTGCGCGCCGGTCGTGCCGACCGTCTGGACGGAGGCGAGCTACAACGCCGAGCTCGGCGTGCCCTTGACGCTCGGACGCCTCGAGCCGGAGACGGAGCTCTGCATCGTCGAGATGGGCATGCGCGGAATCGGCCAGATCGCGGAGCTCTGCGAGGTCGTGCGGCCGCACGTCGGCGTCATCAGCGCCGTCGGCCCGGTGCACCTGGAGCTCGTCGGCTCGGTCGAGGGCGTCGCCCGCTCGAAGGCGGAGCTCGTCGCGGCGCTGCCGCCGGACGGGATCGCCGTCGTCCCGGAGTCCACCCACCTCGAGCCCCACCTACGCGACGACATCGAGATCCTGCGCGTCCCGCCGGTCGACGTCGAGTTGCGCGAGGACGGCGCACACGTCCTCTTCGGCGAGCGCCGGATCCGCTTCCCCCTCACCTCGCGGCATCAGGCCCAGAACGCGCTGGCGGCGTTGACCGCGTACGAGGCGATGGACCTGCCGCTCGACCGGCTCGAGGAGAGCGCGGCGACCGTGCGGCTCTCGAAGTGGCGCGGGGAGGAGCTCGCCCTGCCCGGCGGCGGCTTCGTCGTCAACGACGCCTACAACGCCAACCCGACCTCGATGGAGGCGGCGCTGCGGCACCTGGCGGAGCGCGGAGCGGGCCGCCGCCGCGTCGCGATCCTCGGCGGCATGGCCGAGCTCGGCGAGCACGCCGAACAGCATCACCGCGAGATAGCGGCGCTCGCCGCAGAGCTGGGGATCGAGGTGCTCGCCGTCGGTGAGCTCGCGCGGGGGTACGAGAGCGACGCGTGGGAGCCGGACGCCGCCGCCGCGCTCGAAACCGCCCGCGGGCTCGTGCAGCCGGGCGACGCCGTGCTCGTGAAGGCATCCCGCGCCGTTGCCCTCGAAGGCATCGCCCCGAGCCTGGCGAACGACACGCGGTAATGGTCAGAGTCTTCATCGCCGGTCTGATCGCCATGGTCGTCTCGGTCGTGATCGGGCCGAAGTTCATCGAGTTCCTGCGCCGGAACGAGCTGGGCCAGCCGATCCGCGAGGACGGACCGGCCGGTCATGTGGTGAAGCAGGGCACGCCGGTGATGGGCGGACTGTTGATCCTGCTCTGCGCGCTGCTCCCGTTCCTCGCGCTCTCGAAGTTCACGCTGCCCGCACTGACGGTGCTCTTCCTCACCGTCTCGTGCGCCGCGATCGGCTTTGTCGACGACTTCATCAAGGTGCGACACCGCCGCTCGCTCGGGCTCCAGGGCCGCTGGAAGCTGCTTCTGCTCGCCGCGATCACGGTCGTCGTCGGTTTCGCGGTCAACGCGCAGAGTCAGCTCGACACCTCGATCTACATCCCGGTCGTGGACGTCGACGTCCCGCTCTCCTACGCCTACTACCCCTTCCTCTTCCTCGTCATCGCCGGCGCTGCCAACGGCGCCAACCTGACGGACGGCCTCGACGGGCTCGCGGCCGGCACCGGGATCATCGCCCTGCTCACCTTCCTGTCGATCAACGTGATCGGCTACATCCGCTCGGGCGACGTCGGGGCGCGCACCGACTTCCTGCTCGACCTCGCGATCCTGGCAGCCGCGCTGATCGGGGCCGCGATCGGGTTCCTCTGGTACAACGCCTTCCCCGCCGAGCTCTTCATGGGCGATACCGGCTCGATGGCCTTCGGCGGCGCCCTCGCCGGCTTCGCGATCGTCACCGGCACCGAGGCGCTGCTGCTTCTGATCGCCGGCATCTACGTCGTCGAGGCGCTGTCGGTGATCATCCAGACGGTCAGCTTCAAGTACTGGGGCCGGCGCGTCTTCCTGATCGCGCCGATCCACCACCACTTCGAGATGAAGGCCTGGTCGGAGACGAAGATCATGGTCCGCTTCTGGATCGTGGCCGCGATCCTCTCGGCCTGCGGCTTCGTCCTCTACTACCGCTACTACCTGCAGTTCCGGCTGTGAAACGCGCGCTCGTCCTCGGGCTCGCGCGCTCCGGCCGGGCCGCGCGGGACGCGCTCGAGGCAGGCGGAACGGAGGTCGTCGTCGCCGACCGGACGCTCGGCAACGACGAGGACCTCGCCTTGCTCGACGGAGTCGAGGTGCTCGTGAAGAGCCCCGGCGTGCCCGGCGAGGCGCCGCTCGTGGCCGCGGCGCGCGAGCGGGGGATCCCCGTCTGGAGCGAGATCGAGCTGGCGACGCGGCTGCTCCCGAACCCGATCCTCGGCGTCACCGGCACGAACGGCAAGACGACCACGACGGAGCTGCTCGGCGTGATGCTCGGCGCGCGCACGGCCGGGAACGTCGGCACCGCCCTGAGCGAGCTCGTCGGCAACGTGGCCGCCGACGTCTGGATCGTCTGCGAGCTCTCCAGCTTCCAGCTCGAGGACGTCGATCGGTTTCGGCCGAAGGTCGCGGTCCTGCTCAACCTCGAGCCCGACCACCTCGATCGGCACGGCAGCTTCGAGGCGTACCGCGATGCGAAGCTGCGGATCTTCGAGAACCAGGGCGAGGAGGACGTCGCGGTCGTGCCACGGGGGTTCGGGCCGGTTCCCGGACGGGCGCGGCGCGTCGAGTTCGGGGTCGACGACGAGCTCCCGGCCGAGCCGCTGATCCCCGGCGCGCACAACCGCGAGAACGCCGCCGCCGCGACCGCGGCCGCCCGCGCAGCCGGTGTCGACGACGCGACGATCGCGACAGCGCTGCGCACGTTCCCCGGTGTCGAGCACCGGCTCGAGCTCGTCGCCGACGTCGCCGGAGTCCGCTACGTCAACGACTCGAAGGCGACGAACTCCGCCGCCGCCCGCCGGGCGCTGAGCGCGTACGACGCGCCGCTGCATCTGATCCTCGGCGGCCGGCCGAAAGGGGAGAGCTGGGGCGAGTTGGCCCGGGACGTCGCGACGGCGAACGTGGTCAGGGCGTACCTGATCGGCGAGGCGGCCGAGCGCCTCTCCGTCGATCTCGGCTACGAGAACGTCTCGTTCCTGATCTCGGTCACGCTCGAGCGGGCGCTCGCCGAGGCGGCGAGCCTGGCGAAACCCGGCGAGATCGTCCTGCTCTCGCCCGCCTGTGCGAGCTACGACCAGTTTCGCGACTACGAGCACCGTGGAGAGGAATTCCGGAGGCTGGTACAGAACCTCCAAGCGTGAAGGCAAGACGTGCGCAAGGAGCACGGGCCGCGGGCGCGTCCCGCGCTCCGCGCCAAGCCCTGGGAGGCCAGCTCGAGCAGCGTCTGCTCGTTCTCGTCACCCTTGCGCTCGTCGCGTTCGGCCTCGTCATGGTCTACAGCGCAACGTCGGCGGCTGCGGCGCTCGGGAACGGCGACCCGATCACCTTCCTCCGCCGCCAGGGGACCTACGCCTTGTTCGGGATCGCGCTGATGGTCATCGCCTCGCGGTTCGACCACCGGCGCCTGCGCAATCTCGCGCCGCCGCTCGTCCTGACCGCGCTCGGGCTCTGCCTCGCCGTCCTCGTCGTCGCGCCCGAGATCAACGGCGCCAAGCGCTGGCTCACCGCCGGCCCGCTCACGTTCCAGCCGTCCGAGCTCGCGAAGCTGGCGCTGCTGCTGTGGGTGGCGGCGTACCTCGCGCGGAACGGCGCGCCGCGCACGCTCGGGGAGCTCTGGAAGCCGATTGGGATGCTCACGTGCCTGTTCGCGGCGCTGATCGTGATCGAGCCGGACCTCGGCACGACGATTTCGATGCTGCTGATGGTCGGCGGCATGCTCGTCGTCGCCGGCGTGCCCGGCCGGACGCTCGGCGCCGCCGCGGCGATCGCGACGATCGGCGGGCTGGCCGCGATCTGGATGGAGCCCTACCGCCGCGCCCGGATCTTCAGCTTCCTCGACCCGTGGGCCGACCCGGAGGACAGCGGCTTCCAGACGGTGCAGGCGCTGATCGGGATCGGCTCGGGCGGTGTCACCGGCAAGGGCCTCGGTGAGGGAGTCCAGAAGATCAACTACCTGCCCGAGCAGCAGACCGACATGATCCTCGCGGTGATCGGCGAGGAGCTCGGCCTGATCGGGACGACGGCCGTGATCGCGGCCTTCGCCGCGTTCGCATTCGCCGGCTTCACGGTCGCGCTCCGCTGCCGCGACCCGTTCGGGAAGCTGCTCGCGGCCGGGGTCACGTCGCTCGTCTGCGGACAGGCCGCGGTCAACCTCGCTGCCGTCCTCGGCGTGGCGCCGCTGACGGGGATCCCGCTCCCGTTCGTCTCCTACGGCGGCTCGAGCCTCGTCGTACTGCTCGCGAGCGTCGGCATCCTCCTTAACATCGCCACGGATGAACGCGCGCCGCAATCGATCGGACGACGGGGAGCTGCGGGCGCTGATCGCCGCCGGCGGCACGGCCGGGCACGTCCTGCCGTCGCTCGCAGTCGCGGCGGCGCTGCGCGACCGCGGCGTCAGCGTGACGTTCGCCGGGTCGCCGGATCGGGTCGAGGCTAGGCTCGTCCCGGCCGCGGGCTACGAGTTCGACAGCTTCGAGATCTCCGGCTTCCCGCGCAGGCCGTCGGCGGCGCTGCTCCGCTCGCTGATCCGCGCCGGCCGCGCACCCAGGGCCTGCGCCGCGATCCTGAAGCGGAGGCGGCCGCACGTCGTCCTCGGCGGCGGCGGCTACGTGGCGGGGCCGATGGTCTTCGCGGCGTGGCGGCAGAAGCTGCCGGCGGCACTGACGGAGGCCGACGCCCACCTGGGGCTGGCGAACCGCCTGGCGGCACCCTTCGCGCGACGCGTGTTCCTTGCATACGGGATCCCAGGCCGCGACGGCGCCAAGTACCGCGTCACCGGGCGCCCGGTGCCGGCCGACCATCGAGGCGTCCCGAAGCAAGAGGGGCGAGGCCGGTTCGGGCTGCCCAGCGACCGACCCGTGATCGCGTTCTTCGGAGCGCTCGCCGGTGCGCGCAGCCTGAACGAGTTCGCCGTCGACACGTACGGCAACTCGGGTCCTGCCGTCCTGCACGTCTCGGGGGAGCGGGACTACGAGGGCCTCCGCTCGCGGGTACACCGTGACGACTACGTGCTCGTCCCCTCGACTCCGGAGTTCGGCGCTGCGCTCGCAGCCCCAGACCTCGCGATCTCCCGCGCGGGCGGCACCGTCTGGGAGCTGGCCGCGTCGGGAACGCCCGCGATCCTCGTGCCGTACCCGCACGCGACCGCCGATCACCAGACGCTGAACGCGCGCCACTTCGAGCGAGGCGGCGGCGCGGTCGTCGTGCCCGAGGCCGAGCTCGAGCGCGTCCCGGCCCTCGTCGACGAGCTGCTCGCCGACCGCGCCCGGCTCGACGCGATGAGCGCGGCGATGGAGTCGATGGCCCGCCCCGAGGCGGCCGAGGAGATCGCGGAGGAGCTGATCGCGCTTGCTCGAGGGTAGGCGGCTCTGGTTCGTCGGCATCGGCGGCGCCGGCCTCTCGTCGTACGCGTTCCTCTCCCGGGCCTGGGGCGCCGAGGTGGGCGGCTGGGACCGAGTCGAGACGCCGTACCTGCGCCGCCTCGACGGCGTCCGCGTGGAGATCGCCGCCGAGCCTGTCGTCCCCGAGGGGTGGGAAGCCGTCGTCTCGAGCGCGTATCCGGGCGTCCCCGGAACCTCTCGCGCCGAGTTCCTCGCCGAGCTCGTCTCGCTCCGCCGTTCGATCGTGGTCGCCGGCGCGCACGGAAAGACGACGACCACGGGGATGATCGCCTTCACCCTGGCGGAGCTCGGCCTGGATCCGGCCTGGCTCGTCGGCGGCGAGATCGCTCAGCTCGGCGGGAACGCCGGCGCGGGGGAGGGCTGGCTCGTCGTCGAGGGCGACGAGTCGGACCGCACGGTCGAGCAGCTCCGTCCCGAGATCGCGGTCGTCACGAACGTCGAGCTCGACCACCATTCGACCTTCTCCTCGACGGCGGAGGTGGAGGAGCTGTTCGACCGCTGGCTCGCGACCGTGCCGCAGGTCGTTCGCGGGTGGGAGCACGAGCCGGCGGCGCTCGAGCTCGCCGTCCCGGGCGAGCACAACCGGCGTAATGCCGCCGCGGCCCTCGCCGCCCTCGAGCTCGCGGGCGTGCCGCGGGTCGAGGCCGAGCCGGTGCTCGCGCGCTTCCGGGGCGCGGGCCGACGTTACGACGTGGTCGGGGAGAGGAACGGCATCACGGTCGTCGACGACTACGCCCACCACCCGTCGGAGATCGAGGCGACCGTGGCCGCTGCCCGTGAGCGGATGAACGGCCGCGTGCTGGTGCTGTTCCAGCCCCACCTCTACTCGCGCACGCGCCATCTCGGGCGCGAGCTCGGGGCAGCTCTTTCGACCGCCGACGCGGCGTGCGTGACCGAGATCTACCGTGCCCGCGAGGAGCCGGTGGAGGGCGTGAGCGGCAAGCTCGTCGTGGATGCTCTCGGCCCAGGCGTCCGGGCCGGCTGGGCGCCGACGGTCGAGGACGGCGCGCGGCTCGTCGCGTCGTGGGCGCGTCCGGGAGACGTCGTCCTGACGGTCGGCGCCGGCGATGTCGAGCGTGCGGGAGCGCTGATTCTGGAGGCGCTCCGGTGAGGATCGAGGAGAACGTCGAGCTCGCACGTCTGACCACGATCGGGACGGGCGGTCCTGCGGCCGCCTTCGCTCGGCCGTCCACGCTCGCCGAGCTCGAGGAGGCGCTCGCCTGGGCGGCGGAGCGCGGCCTGCCGGTCGCCACGGTCGGCCTCGGCTCGAACCTGCTCGCTGCGGACGAGGGCGTCGACGCGCTCGTGCTCAAGCTCGACGGCGACCTGGCCGCCGTGCGCGTCGACGGGACGTCGCTGGTTGCGGGCGGCGGCGCGACCAACGCCGTCTGCCTCCACCGGGCGCGTGAGGCCGGGCTGGGTGGCTTCGAGTTCGCCTGCGCGATCCCGGGCACCGCCGGAGGCGGCGTCCGAATGAACGCCGGAGCGTACGGCAGCGACTGGTCGGAGATCCTCGTTCGTGCGCGCATTGCGACGGCCGACGGAGACGCCTGGCTGACGGGGGACGAGCTCGGGCTTTCGTATCGGCACTCGGAGCTGCGGCCCGGCCAGGTCGTGGCAGAGGTCGAGTACCAGCTGACACCGCGGCCGACCGAGGAGATCAAGCTGACGGTCCGAGAGCTGATCGCCCGGCGCAAGGCGACCCAGCCGACGAACAAGCGCACGTTCGGCAGCGTCTTCAAGAACCCCGATCACGACCTCGGAGCAGGGCGGATGCTCGAAGCCTGCGGCCTCAAAGGCCACGCGATCGGCGGCGCGATGATCTCGCCGATGCACGCGAACTTCGTCGAGAACGCGGGCGGAGCGACCACGGTGGACGCGCTCGCGCTGCTGGCCGAGGCCCGCCGCCGCGCGCGCGAGCAATTCGGTGTCGAGTTGGAGCACGAGGTGCAGTTGCTCGGCGCGATCGCGGTGACGTAGGAAGCGCCCGGCCGGCGGCGAAGTCCCGCCCGTGGCCGGAGGGAGAGGATCTCGGAACCGTTCGCGCCCCCGTGCGCGCGCGGCAAGCGCTGTTGTCTCGGTTCCGCGCAGCGCCTCGGGCGATCGCCTCGAGCTGTTCCGGTTCGTTCCCTCCGGCCGCTCCGTGCTCACCGGGCTCCTGATCCTGCTGACGGGGCTCGGTCTCTACGCAGCCGCGCGCACGACGTCCGCCTTTGCGGTCGACCTGGTCGCCGTCGAGGGTGCGCCGCCCACGGTCGCGGAAGACGTTCGTGAGGCGCTGGCTCCCGCGCTCGGCGAGAGCCTGCTCGAACTCGACCTGGCCGATCTCGCCCGCCGCGCGGAGAACGTTCCGATGGTCGCGTCCGCGACCTTCGACCGCGCCTTTCCGCACACGCTTCGGATCGCCGTCGTTTCCGAGGTTCCAGTCGCCGTGCTGCGCCAGGGCTCGGCGTCGTGGCTGGCCGCTTCGGGCGGCCGGGTCGTCGCAGCTCTCGAAAAGGGAGAGCGGCCCGGCCTGCCGCGGATCTGGCTGAAGCGCGACGTCGACGTCCGCGTGGGGGAGTCGCTGCGCGGCCTCGAGCTGCGCGCGGTCGCTGCGGTCGCGCCGCTCGTCGAGCGGCCGCTGCCAACTCGAGTGACCGCCGTCACCGTCGACCGCAACGGCCTGACGATGTCGCTCCGCTCGGGGATCGAGCTCCGCCTCGGCGAGGCGACAGATCTCGCCGTCAAGCTCGAGGTCGCCCGAAGGGTGCTGCCGCAGCTGGGCGACCTGAGCGGCTACCTCGACGTCAGCGTCCCGGAGCGGCCCGTCGCCGGCGAGAACCTCAACTCTCAGGTCGAGGTCGAGAGTTCTGGCTCGACCGAACCTTCAGATTCCGATTGACACGACCGACAAGGAGACGTACCCTGCACGCGGAAAGGAACGTGGTCAGTACGATGCTCAACTCGAGCTTCAGGTCGAGAGAGGTCGAGACACTCCTTCGATGAGAGATTCCTCAGGCAACTACCTCGCGGTGATCAAGGTCGTCGGCGTCGGCGGCGGCGGCACGAACGCGGTCAACCGCATGGTCGACGCGGGCCTCGGCGGCGTCGAGTTCATCGCGGTGAACACGGACGCGCAGGCGCTGCTGATGGCGGACGCCGACGTGAAGATCCACATCGGCTCCCACGCGACGCGCGGGCTCGGCGCCGGCGCCGACCCCGCTGTCGGCCAGGCCGCCGCGCAGGAGAGCCGCGACGAGCTGAAAGAGGCGCTGAAGGGCGCCGACATGATCTTCGTCACCGCCGGCGAGGGCGGCGGCACGGGCACCGGAGGCGCGCCGATCGTGGCCGAGCTCGGCCGGGAGCTCGAGGCGCTCACGGTCGGCGTCGTCACGAAGCCCTTCGCGTTCGAGGGTCGCCGCCGGGCGGATCAGGCCGAGGTCGGGATCCAGAACCTCCGCGACCGGGTCGACACGCTGATCGTGATCGAGAACGACCGCCTGCTCCAGGTGGTCGAGAAGCGCACACCGGTGACCGAGGCCTTCCGGATCGCCGACGACATCCTCCGCCAGGGCGTGCAGGGGATCACCGACCTGATCACCGTTCCGGGGATCGTGAATCTCGACTTCGCCGACGTGCGCACGATCATGCGCGATGCCGGCTCGGCGCTGATGGGGATCGGGACCGCCTCGGGCGAGAACCGCGCCGCCGAGGCAGCACGCACCGCCGTCTCCTCACCCCTTCTCGAGCAGTCGGTCGACGGCGCGACGGGCATCCTCCTCAACGTCACCGGCGGGACCGAGCTCGGGCTCTTCGAGGTCAACGAGGCGGCCGAGGTCGTCACCGGCGCCGCCGACCAGAACGCGAACGTGATCTTCGGCGCAGTCATCGACGACTCCCTCGGCGACGAGGTGCGGGTCACCGTCATCGCCACCGGCTTCGGCGCCCAGCGGCGCCGCCGCCGCGTCGAGGCGACCCAGCCCGTGGCGGCCGGCGGCAACGGCGAGCAGCAGAAGCCGGCCGAGCGCTCGGACGCGGATCTCGAGATCCCGTCCTTCCTGCGCGACAGCTGATCCGGCGCTCGATGTTTGGAGTTCCGGCGCGTGCGGAATCGTGCCGCCCATGCCCTCTTGACCGACTGCCCGGTCGGTTTAGGAGACCCGGTCCGAGGCCCCGGTTCGCCGGGGCCTCGTGCTTTCCGCAGTCGTTAGAGTCAGCGCCGTGCAGACGCTCCTCCGCACGCCGCTCCACGCCCGCCATGTCGCCGCGGGCGCGCGGATGGTTCCGTTCGCCGGCTGGGAGATGCCCGTCCAGTACGAGGGCGTGATCCCGGAGCACAAGGCCGTGCGGACGGACGCCGGCGTGTTCGACGTCTCGCACATGGGCCAGTTCCACGTCGAGGGGCCGACAGCGCACGAACTGCTCCAGTCCCTGCTCTCGAACGACCTCGACAAGATCGGTGACGGCGAGGCCCAGTACACGCTGCTGACGAACGACCGCGGCGGGATCGTCGACGACCTGATCGCCTACCGGATCGACGCGCACCACTACCTCGTCGTCGTCAACGCCGGCAACCGCGACGCCGCTTACGCGTGGATGAAGGAGCGCGAGATCCGCGGCTCGGAGGTCCGCGACGCCTCCGACGAGTATGCGCTGCTCGCCGTGCAGGGCCCCCGTTCGCTCGACCGGCTCGGTCTGCCGGAGGCGACGCCCTTCACGCATGCGATGGGCGAGCTCGACGGCGTCGAGGTGATGGTCAACCGCACCGGGTACACGGGCGAGCTCGGTGTCGAGCTGATGTGCCCGGCCGAGGATGCCGAGGAGCTCTGGGACGCGATCGTCGCCCGCGGCGTCGCTCCCGCTGGGCTCGGCGCCCGCGACACCCTTCGGCTCGAGGTCTGCTACCCGCTGCACGGCAACGACATCACCGAGGAGACGGACGCGATCTCGGCAGGACTCGCCTGGACGTGCGCGCTCGGCAAGGAGTTCAGCGGCGTCGACGAGCTGCGCAGGGTCAAGGAGGCGGGCCCGGAGCAGAAGCTCGTCGCGTTCGTGATGGAGGAGAAGGCGATCCCGCGGAACGGCATGCCGGTCGTCGGCGGCGGCCACGTCACCTCGGGCACGCACAGCCCGATGCTCGACCGGGGCATCGGGATGGGTTACGTCCCGGCCGCGTCCGCGAAGCCCGGCACCGAGCTCCAGATCGACGTCCGCGGCAACGAGCGCCGTGCGACGGTCGTCCCGAAACCGATCTACAAGCGAGAGGAGCGCTAGTTGGCCGCGTCGGAGGACTACCCCGAGGGTCTCAAGTACCACCGCGAGCACGACTGGGCGCGGATCGAGGGCGACGAAGCGACCCTCGGCGTGACCTGGTTCGCGCAGGACGCGCTCGGCGAGCTCGTGCACTTCGAGCCGCCCACCGAGGGCAGCTCGACCTCGAAGGACGCGTCGTACGGCGAGGTCGAGTCGGTCAAGGCCGTCTCGGACGTGATCGCGCCCCTCTCCGGCGAGATCCTCGAGGTGAACCAGAAAGTCGTCGACGCGCCCGAGACCGTGAACGAGGATCCGTACGGCGAGGGTTGGCTCGTCCGGATCCGGCTCGCCGACCCGTCCGAGGTCGACGCCCTGCTCGACGTCGACACGTACAAGCAGCAGCTGGCCGAACAATGAGCGTAGGCTCGACGGAGCTCATTCCAGGAGCGCAGGTAACGGCTTTGCCGATGCCGGAGCGGGAATAGTGGCGCAGCTCTCCACCACCGACGCCGACCGCGAGGAGATGCTCGAGGCGATCGGCGTCGCCTCGGTCGACGAGCTCTTCCGGGACATACCTGCCGGCGTCCGTTTCGACCGCGAGCTCGATCTCGAGCCGGCGCTCTCCGAAGCCGAGCTGAGCCGCCACCTCGAGGAGCTCGCGGCGAGGAACGTGGACACGACCGAGGAGCTCTCGTTCCTCGGCATGGGCATCTACGACCACTACGTACCCGCGGTCGTCGACGCGGTGCTCCAGCGCGGCGAGTTCCTGACCGCCTACACGCCGTACCAGCCCGAGATGAGCCAGGGCGTCCTGCAGGCGATCTTCGAGTACCAGACGGCGATCTGCGAGCTGACCGGGATGGACGTCTCGAACGCATCCGGGTACGACGGCACAACGGTGGCCGCCGACGCATGCCTCGTCGCCAAGCACGCGACCGGCCGCTCGCGCGTCGTGCTCGCCGAGACGCTGAACCCGCAGGTGCGCCAGGTCGTGAAGACCTACGCGGTCGGCTTCGGGCTCGAAGTCGTCGAGGTGCCGCACGAGGGCGGCGTCGTCGACCCGGCGGCGCTGCGGGACGCGAGCGAGGACGCAGCGGCCGTGCTCTTCCAGCAGCCGAACGTCTTCGGGATCCTCGAGAACGCGCCGGAGCTCGCGGCGGCCGCGAAGGACGCAGGCGCGCTCGCGATCGCGCACGTCGACCCGATCTCTCTCGGCGTGCTCGAGGCGCCGGGCAACTACGGCGCCGACCTGGCGATCGGCGAGGGGCAGAGCGCCGGCAACTATCAGTCCTACGCCGGCCCGCACTACGGCTTCCTCGCCTCGAAGGCGGAGTACACGCGCCGGCTACCGGGAAGGATCATCGGCGAGACGACCGACCTGAACGGCGACCGCGGCTACGTGCTGACGCTGCAAACGCGCGAGCAGCACATCCGGCGCGAGAAGGCGACGTCGAACATCACGACCAACCAGACGCTGCTGGCGCTGGCCGGGCTCGTGTGCCTCTCCTGGCTCGGCCCGCAGGGGATCCGCGAGGTCGGCGAGACCTGCATGGCGCTCGGCGCCTACGCGAAAGAACGCCTCGGCCTCCCGCTCGCCTTCCCGGACAAGCCGACGTTCAAGGAGATCGCGTTCCGGACGAGCCGTCCGGCGCGCGACGTCGTCCGCGACGCGCGCGAGCTCGGCGTCCATCCCGGCTACGCGATCGGACGCGACTACGAAGGCATGGACAACGTGCTGCTCGTGGCGGTGACGGAGAAGCGCACTCCAGCGGACGTCGACAGGCTCGCCGAGGTGCTCCGGGAGGTGGGCGCCTGATGGAGCTGATCTACGAGAAGTCGAAGCCGGGACGCCGTGCCTCGACCGTCCCGCGCTACGACCTGCCTGCAGCCGAGGTGCCGCAGGAGCTTCGCCGCGCCGAGCCGCCGCGGCTGCCGGAGCTGGCGGAGCCCGAGCTCGTGCGCCACTTCACCGAGCTTTCGACCCGGAACTTCGGGATCGACACCGGCTTTTACCCGCTCGGGAGCTGCACGATGAAGCACAACCCGCGCGTGAACGAGCGGCTCGCGATGCTGCCCGGCTTCAAGGATCTGCACCCGCATCAGGAGGAGGAGGGCGCGCAGGGGGCGCTCGAGCTGATGTGGCGCCTGCAGGAGATCTTGCAGGAGGTCGCCGGGCTCGACGCCTGTTCGCTCCAGCCCGCCGCCGGCTCGCAGGGTGAGCTGACCGGCCTGATGCTGATGCGCGCCTACTTCGAGGACATCGGCGAGGGCGAGCAGCGGGACACGATCATCACCGCCGACACGGCCCACGGCACGAACCCGGCGAGTGTGACCATGGCCGGCTACAAGCTCGAGAAGGTCGCGACGGACGCGCGCGGGAACCTGGACGTCGACGACCTGCGCGCAAAGGTGAACGAGCGCACGGCCGGGCTGATGCTGACGAACCCGTCGACGCTCGGCCTCTTCGACGAGAACATCGAGGAGGTCGCGAAGATCTTCCACGACGCCGGCTCACTGCTCTACTACGACGGGGCCAACCTGAACGCGGTCTGCGGGATCTCGCGCCCGGGTGACATGGGCTTCGACATCGTCCACATCAACCTGCACAAGACGTTCTCGCAGCCGCACGGTGGCGGCGGCCCGGGCGGTGGCCCGATCGTCGTGCGCAAGAAGCTGGAGCCGTTCCTGCCCGTGCCGGCGGTCGTCAAGGTCGGGGACGCGTTCCGGCTCGACCACGACCGGCCGAAGTCGATCGGGAAGGTGCGCGGCTTCACCGGCCCGTTCGGCGTCTTCGTCCGCTCCTACGCCTACATCCGCTCGTACGGCCCCGCGCTGCGCGAGATGTCGGAGACGGCCGTCCTGAACGCGAACTACCTGCTCGCGAGGCTCCGCGATGCCTACGACCTGCCGTACGACCGGCTCGCGATGCACGAGTTCGTGCTCAGCGCACGAACTCTGAAGCGCGAGCACGGCGTGACGGCGCTCGACGTCGCCAAGCGCCTGATGGACTACGGGTTCCATCCGCCGACGATCTACTTCCCGCTCGTCGTCCCGGAGGCGTTGATGATCGAGCCGACCGAGACGGAGCCGAAGGAGCGGCTCGACGCCTTCGTCGACGCGATGCTCGCGATCGCGCGGGAGGCGGAGGAGAGCCCCGAGCTGCTGAAGGAGGCACCGACCTCCCGGCCCGTGCGCCGCCTCGACGAGGTCAAGGCGGCGAAGCGCGCCGTCGTCAAGTACGGCTTCGACGAGCATCCGGATCTCTCGGCCGACGCCGGGGAGCCGCGGCAGCTCGAGGCGCAGAAGGGCGCCTAGATGCGCACCCGCGCCGAGCTGGAGTTCCGGGTCGACGAGCTCGCTCAGCAGCACTCCGGCCGCGACTTCGCCGATGCGATCAAGGCGCTCGCAGTCGAGCTCAACGGCGACGAGAAGGCACTGCTGCAGGAGGTCCTGCTCGAGCGCGGTGCGAGCTTCGACCGCGCGATCATGGATCGCGTCGACACACGAGGCTGGTTCCAGCGCCAGTGGGACAAGGCCTCGGGGCGTGAATGACGGCTTCGAGGCGAGTGACTTCGATCGGGCGGTCGCGCTCGTCAGCGCGGAGCGATCGCCGCGCGAGCTGGTCGAGCGGCTCGGGTTCGACTGGGACTACCTGACCTGGCTCGCGCTCGATGCGGCGGCGGCCGTGCTCGGCGAGCGCGGCGAGCAGCGGGCGGCGAGGTCGTGTCCTACACCGCCGAGGCCTTCACGGCGGGCTTCCTGATCGGCGTACACCTTGCGACCGAGGCGCCTGCCCCCGACGGGCTGGGTGCAGCCGTCGATCTCGTCCAGACGCGTGGGCGCCACGCGGTCATCGCCGACCACTGCGACCTGACGAGCGTGGCGCGCCTCGAGAACCTCTACTCCGACGCCCTGGTCGAGTCGATCGCGCTCGCCCCGGCCGAGCGCGAGGAGCTGCGCGCACCGGTGACGCGCGTCCTGGAAGCGGGCCTCGCCGTCGGGCTCGAGCTCGGCTCAGGCGGCGGCGACGATCCGACGCAGAAGCCCTAGCCGGGAGAAGGTCCGCACGACCTCCGCGCCGACCGGCTCGAACTCCTCGGCCGGCCAGACGAACATGTCGTCGCCCTCGATCAGACGGGCGAGGTGGCCGCGGAGCCGCGGATCCTCCGCACGGGCGAGCACGGCCTGCGCGTAGCTCCGCGCCCAGAGCTCCTTGGTCGAGCCGAAGTAGCGCCGCCGGGAGCGGCCGACACCGGCTCGGGAGCCGTGATGGAAGTGCCGACACGGCCTCGCGCCAGCCGGCGAACGCATCGTGCCTCTCGGATGCCCACGTCGGCCCGAGCTCGTGGCCGAGCTGGTGATCGACGAAGTGCCCGAGCTCGTGCAGGAAGCTGAGAGCGACCCGGTCATGCCGGCTCGACACGCGCAAGTCGACGGGATCCTTCTCGCGCAGCCGGTAGCAGCCGCTCTGGCTCGTCGTCGAGGTCGCGCGCACCGGAACCGGCTCGAGGTCGGACTCGAGCACGTGGACGCTGTCGGCCGCCGCGAGCGCCCGTGCAAGCTCCGGATGGAGCGGGCTGCGGTGCGGCAGCCGGAGGAGCTCCGGCAGCGTGTGCAGGCGCGTCTCGCCGGTGCGGGCTACCGCTGGGGGCGGCTGTCGTCGTCGGCGGCGCATGCGGTCGAATCTACGGGCGGAGGCGGACGCGGCCGATACCCAGGAGATGCGCCTCGCGCTGATCCTGTTGGTCCCGCTGCTCTTCTTCTCCGCGTGGCAGTACACGCGCCGGGAGGAGAACGAGAACCGGCTCGCACTGGTCGCGAGCGAGGTCGCGATGCGCGACGTCGACGTCAGCTGCCCGGGCTTCTGGACGCGCCTGGTCGAGATCACGCCGAACGCGGGCTGGGTCGATTTCGACGAGCACGGCCGGCCCCACGACGACACGACTCTGTCGGCGACGACGTGCGGCAGCCTCGAACGCGTCTGGCGCGGCCGGCAGGGCTCGTTTCGCTGCGTGCTCGCGGGCGACTGCGATCGGGAGACGCTGAAGGCGGTGAGCGGGATCGTGACGCTCGCCCACGAGTCGTGGCATCTCCGCGGCGTCGTCGACGAGGCGCGAACGCAGTGCTATGCCGTCCAGACGACCGAGGCGGTTGCGCGCCGGCTCGGTGTCTCCGTGCCCGACGCGCGGTCGATCGCCGTGCGCGTCGCGCTCGATGACGCGCGGGCGCAGCGGGGTGAGTACCACTCGGCGGAGTGCCGGCCGGGCGGCGCGTACGACCTCCGCCCGGAGACCCGGGCCTGGCCGAGCGGCTGACGCTCAGCCGCGCTGGACGACGACGCAGGGCCGCGCGTCGCCCGGCAGGGGCGACCGGCGCCGGCCCGTGACGACGAACGTGCCGTCCTCGACGTCCGGGAGCTCGAGCGGCGTGCTCGTCGCCGGCGGAGGGCCGTCGCGCGAGACCAGCTCGTAGCGCTCGCCGAGCTGGACGAAGACGAGATGGCTCGTGGCAATGGCCGGCATGGGCTCGACCGGCTCGACCGGCGCGTGGCGAAACTCCTCGACCTGGGCGCGGAGGCGCTCGTTCAGCTCCTCGAGCCGGCGGATCTCCTCGGTGTGGCCGTCCATCAGCTCGGTGAGCTCCCGCTCGCGCTCCGCCAGGGCCGCCTCGGCGGCGGCGAGCTTGGCCCACTGTTCCTCGAGCTGGGCCAGCAGCTGCGCCTCGGCGGTGTCCGGCTCGTCGGCCTCGTGCTCGGCCGGAACCTCGTCGGGAACGCTCTCGAGCTGAGGAGGATCGGGCACGAGCTGGACGATGCGCCGGCGGTCGCTTTCGTGGCGCCGCTGGATCTCGGACCGGAGCCCGGTGCCGAAGCCCTGCTCGGTCATGAGCTCGATGCCGTACTGCGCGGCGAGCGCGCTCGCCAGCTCCGGACCGGAGACGAAGCCGCACTCGACGATCGTCTCGCCGAGCCGCTTGCCCGTTTGCTTCTGGCGCGCGAGGGCGTGCTCGAGCTCGTCCGCAGTCAGCAGCCCCCGGTCGACGAGCAGCCGGCCGAGGGGACGCCAGGTGAAGTGGGCCGCTTCCACGGACTCACTATCGGCATCGTTGCCTCCGACGACAAGGAGGGCGGAGCGAAATGCCCCCATCGGGGTAGGTCCGGCGGACCGGTGCGTCGGCGCAGGCCGCCGCTCAGGTGTCGGTGTCGACAGAGGCCGAGAGAAGAATGGTGTTGCCGTCCGGGTCGTCGACCATCGCGAATCGAAGAGCGGGGGTGACGTTGTACGGCGCGCAATGCCCGACGTAGCCGAGACCGGTCAGCTCCTCGTACTTGCCGTCGAGTGCGCCGGGAGTCTCCAGGTAGAACTCGAGCACGATCCGGTAGCCGCCGGACGCGTCTGTCCTGGCGGGGTCCCACCTGGCGTTCGCCCCCTTCGTGCTGAGGAAGAACGTCAGCCCGCTCATCGCGACTTCGACATGCTCTTCCCGCTCGGCGCCGTCCGGAACGTCGAGGCCGAGCCGCCGGTAGAACTGCAGCGCGCGAGGCATGTCCTCGACGATCACGCCGACCATGTAGAGCTCGAGTCCCATCGCTTCGGGAGTCGAGTCTAGAGTCTCGAGCCGTTCACCTTCCCGTAAAGAGCTAACGCGTCGCGGCGAGCTGTCCGCACGCTGCGGCGATGTCGCGGCCCCGCGTCAACCTCACCGTGGAGGGCAGCCGCGCCCGGTCGAGCACGGCCTTGAAGGCGGCAATTGCCTCCCGCGACGACCCGTCGTACATCCCGGTCGGGTTGTACGGGATCAGGTTGACCTTGAAGACCTTCGGGTCGAGGAGCTCCGTCAGCTCCCGCGCACGCTCCACCGAGTCGTTGACTCCACCGAGCATGACGTACTCGACGAACACCTTCCGGTGGCGCAGCTCGACGTAGCGGCGGCACTCGGCGAGCACGGAGGGGAGGGGGTAGCGGTCGTTGACGGGCATGATCTCGGAGCGCAGGCGCGGGTCGGCCGCGTGGATCGAGAGCGCGAGCCGGATCGGCTCCGCGACCTCGTCGACGAAGCGCGTCAGGCCGGGCAGCCAGCCGACCGTCGAGATCGTCGTCCGGCGGTGCGTGATTCCGATCTCCGGCAGCCGCCGCGCCGCCGCGAGCACCTCGTCGTAATTGAGGAACGGCTCGCCCATTCCCATGAAGACGAGGTGGTTGACCGGCTCGATCCGACGGAAGTGGAGCACCTGGTCGAGGATCTCCGACGCGCGCAGGTTGCGGCCGAAGCGCATCGCCCCCGTGGCGCAGAACGTGCAGGTGAGCGGGCAGCCGGACTGGGACGAGACGCAGATCGACCGGCGGCCGTCCCGATAGCGCATCAGCACGGCCTCGACCGGGTGGCCGTCGCCGGTGCGGAAGAGCGCCTTGACGGTGCCGTCGGCCGCGTGCGCCTCGTCCTCGACCGTCAGCGTCGAGAACGGCACCTCCTCGGTGAGCGCGTCGCGTAGCGCGCGCGGCAGGTTCGTCATCTCCTCGTAGCCGGCCGCTCCGCGGGCGGCCCACTCCCACACCTGGCCGGCGCGGAAGGACGGCTCACCGCGGTCGGCGAGGGTCTGCTCGAGGAGCTCCAGATTCACACGGGCAGGGTAGCCCCGTGCTCCCGCAGGAGCCGCGCGAGCTCCTCGTTCCCGTTCGCTTCGGCGGTCTGGAGTGGCCGGTGCCCGCCGGCGTCGCCGTTGGGTTCGGCACCCGCTTCGAGCAGGATCCGCGTTGCCTCGACGTTCCCGGCGAACACCGCCGTCCCGAGCGGCCGCACGCGCGCGAACGAAGCCTCCGCCAGGCGCTCGAGCGGCGCGCCGCGCTCCACGAGCAGCCGGACGGCCTCGGCGCCGCCGGAGAAGCACGCGAGGTGGAGCGGGGTGAAGCCGTCGTCCGAGAGCGACTCGACGAGCGCCGGATCGGCGTCGAGCAGCGCCCGCAGCCGGTCGACCCGTCCGAGGGCGGCCGCGTCGAAGACGTCCAGCTCGACATCCTCTGCCGCGGCCTCGGCCGCCGAGCGGTCGCCGCGGTAGAGCGCCTCGCGCACGGGCGACGTCTGCGGCCGATTCCAGCCGAGCTCGTCCGCCTGCGTCCGGTAGTCGGGCAGGAGCTCCTCGAACCGCTCCGTCCAGGCGTCGTCGGAGAAGTCGTAGAGACGCCCGAGCGCGTCGAGATGCGCGTGCCAGCCGGCGCTGTAGCCTGCTCCCGAGCTGCGCCCAAGTCGACGGTGGTCGAGGACGAGCAGGGTCCCGAACTCCTGCGGTCGGAGCTCGAACCGGATCACGGACTCGTCCTCGCCCGCGAAGCGCCACTCGTACTCGAGCATGTGCGGCTCGTCCCACGTGATGATGCTGCCCTCGGTGACGCCGTCGTCGAACCCGAGCCTCACCCGTCCCCCCACGCCCGGCTCGACCTCCGCCTGCGCGAGCCAGCGAGCGAGCCGCTCCGGCTCCGTGAGCGCGGCCCACAGCTCCGCGGGCGTGAAGTCGTAGAGGCGCTCGAAGCGGACTGCGCAGCGCTCGCCGTCGTTTCGCAGAACGCCCAGGTCGGCGGAGGTCTCGGTCACCGTTGCTCCTTTCGGGCTCGCCGGAGCTCGGTCTCGAGCGCGTCGAGCCGCTGCGCCCAGAAGGAGCGGTAGCGGCCGAGCCACTCGTCGAGCTCGGCAAGTGGGGTGGGGTCGAGCGAATAGACGCGCCGCTGCGCGTCCGGACGTGAGCGGACGAGGCCGTGTTCTCGCAGCACCCGCAGGTGCCGGGAGACGGCGGGCTGGCTGATCGGGAAGTGGGCGCGCAGCTCCGTGACGTCGTGCTCGCGCTCGGACAGCAGCTCGACGATGCGGCGGCGGGTCGGGTCGGCCAGAGCGGCGAGCGCGTCCACTCCCCTTATATAGCACAATGGTTATGGAAGAGGCGAGGCGGTAATCTCCGCGCCATGATCGACCTCCGCTCCGACACGGCAACGCGGCCGACGCCCGGGATGCGCGCCGCGATCGCGGCCGCCGCGGTCGGCGACGAGCAGAAGCGCGAGGACCCGACGGTGAACGAGCTCGAGGAGCGCGCCGCGCGCCTCCTCGGCCAGGACGAGGCGGTGTTCCTGCCGACCGCGACGATGGCGAACCAGATCGCGATTCGCCTGCACACCGAGCTCGGGGACGAGCTGCTCGGGGAGGAGAACTGCCACGTCTTCATCTCGGAGCTCGGCGGGCCGGCCGTGCACTCCGGCGTCGTCACGCGCGGTCTCCCGGGTGTGGCCGGCCGCTACACCGCGGAGCAGGTGCGCGCGGCGTACCGGGTCCCGGCGATCCACTCGCCGCGCACCCGCCTCCTCTGGATCGAGAACACGCACAACGCAAGCGGCGGCAGGGTGTGGCCGCTGGAGGAGATCGGCGAGCTGCACGCGGTCGCGCTCGAGCTCGACCTCGCCTTCCACCTCGACGGTGCGCGCCTCCTCAACGCGGCCGTCGCGCTCGGCGTCGAGGCCGCAACGATCGGCTCTCGCTTCGACACCGTCACGCTCTGCCTCTCGAAGGGGCTCGGCTGCCCGCTGGGCGCGATCCTGGCCGGCCAAAGCGAAGTGATGGGCAACGCGCGGCGGCTCAAGCACCTCTTCGGCGGCGCGATGCGCCAGGCCGGGATCGTCGCGGCCGCCGGCGTCTATGCGCTCGACAACCACATCGACCGCCTCGCCGACGACCACCGCCGCGCGAAGCGGCTCGCCCTGGGTCTCGCGGAGGCCGGACTCGCGGTCGACCCGGACCGGGTCGAGACGAACTTCGTCCAGCTCGACGTCGCGCCGCTCTCGAAGGAGGAGGCGATGGCGCGACTGGCCGAGCAGGGTGTCGCGCTCTCGGCGACGATCCACCCGACGATCCTGCGTGCGGTCACGCACCTCGACGTCTCGGAGGAGGAGATCGAGACGGCGCTGGAGGCGATTCCGCGAGCGCTTGGAGCCCGTGTCAGCGCCTGAGCTGCTGCGCGAGGAATTCGAGCGGGCACTCGCGGCCGCCCAGAGGGAGGAACGGATGCCGTCGGTCAGTGCATCCGTCTTCCGCGGTGACGAGGTCGTCTGGGAACAGGCGCTCGGGCTCGCGGACGTCGAGGCGGCGGCGGAGGCGACGCCGCAGACGCAGTACCGCATCGGCTCGATCACGAAGACGTTCACGGCGGTCGGGGTCATGCAGCTGCGGGACGCCGGCGAGCTCTCGCTCGACGACCCGCTGACGACCCACCTGCCCGAGAGCGCGCATGCCCCGACGATCGGGCGCATGCTCGCGCATTCGTCCGGCCTCCAGCGCGAGCCGCCCGGCGAGATCTGGGAGTCGCTGAGGGCGCCGAGCCGCGAGGAACTGCTGGCCGGGACCGCGGAGGCGGAGCAGGTGCTCCAGCCCGGCTCGTGGTGGCACTACTCCAACCTCGCCTTCGCGCTGCTCGGCGAGGTCGTGGCGCGGGCGCACGGCGGCACGTGGGAGGAGGCCCTGCACGAGCGGATCCTCGAGCCGCTCGGCCTGGCTCGCACGACGCCGGACGAGTCCGAGCCCGCGGCGCGCGGCTACTTCGTCGAGCCGTACTCGGACGCGGTTCGACTCGAGCCCGAGCTCGACCTCGGCGGCGCGGGCGCGCTCGGCAAGCTCTGGTCGACGACCGGCGACCTCGCCCGCTGGGGCGCGTTCCTCGCAGCCGGCGACGATCGCGTGCTGCAGGCGCGGACGCTGGAGGAGATGTCTCACGTCCGCGCCATGGTCGACCACGCGGGCTGGGCGGTTGCGTGGGGGACGGGACTCGAGCTCTACCGCCGCGGCGAGCACGTCTTCGTCGGGCACGGAGGCGCGATGCCGGGCCACCTCGCCGGGCTCGTCGTCGACCGGAAGACGAAGATCGGTGCGGCCGTGCTGACGAACACCGGCGCCGGCGCGTCGCCGGAGAAGCTCGCACTCGACCTCGCCACGGCTGCCATCGCGGCGCTTCCTGCCGCCGCCGAGCGCTGGGAGGCGGGTGAGCCGGCGCCGGCGGAGATCGAGCCGCTGCTCGGGCCCTGGTGGACCGAGGGACACGAGATCGTCCTCTCGTGGCGAAAGGGCAGGCTCGAGGCGAAGCTCCTCGGCGGGGTGCCCGGCCGCGACACCTCGTACTTCGAGCCCGAGGGCGAGGATCGGTTCCGCAGCGTCGAGGGCCGCGAGCGCGGTGAGGTGCTGCGGGTCGTCCGCGACTCGTCGGGTGAGGTCGAGAAGCTCTACTTCGCGACGTACCCGCTGCGCCGCGAGCCCTCGACGTTCTAGACCCTGCCGCGGTCGCCGGCGATGTAGAAGGCGATCGCGACGCACACATAGACGCCGATCAGGATCACGCCCTTGAGCCGGCTCGAGCGCCCGTCCGCGAGCAGGATGGACGTCACGATCGTGCCGACCGCGAGCGCGGCGATCTCGACCTTGCGGAAGGAGAGGGCAAGCGGCTCGATGAAGAGCGCGATCAGCGCGACGGCGGGGATGAGGAACACGGCCACCTGTGCGCTCGACGCGAGCGCGATCTCGGCGGCGAGCTTGATCTTCCCGCGGGCCGCGACCACCACGGCGCCGCCGTGCTCGGCCGCATTGCCGACGATCGCGATCACGACGGCAGCGAGGAAGAACTCGCTCAGCCCGGAGTCCTCGGCGAACTTGTCGATCGAGCCGACGAGGATCTCCGCGACGAGCGCGGTGACGACGGTCGCGAGCCCGAGCACGACGAGCGCGGCGCGCAAGGACCAGCCGCTGATCTCCGCGTCGCTCGCGATGTGCAGCGCGGCGTGCCGGCGTAGCGAGTACCAGGTGAGCGACGACGTACGCGATGAGGAGGACGATCGACACCGGGATCGAGAGCTTCACCAACTCGTCGCGCTCGGGGTCGCCTTCCCAGCCCGGAATCGAAGGGATCAGGAGCAACAGGGTCGTCCCCCCGACGAGCGCGAGCGCCAGGAAGCTCGATGGCCGGTCGATCTCGCCGCGGCCGCCGAAGAGCAGCGAGAAGCCGAGCACGAGCAGCAGGTTGCCGACCACCGACCCCGTCAGGGACCCGCGCACGACCTCGAACTCCATCGCGTTGACGGCGAAGAGCGCGATGATCAGCTCGGGCGCGTTCCCGAACGTCGCGTTCAGGAAGCCTCCGATTCCTGGTCCGGTGTGCTCCGCGGCATGCTCCGTCGCCTCGCCGATCAGCCATGCGAGCGGAATCAGGGCCGCGGCCGCGAGCACGAAGTCGACCGTCTCGCTCGGGTGGAACAGGTAATGCACGAGGACGACGATCGGCGCCAGCGCGACGGACGTGAAGAGGATGCGGCGGACCATGAACCGGCGATCCTAACCGCGGGTCGACCGTCGCTGGACGGTTCCCGGTCGCCCGGCACGTGCCTGAAAATCCGCTGTTTGTCAAGTCTTGCGGGGCGCCCGAACCGTGACCACAATCCGACCATGGACGAGGCTGTACAGGCCCCCGTCGAGCTCCCTCTCCGGCCCCAGGACGAGGTCGAATGCAGGCGGTGCGAAGTCCACTGCGAGAAGGTCGTCTATCCCGGAGCCTGCCTCGAGCGCTCGTGCCCGTTCGTCTATGCGTACGAGGCCTGGGGCCACACGTACGTCGGCTGCATGCAGCGGGTCTATGGAGTCGAGATCGACCTCGACCTGCTGCGGGCGGCGGAGGCGAAGCGCGAGGGCTTCGGCGGCATGCGTGCGACCGGCGCGCCGTTGCCGATGTGCAAGATCGAGGTCGCCGCCTGCTACGAGAGCCGCCGCGACCAGCTCGGCTGCCGGAACCCGGAGTTCCACGAGGTCCCGGAGCGCCCGAGCTTCCGCGTCTTCGCCCAGATCAACCCGGGCGCGTAACCCTCAGCGCCGCTTCTTCTTCGTCCAGCGCGCGTGCAGGTCGCGGAGCTTCTGCAGCTCCGCAGCGTCGGGACCGTGCCCGTCGGGACCCGGCGTCTCCATCACCGCCGGCAGCCGCTGAACGGCCTTGTGGGCAAGGAACGCGCCGATGCGCTCGCCGAGCTCTCCCTCGAGCACGTTCGCGTGCCGGTCGCGGTTCGACCCGAGCGGCGCAGCGGCGTCGTTCACGTGCAGCGCACGGAGGCGGTCGAGCCCGATCCGCCCGTCGAGCTCTGCGAGCACCGTCTTCATCGCCTTCGGCTCGCCGGCGTCGACGCCCGAGACGAAGAGGTGGCACGAGTCGAGGCAGACGCCGAGTCGCGGGTGGCCGTCGAGGGCGTCGACGATCGTCGCGAGCTCGTCGATCGAGCGCCCGATCGTCCCGCCAGCTCCGGCCGAGTTCTCGACCAGCAGCCAGGTCGTATCGGAGCAGCGGTCGAGCACGCCGCGCAGCGCGGGCACTGCCCGCTCCAGCCCCGCCTCGAGCCCGCTGCCGAGATGCGAGCCGACGTGGAAGACGACACCGTCGGCCTCGATCGCGCAGGCCGCGTCGACGGTCGCCCGCATCGTCGCGGCGCTCTTGTCGTAGACGACGTCGTCCGGAGAGGCGAGGTTGCAGAGGTAGAGCGCGTGGACGAGCACCGCCCCGATCCCGGCTTCCGCCCGGCGCTCGCGGAACCGGGCGAGGTCCTCCTCGGCGTGCTCGGGGAAGCGCCACATCCGCGGGCTCTGCGCGAACAGCTGCACCGCGTCGGCTCCGATCTCGATCGCCCGGTCGAGCGCACCCTTGATCCCGCCTGAGCAGTGGGCGCCGAAAAGCACCTGGGTAACCTAGTCACCCCATGTCCGTCCGCGTCCGCATGGCACCGAGCCCCACCGGCTTCCTCCACATCGGCGGCGTCCGCACGTTCCTCTTCAACTGGCTCTTCGCCCGCGGCCGGGGCGGGGAGTGCCTGCTCCGGATCGAGAACACGGACACGAGCCGCGAGGTGGCCGAGTCGGTCGAGCAGATTCAGAGCTCGCTGACAGTGGCTCGGGATCGACTGGGACGGGGACGTCACCTTCCAGCTCGACCGGCTCGACCGCTGCGGTGAGGAGGCGCGCCGCCTCGTCGAGGAGGGCAAGGCCTACGAGGACGAGGGCGCGATCCGGTTCCGGATGCCCAACGAGGGCACGACTGCATGGGAGGACGCCGTCAAGGGGCGGATCGAGTTCCCGAACGAGCAGCTCGAAGACCTCGTGCTCGTGCGTTCCGACGGCAGGCCGACGTACAACTTCGCCTCGCCGGTGGAGGACTGGCTCGACGCGATCACGCACGTGATCCGCGGCGACGACCACGTCTCGAACACGCCGAAGCAGATCCAGATCCTGCGGGCGCTCGGATCCGAGATTCCCACGTACGCGCACGTCCCGAACGTCTTCGGCGAGGACGGGAGAAAGCTCTCGAAGCGGCACGGGGCCGTCTCCGTCGACGAGTTCCGGGAGGCGGGCTACGTCGCGCCGGCGCTGATGAACTTCCTCGCCCTGCTCGGCTGGGCTCCCGACGGCGAGACGACGATCATGTCGCGCGACGAGCTGATCGCGCGCTTCCTGCTCGACCGCGTCGGCGCCAGCCCGGCGACGTTCGACTACGCGAAGCTCGACTGGATGAACGGCGTCTACCTTCGCGAGCTCTCACCGGAGGACTACGCCGACACGCTGATCTAGTACCTCCGCGAGCGCGACTACGACTGGCCTCAGGAGCGAATCAGGGCGGCGGCGCCGCTCGTGCAGGAGAAGATCGCGAAGCTGGGCGAGTTCCCCGACTTCGCCGGCTTTCTCTTCCACGACGTCGACCCCGACCCCGCCTTGCTCGACCGCGACGTGCTCACGGCGGCGGCGACGGCCCTCGAAGGCATCGAGCCGTGGCGGGCGGAGCGCCTCGAGGTCGCGCTCAAGGAACTGACGGAGCGGCTCGGGATGAAGCCGCGTCAGGCCTATCAGCCGATCCGCGTCGCCGTGACCGGGTCGAAGATCTCGCCGGGGCTCTACGAGAGCCTCGAGCTGCTCGGCCGGGACGCCTCGGTGGCCCGGCTCACTGCCGGGGCGGCGGCAGCGGCTTGATCGGCGCGAGCGGATCGAGTGCGCGCTGGAACTGCACCCAGGCGCGACGGCGGTAACTCGCGCTCGGGGTCGGTAGCTGGATCGCGGGCTCCCTGGCCGGCGCCTGCTCGCGGTCCTCGTCGGGGGGCATATTTCCCATTTTCAATATGTAAACGAAGTCGGACCCTGCCGCGTTACGCCAGCGGGTACAGTGCTCGGCCTGATGCGGGAGCCAGGGGGGCGGCACGTCAAGGACGTGCTCGTGGTGGACGACGAGCGTTCGCTCCGCTTGCTCTGCCGCGTCAACCTCGAGCTGGACGGCCACACCGTCCGCGAGGCGGGCTCGCTCGCCGAGGCGCGACGCGAGCTCGAGCAGGCGACGCCGGACGTCATCCTGCTCGATGTCCACGTCGGCGCCGACGACGGGCTGGAGCTGCTCGACGAGCTCGCCGCCCTCGATCTGCCCAGCCGGGTCGTGCTCCTCTCCGGCTCGAGCGACGTGAGTCCCGAGCTGCGGAAGCGGGTCGACATGGTGCTCGGCAAGCCGTTCGAGCTGGAGTCGCTCGCGGCCGCCGTCAGCGGCTCGCACGTGCGGTAGGCTCGCCGACTGTTGAGCGTCACTGGGGTCAGAACGCCGGTCGAGTACGAGGAGCGCCTCGCGCGTTACCTCTTCGAGCGCTCCGAGGAGGGTCGCGCGGTGCGCGTCGGCGAGAAGGAGACCTCGGAGCAGGCCGCGATCGTCGAGCGGTACCGCGATCTCTTCTCGCCGGGCCAGCTGGAGGTCCTGCGCGACGCGGAGGGCGCTGCAGCCGGCGACGGGCGCGAGCTGCTCTACCGCCTGCGCAAGACCTGCGAGGCGGGAATCGTCGCGGGCGAGCTGGCGGCGCGGGAGGACGAGCTCGAGAACCGGATTCTCGCGGCGCGCGTCCACTGGCAGGACGAGGAGCTGCCGCTGCGGACGGCGCAGGCGAAACTGGCCGTCTTGCCGGACTACGGCGACCGCGACGAGCTCGGCTCGCTTGCCAACGCCGAGAGCGCGCGTTTCAACGACGACCGGCGCGAGCTGCTCGCGGCCGGCGAGGCACTGGAGGCGGAGCTCTCGGGCGAGCCCGACACGATCGCCCGCAACGGCGAGGAGAAGGGGATCTCGCTGCACGAGCTGGAGCGGGCGCTCGACGAGGCCGCCGGCGCGTCGGCGGAGGCCTACGACGCGATGCGCCGGCGTTGGTTCGACCGCCTCCTCGGCGACGAGCGCGACGACGTGCCGACGTCGAACCACACGAGTTACCTGAGGCGGCTCTCACCGCTCGAGGGGACGTACACGAAGGAGCGCGCTGTCGAAGTCTGCCTCGCGACGCTGAACGCAATCGGCCTCGACATGAACGCGCTGCCGGGGATCCGGCTCGACCTCGACGACCGCCCGCAGAAGTCGCCGCGCGCTTGCGTGATCGCCTCCGACCCCCCGAACGTCGTCCACCTGATCACGAGAGCGCAGGGAGGGTTGCACGACTACCAGGCGTTCCTCCACGAGGCCGGGCATGCGCTCCACTACGCGAGCGTCGATCCCGGGCTGCCGTACACGTTCCGGAAGCTCTCTCGCGATCACGCGCTGACGGAGATCTACTCGTACATCGTCGAGGCGATCAGCCGCGAGCCCGCCTGGCACGCCGAGCACTTCGGCCTGAGCGACCAGGAGGCGGCCGAGAACGCCGAGGCGACGGTCTTCCTCGAGGCGCTCCTGTTCCGCCGCTACACGGCGAAGCTTCAGTTCGAGCTCGACTTCTGGGGCCGCTACGCCGACGACGGCGGCACCCCGGACGGCTACTCGGAGCGGCTGACGGAGGCGACCGGGATCCGCTATCCGGCCGAGAACTACCTCTCCGACATGGACTCGGGCTTCTATTCGGCCGACTACCTGCGCGCGTGGATCCGCTCCGCGCAGCTGCGCCGGTACCTTGTCGACTCGGTCGGCGCGGACTGGTGGCGGAGGGCCGAGACGGGCGAGCGGCTGCAGGCGCTGTGGCGCGAGGGGACGCGGCCGACGAGCGAGGAGGTCGCCGGCCGGCTCGGCTACGAGCCGCTCGACACGGCGCCGCTCCTGCACGAACTCGGGGCTTGACACACCGCGAGAAGCAGACGTAAGTTACACCTGAATCAGGTCTCAGGTTCCGGGTCACATTCCTCACGGAGGTCAGGGAAATGCAGGCAAGGCACTGGCGTGGCGTCGCGGCGGTCGCGGCGGTAACAACGCTCTTTGCGGCGTTCGCGGGCGGGGCACAGGCGAAGACCGAGGCCGGCTCCGGCCAGAGCGCTGCGGCGCCCTACAAGGTCGGGATCGTCTACTCGCGCACGGGGCTGCTCGCCGCCTACGGCGCCGAGTACATCCAGGGCCTGCGCTACGGGCTCGCGTACGCGACGCAGGGCAAGATGACGGTCAACGGCCGCAAGATCGAGCTCGAGATCGTCGACGACGGCACCGACCCGACGAAGGCCGTCGCGGCAGGGCGCGACCTGATCGGCAAGGGTTACAAGATCCTCGCCGGCAGCGTCTCCTCGGGCGTCGCGCTCCAGATGGCGCCGCTGGCCGAGCAGAACAAGGTGCTCTTCATCTCCGGCCCCGCGGCCACGGACGCGATCACCGGGATCAACAAGTACACGTTCCGCTCCGGGCGCCAGACCTATCAGGACGTCAAGACGGCAGCGACGTTCCTGAAGGGCATCGGCAAGAAGGTCACCGTCTTTGCGCAGGACTCGGCCTTCGGCGTCGGCAACTACGCGGCGGTCAACTCGATCGTCGGGTCGCAGGGCCACAACGTCGGCCGCATGCTCGTGCCGCTCTCGGCGCAGGACTTCACGCCGTTCGCCCAGCAGGTGAAGCAGGCGAATCCGGACCTGCTCTTCGTCGCGTGGGCCGGCACGACGGCGCCGGCGATGTGGCGCGCGCTCGAGCAGCAGGGCGCGTTCGGCGTCTCGAACAAGATCACGACCGGCCTCGCCGAGCGGGCGACGTGGTCGACCTTCGGCGATGTTGCCGCCAAGATCGACTTCCTCTCGCACTACGTCTCGACGGCTCCGAAGAACAAGGTCAACGACTTCCTCGTCAAGTCGATGCAGAGGAAGAGCCAGGTGCCCGACCTGTTCACGCCGGACGGCTTCGTCGCCGGCCAGATGATCGTGCAGGCGCTGACCGGCGCGAAGGGCGACAACGTCGACAAGATGATCGACGCGCTCGAGGGCTGGAACTTCGTCGGCCCGAAGGGCCAGCAGTCGATCCGTGCGTCCGACCACGCCATGATCCAGCCGATGTTCCAGGTGAAGCTGGTCAAGGGTGCGAACGGCAAGTGGCAGCCGCGGGTCGTCTCCAGGATCAAGGGGCAGTTCGTCGCCCCGCCGGAGCCTCGCTAGCGGCGACTCCCTGACCTCGGGGATCGTGGCCACCTCCACACCGATCCTCGCCACGCGGAATCTCGGGCTCGACATCGGCGGCGCCAAAATCGTCGCCGATGTCTCGCTCGAGGTCCGCGCGGGCGAGCTCGTGGGCATCATCGGGCCGAACGGCGCCGGCAAGACGACGCTCTTCAACCTGCTCTCGGGCCTTGTCCGTCCCACGGCCGGCAGCGTCGAGCTGCACGGCCGGGACGTCACCGCCGAGCCGCCGTACCGGCGCGCGCGGTCGGGGCTCGGGCGGACCTTTCAGGTGTCGAGCGTCTTCCCGCTCCTGTCCGTGTACGAGAACGTCCGCCTCGCGGCCGAGGCCCACCTCGGCGGGTCGCTCCGGATCTGGCGTCGCGCGGCTTCGGTGGCGGAGGCGCGCGAGCGCGCCGGCGACGCGCTCGTCCGCGTCGGCCTCGGCGCGCGTGGGCTCTGGCCCGCCGGCCTGCTCTCGCACGGGGACAAGCGGAAGCTCGAGCTGGCGATGCTGCTGGCGAGCCGGCCGGACGTGATCCTCCTCGACGAGCCGATGGCCGGCGTCTCCGCCGAGGACGTCGACGAGCTCGTCGAGCTGATCCGGTCCGTCCACCGCGAGGAGGGCAAGACGGTGCTGATGGTCGAGCACCGGATGGAGGTGGTGATCGGCCTCGCCGAGAAGATCGCCGTCATGCACCACGGCGCGCTGCTCGCCTTCGACGAGCCGGCCGCCGTGATGGCGAACGAGACCGTCCAGACGGCCTACCTCGGCGAGCCGCTCTGATGGCGCTGATCGCCGTCCGCGACCTCCACGTCCACCTGGGCGAGTCGCACGTCCTCCAGAACGTCAGCTTCGACGTCCCCGAAGGCGGCGTCACGGCACTGCTCGGCCGGAACGGCGTCGGCAAGACGACGACGTTGCGGGCGATGATGGGCCTCGTCCCGCGCCGCGGGTCGGTCACCCTCGCCGGCGAGGAGACGACCCGGCTGCACACGCACGCGATCGTGCGCCGCGGCGTCGGCTATGTCCCCGAGGACCGGGACGTCTTCGCGGGCCTCACCGTCGCCGAGAACCTGCGGCTGGCAGAGCGGAACGGGCAGCCTCGCTACGAGCTCGTCTACGAGCTCTTTCCCGAGTTGAAGGCCCGCGGCAGGCAGAAGGCGGGCACGCTTTCCGGCGGCCAGCAGCAGATGGTGGCGATCGCCCGCGCGCTCCTGAACGACAACCCCGTGCTGCTCGTCGACGAGCCGACGAAGGGGCTGGCGCCGCTGCTCGTGACGGAGGTCGCGGCAGCGCTCGAGCGTGCCGCCGAGCTCGCGACCGTGCTGCTCGTCGAGCAGAACCTCGCCGTCGTCGCGCGCGTGGCGCAACAGGTCGTCGTCCTCGACATGGGCACGGTCGTCCACACCGGCTCCGCGGCGGAGCTGCTCGGCGACCCCGAGAAAGTGCGCGCGCTGCTGGGCGTCGCCGGTGGTGGACATTGAGCACCTTCGTCCTCCTCACGATCACAGGACTCGGGTTGGGGGCGATGTACTTCCTGATCGCGTCGGGCCTGTCGCTGATCTACGGCCTGATGGGCGTGCTCAACTTCGCCCACGGCGCTCTGCTCACGGTCGGGGCGTACGCGACCTGGTGGACGTCGACGAAGGTCGACGGCAGCGCCGGGACGAAACTGCTCGTGGGCGCCGTCGCCGGGCTCGCGGTCGGAGCCGTGCTCGCAGCGCTGATCGAGCTCGTGCTGATCCGCCCGCTCTACCGGCGCCCGGTCGAGCAGGTGCTCGTCACCGTCGGGCTCGCGCTCGCGCTGAACGCGCTCGTGGAGGCGATCTGGGGCTTCGACGCCCGCCCGTTCCCGGTGCCGAGCTGGATGATCGACACGACCTCGATCCTCGGCGCGTCGATCCCGAACGACCGGTTCGTCGAGATCGCCGCGGCCGCAGTCGTCCTCGTGGGCCTGAACGCGTTCCTCCGCTACACCCGCTACGGCCTGATCATCCGCGCCGGGGTCGAGAACCGCGCCATGGTGACGGCGCTCGGCATCGACGTCCGCAAGGCCTTCACGCTCGTGTTCGCGATCGGCGGCGCGCTGGCCGCGCTGGCCGGCGTCCTCTCGGGTGTCTATTACGGCGTCGTCGACCCGAGCCGCGGCACGTCGCTCCTGATCTTCGCCTTCATCGTCGTCGTGATCGGCGGCTTCGGCTCGATCGGCGGCACCGCGGTCGCGGCCGTCGCGGTTGGACTGATCCAGCAGTACGCGAACTACTACGCGTCCAGCGGCCTCGGTGACCTTGCCGTCGTCCTCCTGCTCGCGATCGTGCTGCTGCTGAAGCCCGAAGGGCTCGCCCCGAAGGTGGCGCATTGAGCCGCCGCGCCTGGAATCTCGTCATCCCGCTCGTCCTGCTCGGCGTCTTCGCGATCGTGCCGTTGCTCTCGCTCGACATACCGGTGCTCCTCGGCGGGCCGCTCGACAGCCCCGGCACGCTCGGGCTGCTCGCCCTCTGCCTCGTCTTCGCCGGCGTCGCGCTCACCTACGACCTCCTCTTCGGCTACACCGGGCTGCTCTCGTTCGGCCACGCGCTCTACTTCGCGCTCGGCGTCTACCTGACGACGATTGCGCTGACGAAGTGGGAGTGGAGCTTCCCGCTGACGCTGCTCGTCGTCGTCGGCGTCGGGATCGTCGTGCCCCTTGTTCTCGGCGCGATCAGCCTCCGCGTCGGCGGAATCGCGTTCGCGATGGTCACGCTCGCGTTCGCACAGGCGGGCCAGGTGCTGGTGCAGAAGAACCCGGACGGGCTGACGGGCGGCGAGGAAGGGCTGGGGCTCAACTTCGAGTCGATCCCGGACTTCTTCGTCGGCGTCCTCAACACGAAATACCTCTACTGGCTCGCGCTCGGCTACGTCGCGTTCGTGTTCGTGATCGTGCGCTGGGCGGTGAACAGCTCGCCCGGGCACGTGCTGCAGGCGATCCGCGAGAACGAGCAGCGGGTCGAGGTGATCGGGCTGCAGCCGTTCCGCTTCAAGCTGCTCGCGTTCGTGCTCGCGTCCTTCCTCGCCACCGTGGGCGGGGTCGTCTGGCTGCTCGTGCTCGGCACCGGCGCCTCGCCGCAGGTGACCACGGCGAGCTTCACGCTGACGCTGCTCGTGATGGTGGTGATCGGCGGCGCCGGCACGCGCTACGGCGCGCTGCTCGGCGGCTTCCTCTACACGCTCGCCGACCAGCGGCTCGGCACGCTCTCCGGCTCCTCGGCCGTCGAGAAGCTGCCTCCGGTGCTCGAGACGCCGCTCTCGGAGCCGCTGTTCGTGCTCGGCGTTCTCTTCATCCTGCTCGTCTTCTTCGTCCCGGGTGGGCTCGCGAGCATCGGGCCGCGCGTGAAGCGGATGCGGCGCATGCCGCCGCTGGAGGGGATGCAGTGAAGCTCGCCTGGGAACGGCACGGCGAGGGCGCACCGCTGCTCCTGATCCACGGGCTCGGCTACGCGCGCTGGGGCTGGGAGCCCGTGCTCGACGGGCTCGCCCGCTCGTTCGACGTCATCCTCTTCGACAACCGCGGGATCGGTGAGAGCGACGCACCGCCCGGCCCGTACACGACGGCGCAGCTGGCCGCCGACGCGCTCCAGGTGCTCGACGAGGCGGGCGTCGAGCGGGCGCACGTGCTCGGGACGAGCCTCGGCGGGATGGTGGCGCAGGAGCTCGCGCTGACCGCGCCGGAGCGGGTCGACAGGCTCGTGCTCGTCTGCACGACGCCGGGCGGACCGGAGTCGTTCCCGATGCCCGAGCAGACGGTGAAGCTGATGACGAGCGGCGCGAGCCTGCGGCAGTTCGTCGAGAACGCACTCGCGCCGGACGCGGATGCCGAGCTCGTCGAGCGGATTCTCCGGCACCGCGAGGCGACGGCGCAGCCGTTCGAGGCGTGGGCGGCGCAGGCGGCGGCGGGCGGTTCGTTCGACGCGCTCGAGCGGATCGGGGGGATCGCGGCTCCGACGCTCGTCCTCCACGGAACGGAGGATGCCGTCGTGGACTCACGCAACACGGCCCTGTTCGCGCTCCGGATCCCCGACGCGCGCGTCGAGCTCTTCCCCGACGGCGGCCACCTCTTCTTCTGGGAGCAGCCGGACCGCTTCGTCGAGGTCGTGACGGAGTTCCTTCGCGGCGTAGGCTCGACGGAGCCGCGAGAGAGCGGAGGTGCCGGCATTGCCGGCACCGGAGCGGGATCACTGTGAGTGGTCAGTTGACTCTCGGTCGCTGGATCCGCGACCGCGCACGGACGACCCCCGCCCGCGTCGCGATCGACTGCCGCGGTGTCGAGACGACGTACGCCGAGCTGGACGAACGCTCCGACCGGCTCGCGGCCGGGCTGCTCGGCGCCGGGCTCTCGCCGGGCGACCGCGTCGCGACCCTGACGGGGGCGAGCGCCGAGCACGTCGTCGTCTTCTTCGCCTGCGCGAAGGCGGGCCTGATCCTGATGCCGCTGAACACGCGCCTCGCCGCGCCGGAGCTGCGCTTTCAGCTCGAGGACGCGGAGCCTGCCGTGCTCCTCTGCTCGGACGACTACGCCGACCTCGGCGCGACGCTGCACCCCAGAACCGCGCCGCTCGAGGCCTTGCAACAGTCTGTTGCCAAGTCGATTCGAGGCCCGGCGGACGACGACGGGCTCCTCCTCGTCTACACGTCGGGCACGACCGGGACGCCGAAGGGCGCGCTGCTCACGCACGCGAACTGCTTCTGGACGAACCTGTCCTTCGACCGCGTCGCCGGCCTCACGGCCGAGGACACGGTGCTGCAGGTGCTGCCGCAGTTCCACGTCGGCGGCTGGAACGTGCAGCCGCTGCTCGCCTGGTGGAAGGGCGCGACCGTCGTCCTCGAGCCGGCGTTCGATCCCGCCCGGGCGCTCGCGCTGATCGCCGAGAAGCGCGTGACGACGATGATGGGCGTTCCCGCGACGTATCTCTTCATGGCGCAGGATCCGGGCTTCGCGAAGGCCGACCTCTGGACGCTGCGCCGGGCGGTCGTCGGCGGCGCGCCGATGCCGGAGGCGCTGCTCGAGACCTGGCACGAGCGCGGGGTCGAGATCGTGCAGGGCTACGGGCTCACCGAGGCGGCGCCGAACGTCCTCTGCCTGCCGCCGGAGGACGCGGCGCGCAAGCGCGGCTTCGCCGGCAAGCCCTATCCGCACGTCGACGTCGCACTCCGAGACCCCGAGAGCGGCCGGCTGCTCGAAGGCGCGGCGGAGGGCGAGCTGCTCGTCCGCGGCCCGAACGTCTTCGCCGGCTACTGGCGCAACGAGGAGGCGACCGAGGCGGCGTTCGCGGAGGGCTGGCTCCTCACCGGCGACGTCGCCGCCCGGGACGAGGAGGGCTACTACCGGATCGTCGGCAGGACGAAGGACATGGTCATCTCCGGCGGCGAGAACGTCTATCCGGCCGAGATCGAGAACGTGCTCCACGAGCATCCGGCCGTGAAGGAGGCGGCCGTCGTGGGCGTGCCGGACGAGCGCTGGGGCGAGGCCTGCCTCGCGTTCGTGGTGCTCTCCGGCGAGGCGACCGAGGAGGAGCTGCGCGAGCACTGCCGCGCCAGGCTCGCGCGCTACAAGGTGCCGAAGGGCGTCCGCTTCGTCGACTCCCTCCCGCGGAACGCGCTCGACAAGGTGGTCAAGTCGGAGCTGCTGGAGCCTGCGTCGTGAAGCAGCTGACCGCCCGGGGCGCGCGCACCCGCCAGAAGCTGCTCGAGTCGGCCGAGCGGATCTTCGCCGAGCTCGGCTACCACGATGCCTCGATCGTGAAGATCACCGAGGCGGCCGGCGTCGGCCAGGGCACCTTCTACCTCTACTTCACCGGCAAGAAGGAGGTCTTCGACGAGGTCGTGCTCGACCTGAACGTGCGCGTCCGGCAGGCGATGACCGAGGCAGCAGAGAAGGGCACCACGAGGTCGGAGCGCGAGCTGCTGGGGTTCGGCGCGTTCTTCCGCTTCACCGCGGAGCACCCGGCGCTCTACCGGATCATCCGCCAGGCCGAGTTCGTCTCGCCCGAGACGCTCGTCCTCCACTACGACCGCCTGATGCGCCCGTACGCGGCCGGGCTGGAGCAGGCGATGGAGGCGGGCGAGGTCGAGCGCGGCGACGCCGAGGTGCTGGCGTGGAGCCTGATGGGGATCGGCGAGCTCTGCGGGATGCGCTGGATCCTCTGGAACGGCGAGGAGGGGATGCCCGAGCGGGTCTTCGACGAGCTGGCGCGGATCATCGTGCGCGCGCTCGGGGCGAAGGACCTCGACCCGTGATCGGGCTCGCGGCGACCGCCGCGTACCTGCCGGAGCGGTGGATGACCGGGGCCGAGATCGCGGCCGCGAGCGGCATCCCCGAGCCGGTGATCGTGGAGAAGTTCGGCCTGCGCGGGAAGCACATCGCGGCGGCCGACGAGCACGTCAGCGACATGTCCGTCGAGGCGGCGTCGCGGCTGCTCGGCCGGCACGACGTCGACCCGGCGGAGATCGACGTCGTCATGTACTACGGCTCGCTCTGGAAGGACTACCCGGTCTGGCAGGCGGCCCCGTGGATCGCGCACCGCCTCGGGTGCGACAACGCGTACGGGCTCGAGTACTCCAACGTCTCGTGCGGGACGCCGGTGGCGCTGCGCCTCGCGCGCAACTTCCTGCTCGCGGAGCCCGACCTGCGCAACGTGCTCGTCGTCGCTGCGTCCCGCGAGTCGCACCTGCTCGACTACGGCAACGAGCGCTCGCGCTTCATGTTCAACTTCGGCGACGGCGCCGTCGCGGGGCTGCTCACGCGGGACGGCGGCCACGAGCTGCTCGGCTGCCACGCCCTCACAGACGGCTCCTTCTCGCTGCAGGTGAAGGTGCCTGCGGGCGGGTCGGTCGAGCCGGCGTCGGCGGAGAGCGTCGCCGGCCGCCGCCACTTCCTCGACGTGGCCGACCCGGCCGAGATGAAGGGCGGGCTCGACGAGGTCAGCCTGCCCAACTTCGTCGCCGCGGCGCGGGGGGCGGTCGAGCGCTCCGGCGCCTCGCTCGAGGACGTCGCGTACCTGTGCGGGATCCACATGAAGCGCTCGATGCACGACGCGATCGTCGAGGCGCTCGGCGGCCCGCGTGCCGCCTATCTCGACGACACCGGGCACATGAGCGGCGTCGACCCGCTGCTCGCGCTCGACCGCGCCGGCCGCGCGGGCGAACTCGCTGACGGCGACCTCGTGCTGCTGCTCGCGGCCGGGACGGGCTACACGTGGGCGGGTACGGTGCTCAGATGGTGATCGAGGATCTCGTCGGGCAGGAGCTCGTCTCGGACTGGCGTGCGGTCGAGCAGGAGCGGATCGACGAGTTCGCCCGGGCGACCGACGATGCGCAGTGGATCCACACCGATCCCGAGGCCGCGGCGGCCGGGCCGTTCGGGACGACCATCGCCCACGGCTTCCTGACCCTCTCGCTCGTCGTGCCGATGTTCGCCGAGGCGCTGCCCGCCCTCGACGGCTACGGGATGACGCTCAACTACGGCCTCAACCGCGTTCGCTTCACCTCGCCGGTCCCGTCGGGCGCGCGCATCCGCGGTCGCTTCCGGGTCGAGGACGTCGAGGAGGTCGCGTTCGGGAAGCAGGCGCGCGTGGCCGCCACGATCGAGCTCGAGGGCCAGGAGAAGCCCGCCTGCGTGGCCGAGGCGCTCTTCCGCTTCCTCAATCCAGCGTGAGCCGCTCGCCCCTCCGCAGCACGCGGTAGGACTGGCCGAGCCGCTCGCACTCGGCGACGAACGTGTCCGGCGTCGCAGTGTTGAACTCGAACATGTCGTAGTGGCACGGGACGGCGAGCGCGGCCTCGACGAGCTGCGCCAGCCGGGCCGCTTCTGCGCCGTCGAGGTTGTCGAGCTTGCCGTTGATCGGCACGAACGCCACGTCGACGCCGCGCACGCCCGGGTCGATCCAGGTGGTGTCGCCGGAGTGGTAGAGCCGGCGTGCGCCCGCTTCGATCACGTAGCCGACGCATTGCTCGCCCGGGTGCTCGGCCGGGACCGCTTGGACGCGGAAGCCGCCGACCTCGACGGTCTCGCCTTCGGAGATCGGCGTCACCTCGCTGCCGCTGCGCTCGCGCGCGAGCTCGACGATCCGCGCGGGCGCGACGACCGGCGCACCGACGGCGCGCAGCGTCTCGCCGTCGAGGTGGTCGGTGTGGGCGTGCGTCGAGAGCACGACGTCCACGAACGCGAGCTGCTCGGGTGCGACGACATGCGGGTACATGCGGACGTGCGGCGTCTCGGTGCCGTCGTACTTCGTGGTCAGCGAGTCGGAGAGATAGGGGTCGACGAGCAGGTGCCGGCCCTCGTGACCGATGAGGAAGCCGCTCTGCCCGAGCCACCAGACGTGGGTGCCGGCGGCGGACGGCTCGATCACAGCTCGTCGCGGACGATCCGGACGCCCGCAACCAGGTTCTGCAGCTTCCGCTTCGCCGCCCAGCGCGCGGTCTGGCTGAGGCCGCAGTCGGTCGAGAACGCGAGCCGCTCCGGCGGGGCCAGCTGTGCGAACCGGCGCACGCGAGCGGCCACGTCCTCGGGCGTCTCGACGTAGTAGCTCTTGACGTCGATCACGCCGACGGCGACGTCCTTCGACTCCGCGATCGTGCCGACGAGCTCCGCCTCGGCCAGCTCGCGGCTCGCCATCTCGAGGTGGATCTCGTCGACGTCAACGCTGAGGAAGGCCGGGAAGAGCGGTGCGTACTGCCGCGGCGCGACGGCGCGGCCCTTGTAGTTGCCGAAACAGAGATGGGTCGACAGCCGCGCGCGCCCGGCCACCGGCGCGACGGTGCGGTTGAAGAGGTCGACGAGCCGCTCCGGATCCTCGCGGTGCGCGTAGCAGCTCATCGAGGGCTCGTCGATCGCGATCTCCTCGCAGCCGGCGTCGGCGAGCGCGGTGAGCTCCGCCTGGACGATCGGGAGCAGCGCCTCGGCCGTTTCCCAGCGGTCCCCGTCGAGCCGGCCCGCGAGCGTGTAGGGGCCGGGCACCGCCACCTTCAGCGTCGGTCCCGGCGGCGCCACGCGCCGCAGCCGCTCGAACTCCTCGACCGTGCCGAGCCCGCGCGGAGCGGAGAGCTCGCCGACAACGCGGTGCTTCGCACGCTGGTCGTGGGCGGGAGGGCCGAAGCGGCGCGGAGGCTCGCCCTGCTCGATCCCGTCGATGAAGCCGTAGAAGCCGAGGTTGAAGTCGAGCCGCGTCTGCTCGCCGTCCGAGACCGCGTCGAGGCCGGCGGCGACCTGGTCGTGGACGGCCGCGATCACGGCGTCCTCTTGCAGCTCGGCCAGGTCGTCCGGCCCGAAGGCGTCCAGATCGGCGGCAGCGTGCTCGAGCCAGCCGGGGAACGGGTAGCTGCCGATCACGGTCGTGCGCAGCGGAGGCATTGCCGTATCCTCGCACCATGGCCGGGATCGACACTCTCGAGTACCGCGACGTCGCGAAGACGATCGACCACTCGCTGCTGCGTCCCGAGCTCGACCTCGCCACCGTCCGCGAAGGCGTCGAGCTGGCGCTGCGCTACGACGTCGCCTCGGCGACCGTCCGCCCCGCGGACGTCGCGTGGGCGGCCGAGCTCGTCGCCGGCTCGGACGTGCTGATCTCGACGGTCGTCGGCTTCCCGCACGGCAGCCACACGACGGCGACGAAGGCGGCGGAGACGCAGGAGCTCGTCGTCGCGGGCGCCGACGAGATCGACATGGTGCTGAACATCGGCCGCCTGATCTCCGGCGACGACCGCTACGTGGAGGACGACATCCGCGCGGTGGTGGAGGCCGCGGACGGTCGCCTCGTGAAGGTGATCTTCGAGAACGCGTACCTCGACGACGCGCAGAAGATCCGGGCCTGCGAGCTCACGGCGGCGGCAGGCGCCGGCTTCGTCAAGACGTCGACCGGCTTCGCCCCCTCCGGGGCGACGATCGACGACCTGAAGCTGATGCGCGAGCACAGCCCGGCGCACGTCCAGGTCAAGGCGGCCGGCGGCGTCCGCACCCTCGACGCGCTGCTCGAGGTGATGGCCGTCGGCGTCACCCGGATCGGCGCGACCGCGACGGAGACGATCCTCGAGGACTTCAGGGCCCGGAAGGCCGGGGCCGTTCCGCCGACCGACGTCGCTGCCCCGTCCGGCGCGTACTAGACGAAGCCCACAGCTCGTAGCCCAGCCAGGCGAGCAGGAAGAACGACACGCCAAGGACCAGCGGAAGCACGATCCCGAGGTCGCGGTCTTGGGCCGGGGTCTCGATCACGTAGCTCGCCGGGGCGACGTCTGCAGGGAGCGGCCGCCCGGCAGCGGTTGCCGCTCCCCGCACGACGGTGAGTGCCGTACGAGCCAGCGCATCTCCATCGACGTCGGGCGACACGCTGAGGGAGCGGAGTGGGGGCCACGCCGTGGCTGCTCGGATCGGCTGCAGCCGGCCGTTGCGGAGCTCCCGCCCCGACACGCCGAATCCTGAAGGCTCGATCACGACGAGCGGGGCACGCAGGGCCGAGGCGCCACCGAGCTCTCGCTGGAGGTACTCGGCGTACGCCTGCGGCCGGCCGAGCATGGACGCGTCCTCGAGATCGTCTGCGTTGGCGATCAACGCGATCTTGACCGGGTAGCCGCGGGCGGCAGCCGCACGGAGAACGCCGATCAGGCGCAGCTCGAGCGACTGCGACGGCCTGCTCGCAACGGCCGGGTAGAGGTTCTCCGTCTCGAGCATGTGAGTCGACGGGTCGCCGTGCGCGGACGCGGCGTTCGCGGCGACGAGGGCCGCCGCGAACGCCGCCAGGAGGGCCCTAGCCCGCGAGCTCGAGCTCACTCTCGAACACCGTCTCTTCCTCGACGCCGTGCGAGGCATGCGTGCTCGGACCCGCCCGGAGCCCGAGCAGGTACTGGCTGCCGAGCTTCGCGTGGCGGAGCGACCGGCCCGGGTCGGTCGCCGGGCCGATCCCGCTGTCGGTCTCGAGGATCGACCACTTCGAGCCCTTGGCCCCGACGTCGTCGAAGATTCTCTTGAAGCCGACGACGGCCGGGTCGGGGTCGAACGGGTACCCGCGCGAGATCGTGCCCTCGCCGGCGTAGAGCGCGTCGTTGTTGGCGAGCCCGCCGGGAGCGAACGTCGGCGGCCGCACGATCGTCTGCGTGAACGGGTTCGTCGGCGGTGGAGGGTTCGACGCGAGCCGCGTCCCGTCCTTCACGTGCCAGCCGACGAGCCGGTGCGCGTTCGCCTGCCAGAACCCGAACGCGTCCCACCTCGACCCGTCGACGGGATCGGGGAAGCGCGCCCGGCCGGAGTACGAGTGGAAGATGTCCGGCTCGAACAGGACCGTGTGCGGATCCGTGTTCGCGGTCCACCAGTCGATCCGGTGTGTGCGCGACAGCTCCGGGTGCTCGGGGTCGTTGAAGAACTGCCACCCGTTCTGCTCCGTGTGCCAGTACCAGGCGAGCGCCTCGTGCGAGAGGATCTCGCCGACGATGTTGGCGCGGCGCGCGGCCTCGGTCCAGCCGATCTGCGCCGGGTTCGCGGGGTTGTCCCCGAGCGTCGCCCGCCCGCTGGGATCGCCGGCCGTCCCGATCATCTTGTGGCCGAGCGTCTTGGCGATCTCCACCTGGAGCAGGCCGTTCGCCGAGAGGCCGCCGCCGACCGGGTCGTACATCACTCCGAGGCTGCCGGTGTGCGTGCCCGTCGAAACGAGTCCGGCCGCGTCGAGGTACGAGCGGATCTCGGCGTGCGTCGGCTGTCGCCCGAGCTCGTTGACGTTCTGCGTGAACTGGAAGAACTCGAAGCCCCTGAAGCCGAGCGCGGCCAGGTACTCGAACACCTCCTGGAAGCCGCCCGGCAGCGGCACGAGCGGGCCGAGGTCGGTGGGGTCCTCCGGGAACGTGGGGCCGCCGAGGTAGCCCATCGTCGGTGTCAGCCCGTTCGCGCGGCTGTTCGCGATGCTGCGCCTCGTGATCGAGTCGCGGATCGAGAAGTGCTGGATGCTCAGCCTGGGCGGGGGCACGAGCCGCTCGCCGACCCCGTTCGCTGCCGACCCACTCCGTGCCCTCGGTGCGAGGGCACCGAGCCCGGCGACCGCGAGCGACCCAGCAGCCGCCGTGCCGAGGAACCGCTTTCGGCTCAGGCGCTGATGCTCCGTCATTGCCATCCCCCTCCTTCGCTTCCCGGCCGACGATGTTGGCACCGAAGCGGCCTTGTGACGTTCCGCGCGAAGATAAGGGATCTTTTGTCGGAAGGCAAGAGAAGTCAGGTCGATTCGAACAGATGTGCGGTCGATCCGCGCCGAAGTCGTTGACAGCTGTCTTCGACTCAGGCGGCGAGCGCGGCGCCGCGCAGCGCCGCACCGACGGCGCCGGCTCGGACGCCCAGCTCCGCCTGGACGACCTCCACCGGCACCGACACGTGGACGCGGCGCGCGACTTCGTGCCGGATCGGCGCGAGCAGCCGCTCGCCGACCGAGCCGACGCCTCCGCCGACGACGACGAGGTCGGGGGCGAGCAGGACGATCGCGTTCGCGATCCCGACCCCGAGCAGTTGCCCCGCCCGCCGGAGCCGCCGCGCGCCGAGCGCCTCCCGCACGAACGCCTCGAGGCAGCCATGGTTGCCGCACGTGCAAAGCGGCCCCTTCTCGCCGATCGTCAGGTGGCCGATCTCGCCCGCCCGGCCCTCGCGGCCCTCGTGGAAGCGCCCGCCGACCGTGATCCCGCCTCCGACGCCGGTCCCGACCGCGACGAAGACGGCCGTGTCGCAGCCGCGCGCTGCGCCGAGGGCCGACTCGGCGAGCGCGAAGGCGCGGGCGTCGTTGATGAGCGCCGCCGGCGCGCCGAGCGCGTCGCCGACCCGCGCCGTCAGTGGGATCTTCGACCAGTCACCGGGCATGTTGGGGAGGAACGTCGCCGCACCCCGCTCGGCGTCGAAGAGGCCGGGAACGCCGATCCCGACCGTGTCGACCGTTCCGGCCGCAGCTCGGACCGAGACGAGCCGTTCGACCACCGCGTCGGGTCCCTGCGCCGCACGCGTGTCGAACTTCCCGTCGGCGACGATCTCGTCCTGCTCGAGCACGACCCACTTGACGTAGGTGGCGCCGACGTCGAGCCCGAGGTGCCTCACCGGATCGTCCAGCCGCCGTCGACGGTGAGGACGGCGCCGGTCACGAACGGCGCCGTCGCCAGATAGACGGCCGCGCCGGCGACGTCCTCGGGCCGGCCGAAGTCCCCGGTGAGCGGGTGGAGCTCGGAGAGTCGGGCGACGATCGCCGGGTCGGACTGCGCCCGCAGGCTCATCGGCGTCGCGATCAGGCCCGGGGCGATCGCGTTGACGCGGATCCCGTCGCGGCCGTAGTGGTGGGCCATCGCCCGGGTCAGGGTGATGATCCCGCCCTTGCTGACCTGGTAGGCATGCGTCGCGAAGTCGTCGTCGCCGGCGGTGATGCCCATCGCCGACGAGAGGTTGACGATCGTGCCCCCGCCGGCCGCGCGCAGCAGCGGGATCGCATGCTTCGAGCAGAGGAAGACGCTCGTGAGGTTGTTCGCCAGGACGGCATTCCAGCCCTCGACGGTGCACTCGTCGACCGGGCCGTCACCGAGCGAGCGGCCGCTGATCCCGGCGCCGTTGAAGAGGACGTCGACCCGGTCGAGACCGGCGAAGAATGCTTCGACCTCGTCGGGACGGGCCAGATCGGCTTGCTCGCGGTCGAGGCCGATCACCTCGGCGCCTGCGTCGGCGAACGCGGCCGCCACCGCGCCGCCGATCCCGCCGGCCGAGCCGCTGACGACTGCAACCTTCCCGGAGAGCTGCACGGCGCAGCGATCCTCTCACGCGGGTTAGATTCGACGAGGGATGAGCGGGATCGGGGCAGCCGTCGTCGGCACGGGGTTCATCGGGGTCGTCCACGTCGAGGCGCTCCGGCGGCTCGGTCTCGACGTGACCGGCGTCGTCGGCTCCTCGCCCGGCCGCGCCCGCCAGAAGCCTGGCCTGCCGGAGCCGTACGAGAGCTTCGAGGCGATGCTGGACGACGATCGCGTCCGCGTCGTCCACCTGACGACGCCGAATCATCTCCACTACCCGCAGGTGAAGGCGGTGCTCGCGGCGGGGAAGCACGTCGTCTGCGAGAAGCCGCTCGCGCTCGACTCGAGCGAGTCCGCCGAGCTGCTCCGGCTCGCCGAGGACAGCGGCCTCGTCCACTGCACGAACTACAACATCCGCTTCTACGCCCTCTGCCGCGAGGCTCGCGCCCGCGTCCGTCGCGGCGACCTCGGGGCGGTCCACGGCGTCCACGGCGTCTACATCCAGGACTGGCTGCTGAAGCCGACGGACTGGAACTGGCGGCTCGACCCGGAGCAGGGCGGGCGGTTGCGGGCGGTCGCCGACATCGGCACCCACTGGCTCGATCTGACGAGTTTCGTCACCGGCAAGCGGGTCGCGTCCGTCTTCGCCGACCTGCACACCGTCCACACGACGCGGCGCGTTCCGACCGGGCCGGTGGAGACGTTCGCCGCGGACCAGGACGACGTCGAGCGCGTCGACCGCACGATCGAGTCGGAGGACATGGCTCACGTCCTGCTCCGCTACGAGGACGGCTCGCGCGGCAACGTCACGATCTCCCAGCTCGCGGCCGGACGGAAGAACTGCCTCGCCTTCGAGCTCGACGGCGCCGAGGGCTCGCTGGCGTGGTCGTCGGAGCGTCCGGAGGAGCTGTGGCTCGGCCATCGCGACCGTCCGAACGAGGTCTTCCTGCGCGACCCGGCTCAGCTGGATGCGAGCGCAGCCGCGTTCACCGACTACCCGGGTGGCCACGCCGAGGGCTTCCCGGACACGTTCAAGCAGCTCTACAAGGCGGTCTACGCCGCCGTCGAGGAGGGACGCATGCCTGCAGAGCCCGATTTCCCGACCTTCGCCGACGGGCACGAGGAGATCGTGCTCGGCGAGGCGATCGCCCGCTCCGCTGCCGAGGAGCGCTGGATCGAGGTGGAACGGTGAAGCTCGGTTTCCTGACCGCTGCACTCCCCGATCTCTCCCTCGACGGGGTAGCCGCCTGGGCGGCGAGCGAGGGCTTCGAGTCGCTCGAGGTCGCGTGCTGGCCGGGAGGCGGGGGCGAGAAGCGCCGCTACGCGGGCGTCACCCATATCGACGTCGAGTCGTTCGACCCGGGCGAGGTACGCGACACCCTCGACCGGCACGGGCTCGAGATCTCGTCGCTCGCCTACTACCCGAACAACCTGCACCCCGACGACGCCCACCGCGAGGAGGTCAACGGGCACCTGCGCAAGGTCGTCGATGCGGCGGCCGCGCTCGGCGTCGAGGTCGTCGGGACGTTCGTCGGCAACGACAAGGACCGGCCGCTGACGGAGAACCTCGAACGGTTCCGCCGGATCTGGCCCGACCTCGTCCGCCACGCCGGCGACAAGGGCGTCAAGATCGCGATCGAGAACTGCCCGATGATCTTCAGCGAGGACGAGTGGCCCGGCGGCAACAACCTCGCCTGGTCGCCCGCGATCTGGGAGCAGATGTTCGAGGCGATCCCGGACGAGGGCTTCGGGCTCAACCTCGATCCGTCCCACCTCGTCTGGCTGATGATCGACTACGAGCGCGCGGTCTACGACTTCGCCGACCGGATCTTCCACGTGCACGCGAAGGACCTGGAGGTCCGGCGCGACGGCCTCTACCGGCACGGCACCTTCTCGGCCGGGATGGGCTGGCAGGTACCGCGGCTCCCCGGCCTCGGCGAGGTCGACTGGCCGCGGTTCATCGCCGCGCTCTACGCGGTCGGCTATGACCGCTGGATCTCGATCGAGCACGAGGACCGCCGTTTCGAGGGCGACGAGGAGCTCGTCAAGCGCGGCTTCCTGCTCGCGCGGAACACGCTCCGGCCGCTGATCGTCTGAGGTTCGTCGCGTCTACCTCGGACCGCGACAGCCTGACGTATCGTGCGGATCTACGAGTCGATGCTCTAACGCAGACGTCCTGATCGGCCGCTCGCCGGTCGTCGAGCCCGCCGAGCACGCCCTACTGCTGGCGGGTTGACATCCCAGTTTCAACTTGCGCGCCCTCGTTGACTACGGTTTGGAAACAGGAATAGCGTCGTTCCCCGGAAGCGGAGCGCCGATCGCACCGGGAACCCGTTTCGACCGGGCAACCGCCGGGCCGAGGGTCACAGGGAGGTAGAGGATGGAACGTTCTGGGTCGTGGTCACTGCAATTGGTGTTGGCCCTCGCCGCGGTGCTTGCCTTGGTGGTGCTCGCCGGCTCGACGCCCGCCGGCGCACAGGAGCCCCCGCTGCTGCCGATCGTCTTCGTGCACGGATCGGCGGGGTCGGCAGCGCAGTACGAGACGCAGTCGAGACGCTTTGACGGCAACGGCTACCCGGCGAGTCTCGTTCGGGCGTTCGAGTACGACTCGTCGTTTGCGACCAACTCGTTCGCACAGGTGACCGAGCGGCTCGACGCCTTCGTCGACGGCCTCCGCGCGGAGCACGGCGTCGATCAGGTGTATCTGGTCGGCCATTCGCTCGGCACGTTCGTGTCGAACACCTACCTCGGCAACGCCGGCCGGGCGGCCAAGATCGCCAAGTACATCGGGATCGACGGCTCCAGCAACGCAAGCTGCGGGATTGCGAGCCCGACCCTCGACTGCATGGGGATCTGGCAGGGAACGAACACCACCGGCAACGTCGGCGGCAACAACATCCGGCTCAGCCCGCAGACCCACGTGCAGGTGGCGACGTCCGCCGAGTCGTTCGCCGCGCAGTACGAGTTCTTCGTCGGCGAGGAGCCGGAGACGACTCTCGTGCTGCCGGAGCCGCCGGGCACGGTCACGATCTCGGGACGCGCGGTGGAGTTCCCGCAGAACATTGGCACGCCCGGAGCCATGCTGGAGATCTGGGAGGTCGACACCAGCACAGGTGCGCGGAAGGATGCGGAGCCACACGCCGTGCTCCCGCTTGCGGACGACGGCAGCTGGGGCCCGGTGAGCGTCAACGGGCAGCAGCACTACGAGCTGTTCGTGCTCCGTGAGGGCTTCCTCGGCCATCACTTCTACTTCCAGCCGTGGTCGCGCAGCACCAGCATGGTGCGTATGAACCTCGCGCCTCCCAACTCTCAGATCGTCGCCAACACGAACCTGAGCGACAACCACACCGCCGCCACCGTCGTCCGGCAAAAGGAGTGGTGGACGACGCACTCGACCGGGCAGAACGACGTGCTCGAGATCAGCACGCAGAGCGCGAGTCGCGGCGATCAGCCCGCTGTCAACGCCCTCACCAGGGTGACGAGCAACGGCGTCATCGGCATCCACGTTCACGACGCAGCTGAGTCGCCTGGAGACTCGACCCTCAACCTGCTCCCGTTCTTCCCGACGCAGGCGTTCCAGACCGGCGTGGACGTCTTCATGCCCGCGGCCGAGCCGACCGACGGAACGGTCTCGTTCGTCAACGCCCCTCGCGGCGACACGAGCAGGCTGCAGACAATCAACGTGCCGAACTGGCGCTCCTCGGCGAGCCGGGCGACCGTCACGTTCAACGACTTCGCGCAGGACATCGACACCTGGGGTGAATGCAAGCGGGCCAAGCCGAGCCCCTGTAAGTAGACGACCCAATCCGGAGTGGGCTGCCGACTCGGGCGGCCCACTCCGTGTCCGATCTTGAGTCCTGCCGATCGTCTGACGCCGGCCGGCGGGCTCAGCCGCCGCTGATGGCGGCGATCACGTCGACCCGCGAGCGCGCCCCAAGCGCAGTCTCGAGCGTGGCGCGCTCTCGGTCGACGTACACGTGGATGTGCCGGCGCAACTCCGGTCCCGGCTCGCACAGGCGGTCGCGGAAGCCGGCCAGCGCTCCTCGAGGCGATCGAGCGCCTCGTCGACCGTAGTGGCGTCGATCTCGAGGCGGCGCGGAAGCCCCGCGAAGAGCGGCTGCAGCGTCGAGGGGAGATAGAGCTCGGCCATGGCTAGTCGACGATCGCAACCTCGACCGACGCGATGCCCGGCAGGTAGCTCGCGATCTCGCGCCAGCTCTGGCCTTCGTCGGCGCTCGCAAACAGCTGTCCCGTGCTCGTGCCGAAGTAGACGCCCGGCACCTCGTGCGCGTCGATTGCCATGCCTTCGCGCAGGACACCGACGTGGGCGTCCTGTTGCGGCAGCCCGTCGTCGAGCCGCTGCCAGGTCGCGCCCGCATCACGCGTGCGCCAGACGGCCGCACTCCCGTCGGGCATGCAGCGCGCGTGGCCGGGATCGAGCGGGATCACGTAGAACGTGTCGCGGTCGTGCGGGTGCGCCGCCGCCGCGAATCCGAATTCGGTCGGCAGGCCGTCCGAGATCTCCGTCCACGTCACTCCAGCGTCGTCGCTCCGATGCATGCCGACGTGGTTCTGCTGGTACAGCCGGTCGCTGTCGGTCGGCGACATCACGAGCTTGTGCACGCAGTAGCCGACCTCGGGGTTCTCGAGCGGCCAGTCGGCGCGCAGCCCGTGGTTGCGGGGCGTCCACGACGTGCCGTCGTCGGTCGTCTCGAAGATGCCGATGCCCTGGACGATCGCCCAGTAGCGGGCCGGATCGTCAGGGTGCGGGAGGATCGCCGGGACGCCGAGGTGCCCCGGTGGCTGGTTGGCCGGATCGTTCCACGATTCGCTGCCGGGCTGGCCGTCGAGCGTGCTGAGGACCTTCCACGTCTGGCCGCCGTCACGGCTCTCGAAGACGCCCGGCATCTCCGCGCCGGCGAAGAGGCGCCCGTGAGCCGCGGTGAGGCCCGAGACCTTCGAGAGCTTGAGCCCGGAGTCGCCGTACTCGAGGCCCTCGCTCGACTGCGTCCACGTCTCTCCGAGGTCGAGGCTGCGCCAGACGCTCGCGCCGTGCCACTCGCTCGCCGCGGCCGCGTAGATCGCGCCGGTGTCGGCGTCGTGGACGGCGTGGTAGATCGGCCACCCTTCGCAGAACGGACCACGCAGCTCCCATTCCAGTCGCCTTTCGTTGCTCTCGAGGATGAAGCAGCCCTTGCGGGTCCCGACCATCACGAGCGTCTTCGACATGGACTCACCTCCGGTAGCGACGGCGGACGCCGATCAATCGTTCAGACGGCGCGGCGATGTGAAACTCATCGGTACGACGAACGGCGGGCGTCGGCATCGACAACGGATGAGCGGCCGTTCTAGCTGACGACGTCGACGAACTCGCCCGTCGCCTCGTCCTTGAGGATCAGCTTCGAGCGGCCGTCGGGCATCTTCTCCTCCTTGATCACGGTCCTGCCGTCGTGCTCGCGGCGCTCGCGTGCGATTCGCGGGACGCCGGCGCCGCGCCAGTCGGCGAGCTGCACGGGCTCCCATTGCCGTGTCTCGGCCGAGCGGTAGCAGGCGTCGATGATCGCGTTGACGACGTAGCCGTCGTAGAAGGTCTCGCGCGGTGCGCGGCCCTCGTCGATCGCGTCGAACATGTCCGTGAACATGTCGACGTAGCCGAGCTCGGCGACCTCGTCGCCGACCGGGAAGAGCCAGCCGCTCGCGCTCTCCGCCTTCTCGGCGACGTAGCCCTCCCCGGCGCCGGAGGTGAAGATCTCGAAGCCCGTGCGGAGGAAGTGGTTCGTCCAGATCGTCCCCTCGGTGCCGGCGACCTCGTCGCGGAGGTCCATGCCGCCCCGGAACGTCCAGCTGACCTCGAACTGGCCCATCGCGCCGCTCTCGAAGCGGATCAGCGCGATCGCGTTGTCCTCCGCCTCGATCGGGTGGACGAGCGTGTCCGTCCAGCACATCACCTCCACGGGCCGGTTGTCCTTGCCCATGTACGAGCGGATGATCTCGATGCAGTGGCAGCCGAGGTCGACGATCGGCCCGCCGCCGGCCTGCGCCGCGTCCCAGAACCAGGCGCTGTGCGGGCCGGGATGCGTCTCCCGCGAGCGTGCCCAGAGGACGTCGCCGATCTGGCCCGCCTGCACCGACGCGATCGCCTTCAGCGTCTTCGGCGTGTAGACGAGGTCCTCGAGGTAGCCGCCGAAGACGCCGGCGCGCTCGACCGTGTCGAGCATTCGCTTCGCCTCCTCGGCGGTGCGCGCGAGCGGCTTCGTGCAGAGGACGGCCTTGCCGTGCGTCGCGCACAGCTCGACTGCCTGCTCGTGCAGCTGGTTCGGAAGCCCGATCACGACGGTGTCGGTCTCCGGGTGCGCGATCGCCTCCTCGAGGTCGGTCGTCCACTCGGGCACGCCGTTGTCGGCGCAGAACGCCTTCGCCCGGTCCTCCGAGCGCGAGTAGGCGACGTGGACGCGGTCGCGGTTGCGCTGCCCGTGCAGCGTTCTGGTGTAGAAGAGACCGATGAGACCCGTGCCGAGCATGCTCACCCTGTGGCCGACCACCGTGCGACTTCCTCCTCGTTCGACGACGACGTGAGCACCGAGCCTACGCGGTACCTCCAGGCAGCCAAAGCGTTGCTGGAACGGCTCGAGACGCAGAGCGCGGCCGTGTCCGAGGTCGCCGGGCTCTGCGCCGACGCGATCGCGGGCGGCGGCCTCGTGCACCTGTTCGGCACCGGCCACTCGCGCATCCCGGTCGAGGAGATGTTCCCGCGCTACGGCTCCTATCCGGGCTTCCACCCGATCGTCGAGCTCTCGATGACCTTCCACACGCAGGTCGTCGGCGCGAACGGCCAGCGCCAGGCGATGTTCATCGAGCGGGTCGAGGGCCTCGCGGAGGCGATCCTCTCCAACTTCGACCTGAAGCCGACCGACGTGATGATCGTCTTCAGTGCCGGCGGCGGCACTGCCGTGCCGATCGAGATCGCTCAGGGAGCGAAGGCCCGCGGGCTGACCGTGGTCGCGGTGACGTCGCTCGCCCAGGCCGAGGTGGGGGAGGGGCCGCGACTCCGCGACCACGCGGACGTCGTCCTCGACCTCTGCACACCGGTCGGGGACGCGCTCGTCGAGCTCGAGGGCCTCGACACGCCGATCGGCCCCGGCTCGACGATCGCCGCCGTCGCGCTCGTGAACGAGCTCAAGGTGCAGACGGCCGCGCTGCTGAGCGAGCGGGGCGCGTTGCCGCCGGTGTTGACGAGCCCGGCCCTCGTCGGCCGCGAGGAGTCGATGCGGCTCTTCGACGCGGCCTATGCGGAGCACGCCCGCCGAGCGGGCGCGGCGCTACGCGTGTCCGGCGGGAGTGCCGGCGCCGAGCCAGCGGGGTAGGAACGTCGGCGCGAAGAGCTCGTTCGCGGCCATCGTGGCGGCGCCGATCACGCCCGCACGGTCGTCGAGCGCCGAGCGCCGAACGGTGAGGTCGCGCGTCGCCAGCGGCAGCGAACGACGGTAGATCGTCTGCCGGACCGTGGCGAGGAGCAGGTCGCCGGCACCGGCGACGCCGCCGCCGATCACGATCAGGGACGGGTTGAAGAAGTTGACGATGCCCGTGAGCATCTGCCCGATCAGCCGGCCGGCCTCCGTGATCAGCTCGACGCTGACCGGGTCGCCGTGCTTGGACGCTGTCGCGACGTCCTCGGCGGTGAGGAAGCCCTTGGTGTCGAGGAGCGCACGCAGGATCGGGCTCCGGCCCTCGCGCGCGGCCGCCTCGGCATCGCGCGCGAGCGCGGCTCCGCCCGCGAAAGCCTCGAGGCAGCCGCTCATCCCGCACCGGCAGATGACGTCGCGGCCGGCCTGGACGTGGATGTGGCCGACGTCCCCGGCCGACCCCTTCGCGCCCCGGTGGATGCGGCCGTCGACGACGATTCCGGCGCCGATCCCGGTTCCGATCTTGACGTAGACGAAGTCGTCGACCCCTCGCCCGCTGCCCGCGGTCAGCTCGCCCAGCGCCATCACGTTGACGTCGTTGTCGACCCAGACGGGGACGCCTCGATGGGCGAGACGCTCGCGCACCGCATAGCCGTCCCAGCCGGGCATGATCGGGGGCGAGACCGGCCGGCCGGACGCGAACTCGACGGGTCCGGGGACGCCGATCCCGATCGCCCACACGCTCGCCGGCGAGGCGCCCACCTCGGCGAGACACTCGTCGAAGAGCTCCTCGACGCGACCGAGCACGGCCTCGGGCCCGGCCGCGATCTCGGACGGCTCTTGGCGGTGGGCGAGGATGCCGCCGGAGAGGTCGGCGAGGGCGACGTCGGTGCTCGTGGCGCCGAGGTCGGCGACGAGCAGTTGGCCCGCATCGGCTCGGAAGCGGAGGAGCCGCGGCGCGCGTCCGCCGGTGGAGACACCGACGCGATCCTCCGCGAGCAGGCCCGACTTGAGCAGGGTCTCGATCCGCTGCATCAGCACCGACCGGCCGAGCCGGGTCGCCTCCGCGAGCTCCGCCCGTGAGGCCTCGCCGTTCGCGCGCAGGTGGTCGAGGACGGGGACAACACCGTCGGCGGGGGGGATGGGAACGTGCGCGGCCACTTCGTGCCGAGTGTAAGGACATCTGCCGAGATCGACAAGACTTCTCTTGAATTTCGACAAAAGAGGCTGTAGGGTCGCCCGCGATGGCACCAGCGCCGAGTATCGGACGCGTCTCGATCGTCGTACACTCGTTCCCGGAGTCTCCAGGAGAGGGAGGAATCGCATGAAGCTTGGCAGGAATCGCGGGCGCTTCGGCGCACCGCTCGTAGCACTCGTGATCGTGGCGCTCGTCGCGGTCATGGGGATCGTCGGAACGGCCAGCGCGAAGCCGACCCAGCAGAAGTGGGTGCTCGGGGTCAGCAACACCCTCGTCGGCAACGGCTGGCGCGAGGAGATGATCTGCGCCGTCAAGGCTCAGGCGCTCTCGAGCGGCAAGGTCTCGAAGGTGATCGTTGCGAACCGCAACGGCGGCCCGGCGGAGCAGATCGCGGACATCCGCAACCTGATCTCGGCCGGCGCGAACGCGATCATCATCAACCCGTCGAGCGCGAACGCGCTCAACTCGGTCGTCGCCCAGGCGGCGGCGCGCGGCGTGAAGATCGTGTCCGTCGACCAGCGGATCACGGCGCCGCAGGCCTACAACGTGACGAACGACCAGGTCGCGTATGGCCGGCTCGGCGCGGCGTGGCTGTTCAAGAAGCTCGGCGGCAAGGGCAACGTGGTCGAGATGCGCGGCATCGCCGGCGTCCCGGCCGACACCGACCGCCACCGGGGCTTCCAGCAGGCGCTGAAGCAGTATCCGGGGATCAAGGTCGTCAAGCAGACGTTCACCAGCTGGTCGTTCGCGCCCGGCGGGAAGCAGATGCTCGACATCCTCAACTCCGGTGTGCAGGTCGACGGCGTCTGGACGTCCGGGATCGACTACACGGTCGTGAACGCGTTCAAGACGGCCGGCAAGCCGTACGTGCCGGTGGTCGGCGCGGACAACAACGAGTTCCTCAAGCAGCTGATCAACCTGAACCCGAAGTTCGCAGGCGCCGCGGTCACGAACCCGGCGACGATCGGCGGCGTCGGCGCTGCAGTCGCGATCAAGGTCCTCGGCGGCGGCACCGTCAAGAAGTGGACGAAGCTGACCCCCGAGGTCTGGGACATGGCGAACGACGCGAAGACGATCAAGTCGTACTACTCGCCGAAGCGTCCTCCGACGTACAGCTCCCAGCTGTTCATCAAGCCGTGGACGACGTACACGGCGGCCCAGCTGGTGGGCTGCAAGGGGCCGTAGCCTCTGAGGCGAAGAGGGAGGGGGCGCCAGCGGGCGCTCCCTCCCTCACCCACGAATGAGCCTCCTGACCGCACGCGAGGTGTCGAAGCGCTACGGCCCGGTCGTCGCGCTGCAGTCGGCGACCCTGGTCGTCGAACCGGGGGAGGTGCACGCGCTGCTCGGCGCGAACGGCGCCGGCAAGAGCACGCTCGTCAAGATCCTGACCGGCGTGATCCGGCCTGACGGGGGCACGATCCTCGTCAACGGCAAGGCGAGCAGCGTCTCGTCTCCCGCGCAGGCGGCGCGGAGAGGGCTCGCGCCCGTCTTCCAGGATCCGGCGCTCGTTCCGGACCTCACGATCGACCAGAATCTGCGGCTGACCGGCACGCCGGTCGCCGCCGTGCGCCGGCGGCTCGCCGAGCTCGACCTGGAGGTCGACCTCGACGAGCAGGCGCTCGATGTGCCGCTGCCGCTCCTGCGGATGCTCGACCTCGCCCGCGCGCTCGCGCGCGACCCGCAGCTCCTGATCCTGGACGAGATCACCGCCGCGCTCCCCGCCGACCTCGCCGAGCGCGTCTTCGACGTCATGCGCCGCCAGAAGGAGGCGGGGCGCTCCGCGCTCTTCATCACGCACCGGCTCCGCGAGGTGATCGCGCACTGCGACCGCGCCACCGTGCTCCGCGACGGCGGCGACGTCGGCACGCTCGTGCCGCGGGAGGGCGGCGAGGAGAAGATCGTCGAATTCATGCTCGGCGAGGAGGTCGCCCGCGCGGCCGAGAGCGCCGAGGCGACGCCGCCGCGCGAGCGGATCGAGCTCCCGGGGGACGGCGCGACGGCGCTCGAGGTCCGGGGCCTGCAGGTCGGCGAGACGCTGACCGACGTGTCCTTCGCGGTTCGCCCCGGCGAGATCCTCGGAATCGCGGCGCTCGAGGCCCAGGGCCAGGACGAGCTCTTCGAGGTGCTCTCCGGGCAGCAGAAGCCGACCGACGGCGAGGTCCTCGTCCGCGGTGCCCCGCTTCGGGCCCGGCACCCGTACGACGCGATCCGGGCCGGAGTGGTGCTCGTTCCCGCCGACCGGCTGCAGGCGCTCCTGCCGCAGCGGTCGATCGCCGAGAACATCGCAGCGCCACGCTTCAACAACCCGCGCCGCTGGGGGCCGGTCAACGTCCGCGACGAGCGCCGCCGTGTGCAGGGCGCGATCGAGGCGCTCTCGATCGACACCCGCGCCCAGCGCCAGGTGCGTCGGCTCTCCGGTGGGAACCAGCAGAAGGTGACGATCGCGCGCTGGCTCGCGAACGGGTTCCAGACGCTGCTCTGCTTCGACCCGACGCGGGGGATCGACGTCGGCACGAAGCGCCAGATCTATGCCCTCCTGCGGCAGCTGGCGGGAGACGGGTCCGCGGTGCTCCTGTTCACGAGCGAGCTCGCCGAGATCCCACTCGTCTGCGACCGGGCCGTCTGCCTCTACGGCGGCAGGGTCACCGCCGAGCTCGACGCCGCGGGGGCGGACGAGGCGACGCTGCTGCGTGCGATGCACGGGCTCGAGAGCGAGGAGGCGGCGTAGTGGCGACGGTCGCCGCCGAGCCGCGCCGGACCGGGATCCACTGGGGGCGACTCGCGCGCCGGCACGCCTGGACGGTCGGCGTCTATGTCCTCCTCGTCGGCCTGATCCTCTACTGGCGCACGATCCCGGCCGAGTGGGGCACCTTCGACGTCCAGTCGCTCGCGATCGACGCGCTTCCATTCGCGTTCGCCGCGATGGGGCAGGCGGTCGTGATCATCTCCGGCGGGATCGACCTCTCGATCGGCTCGATGATGGGCCTGGTCAACGTCCTCTCGGCGAAGTACATGCTCGAGAACGCGACGACGCTGCAGGCGGTGAGCTTCCGCGAGGCGATCGTGATCTCGATCGTGCTGATCCTCGCCGCCGCCGCCGCAGGCGCGCTGACGGGGCTGATCATCACCGTCACCAAGGTCGCGGACATCATCGTCACGCTCGCGATGCTCTTCATCTGGGGCGGTGCAGCGCTCGCGGTGATGCAGATCCCGGGCGGCGGCGCACCGCTCGAGTTCACGAAGCTCGCGATCGGCTACACGCTGACGCCGTGGCTGCCGTCCGGGCTCGTCATCCTCGCGGCCGTCGTGCTCCTCGTCTGGGTCCCGATCCGGTGGCGCAAGCCGGGTCTGTCGCTCTACGCGATCGGCTCGAGCCGGAACGCATCCTTCCTCGCCGGGATCTCCGTCGCCAAGACGCGGATCGGCGCCTACGCGCTCGGGTCGGCCTTCGCGGCCATGGGCGGACTGGCGCTGACGGCCACGTCCGGGATCGGCGACGCCCTGTCCGGCCAGTACTACACGCTGAACAGCGTCGCCGCCGTCGTCCTCGGCGGCGTCGCGCTCGTCGGCGGCGTCGGCGGCCTGATCGGCCCGATCGCGGCCGCGTTCGTGCTCACGCTCGTCAAGTCGATCATGATCCTGAAGGGCGTCGACCAGAACTGGGCGCAGGTGATCCAGGGGACGCTGATCGTGCTCGTGGTCATGATCGGCGGCCTCGCGCTGCGCCAGCGGGGGAAGCACCCGTGAGCGTCGCTCGCTTTGGGCTCGCTCCCGGGGGAACCATGTTTCCCCCACGTGCCCCCTTCTTCGGTCTTGTGGGGAACTTCAAGTTCCCCCACACCCCCTAAAGCTCCCAGGCCGGAGACCGGCCTGTGAGCTCTGCCCCGCAGGCCGCCGAGCCCTCGACCCCGCGCTTCGACCTGCGGCGGCTCTTCGCCGACAACCCGGTCGCCGTCCTGACGATCGTCTTCATCGGCCTCTTCGTCGCGACGGACATCGTCAACCGCGTCCAGTCCGGCGAAGCGTTCCTGACGCCGCGGCAGGTTTCGACCACCTTCCTCTACGCGGCGATCCTCGGCCTGATGGCCGCGGGCCAGACACTCGTCATGCTCACAGGCGGCGTCGACCTCTCGGTCGCGACGACCGCGACCACGGGCGCGTTCATGATCTCGAGCTACGCCACCGACGGCGCCGCCCAGGCGATCGGGATGGCGCTCCTCGCGGGGCTCGGGATCGGGCTCGTGAACGGGATCGGCGTCGCGATCTTCCGCGTCAACCCGCTGATCATGACGCTCGGCGTCAGCACGATCACGCTCGGGGCGCTGACGATCTACAGCCAGACGAGATTCCTCGCGCCGGCGCCGGACCTCGTCAAGAAGCTCGGCTCGGAGCGCTTCTTCACCTACATCCCGTACGGCCTGCTCGTCTGGGTGCCGATCTCGGCGCTGATCATCCTCGGCCTCCGCTACAGCGGTTTCGGCCGGATGATCTATGCCGTCGGCGACAACGCGGTCGCATGCCGGCTCGCCGGGGTGCGGACGTGGCAGGTGCTGCTCGCGGTCTACGCGCTCTGCGGCCTGCTCAGCGCCGCGGCGGGGATCCTGCTCGTCGGCTTCAACGACGCCGCCGACCTCGGGATCGCGACACCGTTCCTGCTCCCGTCGGTCGCGGCCGTCGTCATCGGCGGCACGTCGATCTTCGGCGGCGTCGGCGGCTATGCCGGCACGATCCTCGGCGCCCTGATCCTGACGGTGCTCGACTCGCTCCTGACGATCCTGAACGCATCGCAGGCCGTGCGTCAGATGCTCTACGGCCTGATCATCCTCGCGCTCGCGGCGATCTACGCCCGGGCCGCGGCCGCCGACTGACGCCTCGGAAGGCGAGGTTGGGCGCGCCCGCAGGAGCTGCGGCACTCCCGGGTGCGATCGTTGACCACGAGTGCCTCCGGGGGACCGGGCGGCTCCTCGGGCGGCTCGGTCGCAGGGCGCGCCCACACTCACTGTGCCCCGAATCGGTGATCCCCGACTCCCCTTTTCGGGGGTCGCCGCGCGGGGGCGAGAATGGCCGAAGGAAGGTCTAGACTGCGTGGATGCGTCAATCGTGGGGAGACTTCCTCCGAGGGGCCGGCGACCGCTCGCACGGCGTGCAGGTGTACGACGACGCGCAGGAGCTCGCCGACTCGGTCGCGTCCTATCTCGCCGCCGGATTCGAGCGGGACGAGCCCGGCGTCCTGGTTGTGACGCCCGAGCACCTGATCCTCTTCGCCGAGCAGCTGGACTCGCGCGGCTGGGAACTGACCGGCGCCGAGAAGGCCGGCCTGCTCGTCGTCGCGGACGCGGAGGAGGCGCTGGACGCGGTTCTCGGGCCTCGGGGGCTGGAGTCCGACCGGTTCGAGCTCGTCGCGGGCGAGCTGCTGGACCGGGCGGAACGCGGCCGGACGGATCGGCCGCCGCGGGTGTTCGGCGAGATGGTCAACCTCCTCTGCGCCCGCGACCAGGCGAGCGCAGCCGACGAGCTCGAGCGGCTCTGGAACGCGTACGCGCTGAAGCGGCGGTTCTCCCTGCTCTGCGGGTACCGCCTGGACGTGTTCGACCCGCACGCGCAGACCGAGATGCTCCCGCACATCTGCCGCGAGCACTCGCACGTCCTGCCCGCGCGGAACTACCCGCGCTTCGCGCGTGCCGTCGACGCCGCTCTGCGGCAGGTGCTCGGCCCGAACCAGGCCGCGACCGTGTACGTCCTCGTCTCCCGTGAGGCGCGGGATGAAGTGCCGCTCGCGCAGCAGATCCTGATGTGGGTCAGCGAGAACATGCCGAAGCAGGCCGCCCAGATCCTCGCTTCGGCACGCACGCACTACGTGCGCCCGGCTGCCTGAATCCTGGCCAAAGGTTGGTTTCTTGCGAGGCGCGAAACCTGCGAAGGTTCCCGCGGCGGGGCGAGCGTCAGCCGGGCCGCCGTCCTGGCGTTCGCCCCGGTTCTCAGCGGTAACGAACCCGGATCGACAGCGTCCTGCGGCCGCCGGCGGGGTCCGTCGCGGTCAGGCGGAGCAGGTAGAAGCGGCCGCGGACGAGCGAGCGTGCCCTGACGCGGACCTGCATGCCGTAGGTGCCGGCGTGTGCGACGGCGGCGGTCGCCACTGAGCGGATCGCGGACGAGCGGCGTCCCGCGAGCGTCGTCCCCGCGAGCAGCGGCAGCGCGCGCGCCGAGGCGAGAGGCGTCAGCCGGGCGTCGATGCGCGCGGGTTCGCTGACCCAGAAGCGGATCGCCGTGAAGGCCGTGGTGCCCGACCGTCTCACTGCCACCGGGCTTCTGCCGACGGCTCGAAGCGACGGGCGCGCGTCGGCCGTCGCCGTGGGCAGCGGTGGTGCCACGGTCGTGACGACGGACGCGATGTCGTTCGCCGGGTGCGCGTCCGCCGGCTGGGACGAGGCCCGTGCCGTGAGGGTCAGCGTTCCCGGCTCCCGCACGGTGCCCTGGATCCGCACCGTCGCCACGAGTTCGCCGGCCAGGTAGTCGAGCGCACACGTGAGGATCGTCGTCCCGGTGCAGCCCTGGCCCCGATCGGCCTGGCTGGCCGCGAAGGCGATCTGGGACGGCAGCTGCACGACGAGGTTCGTGCTCGACGCCATGCCTCCGAGATTCCGGACGGTGACGACGTAGGTGACGAGCGAGCCGAGCGCCGGGGCGGCCGGGGTCAGCGCCGCCTGGACGGCGAGGTCGGGGCTCGGGCCGCCGCCACCGCCGCCGGGCGGAGCCGGTGGTGCGGGCGGTGCGGGCGCGGGGGCCGGCGGCGGAGGTGTCGCCGGGACGACCGTGACCGGCTGCGTGGCCGCGATCTTGCCGGCCGACGCAGCCGTGATCGTGGCGGTGCCGCCGGTCGTGTCGCGGTAGTAGACGCTCGTCGCGCTCGCGCCGGTTCCGATCTGGGTCGTCAGCGTGGACGACCACGGCCCGGCCGCGCTCGTCGAGAGCTCGGCCGACGGCGACGATGAGGAAAGGGTGACCGCGACCGGCAGCCCGGCCGCGTACGCCGCGCCGGCACTCGTCCTCAGCTCGACCGTCAGTGCGCTCGACGGAGCTCCAGGTGACAGGGTCTGGGCGGGGGTCGTGAAGGCAAGCACGGACGGCTTCCAGGCCGAGAACGTGCGCCAGGCGGGGTTGGCGGCCGCACCGGCGAGATCGCGGTTGCACCACGCCGTCCCGCAGGCCGCCTCCGGCGCTTCGCCCGAGTCTGCGATCGCGGCAGCGAGGCGCACGAGCAGCGCGTCGGTCTGGGCGATGTAGTCCGGACCGGACAGGCCGTCGTTGAGGTTCTTCGGTGACCACGGGAACCCGAACCGGCCGGTGCCGGCCGAGCGGAGGGCGTCCACCTGCGCCGAGACGTAGTCCTGCATCAGCTCGACGGGCACGTCCGTCCAGCCGAAGGCGGCGTCGTAGCGCCAGGCGGCGTTCCCCAGCGGGCTGTCCGCCGCGGACAGGAATGACCGGGCTGCGGCGCCCGCCGTGGGCGCGACGGACGCGAGCGCGAACTGGTGCCGCAGGTACTCGTTCAGCGATTCGCGACGCGCCTCCCGTGTCGCCCCGGCCACGGCGTAGGTGCGGACGTCGCCGTAGACCTCCTGCGACCAGTCGGAGACGTAGCGGCCCATGTCCTCCCAGAAGGGCGCGTCCTCGTACCAGTCCTGGACACGCGCCTGGTAGAGGGACAGGTCGGTGGTCGACTGGCCGATCCCGGCGACGAAGACGACGCCGCGCGAGGCGGGGAGGACGCCGTCGCCGTCGTGCAGCCCGCGGAGGAACGCCCGCATGTTCGCCCGTGCGCTGCCGGTGCCCTGCCGCACCGCGGAGGAGAGCTCGTTGAGCGCCCAGCCGTCTCCGGCCGAGACGTCGTAGCCCGCTGCGGCCATCCTCCTACGAGCCTCGATCCCGGCGTCGTACCAGGAGTTGCCGGTGGACGCGACCCACGCGGTCCAGCCGGTGACGTTGACCTCTGCGAGCGCGTGGAAGGCGGGGCCGAGCGCGCGGATCCGCCACGCCTGGTCCGGCCGCAGCTGGGTCTTGTCAGCTGCGAGGGGCGGCACGGAGACGTAGTACTCCGCGCAGGGCGAGGGGGTGGCCGCAAGCCTCGTCGTCAGGCGGAGCCAGTCGGTCGGCGCGTAGAAGATCGCGCGCAGCGGCGCGCACGCGGCCGAGCGCAGCGATTGAACTCGCGGGCGGCGGACGAGCTCGCTCCAGAGCCGCTGCGTCGCGACGGGCGTCAGCGACGGCACGGGCTCACGCACGGCTGCACGCTGCTTCCCGGCCGGAGCAGCGCTCACCGACCCGGCGACCACTCCCGCCACGATGACGGCGCTCGCCACCAAGCGCAACGTCCGCACGACTCGACCCCCCGAGCTCGATTACCTCCGAACGCGGGCAGAGTAGCCCGGATCTAGGTGACGCGTGCGCGGCCGGCTCGTCGTCGTAGCTCGAGCGAGTCCGCGACTCGATAGACCACCCAGAGCGCCAGGAGCGTGTACGCCCAGCCGAGCAGGATGTCGACCAGATAGTGCTCGGCGGTGTAGACGAGCGCGAACGCCATCGCCGCCGGATACAGGGCCAGCAGCGGCCGCGCCCAGCCGGCCCAGCGCCAGAGGAACACGGTGAACAGCAGCGTGTAGGCCGCGTGCAGCGACGGGACTGCTGCCACCTGGTTCGAGTACTCGGCGCCGCGCTCGAACAGACCCTCGAAGGAGAGGGAGAAGAACGGGATGTGACCGGAGATCGGGCCGATCAACCGCGTTGTGTGCTCGAGCTCGTCCTCCCGGCTCGCCAGCCACGGTGGCGCCGCGGGGAAGAGGGCGAACGTGACGAACGCCATCGCCGCGAGGAGGGCGACCGTGGCGACATACCGGCGGAAACGGTCCCGCGCGAAGAACCAGAGCAGCGCCGCGAGCAGGTACGTCGCGACGAAGTAGCTCACGTAGACCGCCCAGGACGCGTAGTCGTACCAGCGAACGTCGAGCGATCCGTCCCAGAGCCGGTCCTGCAGCCAGACGGTCGGCACCGTGCCCCCGAAGAGAAACGCGTCGGCCTCGAGCTGAGGGCGGTACCAGGGCGAGAAGAGCAGGCCGTCGGCCTGGCCGCGCAACAGGTCGTAGACGGCGAGCACGAGCGCGAGCGGCAGCCACTCGACGACGACGCTTCGCATCCAGCCCCCGAGGTTGGAGGTCGAGAGCGCCAGCAGGCCGAGCACGAGCCACACGAGCAGCCGCTCTCGTCCGACCGGGATCCCTTCCCGCCACATGTAGGCGCTCAGCGCAGCGACGTATGCCGCCGGCGCGACCCAGCGGATCCAGCTTGCCGGTCGGTTCGAGGTCAGGAGCCGGACGTTCACCTGCCGAGGCTAGCGCGGCGACCGCCGGGTCACGCCGGAGAGGGGGGCACGCCGGCCGGGAGAGCCTGAGCCCACTTCCCCCGACGCGAAAGAGCCGCGAGCGTCCGCACTGGGCGACGCAGCTCGAGCAGCTCGGCCGCTACCGGACGCGCGCCCGAGAGGTGCTTCGTGCCGCCCGGTCGCACTCCTCCGCCCGCCTTCGCGGTTCGAGTCGCCGGACGGAACGTGACGCGGGCACGCTCACTTTCTGGTCGCTCTGGGGCAAACTGCGGCACGGCAGCAAGACCGTCCGACGAACCCGGGAGGACACATGACCGTTCGGCGCGAGGGAGGTTGTGCGTGTGGCGCAATCCGCTACCAGTTGGCCTCCGACCCGCTCTTCGTCCACTGTTGTCACTGCCTGAACTGCCAGCGGCAGACCGGGAGCGCGTTCGTGATCAACCTGCTGATCGAGGCCGACCGCGTCGAACTTCTCGCCGGCGAGCCACAGCCGGTCGCCGTTCCGCGCGGGAGCAAGAAGCAGACGATCTGGCGCTGCCCCGAATGCCAGATCGCCGTCTACAGCCGCTACACGACCCCGAAGCTCCGGTTCATCCGCGGGGGCACGCTCGACGACCCGTCCTCGGTCGAGCCGGACGTGCACATCTACACACGGTCGAAGCTTCCCTGGGTCGTGCTTCCCCCGTCGACACCGGCGTTCAGCACCTACTACGACACGGAGAAGCTGTGGCCGCCCGAGAGCCTCGAGCGCTGGGCAGCGCTGCGATGAGCCGCTCTCCTGGCCTCCCGCCGTGTGAACGCGAAGGGGCGGTGCCAGAGGTTCGGATCGTCGAGATCCAGCCCGACGATGCGAACGAGCTCTCTGCTCGCCAGCAATCTGCTTGCTCGGAGCAGTTTTCGAGGATCGGCGTTAGAAGGCGGCGGTTTCCTTCTTCTCTCCGAGCAGGGCAAGGAGCAAGACGCTCGGTGCACCGCTCCTCCGCACTGTTCCCGTCTAGCCTTCCCGCGTGTTCGGCCTTGCTGCAACGGGGTTCTCGGCGCTCGCGCTCCTCGCGCCGGCGCCCGCGACAATGGTTGCCGCGGGCGACATCGCGTCCTGCGGCTCGAAGGGCGACGAGGCGACTGCGGCGATCGTGGCCCGGATCCCCGGAACCGTTGCCGTCCTGGGCGACGCTGTCTACGAACGGGGGACGACGGCCGAGTTCCGTGACTGCTACTCCTGGAGTCGCTTCCGCGTTCGGTCGCGCGCGGCGCTCGGGAACCACGAGTACAACACGCCAGGTGCGGGGCCTGCGCGCGCGTACTTCCGGCTTCCGGCGCGGGGCTACTACTCGTACGAGCTCGGCGCCTGGCACGTGGTCGTGCTCAACTCGAACTGCGGGCCTGCCGGCGGCTGCGGCCAGGGCTCGCCGCAGCAGCGCTGGCTTGAGGCCGACCTCGCCGCGAGCGACACCGCCTGCACGCTCGCCTACGCGCACCATCCCCGCTTCAGCTCCGGCCTCCACGGCTCCGACCCGACGCTCGCGACGTTGTGGCGGACGCTCGCGCGCGGCGGCGCCGACGTCGTTCTCGCGGGGCACGACCACCATTACGAGCGCTTCGCGCCGCGTGACGGTGTTCGCTCGTTCGTGGTCGGCACCGGCGGCCGCAGCATCTACCCCGTCCTGCGCCGATCGCGGTCACCGCGGAGCATCGCCCTCGCCCTCCGCTACGGCGTTCTCCGCCTCACCCTGCGCACTACCGGCTACGACTGGAGGTTCATGGGCCTCCCCGGCTCAGCGGTCGGCGACACGGGCTCCGGCCGCTGCATCTGAGCCCGGGCCGAGCCTAGAAACGAGGCGCAGACCGGGGCAAGGAGCTGCAGGGCGCGGCTGTGAGGGGTGAGGCGCGGACGCGGACGGCTCCGGCGTCGAGGCACGTCGAGCCGCAACGCCGCCTCGTACTTCCGGGTCACGCTCGGCTTGTAGGCGTACGAGCGCGCCGAATCGTCACGCCTTCTCGCAGGCGATCTTGCCGACGCCGTGCGGATACTTCTTGTTGAACGAGGTGCAGTTCGTGTACGGCCATCGCCGCCGCGTAGAGGCGCGCCCGCTGTTCGCTCGGTGCTTGGCGAAGCGAACAAAGGTAGCCATCCACAGTGCGGTTGCCTCCGGTTAACAGGAAACGCAGTACGCTTGCGGCGCGGCGCGGCTATTTGGCGCGACGGTGTGTTTACCGTCAAGGAGAGGGGTCTCCCGGTGATCGGCGAGTATTGGCGTGGACTCTCGTTTGAGTCTAAGGCGGCACTGGCAGTGCTGGCGGGAGTGCTGGTCGTTCTAGCTGGTTTTTTCGCGGCGACCGGGGTGAGCGGACTCGCGAGCCCACCTTCCGAGGCTGGGGCTGACGGAGTGCTCGTGGAAACGCTGACGATCAAACGCGTGGTCACGCACACAAGCAGCGGCGAGCGCACCGTCGTGAGAACTGTGCGAGTCGTCCCTCAAGACACCGAGCCCTCTGTCCTGGGGACCGCCGTGGAGTTGCTGACCGTAACGACGCCCGGCCCTGAGAGTCGGGTCACGGTTCCGGGACAGGCAAGAACGATTGTCGAGACCCGTGGAGGACGCACACGCACCAGCGTGGTCACGAACGAGCGAGTCGTGACCGACCGGCGCGTGGTGACGAACGAGCGCGTCGTGACGAACGATCGCGTCGTGACCAATGACCGCACCATCACTAACGTGAACACGGTGCAGGTGACGGTTCCCGTCACAACGATCCGCACTGTCACCGAGACGTTCCCGGTAACTGAGACTGTAACGACGACTCAGGTTCGTACTGAGACTGTGGTTCCGCCGACCGCCACTGTCACTGTCACCGTCACCTGCCCGCCCAAGGGATGTGGTTGATCGGAAGTAGTGCGCGTACTTCGTAGCTTCACGTCCTTCAGTCGAGCCCCTCGCCGCGCCTCCACTGGTGATCCGCGAGCAGGACGGCGCGCAACTCGGCGAGGTCGGGCGGCGGGTCTTCGAGCGCGGCGAGCAAGAGGGCGCGCCCGTCGAGGGTGAGCGCGACTAGCTCCGTCAGCGACGGCGCGCTTGAGCCGGTCGGCTATGTCGTCGGCACCGGTCGCACGGACGAGTTCGGCCAGCCCCTCGACGGCGGCGTCGGGGACGGGGAGGCCTGCGAGCATCATCCCGGCGAGCCTACGCGGGCGGAGTCGCCGGAGCCGCGATGGGCCCTCTCCGCAGCACGCGATTTCGGCGGCCTCGGCGTTGTGACAATCCGGTGACAATTTTGGCACTGGAGGCCTCTTTTAGGCTCTCCTGGCCCGAGACTGAAACGGCCCCTAAGACGCGAAAACCCCCGCGTTAGCAGGGGTTTCGTCTAGGAGGCCCATACGGGATTCGAACCCGTGCCGCCGCCGTGAGAGGGCGGTGTCCTAGGCCACTAGACGAATGGGCCGTGGCGCTGCGGGAGTGTAGCTGAACCGGTAATCCGGCTTTACCAAGGCTTTGCCTTGGCTTGCCCGGTTGCTGGCACGCCTCCGGGCATCCTCCTCCCATGAGCGAAACGAGGAGGCAGCGACGATGACAAAGCTCCTGATCGGCCTGCTCGGGGCCGGCGTCCTCGCGACGGGCGGCTGGGCCGCCGCGACGGGTCTGGACAGCGAGCCGGCCCGCACCGTGTCGCTCCCCGGCGCGACGTCGACCGGCGAGGCGACGACGGGCGCGACGACTTCCGGCACGACGACGACCGGCAAGACGACGACGCAGGACATCTCCGGCCCATGCGACGAGGCCGAGCACCGAGACGATCCGCGCTGTACCGGCGCGAGCACGCTTGCGCCGGCTCCGGCACCCGCCCGGACGACGACGACAGTCGACGATGGTCCCGGCGACATCTCCGGTCCGTGCGACGAGGCCGAGCATCGGAACGACCCGCGCTGCACGGAGCCGCCGGCGACGGGACCGCGCGGCGGAGACGACGACCGCGACGACAATTCCGGCCACGGCTCGGGCGGCGGCGACGACGACGAGGACCGCTCTGGCTCGAACAGCGGCAGGGGGTAACGGCCGACCGATTCACCACATTCGTCGCCCGTAGGGGTCGACGAACGCGGGGGCGCCTTCTCCCATGGGGCGCCCCCGCGATCCCTTTCGGGGTCGGGAGGGCATATTTCAGCGATGGCGCACGCGAAGCGGACGATCCTGCTGGTGGAGGACGAGGAGTCGATCACGACACCGCTCGCGGAGGCGCTCGAGCGCGACGGCTTCCACACCGAGGTCGCGCACACGGTGGCGGACGGGCTGGCGAAGGGCAGGGCGGCTCGCCCCGATCTCGTCCTGCTCGACATCGGGCTGCCGGACGGCTCGGGGCTCGACGTCTGTCGCGAGCTCCGCGCCACCTCGAGCGTGCCGATCATCATCCTTTCGGCGCGCGGAGAGGAAGCCGACCGCGTCGTCGGGCTCGAGCTCGGCGCGGACGACTACGTCGTCAAGCCGTTCAGCGCGCGGGAGGTGATCGCCCGCATTCGGGCCGTCCTCCGGCGTGCCGGCGCGCCGACGGCGGCGACCGACGGCCCGATCGAGATCGGCCCCGTCCGGCTCGACCCGGCCCGCCGCACGGTGGCCAACGGCGGCACCCCGGTCGAGCTTGCCCGCAAGGAGTTCGATCTCCTCGCGCTGCTGATGCGGGAGGCGGGCACCGTCGTGACCCGCGAGCGCCTGATCGACGAGGTCTGGGACGTCAACTGGTTCGGGTCGACGAAGACGCTCGACGTCCACATCAGCGGGTTGCGGAAGAAGCTCGATCCAACGTTGATCCATACGGTTCGCGGGGTCGGCTTCCGTTTCGCATCGCCCGAGGAACTGGCGTGAGCCTGCGGCTGCGCCTCCTCGCTGCATTCGCGTACGTGCTCGTCCTCGTCCTGATCGCGCTCGAGATCCCGCTCGTGCTCAGCCTCTCGACCCGCGTCGACAACGAGGTGCGTTCGCAGGCGGTCGCGCAGGCGCAGGTCGTCGCCGCCGCTGCGTCGGCTCGGCTCGGCGACGGCGAGCAGCTCCAGCGTGTCGTCGAGCAGGCCGGCCGCGACCTCGGCGCGCGCGTGATCGTCGTCGGGCCGCGCGGGCGGCTGCTCGCCGACTCCGCAGGCACCGGCCTCGAGGACGAGCCGTACGCCGCGCGGCCCGAGATCGCCGCCGCGCTGACGGGGGCCTCCCGGCAGGGAACCCGCCACAGCAACACGCTCGGGGAGGAGTTGCTCTTCACCGCCGTCCCGATCTTCGACCAGGGTCGGACCGTCGGCGCCGTCCGGGTCACGCAGAGCAACGCCGCCGTGTCCGAGCGCGTGCGCCGCAACGTGCTCGTCGTCGTCGGCGTCGGGCTGGCCGCGCTCGCGTTGGGGCTCGCGCTCGCCTGGGTGCTGGCGGGCTCGCTCGCGCGGCCGTTGCGCGCGCTCGCGAGCACGGCCCGGCGCGTCGAGGACGGCGAGCTCGAGGCGCGGGCGGAGGTCGAAGGGGCGCGCGAGCAGCAAGAGGTCGCGATCGCGTTCAACGAGATGACGGACCGGCTCGGCCAGGTGCTCGAGGCCCAGCGCGAGTTCGTGGGCAACGCGTCGCATCAGCTGCGGACACCGCTCACCGGCCTCCGGCTCCGGCTCGAGGCCGCCGGGCTGAAGACCGACGACGAGGCGGTCCGGCACGAGCTCGAGCTCGCCGAGGCTGAGGTCGAGCGGCTGACCCGGCTGCTCAACTCGCTGTTGACGCTCGCCCGAGAAGGGGACCGGCCGACCCTGCGCGCGCCGATCTCGCTTCGCGCCGCCGCCGAGTCCGCCTACGGGCGGTGGCTCCCGCGCGCGGAGGCGAGCGGCCACACCCTCGCGCTCGCCGGCGACGGCGACGCGTTCGTCCGCGCCGCCGACGAGGACGTGGCGATCACGCTCGACAACCTGATCGAGAACGCCCTCGTCTACGCGCCGGCGGGAACGACCGTGACACTGACGTGGGACCCGCACGGCCGCCTCGCCGTCCTCGACGAGGGCCCCGGCGTCCCGCCCGGCGAGGAGCGTCGCGTCTTCGAGCGATTTCGGCGCGGCCGCACCGACCGGCCGGGGACGGGGCTCGGGCTCGCGATCGTCGAGGCGCTTGCACGGCGCTGGGGCGGCTCCGCCTCGATCAGGACCCGCGACGGTGGCACCGGCACGCGGGCCGAAGTCGTGCTGCCGCCGGCGGAGGCGGCCAACTGATGCGTACCGTCCTCTTCGGGCTGCTCGGCCTCGCCCTCGCGGTCACGGTCGGGCTTGGCGTGCACCTGGTCACGCGGAGCACGATCTCGCTCCCGGTGGTGCAGCTCGAGCCTGCCCCGGCGCTCGCGCCGCCCGCGGCGACGACGGGGGAGACCTCGACCGAGCGGACCGAGGAGCGCGAGACCGAGACGTCGCGGACGGAGCGCGCTGCGCCCGCTCCGCCGCCGACGACGACGGCGGGCGAGTCGACCGACACCGGGGACGACGGCTCTGGACGCGGCCGTGGACGCGGACGTTCCGGCGGCGACTCGGGCGGCAACAGCGGCCCGGGCGGTGGGGGCGGCGACGACGACTGACGCCCGCACCTCGCTCCGCCTCTACCGGATCCCGTTCTCCACCAACGTCGAGCGGATCGCGCTCGCGCTGGCGCACAAGGGCGTCGAGGTGGAGTACGTGGACGTCGACCCGGACGACCGCACGCCCGTCATCGAGATCAGCGGCCAGGAGCTCGTCCCCGTCCTCGTCGACGGAGACCTCGTGCTCTCGGACTCGCCCGCGATCCTCGAGTACCTCGAAGAGAGGTTCCCCGATCCGCCGCTGTTCCCGGCCGACCCCGCCCGGCGCGAGGAGCTGCGCACCTTCCTCGAGTGGTTCAACCAGATCTGGAAGCGCCCGCCGAACCTGATCGCCGCGGAGGAGCTGAAGCCCGAGCCCGACCGGGTGCGGATCGCGGAGCTCGAGGGACGAATCGCGTCCGCGCTCGACCGCTTCGAGGGTCTGCTCGCCGGCCGCGACTACCTCTTCGGCGACGAGCTCACCGCCGCCGACGTGACCGCGTTCCCCTTCCTCAAGTACGCCGTGCTCTGGACCGAGGGGGACGAGGAGCGCTTCCACGAGATCCTCCGCGAGACGCAACGGCTGGACGGCCGTTACCCGCGGCTCGAGGCCTGGATCCACCGCGTCGACGCGCTCCCGCGAGCCTGAGGGAAGAAACCGGCGCGCTCCGCCGTCCTGTCGCCAGACGAGGGAAAGGAGGCCCGAATGCATCCGACGCTCATGCACGAGATCGCGCGGTACCGCCAGGCGGATCTGCTCCGCGAGGCGGAGCACGCACGGCTGGCCCACCAGGCCAGCGCGAAGGGCGGAGGCACACGGCGCCGCTGGCTGCGCCGGCGCGAGCGCACGGTCTTCCGGCCGGCGTTCGGTCGGTAGCTCGGCCTACCGGGTTGCTGATGCCGCGACGGCGCGTCGGGCAGCGTCCGTCGCGGCATCGGCGAGCCGCTGCGCGTGCACGACCCGCTCGTCGCCGGGCCGGGAGACGAGGTTCGCCGCGACGAGGCCTGCGGCCGAGCGTGCCGCCGCCTCGGCGAGAATCGACGCGGCAGCAGCGTCCTCGGCTCCGCCGCGGCACGCATGCTGAGCCGCCTCCGCACCGAGCAGAGCGACGTCGTACGCGCACTCGGCGATCGAAAGCGGGAGCTCCGCTGCGGTGTCGAGCGCCTTGCCGATCGCCTCGTCGCGCCCGCCGTCCTCCGACGCGCCCTCGATCAGGGCGAGCGCCTCGAGGTACGCCTCCTCGTTCGCCTCGGCGAGCCGCTCGACGCGGGACCGAAGTGCCTGCGCCTGCGCGGAGACGCCCTTTCCCTCGTCCCACTCGGCCGAGCGCCGGGCCGCAGACGCGATCAGCCCCGCGGCCATCGCGATCACGACCCCGGAGACGGCGCCGGCGCCCGGAGCGGGCGAAGGCCCGGCGATCTCGTCGAGCATGACGCGCAGGTCGCGGTCGTACAGCGCCATCAACTCTGGAGCATCACTGATCGAGCTCGGGCAGGCAAGCGCGGACCGCGTCGATCAACTCGTCCGTCGGCTCGTAGCCCGCTGCGGCGAGCGCCGCTTCCAGATCGGCGACGAGGAGGACGCGGAACTCCGCGTCGACCCTGGCGCGCTCGACGATCGCGTCGAGGCCGAGGCGTGCGGCGGGCAGCTCCTGCGCAGCCTGAACCCACCCGGCGGGGGCGGGTGGCAGCTGGCCGAGGAGATCACCCAGGCGCTCTTCGTCGTATCCGGATGTGGCGCTCACGATCCTCCAGACGGGTCAGGGGACGACTTTCTTCCCTCGAGTTGCTCACGCAGCTTGCCGAGGCAGCGGGAGATCCTGCTCGCGATCGTGCCGGCAGGGAGGTCGAGCGCCTCGCCGATGGTGCGGTAGCTCTCGTCGCGCGCGAAGAAGCGGTCGAGGATCTCTTGGCAATCGCCCGAGAGAGCATCCAGTCCCTCCCGCACGTCGAGGGCCTCGTCGAGCCGCTCCAGCATTCCGTCGGCCTCTTCGGCGGACAGTTCCTCGGCCGGTTGCTCGCGTGTGGAGGCACGGAGCCGGTCGACGCACGTGTTGCGGGTCAGCTGCGCGAGCCAGGGCCGGATCGCGGCGTCGTCGCGGAGCGAACCGAGGCGCTCGTACACCCGCGCGAAGACCTCCTGGAAGACGTCCTCGGCGTCGTGCTCGGGCAGGCGGTAGACGCGGACGGCGATCGCGTAGACATAGCGCGAAAAGCGCTCTACGAGCTCGTTCCAGGCGGCCGCTTCACCGTTCCGGCACCGTCCGACGAGCTGGGCATCGCTGAGCTCCATCGTCATGGCCGAGGGTCCATTCAAGCGCGATTCGTCACAAAAGGGAAGAAAGCTTCCCACTCCTCCGTCTAGCGGGCTCAGGCAGGGGTCGCAGGAGGAGGAGCAGCATGTCGTATCGCAGAAGGCACCGGTGGTTCCGCCGGATGGCGCTCGGGCTCGCGTTCGCATCGGTGATCTTCGCCGGTCGCGCCTCCGTCGCCGCGGCGAAGTTCGACGAAGGCACCGAGGGTTCCCGCTACGTCACGGTCGGCGGCTGGTCGGGCCTGGTGGACATGGAGTCGGGAATCCCGCTGTCCGCGGGCATTCCGCACGGCGACGAGCAGTTTCTCGCCGAGGAGGACGTTCAGGTCATCCCGTACCTCTCGCACGGGATCCTGACCGAGCAGGACGCTCAGGCAACAGCCGCCGAGGCGATCCACGACCCGTTCATGATCGAGAGCCAGGCATCCCTGTCCGGCGACGAGATCGCGTTCAAGAACGCGATCGAGACCCGGGGCAACATCTCGAGCGACGAGATCGCGTTCGCCAACGCGGTCGTCGCCGCAGCCGAGTCGCTTCACGATCCGCTGACCGCGGACGAGCAGGTCCTCACGCAGCAGGCGACGGCGACCCGGTTCAGCTCGCCCGGCGTCCTCGGCGAAGCGGTCAAGACAGCCCAGCCGACGCGGTTCGTCCCCGGCGTGACGGACTTCCCGTACGTCTCGCAGGAGACGCAGGCTCCGCCCAACCGGGTCGAGCTCGCGCTCGAGCAGGGCCCGCAGGTGATCCCGTACCTGAGCCACGGCATGACGTCCGACGACGTGGTCGGCGCCCGGCCGGACGACAGGGCCGATCGGTTCGCCCACTCCGACGTCGCCTCGCAGTCTCAGCTGGCGAGCAGCGCCGGCTCGGGCGTCGAGTGGAACGACGCACTGACGGTGGGGATCGGCGGACTCGTCCTCGCCCTCGGCCTCGGACTGGCGCTGGGCTACCTGCGCCGGCCCCGGCTCGCGGGCCTCTAGGTCGCCTGGGCAGCGACACGAAGCGGGCTCTCCTGAGCCCGCTTCGTCGTGGTCCTAGCTGCTTTCGGCGTCGCGGGCGTCGAGTCGCTGCTCGAAGAGCGCGCGCAGCTCCTCGCCCGTTGTGAGCACGTCCTTGTAGCGCGGCCGGCGGGGCGGCAGCTTCACGATCCGGACATCGTTGTTGCGGCTCCCGTGGCAGCGCTCGTAGGCGGCCGCCTCGTCGAGCGGGGTCAGGCCGGAGCGGCGGCCGAGCAGGCGCATGGAGGAGGGATACCAGAGTCGGCGCCGCCGCGGAAGCTCGGGCCGCCCCGAACGGACAACGGGGCCCCCGAAGGAGGCCCCGCCGCCTGCTTGGGTGGGCTCGGTCTCAGGGGAGAGACTCTGCCCGGCTTCCGCGTCCTGCGCGGAAAGCGCAAAGAACTTTTGCGAACCGTCGACCAGTATAGCGCGGTCGAACAGGAGCGCAATGTCGCCGCACAGAAAACCCCGCGTGAGCGGGGCTTTTGGGAGGAAGCTGCGGGACTAGGATTCGAACCTAGACTACTCGGTCCAGAGCCGAGCGTCCTACCATTAGACGATCCCGCACCGGCGTGCGGCTCCCAGTCTAGCCACTACGTTTCGAGCCGGTAGACCGGGACGAGGCGCTTCTCCGCGTCGGTGTCGATGTGGGCGATCACCTCGACGTACGGCTCCAGGCCCGAGCCGCGCAGCTTCGCCTTCAGCAGCCCGTCGACCTGGAACAGGCCCGACGAGTTGTTCATCACGATCTCGATCTTGACCGGCCGCGACTCGCCGTCGGCGATCGAGACGTCGTCGATCGCGGCTGCGGAGAGCGAGTGCATCGAGACACGGCCCTTCTCGAACGGGATTCGTGAGCGGCCCTCGGCCATGTCGAGCGCGTCCGCAACCCGCAGGATCCCCGCCTCGAGCGCGAGCGGCTGTCCGTCGGCTCTGTGGCTCGTGATCGCCTGCAGCACCTCGGAGACGATCACGGTCAGCTCCGGCTCCTCGTAGATCCCGTCCAGCAGCTCGCGCATCTTCGGCTCGGAGAGGAAGAGCGAGAAGTCCTCGTGTCCGTGCCGGTGTACCGACATGCCGACGCAGTGGAAGAGCGCCGAGAGCGCGACGATCACCTCCGCGTCGTCCTGCTCCAGCCCGAAGTCGCGCACGGCCGAGGGCTCGACACCGTGCTTCGTCAGCTGGCGCAGGAGCTTCAGCGCGATGTTCGCCACGATCTGGATGTGCACCCAGGAGTGGTCGTTGATCTCCATCCGGACGACGGCATTCACGTTCGAGACGTGCCACCACGCCTTCACCTGGCGGTCGTCGTTGACGCGCTCGAGCAACTTGCGCAGCTTCCGGTTGCCGCGCACGGGCAGATTCACGCGCATCTTCTCGACGGCCTGCGCCGGCGTCAGCCGCGTCTCGCGGACAGCCTCCTGCGAGACCGGCTCCTCGATCCGATCCTCGGTCTCCTTGTCGAGGTCCATCAGGTGCGCACCACGACGCTGCGCGCGAACTTGTCGTGGAGGGTCTGGTTGCGCGCGTCGCGCAGCGGCCAGAGGTGGTCGAGGACCGTCGGGACGGTGAAGAGGGCACGGAGGGCGGCCGTCGAGAACCAGCGCCTGAACGCCCGCACGTAGCCGATCGGTGAGTTGCTCTCCGCATCGACGACCCGGATCCCGAGCGCCATCTTCCCGAACGTCTGGCTGCGCGAGCCGATCAGCGCCGTGTGGTAGATCGCCTCGGGGATGAGGAAGAGGAGGACGACGAGCATCGTCTCGCCGTCGCGAACCCGCTCGCGCAGCTCGTCCGCCGGCATTCCGGCGGCGAAGAGCGCGACGCCGATGACGAGCCCGAGCACGACGACGTCGACGAGCAAGGCCGCCAGGCGGCGTCCCCAGCTCGCGAGTTCGCGGTCGGCCACGCCTACAGGTTAGGCCACGTCGGCGGCCCAGTCCCCGTACAGACTCGTGTAGAGGCCGCGGCGGGCGATCAGCTCCTCGTGGGTTCCCTGCTCGACGACGCGGCCGTGCTCGAGGACGACGATCAGGTCGGCATCGCGGATCGTCGAGAGCCGGTGCGCGATCACGAACGCCGTTCGCCCGGCGAGAAGGGTCCGCAGCGCCCGCTCGATCTGGCGCTCCGTGCCGATGTCGACGGACGAGGTGGCCTCGTCGAGGATCAGGATCCGCGGGTCGGCGAGCAGCGCGCGCGCGAACGCGACGAGCTGGCGCTGGCCCAGCGAGAGCCGCGTGCCGCGCTCCCCGAGATGCGTCTCGTAGCCGTCCTCGAGCTCGCGGATGAACCGGTCGGCGCCGACCGCCTGCGCGGCGGCCTCGATCTCGTCGCGTCGGGCATCGGGGCGTCCGAAGGCGATGTTCTCCGCCACGGTCCCGCCGAAGAGGAAACCCTCCTGCGGCACGATCCCGAGCTGCCGCCGGAGCGATCGCTGCGTCACGTGGCGCAGGTCGGTGCCGTCGATCGTGATCCGGCCCTCGGTCGGGTCGTAGAAGCGGGCGATCAGCTTCGCGATCGTCGACTTGCCGGCGCCGGTGTGGCCGACGAGTGCGACGGCCGTCCCGGCCGGCACGTCGAGCTCGAGGCCGTGCAGTACCTCCGGGAACTCGGCGCCGTAGCCGAAGCGAACGTGGTCGAAGTGGACGCGCCCGTCGATCCGGGCCAGCTCCTGCGCGCCGGGCGGGTCGACCACCTGCGGCTCCTCGTCGAGGACGCCGATGATCTTGTCCAGCGCAGCGATCGCGGAGAGGAACGTGTTGTAGAGCTGCGAGAGCTGCTGGATCGGGTCGAAGAAGTTCGACAGGTAGAGCGCGAAGGCGAAGAGCGTCCCGGTGGTCATGTCGCCGTGGTAGACGAGCCAGCCGCCGTAGCCGAAGACGATCGCGGTCGCGGCGGAGCTGAGCAGGTCGACGGCGGGGAAGTAGATCGCGTTCAGGACCGTCGTCTCGTAGTTCGCGGCCCGGTAGCGGTCGTTGACGCCGTGGAAGGCGCGCTCCTGCACCGGCTCGCGCGTGAACGACTGGACGACACGCATGCCGGCGATGTCCTCGGCGAGCGTCGCCGTGACGAGGCCGAGCCGCTCGCGGACGCGGCGGTAGGCGCGATTCGAGCGGCTGCGGAACCAGGCGGTCACGAGCGCCATCGGGATCAGGACGGTCAGCATCGCGAGCGCGAGCCGCCAGTCGAGGAAGAAGAGGACGACGGCCGTGCCGAGCAGCAACAGCGTGTTCTGGATCAGGCTCGTGACGCCGTCCGTGACGAGCTGGTCGAGCGCCTCGACGTCGTTCGTGATCCGGCTGATGATCACGCCCGCTCGGTTGCGCTCGTAGAAGCCGAGCGAGAGCCGCTCGAGGTGCGCGAAGAGCTTGTTGCGGAGGTCGGCGAGGACGCGTTCGCCGACCCAGCCGGTCAGGTACGTGTTCGCAGAGGAGAGGACGAGCGCGACGACGGCCGACGCGAGGAAGAGGACGATGATCCACGTCAGCCGGCCGAGATCGCCCTCTTCGATCCCCTGGTCGATCGCGAGCTTCGCGAGGTAGGGCGGCGCGAGCGCGACCACGGTGTACACGAGCAGCGTCGCGAGCGCGAGCGCGCTGCGGCCGCCATACGGCAGGGCGAGCCGCACCAGCAGGCCGAGCCGCCGGCGTGTGCGCCGCCACGACCAGTCGCGCACCTCGCCACCCCGCTGTTCCGAGAGATGCGACCCCGGCTGCCAGACCTTCACGCGCTCTCCTTCAGCAGGCCCTGGAGCAGCCCGTGCTCGTGGATCTCGCGGTAGACCGCGCTGGTCGTCAGCAGCTCTGCCTGCGTGCCACGCGCGGCGATCCGCCCCTGCTCGAGCACGACGATCTCGTCCGCGAGCGCGATCGTCGAGAGGCGGTGGGCGATGATGATCGTCGTCCGGCCTCGCATCGCCTCCGCGAGCCCGTCGCGGATGCGCGCCTCGGTCGTCGCGTCGACGGACGCGGTCGCGTCGTCGAGGATGAGGATCCGCGGGTCGATCACGAGGGCCCGGGCGATCGCGAGCCGCTGGCGCTGGCCGCCGGAGAGCGTGATCCCGCGCTCGCCGATGATCGTGTCGTAGCCCTGCGGAAGCTCCTGCACGAACTCGTGCGCCTGCGCGGCGCGCGCCGCCCGCTCGACCCGCTCGTCCGTCGCGTCGAGGACGCCGAACGAGATGTTCTCGCGCACGGTGGCGGAGAAGAGGAACGGATCCTGCGAGATGACGCCGATCTCGCGCCGGAGCGAGCGGCGTGTGACGTCGCGCACGTCGACGCCGTCGACCAGCACGCGGCCCTCGGTCGCGTCGTAGAAACGCGGGACGAGCGCGGCGAGGGTCGTCTTGCCCGAGCCCGTGTGTCCGATCAGCGCGACCGTCCGGCCGGGCGCGATCTCGAGCTCGATCTCCTCCAGCACCGCCCGGTCGGGCGCATAACCGAAGCCGACGCGCTCGAAGTGGATCTCGCCGGGCCCCTTTGGCAGCTCCGTCGCGCCCGGCCGGTCCTCGACGCCCTCAGGCTCGTCCATCACCTCGAAGATCCGCTCGCCGGACGCGGTCGCTCGTTGCGCCTGACCGATCCACATCCCGAGGCTGCGGAGGGGCACGATCAGCATCGCGAGCAGGAGGTTGAAGACGAAGAAGTCGGCCAGGGCGAGCGAGCCGTTCACGACCATCCGGCCGGCCGCGAACAGCACCGCGCCCTGCGCGAGGAGGGGCAGGAACGAGAGCAGGGGGACGTAGATCGCCCGCTGCCGGAATGCGCGGACGGTCTGGTCGAACACGGCTCCGGACGCCCGCCGGAACTGCTCCAGCCGCCGCTCCTCCTGCGCGAACGCCTTCACCACGTGCACGCCGACGATCGACTCCTCGGTGACCGTCGCCACGTCGCCGAGCTTCTGCTGCACTTCCCGAAGCACGGGGTGCGAGACGTGGCTGTAGCGGTACGCGACGGCGACGATCAGCGGTGTGATCGCGAGTGCGATCAGCGCCAGCCGCCACTCGACGACGAAGAGCACGACCATCACGGAGACGACGGTGAGGATGTGCTGGAAGAAGAAGATCAGCCCGAAGCCGAGAAAGAACCGGACCGACTGCAGGTCGACGGTCGCGCGGGACATCAACTGGCCCGTCTGGTGGCGGTCGTAGAACCCGAACGAGAGCCGGAGCAGGTGGGCGTAGAGCCCCTCGCGCATGTCCTTCTCGATCCCGAGCGCCTGCCGGCCCGAGATGATCCGGCGGCCGAACATCAGAGCCGCCTTGAGGAGCCCGACGATCGAGATCGCGAGGACGATCCAGGCGAGCGTCTCGGTGCCACGCTGCGCTTCGATCCCCTCGATCGCCTCGCCGACGAGCAGCACGATCGCGATTGCCGCGGCCTGCGAGAGGACGGCAAGGACGGTCGAGAGGAGCAGCGACCAGCGGTACGGGCGTAGGAAGCCGAGCAGGCGGACGAAGGTGCGGCGGTACGGGACGTCGCTCACCGTCGGAATCTAGCTGCGGCGCTGGCTTGCTCCCGTCCGCCCCGCGCGTGAGGATGGGCCATGGAACACGTTCCGGCGGACGTCTTCGGCGAGGACTATCTCTACTTCTACGAGGAGTGGCTCGACGACGAGCTCTCGGACGCGCAGGCCGAGCTGATCTGGGACGTGCTGGCGCTGAAGGAGGGCGACGAGGTGCTCGACATCCCGTGCGGGCACGGCCGGATCGCGAACCGGCTGGCCCAGCACGGTGCGCGCGTGACCGGACTCGACGCGGACACGGTCTTCCTCGAGCGCGCGCAGGCGGACGCAGCGGCCCGGGGCGTCGAGGTCGACTACGTCGAGGGCGACATGCGCGAGCTGCCCTGGTCGGAGCGGTTCGACGTCGCGGTCAACTGGTTCACGTCGTTCGGCTACTTCGACGACGAGGGGAACCGCGCCTGGCTCGAAACCGTGCTCGAGACGCTGAAGGCCGGTGGGCGGCTGGCGATCGACGTTCACAGCCGGGACGCCTTCATGCGCAACCGCATTCCTGCGTCGGTGAACGAGCGTGACGGCGATCTCCTCGTCGACAGGCACACCTTCGACGTCGAGACCGGACGCGAGGCGACGGAGCGCTGGCTGGTCCGGGACGGGCAAGTGCGGAAGACTGGCTACTCGGTCCGCTTCTACTCCTACACGGAGCTGCGCGACCTGCTCCTCGGCGTCGGCTTCTCGTCGGTCGAGGGCGTCGGCCACGACCGGAAGCCGCTCACGCTCGAGAGCCGGCGCATGATCGTCATCGCGACTCGCTGACGCGCGCCAGCTCGCGGCGCACATGTGTCAGCGCCTTGCCGAGCCGCGCGCGGTTCGCCCGGTCGTTGAGCCAGCCGCTGGCGCCGGAAGGATGCGGCAGCGGGATCACGATCGCATCGCCGAGCGTGAAGCTCTTCCCGATCGCGCCTGTGAGCGCGCCGATCCCGAGCATCCGCTTCAGCGCCAGCCCGCCGACGGTCACGATCAGCTCCGGGCGGAGCAGCGCGAGCTCCCATTCGCGCCAGAACTGGCAGAGGTCCTGCTCGCGCGGCGTCGGCGTGCGGTCGCCGCGGCCCGACGCGGGCCGGCCGGGGTAGCAGCGCGTCACCGAGGCGCAGTAGAAGCGCTCGTAGAGCTCGTCGCTCTCCAGCGCGAGCCAGCGGCGCAGGGTTTGGCCGGCGCGGCCGCGCCACGGCAGCCGCTCCTCCCCCTCGATGATCCCGGGCGCCTGGCCGAAGAGGTATGCGCGCTGACCCTGGAAGGGCGCGCGGACCGGCCAGGACTCGATCTGGAAGCCGGCCTCGAGGCAGGCGCGGCAGCGCGCGTTGTCCTGCTGGAGCGAGCGAAGCGAGCGGTACGTGCCCTTGCGGACGGTCAACCGGGGCGGGCGTGCCGATCCGGAGCCTGTTGCCGTCCGGATCGGTCAGCTCGATCTCGCGCATCCCGTAGTAGGCGAGCTCGGCGACGACGCCGAAGTCCGCCGCGACGGCGTCGACATCGTCGACGTAGATGTAGAGCAGGCCGTCCGGGTGGGCGTCGCCGCTGTGCTCGGAGAGGAAGATCCGCCCCGCGCCGCTCGAGATCGCGACGAAGAGCGGCAGATGCGGCTGCGCGCGCGTGCGCCAGTCGATCGAGAAGCCGAGGCGCGCGTACCACTCGGCGCTGGTCTCGGCGTCGGCGACGCGGAGGAAGGGGACGACCTCGGTCACGAGCCGGATCGTACGGCTACGAACCAGCGGCCCGCGAACAGGGGCTCGCCGCCCCCGAGCTCGACGGCCAGCCCGGCGGGCTCGAAGTAGCGCTTGAACACGTGCCAGCGCGAGCCGTCGTTGAGGATCCGCTCCTGCGGCTCGGCCGGCTCGACGTCGTCGCGGAGCGCGGAGTCGACGACGACCAGCTCCGGTGCGACGCGGCGGGCCTCGGCGAGGAAGCGGCCGCGCTCGGAGTCCTCGAGGTGGCCGTAGAAGTGGCTCGTGAAGACGCGGTCGAACGTCCCGTCCTCGAACGGCAGCCGCAGCGCGTCCGATTGCACGAAGCCCGCGTCCGGTACGCGTGCGCTCGCGAGCTCGAGCATCGATGCACTCTGGTCGAGCCCCGTGATCTCGCCTGGAAGGTGCCTGGTCAGGAAGCCGGTGCCGCACGCGACGTCGAGCGTCCGTGCGGGCGGGAGGCGGGAGATCGTCTCGATCAGCGCTTCCCGCTCCTCGTCCCAGCCGGGCCGCTCGCGCTGTTCGAACAGGCCCGTCCCGAGCCACCAGTCGTCGTACTCGGGAGCCCGCGCCTCGTAGTAGGCCTTCACGCTCCTAGAGTACGACGCGTGCTCGAGGCAGTGCCGAACTTCTCCGAGGGCCGCGACCGCGCGGTCGTCGACGCGCTCCGCGACGCCCTCTCGCGGCCGGCGCGCCTGCTCGACGTGCACGTCGACGCCGACCATCACCGCTCAGTCTTCACCCTGGTCGGCGAGCCGGAGGAGCTGGTCGACACCCTGGTCGCCGGGATCGGCTGCGCACGCGAGCAGATCGACCTGCGGCGGCACGAAGGTGCCCACCCGCGGATCGGCGCCGCCGACGTCGTCCCGATCGTCCCGATCAGGCCGGAGGACATGGAGCGCGCGAAGGAGACGGCGGCGAAGCTGGCCGAGAGGATCGGCGACGAGCTTCGGCTGCCCGTCTTCCTCTACGGCGAGCTCGCGCCCGGACGTGGGCCAGCCTTCTTCCGCCGGGGCGGCCGAAAGGAGCTGCAGCGCCGAGTCGACGCCGGCGAGCTCGCGCCGGACTTCGGCCCGAAGCGGCTCGACGAGCGCGCCGGCGGCGTGATCGTCGGCGCCCGCCGGCCGCTGATCGCCTTCAACGTCAACCTGCGCGGCGAGCTCGACGCCGCGAAGGCCGTCGCCGCCGTCGTCCGCGAGACCGGCGGCGGCTTCCCGGGCGTGCGGGCGCTCGGGCTCGACCTGCCGCGTGCGGGTGTCGTCCAGGTCTCGATGAACGTCGAGGACTGGGAGGCTGCGGCGCTGCACGAGATCGTGGCGCGGATCGAAGCGGAAGCGGCCGCGCACGGCGCCGAGGTCGTGGGCTCCGAGCTCGTCGGCCTGATGCCGGCGGGCGCCGCCGCGGCCGCGGCGGGCGCGATGCTCCGGATCGACGGCTTCGACGAGTCGCACGTCCTGGAACTGCGCCTGCTCCCGTGAGAAGGTTTGGACACCCCGGGGACTGCGGTAGGTGGGTCTCGACAACGACCAAGGGGTACAGATGAAGAAGTTCTTGCCGTTCACGGTGGCTGCAGGGATCGCGGCCTGGTTCTTCGCAAGGCATCCACGCGGCCGCGTCCTGTTCGGCCGGCTCCAGGGCGCGATCTCGCGGCACCTGCCGAAGGAGTACGACGACGCGACGCTCAAGGACAAGGTCGAGAGCGAGCTCTTCCGCGCCGAGCACGAGGTGAAGGGTGCGATCAACGTCAACGCGCAGGAGGGGGTCGTCCAGCTTCGCGGGCAGCTGCCGTCCCAGGACCTGATCGACGCGCTCGTCGACCGGACGCAGAAGATCCAGGGCGTGCGCGGTGTCGAGAACCTGCTTCACACGCCGGGCACCGAAGCACCCATGCACCACTGACCCGGCACTAGACTCGACGCGTGATCGCGAGTCACGCGCTGAGCGGGAACGACCTCCGGCTCGGAGACGTCTGGGAGGTCGCCGTGCACTTCGCGCCGGTCGAGCTCGCCGACGGGGCGCGCGCCCGGATGGAAGCGGCGCGCGCCCTCGTCGAGCAGGCGGCCGAGCACACCTACGGGGTCAACACGGGCTTCGGCCGCTTCGTCTCGGAGTCGATCCCCGACGAGCAGGTAGAGGAGCTGCAGCTGCGGCTTCTCCGCAGCCACGCGTGCGGCGTCGGCGAGCCGTATCCGCCCGAGGTCGTTCGCGCGGCGATGCTGTTGCGCGCGAACGCGCTGGCGAAGGGGTACTCGGGCGCGCGGATCGAGACGGTCGAGCTGCTGATCGAGTGCCTGAACCGCGGCGTGCTGCCGCGCGTGCCGTCGCGCGGCTCCGTGGGCGCGAGCGGCGACCTCGCGCCGCTGGCGCATCTCGCGCTGCCGCTCGTCGGCGAAGGCGAGGCGTTCTTCGAGGACGAGCTCCGCTCCGGCGCGGAAGCGCTCGCCGCCGCCGGGCTCGAGCCGGCTCGGCTCGGGGCCAAGGAAGGGCTGTCGCTGATCAACGGGACCCAGTTCATGGCAGCGATGGCGTCGCTCGCGCTCGTCCGCGCCTGGCGGCTTGCGCGCACCGCCGACCTCGCATGCGGGCTCTCGCTCGAGGCGCTCCAAGGATCGCGGACGAGCTTCCACCCGGCCATCCACCAGGCGCGCCCACTGCGCGGGCAGGTCGACTCCGCGGCGAACCTGCACCGGCTGCTCGAGGGGTCGGCGATCATCGAGTCGCACAAGTGGTGCGATCGCGTCCAGGACGCGTACTCGCTCCGCTGCGCGCCGCAGGTGCACGGGGCGAGCCGCGACCTCCTCTCGAACCTCGAGGCGACCGTCGCGGTCGAGTTGAACGCTGCGACGGACAACCCGCTCGTGCTCGTCGACGAGGGTCTCGTCGTCTCGAACGGCAACTTCCACGGCCAGCCGCTGGCGTTCGGGCTCGACACGCTCGCAATGGCCGTCTCGGAGCTGGCGAGCATCTCCGAGCGGCGCATCGAGCGGCTCGTCAATCCGTCGCTTTCTGAAGGGCTGCCGCCGTTCCTGACCCTCGAGGGCGGTCTCAACAGCGGCTTCATGATCCCTCAGTACGTCGCCGCCGCGCTCGTTTCCGAGAACAAGTCGCTCTGCCATCCGGCCAGCGTCGACTCGATCCCGACGAGCGCGGGGCAGGAGGATCACGTCTCGATGGGGAACGGCGCCGGCCTGAAGGCGCTGCAGGTCGTCGCCAACAGCGAGCGCGCGCTCGCGATCGAGCTGCTGGCGGCGACCCAGGCGATCGAGTTCCTCGCCCCACTCGAGCCGGGGCCGGGGCTGCGGGCAACGCACGACGCCGTCCGGGAGCTGTCCGAGCGGGTCCGGGACGACCGCTCGCTGGCGGCCGACATCGAGCGCGTCGCCGCCGCGATCCGGGAGGGGTCGATCCTCGCCGCCGCCGAGGCCGCGATCGGGGAGCTCCGATGAGCCTCGCGCTCCTTCGTCGCGCTCCCGTGGGGGAAACCATGTTTCCCCCACGCGCCCCCTTCTTCTGCGCAGCGGGGGAACTTCCAAGTTCCCCCACACCCCCTAAAGCTCATCGGCCGAGGATCGGCCGATGAGCGTCTCCTCGCTCGACTCGCTCGTCGAGTCGCTCGTCGGAGATCTGGCCGCGATCCGGTCGCCGCGCGGGACGCAGCTGCACGCCCGCTCCTGGCAGACGGAGGCGCCGCTGCGCATGCTCCTCAACAACCTCGATCCGGAGGTCGCGGAGCGTCCGGAGGAGCTCGTCGTCTACGGCGGCTCCGGGCGCGCAGCCCGCTCGCACGACGCGCTCAAGGCGATCGTCCGGACGCTGCTGCGGCTGCGCGACGACGAGACGCTGCTCGTCCAGAGCGGCAAGCCGGTCGGCGTCTTCCGCACGCACGAGGGCGCGCCGCGGGTCCTGATCGCGAACTCGCTCCTCGTGCCGCGCTGGGCGAACTGGGACGAGTTCCGCCGTCTCGAGGCCGAGGGGCTGACGATGTTCGGGCAGATGACCGCCGGGAGCTGGATCTACATCGGCACCCAGGGGATCCTGCAGGGCACGTACCAGACCTTCGCCGCAGCGGGCGAGAAGCACTTCGGCTCCGCCGACCTGACCGGACGCACGATCCTCACGGCCGGGCTCGGGGGCATGGGCGGCGCGCAGCCGCTGGCGGCGACCATGGCCGGAGCCGCGATCCTCTGCATCGAGGTCGATCCGTCGCGGATCCGACGCCGGCTCGAGACGCGGTACCTCGACGAGGTGGCCGACTCGCTCGAGGAGGGCGTCTCTCGCGTGCGCGCGGCGGCGGCCGACGGCCGCCCGCTCTCGGTCGCAGTGGCGGGCAATGCGGCCGAGATCGTGCCGGAACTGGCACGAAAGCGTGAATCTTTCGACCTCGTCACGGACCAGACCGCGGCCCACGATCCGCTCACCGGCTACGTGCCGGCCGGGCTCTCGGTCGAGGAAGCGGCTTCGTTACGGGCTTCCGACCCCGACGAGTACCTCGCCCGAGCGCGCAAGTCGATCGCGGCGCACGTCGAGGGGCTGCTCGAGCTCGTCCGCGGGGGCAGCTATGTCTTCGACTATGGAAACAACCTGCGCGGGGAGGCCTATGAGGCGGGCGTAACGGAGGCCTTCTCATACCCGGGCTTCGTCCCGGCCTATATCCGGCCGCTCTTCTGCCGCGGCATCGGCCCCTTCCGGTGGGCCGTCCTGTCGGGCGACCCGGCCGACATCGCGGTGATCGACGAGGAGCTCCGGCGGCTCTTCCCCGACGACGCGCTGCTCCAGCGCTGGCTCGAGCTCGCTCCCGAGCGCGTCGCGTTCCAGGGGTTGCCGGCCCGCATCTGCTGGCTCGGCTACGGCGACCGGGCCAAGGCGGGACTTGCGATCAACGAGCTCGTTCGGAGTGGCGCCGTGTCGGCGCCGGTCGTGATCGGACGCGACCACCTCGACTCCGGCTCGGTCGCGTCCCCGTACCGCGAGACGGAGGCGATGCGTGACGGCTCCGACGCGATCGCGGACTGGCCGATCCTGAACGCGCTCCTGAACACGGCCGCGGGTGCGACGTGGGTCAGTGTCCACCACGGCGGCGGCGTCGGGATCGGCAACTCGATCCACGCCGGCATGGTCGTCCTCGCCGACGGCAGTGCCGACGCGACGGACCGGCTCGAGCGGGTACTCACGACCGACCCCGGCACGGGCGTCATGCGCCACGCCGACGCGGGCTACGACGAGGCGCTGGACACCGCGCGCGACCAGGGCCTCGACCTCCCGAGCGCCTGAGTGCCGAAGCTGCTGATCCGCGACCTGCGGCAGGTCGTCAGCCCCGCGGGCGCCGCCGCACCGCTGCGTGGAAACGCACTCGCGGACCTCGACTGGATCGACGGCGGCTACGTCCTCTGCGACGGGCCGACGATCGAGGCGGTGGGGCGGATGTCCGATCTCGGCCCGGTCGAAGGGGACGTGGCCGAGCTCGACGGACGCGGTCTCTGCGCGATCCCGGGGCTCGTCGACTGCCACACCCACCCGGCGTTCGGCGGCGACCGCGTCGAGGAGTTCGCCCTGCGCGCGTCCGGTGCCGGCTACGAGGAGCTCCACGCTGCGGGCGGCGGCATCCTCTCGACCGTCCGCGCAACGCGTGAGGCCGGTGAGGACGGTCTGCGCCGCGCCGTCGAGCGCCATCGCGGCTGGATGCTCCGCGCCGGCACGACGACGTTCGAGGGCAAGTCCGGCTACGGGCTCGACCGCGAGACGGAGTTGTCCTCGCTGCGGGCGATCCGCGACGCGGGCGGCGTCCCGACCTTCCTCGGGGCGCACGCGACGCCGCCGGAGTTCGAGGACGCCGACGCATACCTCGACTTCCTGTTGGCGGACGTGCTCCCGGACGCTGCGCAGATCGCGGAGGCCGCCGACGTGTTCCTCGAGCGCGGCGCCTTCGACGCGCGGCACGCGCGCCGCTACCTAGAGGCGTGCGACGCGCACGGCCTCGCGCTCCGGCTGCACGGCGACCAGTTCACGGAGTCCGGCGCGATCCCGCTCGCGATCGAGCTCGGGGCGCGCTCCATCGACCACCTGGAAGCGACGGGGCCGGACGGGATCGCCGCCCTCGCCGCGAGCGACGTCACCGGCGTGCTGCTCCCGGCGAGCGCGCTGTTCCTCGCACGGCCGATGCCGCCCGGGCGTGCCCTCGTGGACGCCGGCGCCGCCGTCGCGCTGGCCACGGACTTCAACCCCGGCAGTGCGTTCTGCGCGAGCCTCCCGCTCGTGATGTCGCTCGCGGCGACGCAGCTGCAGCTGAGCCCGGCCGAGGCCCTCACCGCCTGCACCGTCAACGCCGCCCACGTGCTCGGCCGCGCCGACCGGCTCGGGCGGATCGCGCCGGGCTTCGCGGCCGACCTCGTCCTGCTCGATGCGCCCGACTGGCGCTACGTCGCCTACCATCTCGGCGGGGAGGTCGTCGCGACTGTGATCAAGGACGGCTCCGTGGCCGTGGGTCGCCCGGCATACTGATCCGATGGCGACCAAGAAGCAGCAACGCCGGCGGCAGAAGCTGAAGCGGCACGAGTACGAAGAGGTCTACGTCGACGACGAGGGCAATGTGCTTCCGCCGGAGGAGGCGGAGGAGCTCGCCGTCGCCACGACGTCCCGCCGGGAGGAGCGGACGCAGAAGGACCGGCCGACGACCCGCTCCGGGCGGGTGCTCGATCCGCCGTCCTGGCGGAAGACGGCCAAGCGCGGTCTCCTCTTCTTCCCGCTGATGCTGATCACGGTGATGCTGCTCGGCCAGGAGCTGACGCTGGCGCAGCAGATCTTCCAGACGCTCGTCTTGATGGGGTTCTTCCTCCCCTTCAGCTATTTCATGGACTCGATGATGTGGCGCTCCTACCAGCGCCGGATCGCGCGCACGGGCGAGAAGAAGTCCTAGCTGCGGGTTTCGCGCAAGCGGATCAGCGCAGTCCCCGACGCGCTGCAGCTCGCCGCGGGGGAAGCTCGAGGCGAGAAGGGAGGTTTCCGATGACAGTCGTCTCGCACGAGCCGATCCGCTCGGAGCGGACCTCGTGGTGGATGCAGCTTCTGGTGCCTGAGCTCTGGGCGTTCCTCGCGATCGCACTGATCTGGCTCTCGGTGCTGTTCGCTGCCGTCTACGGGCCCGACATCCGGACGCACGGAGTCGCCGGCGACAGCGCGATCGTCCCCTCGGTCGTCGTCGTCTCGTTCTTCGCGTTCCTGTCGACCTGGGCCGTCGCCGCGTACGGCTTTCGCAACAGGCGCTGACGCGCGCTAGGCCGCGGAGCCGCGGTAGTGGCCCTCGCCGGGCCACGGCGCGAGCAGGAGCAGGATCCGCGCGCCCTCGTCGCTCGAGAGCGAGTGCCGTTCGTCCGGGTCGAAGCGGAAGAGCATGCCCGGCGTCGCTTCGATCGCCTCGCCGCCGGCGGACACCGTCGCGCGCCCTTCGAGCACCGTGATCCAGGCGTTCTCCTTCACCTGGTGGTCGCCGAGCTTCTGGCCGGGGGTGAGCACGATCACGACCGCGCGTGCCTCGTTTCCGGAGTGGATCACCATCGGATCCCGCGTGCCCGCAGGTGCCTGGATCTCCATCAGGTCCCAGTTCTGCACAGGCCCAAGGATAGACTCATCCGCCCATGGCGCTCGCCGTCGACCAGCTCTCTCTCGGCCAGATCGGGACGAACTGCTACCTCGTCCGCGCCGACGAGGAGGCGACCGACGCCGTCGTGATCGACCCTGGCGACGACGCGTCCGAGATCGAGCGGGCGCTCGAGGCACGCGGCGCGACGTGCGCCGCGATCCTGCTCACGCACGGCCACTACGACCACTTCGGCGCCCTCGCCGAACTGGCCGACTCGACCGGAGCTCCGGTGTGGCTCCCCGAGGGCGAGCTGGACGTCTTTCGCCGCCCGGACGCGTATTTCGTCGGCGTCCCGACCCGTGCCTACGCCGGCGAGGCGACGCTGCTGGCCGGAGGCGAGGCGGTCGATGCGGCCGGGATTGCATTTCAGGTCCGCCACGTGCCCGGTCACTCGCCCGGCCACCTCTCCTACTACGCGGACGGGCACCTCTTCTCCGGCGACGTCCTCTTCTCCGGGTCGGTCGGCCGCACCGATCTCCCGTTCGGCGACTGGGACACGCTGCTCGCTTCGATCCGATCGCTGGCGGACTCGTACCCGCCCGACACGGTCGTCCACTCGGGCCACGGGCCGGACACGGCGCTTGGCACCGAGCTCGCGAGCAACCCGTTCCTGGCCGAGCTCCGCGCGTGAAGGTCGAGCGGCCCCGCGGAACGCACGACATCCTTCCGTCCGAACAGCCGCTCTGGCGGCGCGTGACGGGGGAGATGGAGCGGCTGGCCGGTCTCTATGGCTACCGGCCGATCCAGACGCCCGTCTTCGAGGACACCGATCTCTTCCTGCGGACGTCCGGCCAGGGCTCGGACGTCGTCCAGAAGGAGATGTACACGTTCTCCGACCGCTCGGACCGCTCGCTGACGCTGCGGCCGGAAGGGACAGCGCCGATCGCGCGCGCGTACGTCGAGCACGGCCTTCACCGCGAGCCGCAGCCGCAGAAGCTCTACACGATCGCGCCGATGTACCGCTACGGGGCGCCGGGCCGCGGCCGCTATCGCGAGCACTGGCAGCTCTCGCTCGAGGCGATCGGAACCGACGACCCTGCGATCGACGCCGAGATCATCGGGTTCTACGACACGTTGCTGCGCCGGCTCGGGATCGCGAACTACAGGCTGGAGCTGAACTCGATCGGCTGCCGCGAGTGCCGGCCGGCATACGTCGAGCGGCTGACCGAGTGGCTCCGTGAGCACGAGAGCGAGCTCGGCGAGGAGGCGAAGCAGAAGCTCACCACGAGCCCGCTGCGCGTCTTCGACGTCAAGGACGAGCGGACGCGCTCGCTCCTGGAGGGCGCGCCGAAGATCGGTGACTCGCTCTGCGCTGCGTGCCGGGCGCACTTCGCCGCCGTCCGCGCCGACCTCGGCGCCACCGGTGTCGAGTACCAGCTCGTGCCCACGCTCGTGCGCGGGCTCGACTACTACTCGCGCACCGCCTGGGAGTTCGTCGGGCCGATGGACAACGAGAACGCGACGATCTCGGGAGGGGGCCGCTACGACTACCTGGTCGAGGAGATCGGCGGCCCGCCGACGCCGGGAGTCGGCTTCGGCGCCGGAATCGAGCGGCTGCTGATCGCGATGGAGGACGAAGGCGTGGCCGACGTCGAGGCGCCGAGGGCCGACGTGTTCATCGCACGCGAGCCCGATGTACCGCGTGAGCTCGTGCCGCCGCTCCTGAAGGGGCTGCGCGACGCCGGTGTCGCGGCCGACGCCGACTACGCCGGCCGCTCGCTGAAGGGCCAGCTGACGCAGGCAGGGCGCTCCGGAGCCCCCACGACGGTGATCCTCCGTCCGGGCGACGCGCTGATCCGCCGCCAGGGAGCGCAGGACGAACCGGTCGCCCACGCGGACGTTCTCGGCAGACTGTCCCGATGAGGCGGTGGCGCACCCACATGGCCGGCGAGCCGAAGAAGGAGCTCGTCGGGGAGAAGCTGGTCCTCGCCGGCTGGGCGGCGCGCCGACGCGACCACGGTGGCCTGATCTTCGTCGATCTCCGGGACAGCAGTGGAGTCACGCAGCTCGTGATCAACCCCGAGCTGGCGCCCGAGGCGGCCGAGCTCGCGCATCAGATCCGGAACGAGTTCGTCCTGCGCGCCGAGGGCACGCTCGTCGCGCGCAGCCCCGAGACCGTCAACCCGAACATGCCCACGGGCGAGGTCGAGCTGCAGGTGGATGACCTCGAGATCGTCAGCCGCTCCACGCCGCTGCCGTTCCAGCTCGACGAGGAGAACGTCGACGAGACGCTGCGCCTCCGCTACCGCTGGCTCGACCTGCGCCGCGAGAAGCTGCAGCGCAACATCACCCTGCGCGCGCAAATGGTCGGGATCATCCGCCGCGAGATGGAGGCGGCCGGCTTCCTCGACATCCAGACGCCGATCCTCTTCAAGCCGACGCCGGAAGGAGCGCGCGACTTCATCGTCCCCGCGCGCCTGCAGAGGGGCCGCTTCTACGCGCTGCCGCAGAGCCCCCAGATCCTCAAGCAGCTGACCATGGTCGCCGGCTTCGACCGCTACTACCAGATCGCAATCTGCTTCCGGGACGAGGATCTCCGCGCCGACCGCGTCCAGGAGATCACGCAGCTCGATGTCGAGATGAGCTTCCCGGACGAGGAATTCCTCTACCAGGTGATGGAGCAGATGTACGCGCGGATCTGGCGCGAGGCACTCGGGATCGAGATCGAGACGCCGTTTCCGCGCATGACCTACGCCGAGGCCGACCGCCGCTTCGGCACCGATAAGCCGGACACGCGCTTCGGGCTCGAGATCGAGGACGCGACGGAGTTGACCCGCAGCTCCGAGTTCGGCGTTTTCAAGAGCGCGGAGGCAGTGCGCTTCCTGCGCGTGCCGCAGGAGCACTCGCGCGGCGACCTGGCCAAGCTCGAGGAGCTGGCGAAGGAGTGGGGGGCGAAGGGGCTCGCCTACCTCGTCTACGACGAGGAGGGAGAGGTGCGCTCGCCGATCGCGAAGTTTCTCTCCGAGGAGGAGCTCACGCAGTTCCGCAGCGACCCCGGGACGACCGTTCTGTTTGCCGCGGACACGTGGCCGGCGACCTCACGCGTCCTCGGGGCGCTTCGCAGCCACCTCGGCAAGGAGCTCGGGCTGATCGACGAGGGCGCGTTCACGTTCCTCTGGGTGCACGACTTCCCGATGTTCGAGCGCGACGAGGAGGAGGGGCGCTGGACGGCCGTGCACCACCCGTTCACCCGGCCCACCGAAGAGTGGAAGGGCCGCTTCCACGAGGATCCCGAGCACGCGCTCGCGCACACGTACGACCTGATCGTGAACGGCAACGAGCTCGGCGGCGGCAGCTTCAGGATCCACGAGCCGGAGATCCAGCGAAAGGTCTTCGAGCTGCTCGGGCTGTCGGAGGAGGAGCAGCGCTCGAAGTTCGGCTTCCTGCTCGACGCGCTCGCGATGGGGGCGCCGCCGATGGGCGGGATCGCGCTCGGGATCGACCGGATGACGATGGTGCTGGCGGGTGAGCCGAACCTCCGCGACGTGATCGCGTTCCCGAAGAACCAGGCCGGCGTCGACCCGATGAGCGGCGCGCCGTCCGAGGTGACGCAGGAACAGCTCGACGAGCTCGGAATACGTCTCGTCGAGCAACCGGGTTGAGAAATTCGGTTCGACAGCCGATGAACACGGCATACTTTCGGCAAGCCGCCGCCGCGGCTGTCCAGGCAACCAGAAAGCGTGAAGAGCCATGTCGTCAGGTGAGTCAGAGCGTTCGGCCGCGGGATTGACCGCGCTTCCCAGCCTCGAGCAGCTGCAGCGCTCGGGCGACGGGTACGACGAGCAGAGCGTTCGCGAGGCGTTCGACTCGTTCCGGCGCCACACGGCGCAGCTGCAGGCGCAGCTGCGCGTGCTGCAGGCGGCGCGGAAGACCGCGAACGTCGAGCCCACCGGGCATGCGGTCCGGATGGACTCCCTCCACCTGATCCGCGCGGCGGCCGAGTTCGCGGACACGCTCGAGCGCGACGCACAGACCGCTTCGGCTGCGCAGATGCAGCGCACCGAGGAGGAGGTGCGCGCAAAGCAGCACGAGTTGCAGGAGCGCGAGGCCGAGATCGAGCGCTATCGCGCCGAGTCGGAGCGCCAGCGCGCGGAGATCGTGAACGCTGCGAAGGCCGAGTCCCGCGAGCTCCTGACGAAGTCGACCGCCGATTCGACCCGCGAGCTGCGGGAGGCCGAGACTCGCGGCAACCGGCTGCTCGAGCAGTCGCGCCATCAGGCGACCGAGCTGACGAACTCCGCCCGCGCCGAGGTCGAGCAGACGCTCGAGTGGGCACGGGCGCAGGCGACGGCCGTGATGGCCCGCGCGCAGAAGGGCGCAGAGCAGCTGCTTGCGGCAGCCGGCCTCGGCGAGCCCGCGATCGCGCAGGTCGTCGCGTCGATCATGGCAGCGAACGAGAGCGAGATCGCACGCAGCTCGACACCCTCGCCGATCCCGACGCGACCGGCCGAGCCCGCGGCCGCGCCGCCGGTTTCGACACCGCCCGTCACGAACCCCTCGGCCGACGTGCACGAGCCGGACCAGAGCGAGGACGACGAGCCGGACGCTCCCCCCGTGACGCCGACTTCCGCCGCGGACGATGCGCGGGAGGAACCGGCCGAGGGCGGGGAGCCCGAGCCCGAGAAGTAGGCGGCGGCCGTGCTCGGTCGCTTCTGGCCGCGCTTCGCGCTCGAAGCGTTCTTCCTGATCGCCGTCGCGCTCGTCGCCGGCCTGCTCAACTTCTCCGTCGCCCAGGTCGTCGCCGTGATGGCGGTTGCCTATGGGCTCACGGTCGCGCTCGAGCTGGCCGCCTGGCGCAGTCGTCGAACCGCCGGCGCGGCGGCCGCCGACGCGACCGTCGACGAGGTCGGCGTCCTCGAGCCCGCCGACAGGGAGACCGCGGAACCCGAGGCGGCCATCGAGTCGGAGCCCGAGCCCGAGCCGGAACCCGAGCCGGGAGCGGAGCCGGAGCCGGAAGCCCTCCCGACCGCCGAGCCGCAACCCGCGGAGCCGCAGGCGCCCGACGAGGCTGTCGAAGAGGTCGCACCGGAGGAGCCGCTGAAGCTCACGGTCGTCCCGGATCCCGAACCGGAGCCGGATCCCGAACCGGAGCCCGAACCGGAGCCCGAGTACGAGCCCGAGCCTGCCGCCGTCGCGACGCTGCCGCTGCCCTCGCAGCCGCAGGAGTGGAACCTCTGGGAGCTCGAGCGGCTGACCCGCGACCGCGTGGGTGAGGACCCGGCACGCGACGACGAGTGGGGCTACCTCGTTGTCTACCTGCGGGACTTCGCCCGGCCCGACGGCACCCTGCCCGCCGAGTTCGACGACCTCGTGCGCGAGTCGTTCGGGGACCTGCTCGCGATCCCCTCGTGAGCCTGGGCATCCTCCAGCGGGCGGTGGCTCTGGCCGCCGTCGCCCTGCTCGCGGCGGTCGCCGCTCTGGCTCTGAGCCGGGAGGTGCGCGAAGACGAGGCTTCGCCCGGCCAGCCCCGGCCGGTCACGGTCGCCGAGACCGGTTGGTACAACGCCCTCGCCGGCTCTCGCGGCGCCCCGAGCGACGCCGAGCGAACGACCTGCCAGCGCATCCTCACGAACCGCTCGCTGGGGGTCACGCACCCGGTGCTGCCGTGCGGCGCCAAGCTCTACATCTCCTACGGCGGCACCGAGGTGCTCACCGAGGTGATCGACAACACGATGAAGCGGCAGGGCCGCCAGTTCGAGCTCACCGAGGCCCTCGCGCAGCGCCTCGGGATCGACGGCACCCAGCAGATCCGCTGGCGCTTCGCGGCTCGCTAGCCGTCGCATGCCCGGAATCCGCAGGAGCGGATTCCGGGCGCGCAAACCCCTGAAGGGGCCGCTTCTGCGGCCCGGCCGTCCCCGATCGCATTACACTGTTCCTTGCTCGACCCTGTACGTGGCCTTGCGCGTAAACGTGAACCAACGCTCACGTGAAGGGAGCCTGGGTCCGGTCTAGACCTCACCCGTCGACGTCCGGCACGGCACCCACCTGGTTCAGCCAGGTTCGCATCGGCGCAAGGAAGCATCGGCAGGGTGGAGCAGTCTTATCGGCGCAAGATCGGGATCCGCGGAAGCGGATCCCGATCGCGCTAAGACCCCTGAAGGGTCGGCCCGCCTCCCAAAACCAATGGGACCGGCCGCTACGCTGACTCGATGCTCGAGGTCTTCGGGGACTCTGCGCGTGGTGAGGAGCTCGCGTTCGTGCGGCTCGTCGTCGACGGCGAGCGCATCGTCGAGGCCGACGCGCCGGGGCTCGACCTGCCGCTCGCCGGGCTGACGCTGCTCGAGGCCGCTGCCGTGCCGGGCGAGACGCTCGCGGCCGACGCGCTCGCAAACGCGCTCGCGCAGGTCTTTCGCGCCGCGCCCGACGCCGAGCGCGTAGCGGTCGCGATGAGCGGCGGTGTCGACAGCGCGGTCGCCTTGCTCCGGGCGGGGCCGAACGCGATCGGCGTCACGCTTCGCCTCTGGCTCGACCCAGCCGGACCCGACTCCGAGCGCGCCTGCTGCTCGCCCGAGGCCGTGATCGCAGCGCGCGAGACGTGCCATGCGCTCGGCCTCCCGCACGTGACGCTCGACCTGCGCGAGGCGTTCCGTCGCGCTGTCGTCGCCCCGTTCGTCGCCTCGTACGCGCGTGGGGAGACACCCAACCCGTGCGGCCGTTGCAACGGCGAGTTCCGCTTCGACGAGCTGCTCGCGTTCGCGGACCGCGCCGGCGCAGCGAAGCTCTGGACGGGGCACTACGCGCGGATCGTCGAGCGCGACGGCCGGAAGCTCCTCGCCCGCGCGGCCGACCCCGACAAGGATCAGTCCTACATGCTCGCCCCGCTCGACCCCGCCCTGCTCGACCGGATCGAGTTCCCGCTCGGCGCGCAGACCAAGGCGGAGACGAGAGGCGAGGCGGGCGCCGCCGGCCTGGAGGTCGCCGAGCGCCGCGAGAGCCAGGAGGCATGCTTCCTCGCAGGCGACGACTACCGTGCGTTCCTCGAACGCCAGGGGGTCGGGGCCGCCGACGGGGCGATCGTCGACGAGGAGGGCCGGGAGCTCGGGCGCCACGACGGCGTCTGGCGCTACACACCCGGGCAACGCCGCGGGATCGGGGTCGCCGCGCCCGAACCGCTCTACGCGCTGCGTTCCGACGCTGCGACGAACACGCTCGTCGTCGGCCCGCGGGGGTCGCTCGCCTGCTCGGAGGTCGACGTCCGGGGCACGCTCCACACGTCGGCCACGCGCGTCGAGGCCAAGCTCCGCTACCGCTCGCCCGCGCTGCCCGCCCGGGTCACGCCGACGACGGACGGGTTCGCGCTCGCCCTGGAGCGGCCGGCCTACGGCGTCGCGCCGGGCCAGATCGCCGCGCTGTACGACGACGACGGCGCCGTGGTCGGTTGGGGCGTGGTGTCGTCTGCGACGCGCGACTAGGATGCGCCCGTGCAGCTTCTAGCCGCCAGCGCGGGCGATGTCGCCAGATACGCCCTCGCCGTCTTCCTGCTCGCAGTCGGTCTCGGCCTCGGCTACGCATTCGTACGTCTGGGCGGAACCTTCGCGCGCCTTTCTTCGTTCATCAGAGGAACGGAACGCGAGCTGCTGCCGGTCATCTACAAGGTCGGCGAGAGCGTCGACAAGGTGAACGGACAGCTGGACAAGGTGGACCGGGTGACGGACAGCGCAGTTGACATGGCGGACAGCGCGGACACGGCCGTACGGGCCGTGAGCTTCGCGATCACGCGGCCGGTGCAGAAGATCTCCGGCCTCGCAGCCGGGCTGACGCACGGCTTCGCGACGCTCAAGTCACGCCGCGACGTCGGCGAGGCGGTCCAGAGCGCGAAGGAAGCAGCCGCACGGCGAGAGCGGGACCTCGAAGAGGAGCTCCGCGCCGCCGACGCCGGCACGACTTGATGGAGGCGCAGGTGCAGGACACCGTCGAGATCACCATCCCGCGCGAGCGGGACTTCTCGATCGTCGCGGGGCTCGTCATAGGCGGGATCGCGGCACGGCACGACGTCACGCTCGAGGTGCTCGACGACCTCCAGCTCGCGCTCGGGACGCTGCTCGAGCACGACGAGGACGACGAGGGCGAGGTGAAGGTCGTGCTCCGCGTCGGCGACGACGCGATCGACGTCGCGGTCGGCCCGCTCGGCGAGCGGACCGTGAGCGAGCTCGAAGGCGAGCGCGGCGAGACGATCGGCTTGCGCCGGCTGCTCGACACCACCGTCGGCGACGTCTCGCTCAGCGAGCGCGACGGCGGCACGTGGGCCGAGCTGCGCAAGGGATTCAGCGTCGACGGGGGCGCACGATGACGCGGGCGTCCGACAAGGCGTTGCTGCGCCGCTACCACGAGGAGGGAGACCTCGCCGCCCGCGAGCAGCTGATCGAGCAGTACCTCTCGCTCGTCCGCTCCCTCGCCCGGCGCTACGCCTACCGCGGCGAGCAGCTCGACGACCTCGTCCAGATCGGCTGCATCGGCCTGATCAAGGCGATCGACCGCTTCGACATCGACCGCGGCGTCGAGCTGACCACCTACGCGACGCCGAACATCATCGGTGAGATCAAGCGGCACTTCCGCGACAAGGGCTGGGCCGTGCGCGTTCCGCGCGGGCTCCAGGAGCTCAACGTCCAGCTCTCGAAGATCGTCGAGGACCAGACCGTCCAGCTCGGCCGCTCGCCGACGATCCCGGAGCTGGCGAAGGCAGCCGGAGTCGAGGAGGAGCTCGTGCTCGAGGCGCTCGAGTCGGGCCGCGCCTACACCTCGCTCTCGCTCTCGGCCGGCGGCTCGGACGAGGACGGCGAGCTCGACCCGCTCGAGTCGCTCGGCACCGAGGAGCACCAGTACTCGGTCTCGGAGGATCGCGCCGTGCTCGCACCGGGCTTCCGCGCTCTCGACGAGCGCGAGCGCCGCATCCTCCACCTCCGCTTCTTCGACGGCCTCACGCAGAGCCAGATCGCCCAGCAGGTCGGCATCTCGCAGATGCACGTCTCCCGCCTGATCAGGCGCGCGCTGGAGAAGATCCGCGACGAGATCGCGACCGACGAGCAGCTCGAGGCTCCGGCGCGCAAGCGCGCAGCCGGCTAGCGGCTCCTACAATCCCAGGGTGCGTACGTCGGCAGAGCTGCGCGAGGGCTTCCTCGCGTTCATGGAGGAGAAGGGCCACGCGCGGCTGTCGTCCTGGCCGCTCGTCCCGCGCGCGGACGACCACTCGACGCTGCTGACGACCGCGGGGATGCAGCCCCAGATGCCGTACTTCCTCGGCCGCGAGGAGCCGCCGGCGCCGCTGACCGCCACGTCGCAGAAGTGCTTCCGGACGCCCGATATCGACGAGGTGGGGCACGACGGCCACCACCTGACGTTCTTCGAGATGCTCGGCAACTTCTCGTTCGGCCAGTACTTCAAGCAGGGCGCGATCGAGCTCGCGAAGGAGTTCATCACCGAGCGGCTGCAGCTCGACTGGGACCGGATCTGGGTGACCGTCCACGCCGGCGATCCCGTGCTCGCGCTCGGGCCGGACGAGGTCGCGATCCGGGAGTGGGAGGCGGTCGGGATGCCGCCGGAGCGGATCGTCGCGCTCCCGAGCTCCGAGAACTTCTGGTCCGTCGGCGGGCCCGGGCCGTGCGGGCCCGACTCGGAGATCTACTGGGACTGGGGCGAGCAGCACGGCTGCGGCGAGCCCGACTGCGCGCCCGCCTGCCCGCGCTGCGACCGCTTCCTCGAGTTCTGGAACCTCGTCTTCATGGAGTACGAGCAGCACCCCGACGGGACGCTGACTCCGCTCCCGGAGCAGAACATCGACACCGGCATGGGCCTCGAGCGCCTTTCGGCGATCGTCCAGGACGTGCAAAGCCGGTCCGTCTACGAGACCGACGGCTACCAGGCGATCATGGACTGGGTCGCGCAGGAGAGCGGCGTCGCCTACGGCGACTCCGAGGCAGCGACGAAGGCGCACCGCGTGCTGGCCGACCACGGGCGTGGGATGACCTTCCTCGTCGGAGACGGCGTCACGCCCTCCAACGAGGGCCGCGGCTACGTGCTGCGGCGGATCATCCGCCGCGCCGTCCAGCAGGCGCGCACGATCGGACTCGACGACCTCTGGAGGATCAGCGACGTCGTCGTCGGCCAGATGGGCGCGTGGTTCCCGGAGCTGGTCGAGAACCGCGAGCGGATCCGCGACGTGCTGCGCGCCGAGGAGGAGCGCTTCACCGAGACGCTGGCCCGCGGGATGAAGCTGTTCGACGAGGTTGCGTCGAGCGGCGCGATCTCGGCCAAGGACGCGTTCGACCTGACGGCGACCTACGGCTTCCCGTTCGAGCTCACCCGCGAGCTCGCGCTCGAGCGCGGCCTGCCGGTCGACGAGGACGGCTACCAGGCGCTGATGGCGGAGCACCGCGAGATCTCGCGCGGCGGGGGCGGCCGCGCCGTGACGCCGCTGCCGGGGCCGCCTGCGGAGTTCGTCGGCTACGACCGGACCGAGGTTCTGACCGCGATCCTCGCCCTCGAGGACCTCGGCGACGGGCAGTTCGAGGCGAAGCTCGAGCGCTCGCCGTTCTACCCGTCGGGCGGCGGCCAGGTCACGGATGCGGGCTACATCGAGCACGACGAGACAGGCGCGCGGGCTGAGCTCCGCGAGGCGGTCCGGGTCGGCGAGGACCAGGTTCTCGTCTTCGAGGGATCCGGATTCGCCGCCGGCGACCGCGTCAAGGCGGTGGTGCCGTGGTCGATCCGCTTCCCGACGATGGCGAACCACACGGCGACGCACCTCCTGCACGAGTCGCTCAGGCGCGTGCTCGGCGAGCACGTGCGCCAGGCCGGGTCGGCCGTGCGGCCCGACAAGCTCCGCTTCGACTTCAGTCACCCGCAGGCGCTCACCGCGGAGGAGCGGTCCCGGGTCGAGGAGCTCGTGAACGAGCAGGTCTTCGCGGCCCGGCCGGTGCGGGCGTTCGAGACGCCGATCGACGAAGCGCGCAACCTCGGGGCGCAGATGCTCTTCGGCGAGAAGTACGGGGACATCGTCCGCGTCGTCGAGATCGACGGCTTCTCGCGCGAGCTGTGCGGCGGCACGCACGTCCGCTCGACGGCTGAGATCGGGCCGTTCGTGATCCTCTCCGAAGGCTCCGTCGGCTCCGGCGCGCGGCGCATCGAGGCGGTCACATCCGGTGAGGCGTATGCGCTCCTGCACGAGCGGGCGAAGGAGGGAGACGAGCTGCGCGGCGAGCTCGCCAGGGCGCGCAAGGAGACGAAGAAGGGCGGCGACGACGGTGCCGGCCCCGACTACACCGTCACCCGCGAGACCACGGCCGGGGACGTGACCGTCCTCGTCGTCGACGTCAAGAGCGGCGACCCACTCGATGTGTCGGACAAGCTGAAGCAACAGCATGCGCCCGCGGCCGTGATCGTCGGGCTCCGCGACAACGGCGCCGCGCAGCTCCTGATCAACCTCGACAAGTCGCTCGAGGGCCGGGGCGTCGACGCGGGCAGCGTCATCCGCGAGGCGGCCGCGCTGATCGGCGGCAAGGGCGGCGGCCGGCCGACGATGGCCCGGGCGGGCGGCAAGGAGCCCGACAAGCTCGACGACGCGCTCGCGCTTGCCGAGAAGACGATCATCGAGGCGCTGCGGTGAAGAGGAACACGGCCTGAAGGTGCTGGCCCTGGACTACGGCGCGGCGCGCACCGGCGTCGCCGTGTCGGACGCGACGGGAACGCTGGCGCGGCCGGTCGGCGTCGTCGAGCGCGCGGCGACACCCGCCGGACTGAAGCAGGTCGCCGAGCTCGTCGTCGCCGAGGGCGCCGAGCGCGTCGTCGTCGGCCTGCCGCTGACGCTGCGCGGCGAGGCGGGCGCGCAGGCGGAGGAGACGGCGGCGTTCGTCGCGGCCCTCGAAGGCCTGCTCGACGTGCCGGTCGAGTCGTTCGACGAGCGCTTCACGACCTCGCTCGCCGCGGCCGGGCCTTCCTCCAAGGCGCCCGAGGACGCACGCGCCGCCGCTCACCTGCTCGAGAGCTGGCTCGCCTGGACGAGCCGACCGCAGTGAACGTCGAACCCGTGATGCCGCCGCGGCCGGGGCGGCCGCCGGAGGGGGCCTCCGAAGGGGCGGATCGCGTTGCGGCGCACCGTCGCGGCGGTGCTGCTGCTCGGCTTCCTCGGCCTGGCGCTCTGGCTCGGGGTCAGCGCGTTCGGGAGCGACTCCGAGGAGGAGCCGCCGGCTGCGACGACCGTCGCCGCGCCGAAGCCGACGATCCTCCGCGTTGTCTTCCCCGAGGGCTTCAACCGCAAGGAGATGGTGCGGCGCGTCGCCGAGGTGCGCCAGATCGCGAAGACGAAGCGGAAGGTGACGCCGAAGCTCTCCGGTGACGCCTACGCGGCCGCGTCGAAGGCCGCGCCTGTGCCGGCGCCGTTCCGCAAGGACGCGAAGGGGATCGAGGGCTTCCTCTTCCCGGCCACCTACGAGTTCACCCCGAAGACGACGGGCAAGCAGCTCGTCGACGACCAGATCGAGCACTTCGAGTCGAACTGGGGCAAGGTCGACCTCGCCGCAGCCCGGAAGAAGAACCTGACCCCGTACGACGTCCTGATCATCGCCTCGATGGTCGAGAAGGAGACGATCGCACCCGACGAGCGCCCGAAGGTCGCGGCCGTGATCTACAACCGGCTCAAGGCGGGGATGCCGCTCGGGATCGACGCGACGATCCGCTACGGCCTCGACGTTCCCGGCACGGAGGCGCTCCGCGTCTCGCAGCTCGAGAGCGACAACCCCTACAACACGCGCAACCGCACCGGGCTGCCGCCGACGCCGATCGCGAACCCGGGCCTCGCCTCGATGCAGGCCGCCGCGCATCCGGCCAAGGTCGACTACCTCTTCTTCGTGCGCAAGCCGGACAAGGTGCATCACTTCTTCACCGCGAGCGAGTCGGAGTTCTACGCCAAGGCCTGCGAGTACGGCTTCGGCTGCGGCTGACGCGTGATCGAGGGCACTACACGTCTCGTCGGCCTCCTCCGCGACCCGACGGTCGACTCGCTCTCGCCGCGGATGCAGAACGCGGCCTTCGCCGCGCTGGCGCTCGACGTCGCCTATGTGCCGCTCGGCGTCGCACCCGCGCGGCTGGAGGAGGGGGTGCGCGCGCTCGTCGCCTTCGGCTTCCTCGGCGCGAACGTGACGACACCGCACAAGCTGGCGGTCAAGGCGCTGTGCGACGAGGTCGAGGGCGACGTCGAGTCGGTGAACACGCTCGTGATCCGGGACGGCCGCGTGATCGGCTCGAGCACCGATGCCGCGGCGCTCGGCGACCGCAGGCCGGGGCGGTCCGCGGTGATCGGGCGCGGCGGCGCGGCGACTGCGTGGATCGCCGGGCTGGAGGCGCGGAGCTCCGCCGTGGACGTCTTCTCGCGCTCGACGGCATGGCCGCCGCGCACGGACGATGCCGACCTCGTCGTCCACGCGACGCCGGTGAAGGACGAGCTCCTCTTCGAGCCCCGGCCGGGCCAGGCGGTGATCGACCTCGCCTACCGAGCCGAGGGCGGCGAGACCGCACATGCCGCGGCGGCACGCGCCGCCGGGGCCGAGGTCGTGGACGGCCTCGACGTCCTCCTGGCGCAGGGAGCGGCGTCGTTCGAGCGCTGGACCGGCCTGTCGGCTCCTGTCGCCGTCATGCGCGCCGCGATCGGAAGGTAGGTGGGAGGCCCGCGTCGCCGCGGGCCTCCCGTTCAACGTGGTGCTACGGCGCGGTCGAGACGAAGGACGGTGGCGCCGAGTCGACCGGCGTCGAGCCCTTCCCCTGGTCGTGCGGCACGCCCACCCGCAGGACCGCCGAGCACTCGCCGCCCTCCGCGTCCGAAGCCGTGAAGGCGATCCGGTAGACGCGGCCGTCGCCCTGTCCGGAGCGCTCCGCACGCACGCGGAAAGCCCCGGCCGCGCCGACCTCGGCGTCCGGAGACGTGTTGCCGTCGGCCACGCCGTTCACGGGCTCGTCCTGGGTGATCCCGGTGATGGCGATCGTGACGGGGTCACCGTCCGGATCTGTCACGCCGGTGATCCGGCCCGCGACGAGCTTGTGGTTCGGCGGCCAGAGCAGGCCGAGCCCTGTCGTCGCCCCGGTGCAGACCGGGTTGTGGTTGATCACCGTCGTGACCGTGTCGGTGTTGTTCGCCGCGATCGGGTCCGCCTGCGCGCCGGCAACCGTCGCCGTGTTGACGATCGACGCGCCTGAACCGGCGGTCACGGTGAACGTGAACGTCACCGCCTGGCCGGGCATGAGCGTCCCGGCGGTGCACGTCACGATGCCCGCGGCATGCGCGCAGCCCGGGCCGGCCGAGACGAACGTCGAGTTGGCCGGGACCGGGTCGCTGACCGTGACACCGGTCGCCGTCGTCGGGCCGTTGTTGCGCGCGACCAGCGTGTAGACGACTGGATCGCCCTCGGTCGCCTGGGCCGGTCCTGCCTTGTCGATCGCGAGATCCGGCGCCGGCACGGTGATCGTGACCGTCTCCCGGAACGCGGGGCCGCCGCTGATGCCGTTGAGCAGGAACTGCACCGTGCACGCGTACGTGCCGGCGAGCGTGCCGGCAGCGACGCCGTACGTCTCGCTGAACGTGAACGTCGTCCCACTGACCGCAGTCTGGCTCGCGGGCATGAGCGCGAGAGTGACACCCGGGGCGCAGGTGGTCTGGTGCGTCACGGTCACGGGCAGGTTCTGCAGGCCGGCGAGGATCGCCGCGGCGACTTCGCTGTCGCTTGCACCGGGCAGGAAGACGCCGTCGGTTGCTGCCGTGATGCGGGCGGCCTGCCCGGTCGAGTTCAGCTGGTTGAAGCCCGTGCTGATCGCGATCACGCGAATATCGGCCGCGACGAGCGCGGCCGTCGCGGATGCCTCCGTCGAGCCGTTCCGCGGGTCGTGCCCGGGAGCGTCGCCGAACCAGACGACGATGCGCGACGAGCCGGTGCGGAAGCCGGTCCCCGCGTCGGTCGCGACCTGCTCGAGCGCGAACAGCTGCGCCTCGGGGAAGTCACCCCCACCTCCCGCGGCCCAGCCGGCGATCGCGGCGCCGGCGGCGGCGGTGCTAGGCGTGATCGCCTGGTTGAGGCGGTAGACGAACGCGTCGCCGACGTCCCTGTACTCGCCGACGCCGAACTGGGCCGTCGGCTGGGCGGCGAGCACCTGGTTCATCACGCTCGTCGCATTTGCCTGCACGTTGCCGATCGCGGGGCCCATGCTCGCCGTCGAGTCGGCGAGGAAGAAGATGTCCGGGTTCGGCGGGATCGTCGGAGTCTCGACGCTCTTCGTGATCGTCCGGGTCTGTCCCGGTAGCAGCGAGTCGGTGACGCTGCTCGGTGTCACCCCTGGCGCCGCGTAGGCGGCGCCGCTGAGTACGACGGTGGCTGCGGCCACGGCTGCGGCGGCCAGCCGTCCTGTCCTGATCTGCATGCGAAATCCTCCTGTAGACGGCGTACAGGTCCGAGCGTAGGTCGGCCCTCGAGGGGCCACCAGAGGGCGGCGGCCGCATCTCGATCAGGCGACGGCCGTACGGCGGGATTGCTTTTTCCGGCCCTCCCATCGACAATTGGCGAGACAGGAGGGGACGCATGAGCGCTGTGAGCTACGACAGCGCTGCGGCCGGCGTGCTCGTCGTCGACGACGACGAGGCGCTGCTGGAACTGATGCAGGCGATGCTGGAGGCGTCCGGGATCGCGGTGACGACAGCGGCCTCGGGCGAGGCCGCCCTTGCCTCGGCGCGGCGGGAGCGGCCGACGCTGGCGATCCTCGATGTCTGCATGCCCGGGCTCTCCGGCTACGAGGTCTGCCGGATGCTGAGGTCACTGCACGGGGACGGGCTTCCGATCATGTTCCTCAGCGGGGAGCGAACGGAGTCGTACGACCGCGCTGCCGGGCTGATGCTCGGCGCGGACGACTACATGACGAAGCCCTTCGCCGCCGACGAGCTGCTCGCTCGCGTCCGCAGCCTGATGCGGCGCGGCGAGGCGGCGCAGGCCCGGCGTCTGGGGGCGCTCACCTCGCGGGAGCTCGAGGTGCTCCAGCTGCTCGCAGAGGGGCGCACTCACCACGAGATCGCCCGAGCGCTCGTGATCGCGCCGAAGACCTGTGCGAAGCACATCGAGCGGATCCTGGAGAAGCTCTCCGCGCACAGCCGCGCCCAGGCGGTGGCCATTGCCTACCGCCACGACCTCGTGGCCGCTCCGCGTTGAACCGCCTCGACCGCTGCGTACGATGCGCCGCATGGCGCTCGAGCTCGTTTCCGCAGGGGAATCGCACGGCCCCGCGCTCGTCGCGATTCTGACCGGCCTGCCCGCCGGCCTGATGCTCGACCGGGCCGCGATCGACGCCGACCTGCACCGCCGCCAGCTGGGCTACGGCCGCAGCCCGCGCCAGCAGCTCGAGCGGGACGAGGTCGAGGTGCTCGCCGGCCTCCGGCACGGCCGGACGCTGGGGACGCCGCTCGCGCTCGTCGTCCGCAACCGCGACCACAGGAACTGGGGGTGGGGCATGAGCCCGTGGCCGCCGGAGGGCGAGCCGTCGGGGAAGGGGACGAAGCCGGTGACGCTGCCGCGGCCCGGCCACGCCGACCTGGCCGGCGTGCAGAAGTTCGGCCACGACGACGTCCGAGACGCACTCGAGCGGGCGAGCGCACGCCACACCGCCGTCCTCGTTGCCGCGGGCGGCGTCGCGAAGGCACTCCTGCGCGAGCTCGGGATCACCGTCGCGGGCTCCGTGCTCGAGATCGGCGGCGAGCGGGAGGGCTGGGAGGCCGCGATCGACGCCGCTCGGGCCGACCGGGACACGCTCGGAGGGGTCGTCGAGGTACGCGCGGCCGGCGTCTTCCCCGGCCTCGGCTCCTACGCGACGCGGGACGAGCGACTCGACGCCCGCCTCGCCTCGGCGCTGATGGGGATCCAGGCCGTGAAGGGCGTTGAGATCGGTGACGGGTTCGCGCTCGCCCGGGAGCGCGGCTCCAAGGCCCACGACGAGATCGAGGCTGTTTCATCGGGACTTGGGCTCGGGCGGCGGTCGAACCGCGCCGGCGGGATCGAGGCGGGCGTCTCCAACGGGGAGGAGCTCGTCGTGCGGGCGGCGATGAAGCCGCTGCCGACGCTGATGCAGCCGCTCGACTCGGTCGACCTCGCGACCGGCGAGGCCTCACAGGCGCTGGTCGAGCGCAGCGATGTCGCCGCGGTCGAGGCGCTCGCGGTCGTCGCGGAGGCAGCGGTGGCATGGGAGCTCGCCCGCGCGGCGCGGGACAAGCTCGGCGGCGACGCGCTCGTCGACATGGTCGCTGCGCACGCGGCCTACCTGGAGCGCATACGCACGCGTTAGGCCGTCATGTTGCGCTGATCGGCTTCATGGGCGCCGGCAAGTCGACGCTCGGCGAGTCGCTAGCGGAGAAGCTGGGGCGGCCGTTCGTCGACATCGACCGCGAGATCGAGCGCGAGGAGCCGATCGCGCGGATCTTCGAGACCGGCGGCGAGGCGGCGTTCCGCCTGCGCGAGGCCGAGCACGCGCTCGACGCGCTGGACTCGACCCGCCCTGCCGTGATCGCGCTCGGCGGCGGCGCGGTCGGCACCGACCAGATCCGGAAGGCCCTGCGCGATCGCGCGGTGACGATCCTCGTCGAGGTCGACGCAGCGGAGGCGTGGCGCCGTGTCGGCGGCGGCGACCGGCCGCTCGCGCAGGACGAGACCGCTTTCCGGATGCTCTACGAGCAGCGGCAGCCGCTCTACGACCACGCCGCAGACGCGCGCACCCGCGACCTCGAGGGTGCCGTGCTGGCCGCGGGCGGTGTCCACGTCGGAACGGGCGCGCTGGAGCAGCTGGGTGAGCTCGTCCCCGGCGCCGGCCAGATCGAGATCGTCAGCGACGCGCGGGTGGCCGGGATCTACGGCATGGACGTCCAGCTCGCGCTCGGCGCCCGCGCCCGTGCCGTGCACGAGCTCGCGCCGGGGGAGCAGGCGAAGACCGTCGAGTCGCTGGAGGCGCTCTGGCACGCGCTCCGGCTCGAGCGCTCAGGGACGCTCGTCGCGCTCGGCGGGGGATGCACGACCGACGTTGCGGGCTTCGCGGCGGCGACGTACTTCCGAGGCGTCGACTGGGTCGCCGTGCCGACGACGTTGGTCGGCCAGGTCGACGCTGCGATCGGAGGCAAGACCGCGATCGACCTGCCGGACGGGAAGAACCTCGTCGGCTCGTTCCACTGGCCGGTGCGGACGGTCATCGATCCCGCGACCCTGGAGACGCTTCCCGAGGCGGAGGCTGCGAACGGACGCTCCGAGGTCGTCAAGACGGGATTGCTCGCCGGCGAGTCGATCTGGGAGTTGCCTCTCGTCGAGCAGGTGCGGCGGACTGCAGCATTCAAGACCGCTCTCTGCCTTCGCGACCCGCACGATCGAGGCGAGCGGGCGCAGCTGAACCTCGGCCACACGTTCGCGCACGCGCTCGAGGCGGCGGCGGACTACTCGCTCCCGCACGGGCAGGCCGTCGCGCTCGGCCTCCTCGCTGCGCTGCGGCTCTCCGGCCTGGACACGGACGTGGTCGAGGAGACGCTTCGGCCAGAGCCGGTGCGGGTCGACCGCGACGCGGCATGGGCGGCGCTCGCGCGCGACAAGAAGATCGTCGCCGGCACGCCGCGGCTCGTCCTGCTCGAGGCGCCGGGCCGGCCGAGGATCGACGTCGAGCTCCCAGAGGCCGACGTTCGTGCCGCACTGAACGACCTGATCGCGGAGTGATCGAGGTGGCCGGGCCGCAACGCGGCCCCTTCAGGGATCTTGCGCGCGGGGCGTCCGCTCCGCGGATGCTCCGCTTGCGCGGCTAGAGTCGCCCGATGCGTGTGGCCGTCCTCAACGGAGTGAATCTCGACGCCCTCGACAAGCGCGACCCGGCGATCTACGGCGGAATCGGCCTGGCCGAGCTGGAGAGCCAGATCTACGCGTGGTCGAAGGCGCTCGAGTGCACCACCCGCTGCCGCCAGACGAACCACGAAGGGCAGTTCGTCGACTGGTGCCACGACGCGCTCGACTGGGCGGGCGGAGTGATCCTCAACCCCGGCGCATGGTCGCACTACAGCTACGCGATCCGCGACGCGGTGGAGCTCTTCAGCGTGCCGGTCGTCGAGGTGCACCTCTCCAACATCGAGGAGCGCGAGGAGTGGCGGCGGCACTCGGTGATCGGCGACCTCGCAGCGAAGCGGATCCTCGGCAAGGGGCCCGAGGGCTACAAGGAGGCACTCGAGTGGCTGGCGGAGCAGTGAGCAGGATCGAGCGCCTCGCGGCGCTGCTCGACGAGCCGCTGCTCGTCACGAACGGCGTCAACGTCCGCTATCTGATCGGCCTGCAGAGCTCGAACGCGGCCGTGCTGGTCGAGCCCGACGGCGAGGCGACGCTCTTCACCGACTTTCGCTACGCGCAGAAGGCCCGGGCGCTCGACGGTATCCGCTTCGAGCAGACCGCGCGTGCCGTCGTCAGCGACCTGGCGACGCGGCTCGCGGGGAGGACGATCGGGATCGAGGCGCACGTGCTGACGGTTGCCCTGCACGAGCAGCTGCGCGAAGGGGGCGTCGACACGGTGCCGCAGACCGGTCTCGTCGAGCGGCTGCGCGCGATCAAGGACGCGGACGAGATCGCGACGATCCGCGAAGCGGCCGCGATCTCCGACCGGGTCTTCGCGGCGCTCGCCGACGAGCAGTTCACCGGCCGCACCGAGCGAGAGCTGGCGTGGCGCGTGCGCGAGCTCTTCCACGAGCACGGCTCCTCCGACGCCGCGTTCGACACGATCGTCGCGGCGGCGGAGAACGGCGCCAGCCCGCACGCAGACGTCCGCGACGTGGAGATCCCGTCGAACACGCTCGTCACGATCGATGCGGGCTGCCGCGTCGACGGCTACGCGTCCGACTGCACCCGGACCTACGCAACCGGCGATCTCCCCGACGAGCTCGCGCGCGCGTACGAGGTCTGCCTGGAGGCGCAGCTCGCGGGGCTCGAGGCGTTCGGCCCGGGCGTCAGCGGTCGGGACGCGGATGCCGCGGCGCGCGACGTGATCGCGGCGGCCGGCTGGGGCGAGCAGTTCGGCCACGGCCTCGGCCATGGGATCGGCCTCGACGTGCACGAGGCTCCGGCCGCGCGTGCCGAGTCGACGGACACGTTCGAGTCCGGCAACGTGATCAGCTGCGAGCCCGGGATCTACATTCCGGGGCTCGGCGGCGTCCGGATCGAGGACATGGTGCTCGTCACCGACGACGGCAGCGAGCGCCTCACTCGGGCGCCCAAGGAGCTGACGACCGTCAGGTAACCTGCGCCGCCGTGGCCGACGTCGTCAGCACGAACGAGTTCAAGAACGGCATGCACATCGAGCTGGAGGGCTCGGTGTGGCGCATCGTCGAGTTCCAGCACGTGAAGCCGGGCAAGGGCGGTGCGTTCGTGCGCACGAAGGTGAAGAGCGTCGACTCCGGCTCCGTCGTCGACAAGACGTTCCGTGCCGGAGAGAAGTTCCCGCGCGTCTTCACCGAGGTCAAGAACATGCAGTACCTCTACGACTCCGGGGACGAGGTCGTCTTCATGGACGAGGGGACGTACGAGCAGCTCTCGCTGCCGCACAACTCGCTCGAGGCGGAGCTGCCGTACATGCAGCCCTCGAGCACCGTCCAGCTGCTCTTCGTCGGCGGCAAGCCGTCGGGTGTGCAGCTCCCGGCCTCGATCGAGCTCGCAGTCACGGACACGGAGCCCGGCGTCAGGGGCGACACGGTCTCGAACGTGACCAAGCCCGCGACGCTCGAGACCGGTGCGGTCGTCCAGGTGCCGCTCTTCGTCAATCCGGGCGAGCGGATCAAGGTCGACCCGCGCGAAGGCCGCTACATCTCGCGCGCCTGACGCGCCTCGCCCGGCGCGGCGCTCGGTAGGCTCCGCACGTGCCGCGGCTCGTCGACACCACCATTCGCCTCCTCTCGCAGGAGCCGCTGGCCGGGAAGGTGCCGACCGGAGAGTTGCTGCGGATCGCGGAGGTGCTCGACGGGGCCGGCTTCGCGACGCTGGAGGTCTCCGGCGGCGGCGTCTTCGACACGGCCGTCCGTCGCGGCGTCGAGAGCCCGTGGGAGCGGATCCGGGCGCTGAAGACCCGCACGACGACGCCGCTCGGGATCGCACTGCGCGGCCGCTTCCTCGTCGGCGCCCGCCCCGTCGGAGCCGACTTCGTCCGCCGCTTCGTCGCCTCCGCGGCCGAGAACGGCATCGACGTCTTCCGCCTCCACGACCCGCTGAACGACGTCTCCAACCTGCGCGAGCCTGGCGAGGCGATCGTCGCCGCCGGCAAGGAGTTCCACGCGGGACTCGTGTTCAGCCCCGGCGACGAGGGCGCGATGGACAAGCTCGTCGAGCAGGCGCGGGCGCTGCCCGAGATCAAGGCGACGCGGGCGCTCGTGCACGATCCGAGCGGCGGGCTCGAGCCGCACCAGGCCGGGGAGCTGGTCGGCCGCGTCAAGGAGGCCTGCGGTCTCCCGGTCGGCTTCTACTGTCAGGGATCCGGCGGCACCGCGCTCGCGGACTCGCTCGAGGCGGCCCGGGCGGGCGCCGACCTGATCGCATGCACGGTCTACCCGCTCGCGCTCTCCCTCCACCGGGTCGCGGGGGAGTCGCTCGCATCCGCTCTCGCCGGGATGAAGCTCGACACCGGCGTCGACGTCGGCCGCCTCTGGGAGGCATCGGACCTCGTGGACGAGCACGTCGGCGACGAGATCGTGACGCCGCACGCCCCGCGGATCGCCGTGCGCGCCGCCGAGTACGACCTGCCGACCGGCCTCGTGGCCGCGCTCGACACGCACCTCCGCGCCCATGCCGCCGACGACCGCCTGCTCGAGACGCTCGACGAGCTGCAGCAGATCCGGCGCGAGACCGGCTGGCCTCCGCTCGCGGCGCCGATCGGGCAGATCCTGGCGTCGCAGGCGTTGATCCACGTCCTCTCGGCGCGGCGCTACGGGACGGTCGTCGACGAGTTCCGCTCGCTCGTGCAGGGCGGCTTCGGCAGCCCGCCGGGCTCCGTCGATGCGACGGTCGCGCGCGCGGTCTCGCTGCTCAGCGACGGCGCGCCGTTCGACGAGGACCCGCCGACCGCGGAGGACGTCCGCCAGGAGGCGGAAGGCCTCGCGGCGAGCGAGGAGGAGCTCGTCCTGATCGCGCTCTTCGGTGACGAGGCCGAGTCGCTGCTCAAGACGATCCGTGCCCGCCACAACCGCGACGACCGCGGTGAGACGACGCTCGAGGAGACTCGCGAGCAGCGGATCCGCGAGCTCGTGCGGATCGTCCAGGAGAGCGGGGTCGCCGAGGTCGAGATCGAGGACGAGGGGATGCGCGTCTCCGTCCGCCGCGCCGACGAGCGTCCGGCGCTCCAGCTCGGCGCGCCGCTCGCCGAGGACGACCTCGACGAGCTGCCGGTCCTCCCGGCCGCGCCGACCGGGTCGATCCGGGTCGAGTCGCCGATGGTGGGCGTCTTCTACCGCCAGTCCGAGCCGGGGACGCCGCCGTTCGTCGAGGTGGGCGACGTCGTCGCCCCGGGGCAGACGCTCTGCCTGCTCGAGGCGATGAAGCTCTTCAACGAGCTGAAGGCGGACGCGACCGGGCGGGTGACCGCGATCCACGCCGAGAACGGCAAGCCGGTCGAGTTCGGGCAGCTGCTGTTCGAGCTCGAGCCGATCGTCGCCCCGCCCGCTTTCTGATGTTCGAACGGGTGCTAGTCGCGAACCGCGGCGAGATCGCCGTCCGGATCATCCGCGCCGTCCACGAGCTGGGTGCCGAGGCCGTGGCGGTGTACTCGACGGCCGACCGGGACGCACTGCACGTCCGGCTCGCCGACCGTGCGGTCTGCATCGGCCCGCCCTCGGCCTCGGAGAGCTACCTCCGGATCCCGAACGTGATCGCCGCGGCCGAGACGACCGGCTGCCAGGCCGTGCATCCCGGCTACGGCTTCCTCTCCGAGAACCCGGCGTTCGTCACGGCGTGCGAGAACTCCGAGCTGGTCTTCGTCGGGCCGGGAGCGGACGTGATGGAGCGGATGGGCGACAAGGCGCGCGCGAAGGCGGAGATGAAGGCGGCGGACGTGCCCCTCGTGCCCGGCACCGACGGCGGCGCCACGCTCGCCGAGGTGCGGGCCGCGGCACAGGAGCTGGGCTTCCCGGTGCTTCTGAAAGCCACCGCGGGCGGCGGCGGGAAGGGGATGCGGCTCGTCCACGTGGCGGACGAGCTCGAGGCGGCCTACTCGACTGCGCGCGCCGAGGCCGAGGCCGCCTTCTCGGACGGCGCCCTCTACCTGGAGAAGGCGCTCGTGCCCGCCCGCCACGTCGAGATCCAGGTGCTCTGCGACAAGGACGGCGGCGTGCTCACGCTCGGCGAGCGCGAGTGCTCGATCCAGCGTCGCCACCAGAAGCTGATCGAGGAGTCGCCGTCGCCTGCGCTCGACCCGGACACGCGAGAGGAGATGGAGGCTGCGGCCGAGCGTGCGTGCCGGACGATCGGGTACGAGAACGCCGGCACGTTCGAGTTTCTCCTCGGCGCCGACGGCACATTCCACTTCATCGAGCTGAACGCCCGCCTCCAGGTCGAGCACCCGGTCAGCGAGCTCGTGACCGGCGTCGACGTCGTGCGCGAGCAGCTGCGGGTGGCGGCGGGGGAGCGGCTGGCGCTGACCGGCCGGGCGCCCCGGCGCGGCCATGCGCTGGAGGTCAGGCTGAACGCGGAGGACCCGTCGCGCGGCTTCGCGCCGGCGCCGGGGACGATCACCCGCTTTCGGCCACCGCTCGGCCCTGGCGTCCGGATCGACACACACCTCGAGGAGGGCTCGGCCATCTCGCCCTACTACGACTCGCTGATCGCGAAGCTCATCGTCTGGGCCGAGGATCGGCCGGCAGCAATCGCCCGCGGCGTGCGCGCGCTCGAGGAGACCGGGCTCGAGGGCGTGCCGACGACGCGCGAGCTCGCGCTCGACATCCTGCGCTCGGCGGAGTTCGGGAGCGGCGAGTACTCGACGAGCTTCCTCGCCGAGATGGAAGGGCGCCTGCCGGCGCTGGCGGCCGGATGAGCCGGGACGGCCACGTGATCTCCGCGGCGCACGGAGAGGTCCGGATCGAGGGCGACGCGCTGGCGGCACTCGTGATCACGGCTGCGGAGCGGGTCGACGGAGCCCGGGCGCGCCGCCCACGGCGCGGCCTCGACGTCTCCGTCACCGACGGGACGGTTCGCGTGGAGCTCGAGCTCGCGGCACGCTACGGAGCGGTGCTGCCCGAGCTGGCGCGTGCCGTGCAGGAGAACGTCACGGGCGTGCTGCGCGGCTCCGCCGGCCTCACGGTGGCGCGGGTGGACGTCGCGATCGAGGAGCTCGACCCGTGACGACGGGCCGACGGCAAGCACGCAGGACGGCCCTCTTTCTTCTCTACCAGTGGGATCTCACCGGGCAGCCGCTGACGGCGCTCTACGAGGGGCAGCCCGATCCGTTCGCGCTCGACCTCGCCGAGGCCGTCTCCTCTCGCGCGGAGGAGCTCGACCTGCGGATCACGGCGTCGGCCGAGGGCTGGACCGCCGATCGGCTGGGTACGCTCGAACGGAACATCCTGCGGATCGGGATCCACGAGCTGGAGGAGGAGAGCGTGCCGCCGGAGGTGGCCATGAACGAGGCGGTCGTGCTGGCGAAGCGGTACGCGTCCGAGGACGCGGCTCGGCTCGTGAACGGGATTCTGGCCCGCGTGGCCCGAGAGAAGAAGCAGAGCGAGGAGGTCGCATGACCGAGCCCGGTTCCGCCGACGAGGCCCTCGGCCGTGCCGAGGAGCTGCTCGAGCGGCTGAAGGCCACGCGCGAGGAGCTCGAGCGCCTGGCCGCGCAGGAGGACGCCGAGTCCGCGGTCGAGGTCCTGACGGAGCTGGCGGAGCTCGCCAAGGAGGTCGAGGCCGAGCTGGCGAAAGCTCGCACGCGGGCGGATGCTCCGGCCTCCTGAGGAGCTCCGCGAGCTCGTCGAGGGCTACCTCGGCGAGCTGGCGTTCACGCCCGAGCTCGGAGGACTCGAGGAGGCGCTTCGCTATCCGCTCGAGGCGGGCGGCAAGCGCGTCCGGCCGGTGATCGCGCTCGCCGTCGGTGAGTCGGCAGGCGCGGCGGCGGAGCACGTCCTGCCGGCGGCGGCCGCCGTCGAGCTCGTGCACACGTTCTCGCTCGTCCACGACGACCTGCCGGCGCTCGACGACGACGACGAGCGGCGCGGCCGGCCGTCGGCGCACGTCGCGTTCGGCGAGGCGACCGCGCTCCTGGCCGGCGACGCGCTGCTCGCCGAGGCGTTCCGGCTCGCGCTCTCGTACCCGACGCCGATGGTCGGACGCGAGCTCGCGCAGGCGACGCTCGCGATGATCGGCGGGCAGCACCGGGACGTCACGGGCGACACCGCAGACCTGGCGGCGCTGCACCGGCTGAAGACAGGGGCGCTCTTCTCCGCCTCGGTCGGCGTTGCGCTCTGGGTGGCGGAGGTGCCCGAGGGCGAGCAGCCGGCGTGGCGCGCGTTCGGGGACGAGCTCGGCCTGCTCTTCCAGATCGTCGACGACCTGCTCGACGGCGACGGCTACGTCGAGGCGCACGGCGCGGAGGGAGCGCGCCGGCTCGCCGACGAGGCCGCCGAGCGTGCGTACGCGCGGCTCGAGGGCGTCCCGGCGGACACGAGCGTGCTCGCCGAGATCGTCGCCTCGCTCGCCGCCCGCACCGCCTAAGCTGACGAGCATGGAGCAGCGGCTCAGCCTCGTCACCCTCGGCGTCCGCGACCTGGCCCGCTCGCGGGCGTTCTACGAGGCGCTCGGCTGGACGACGGGCGCAGCGCCCGACGACGACGTCGTCTTCTTCCAGACCGGCGGCATGATCGTCGGGCTCTGGGGCCGTGCGGAGCTCGCCGAGGACAGCGGCGTCGAGGACACCGGCGGCTGGGGCGGGATCACGCTCGCGCACAACGTCCGCTCGCCCGCCGAGGTCGACGCGGTGATCGCCGAGGCCGAGCGCGCGGGCGCGACGATTCCACGCCACGGTGCGGAGACGTTCTGGGGCGGCTACTCCGGCGTCTTCATCGACCCGGACGGCCATCCGTGGGAGGTCGCGCACAACCCGGGCTGGACGATCGCCGACGACGGCTCGATCTCGCTCGGGGACTAGGCGGCCGCGAGGACGCGGAGGGCGTCCAGGGTCAGCAGGTCGCTCGGGCCCGAGCCCCAGTCGACGACCTCGACGTTGCTTCCCTTCGACCCGGGTGGCTTCCACCAGCGCGCGCCGGCGCGCCACCGTCCGTCGGCGAGCCGGCGCTCCTCCAACAGCTGGAGCCCGTCGGCCGCCCGCGGGTCGCCGGCTCGGCCCATCCTCGCCAGCACGACGAGGGCGCGGAAGAAGTCGTAGTGCCAGAACGGGGGCTGGTGCATCACGACGAACGAGGGCCGGATCGGCTCGCCGGTCGCGAGCGTGCGAAACAGCCGGTGCTCGAGCAGAAGCTCCGCCGTGCGCTCGGCTGCCTCCTTCGCCGCCGTCTCCCCGGTGGCGACCCAGTACTCGTGCAGGCCCCACATCGGCGGCAGCGACTCGTTGAAGGAGGAGCGGTAGCCCGTCGCCTTCTTGTCGCAGTTCCAGCCGCCGTCCGGCCACTGCCACTCGACGAGCGACTCCGCGAGCAGCCGGACGCGCGGGTCGTCGGCGAGCCCGAGCCGGCAGCAGACGGCGAGGGCGTTCCCCTCCTGGGAGCCGCACCGCCGGACGAGGCCGTCGATCGTCTGGATCCGTCTCCGGTGGCCGTCGCCGGTCAGCCATGCGAGCACCGTCTCGGCCGCGGCGACGCAGCGGGGCTCAGCGGCGGGGACACCGAGCTCGACGAGCGAGACGAGCCGCCAGTGCGCGCCGCCCCACTTGGCGTAGACATGGACGCCGAAGCTCCCATCGGCCTGCTGCCCCGCGAGGAGCGCCCGTACCTTCGGCCCTTCGAGGACGTCGGCGGCCTCCGGCGAATCCGCCTCCCCGAGCAGGTCGCGTCTTGTCTGGAAGACGATCCCGGGCTCGTCCGACTCGAGCAGCCAGTCCTGCGCCGTTGCCGTCACCGTCATGTCAACTCCTTGGCGAGCAGGTCGAGCAGCAGTCCGTCGCGCCAGACGCCGTCCGGATCGCGCCAATACTCGCGCATCACGCCGACGGGCCGGAAGCCGACTCTCTCGTAGCAGCGGATCGCGCGCTCGTTGTGCGCGGCCGGATCGATTGTCAGCCGGTGGTGGCCGCGCTCCTCGATCAGATGTCGCGCCAGCGTGCGGACGGTGTCGGTGCCGAGCCCGCGGCCGTGGTAGGCAGCTCCGAGGAAGAGGTCGATCGACGCGGAGCGGAACTCTTCGTCGTCCTCCTCGAAGTACTGGACCAGCCCCGCGACCTCGTCGTCGTCGACGATCGCGAAGACCACCGCGTCGTCGTCCTCGCCCCGCGCTTTGTCGAGCACGTGCTCGTGCGTGAGCCCGCGCCACCAACGTGAGACCTCTGGGTCGGCCCCGAGCTCGACGATTCGAGGTACATCGGCTTCGGTCAGGAGCCTCAGCACGACACGCTCTCCGTGCAGATCCATCTCTTCGTTGTAACACCCTCGTGGCTAGGCTGGCCGGATGGCGACGCGCTCAGAGACGCGTGCGCACGGCCGCGGCGAGCGGCGGCGGTCCATACCGGTCGAGCAGTCGCGCGAGCGCCTGCGCGGCCTCGCGCAGCGCGTCGGCGTCGAGCGTCGCGACCGTCGTCTCGAGCCCGGGCGGGAGCTGCGTGCCTGGGTCGTCGAGGATGCTCGTCAGCCCGAAGCCGGGGTAGGCGACGCCCTCGTGCGCCGCGTGCAGCTTCAGCAGGTGGCCGCGCGCCTCCTCGAGCTGCGACCGAGCCTCCCAGAGCGAGCCGCGGTCGAGGTACTTGGCGAGGTTCGACAGCGCGAGCCAGGCGAGGAACGACCACTCGCGCAAGTCCTCGTCGCCGGCGTGGAGCGAGCGCGGCTCCCAGAGCTCCGCCAGGAGCCCGTCACGGTCGAGCAGCACGATCGCGTTCGGGACGCGGCCCCGGGCACGCGACGCCGGCTGCACGACCAGGTCGAGCTGCGTGCCGTCCGCGTACTGGGCGAAGAAGTACGGTCGCTCGGCCTCGGGCTGCTCGAGAACGTCCACGGTCTCGCCGACGCCTCGGATCAGCTCCGGGACTGCCCCGACGGCCTCCTGCGAGGTCTCGTCGGCCGCCCAGAGACCCGCATCGAGATCGGACAGCTCGTCGCCGGCGCCCCGCGCGACGGAGCACTGCAGCTCGAAGGCTCGGAAGCGCTCGTCCGCCTCGACGGCCTCCAGGAGGCGCTCGAGCAGCCCGGCCTGGCGGGCCAGCGCGGCAGGGAGCTGCGCGATCCAGGCCCGGCCCTCCACGGCGCGATCGTAGACGGATGAAGAAGCGGCTCGACGTCGTGCTCGTCGAGCGCGGGCTCGCCGAGAGCCGCGCGCAGGCGCAGGCGCTCGTGATCGCCGGGCTCGTGCCCGGCTACGACAAGCCGGGTCACCAGGTGGCGGAGGACGTCGAGCTCCACGTCGAACGGCCGCCGCGGTTCGTCTCCCGCGGCGGCGAGAAGCTCGCGAACGCGCTCGAGCAGCTGGACGTCGAGCTCGACGGGCGCAATGCGGTCGACGTGGGCGCCTCCACCGGCGGGTTCACGGACTACCTGCTCCAGCACGGTGTTGCGCGCGTGATCGCCGTCGACGTCGGCTACGGCCAGCTGCATCCGAAGCTGCGCGACGACCCGCGCGTCACCGTGCTCGAGCGGACGAACGCGCGCGAGCTCGCCGAGCTGCCGTTCCGTCCCGACCTGCTCGTCGCGGACGTCTCGTTCATCAGCGTCCGGATAGCGCTGCCGCCCGTCGTGAAGCTCCTCGAGCCGGGCTGGGACGCGGTCGTGCTCGTGAAGCCGCAGTTCGAGGCCGGAAAGGAGGAGGTCGGCCGGGGCGGCGTCGTCCGTGACGCCGCAGTCCACCGCCGCGTCCTCCGCGAGATCGTCGACGCTGCGCTCGGCTGGGGTGGGACGACGGTCGGCGTCGTAGACTCAGGTCTGCCCGGACCGAAGGGCAACCGCGAGTTCTTCGTCCACCTGATCAACCGCCCCGAGCCCGTGCTCCTCGATGACATCGACCAGCGCATCGACCGTGCCGTCGCAGCAGCCTAGAGCCGTGAAACGGGCCGCCGTGATCACGCACGGCAAGCCGCAGGCGATCGGCTCGGCCCTCGCGCGGCTCGCCACCGTCGCCCGCGAGGCCGGCGTGGAGCTGCAGCTCGCAGCCGAGGAGTCGGAGAAGCACGGGCTCGAGCCGGCAAACGGCGACGCCGACGTCGACATCGCCGTTGTGCTCGGCGGCGACGGAACGATGCTCCGCGCGCTGACGCGCTACCTCGGCACGGGTGTCCCGGTGATCGGCGTCAACTTCGGCCGCGTCGGCTTCCTCGCCTCGATCGAGCGCAACGACCTCGAGAGCGGCATCGCCCGCGTCTTCGAGGGCGGCTATCGGGTCGAGGAGCTGCCGACCCTCGACGTCGAGGTCGGCGATGAGCAGCGCGTGGCCGTCAACGACCTGGTCGTCGCGAGCGCGGTGATCGGGCGGATGATCCAGCTCGAGTGGGCGGTCGGCGGCGAGGGGCTGGGCCGGCTCGCCTGCGACGGCGTCGTCTGCGCGACCCCGTCGGGCTCGACTGGCTACAACTTCTCGAACGGCGGCCCGATCCTCGTCTGGGGCCTCGACGCGATGGCGATCACGTTCGTTGCGCCGCACTCGCTCAACTCCCGGCCCCTGGTCGTGCCCCGCGACGACGAGCTGGTCGTCTGGAACCGCACGTCCGACGTGCCGGCGACGGCCCTCGTGGACGGGCACAGGGTCGGCGATCTCGCGCCTGGCGGCCGCGCCGTCGCCCGCCTCGGCGAGCAGCGCTCGCTGCTCGCGACGCTGCCCGAGGTGACGTTCTTCAGCCGCTACCGCCGGACCTTTGCTTCGTAGCCTGCGGATCGAGAACCTCGTCCTCGTCCGCGACGGCGAGCTCGTGCCCGGCGCCGGACTGACGGCGATCACGGGCGAGACGGGCGCCGGCAAGACGATTCTGACCCAGGCCGTCGGTCTCCTGCTCGGCGCGAAGGGCGATGCCGGCGTCGTCGGGGCGGGCGGAACCGAGGCCTACGTCGAGGCTGAGCTCGACCTCCCCGACGGCTTCTTCGAGGACGAGGAGCTCGCAGGCCTCGCCGAGCTCGCGCCCGAGGACGAGCCCGGCCTCGTGCTCGCCCGCCGCGTCTTCGGCGACGGTCGCACCCGCGCCTACGCCTGGGGGCGCGCCGTCGCGCGCGAGGATCTCGCCGCGGCCGCGGAGCGGTTGATCGCGATGTCCGGCCAGTTCGAGCAGCGCCGCCTCGGTCGGCCGTCGTACCAGCTCGACGTGCTCGACGCCTTCGCCGGCGAGGACCAGCTGCGCCGCCGCCGCGAGGCGCGCCTCGCCTGGCGCGAGCTCGCTGCCGCTCGCAAGCGGCACGACGAGCTGACCCGTGGCGCGGCGGCCGAGGAGGCGCGGCTGCGCGAGCTCCGCGCCCTCGTCGAGGCGACGGACGGGTTCGAGCCCGGAGGCGAGCAGGCGCTCCGCGACGAGCGCGAGCGGCTGCGCCACGTCACCGAGCTCGCCGAGGGAGCGGCGCGCGCAGCCGAGGCGCTTGCGCCCGAGGAGGGCGAGGGAGCGACCGGGCTCGCCGCCGCAGCCGAGCACGCGCTCGCACCGATCGAGCGGCTCGCGCCTGAGCTCGCGCGCGCAGGCGAGGAGCTGCGCGACCTCGAGCTGCGGCTGCGCGAGGTGGGCTCGGACCTGCGCGGCTTCCTCGCGTCGCTCGAGGCCGAGCCCGACCGGCTCGAGCACGTCGAGGGCGAGCTGGAGCAGATCTCGGACGCACGCCGCCGGTTCGGCGCCGCCGACTACGACGAGCTGCTCGCCCGTGCCGAGGCCGCCCGCGCGGAGCTGTCGGCGCTCGACGAGGGGCTCGACCCCGCCGCAGCAGCGGCCGAGGCGCTCGCGGCGGCCGAGGCCCGGTCGAGCGAGCTCGCGAACGCGCTGCGCGAGGCGCGCGAGACAGCAGCAGGTCCATTCGCGGAAGCGGTGGCCGAGGAGCTCCGCGGCGTCGGCATGGGCGAGGGCGAGTTCCGGGTCGAGCTGCGCGAGCGCGATCCAGGCCAGACCGGCGCTGACGAGGCCGTCTTCCTGATCCGCCCGAACGCGGGCCTGCCGTTCGGCCCCGTCGCCGAGACCGCGTCGGGCGGCGAGCTCTCGCGGGTCGCGCTCGCGATCGCCGCGGTCGGGGGCGGCGAGACGATGGTGTTCGACGAGATCGACGCGGGCGTCGGCGGCGAGACGGCGCATGCCGTCGCCGCAACGCTGAAGCGGCTCGCCGAGCGCGCGCAGGTGATCACGATCACCCACCTGCCGCAGATCGCGAGCGTCGCAGACACGCACTACCGCGTGAGAAGGTGCCCGGCGACCCCACCCATACCCGGATCGAGCCGCTCGACGACGCCCAGCGCCGCGACGAGCTCGAGCGGATGCTCGGCGGGAAAGAGTTCATCTCGACGCTGCGATGAGCCTGATCGAACACACAGGCACTGCACGCCTCGGCCGGCGGACGAAGGAGCTCGTGCGGCGGCTCCACCCCGACGACATCGCGATCATCGACCACACCGACCTCGACCGCGTCTCCGCCGAGGAGCTCGTCGAGTCGGGCGTGCGGGTCGTCGTCAACGTCGCCCCGTCGCAGTCGGGCCGGTTCCCGAACCCCGGCCCCCTCCAGCTCGTCCGCAGCGGCGTCCGCTTGATCGACGTCGACGGAGCCGAGCTCTTCGACGAGCTCTCGGACGGCGAGAAGCTGACCGTCCGCGGCGCGAGCCTCTTCCGGAACGGAACCTGTCTGGCCACCGGACGCGCGCTCGAGGAGCGCGAGCTCGAGGGCGCGCTCAACGACCAGCAGAGCCGCGTCACGGAGGCGCTCCAGGAGTTCGCCGACAACACGCTTCGCTACCTCCGCGACGAGGGCAAGCTGCTGACGGAGGGGATCGACTTCCCGGCCCTCGAGACCAGCTTCCGCGACCGCCACGCCCTCGTCGTCGCGCGTGGGCCCGGGCACAAACGCGACCTGAAGATCGTGCGCGGCTACGTGCGCGACTTCCGGCCCGTGCTCGTCGCCGTCGACGGTGGCGCCGACGCGCTCGTCGAGGAGGGCTGGAAGCCGGACGTGATCGTCGGCGACATGGACTCGGTCACCGACGCCACGCTCCGCTGCGGCGCCGAGATCCTCGTCCACGCCTACCGCGAGGGATACGCACCCGGCGAGGCGAGGCTGACGCGACTCGGCGTCCCGTTCCGGACGGTGTCGGCACCCGGGATCTCCGAGGACATCGCGCTCCTGCTCGCCCACGACAAGGGCGCGGAGCTGATCGTCGCCGTCGGCACGCACTTCAACCTGGTCGAGTTCCTCGAGCGCGACCGCGCCGGGATGTCCTCCACGTTCGTGACGCGGCTGAAGGTGGGGGAGATCCTGATCGACGCGAAAGGCGTCTCCCGTCTCGTCAGCCGGCGGATCGGCGTCTGGCCGCTCGCCCTCTTCGGCGTCGCCGCAATGGCTGCGCTGCTCGTCGCGATTCTGGCCTCACCTGCGCTTCGGAACGTCTTCGGGCTCTAGATGGTTGATCGGTGATGCGCGTGCTTTCGGCGACGTTCCAGACCAAGCCGGGGGCCCACACTCAGCCGCGGCCAAGGCTGGGTTGCCTTGGCAAGGGTGAGGGTGGTTCCCGGCGCAGTGTCTGGGGCGTCGTCCGGAAGTGCGGGAATTGCCGATTGACCATCTAGTCTGGGCAGGTGTTCGACCTGCGCTATCACGTCGCCTCGCTCGCGGCCGTCTTCCTGATGCTCGTCGTCGGGATCCTGATCGGCGTCGGGATCTCGGGGCGGGGCTTCGTCGACGACGCCGAACGCAACAACTTCGAGCGCAAGATCGCCGGCCTGGAGGAGGAGGTCGAAGCGGCGAACGCGAGTGCCGACGACTTCGAGCGGCGGCAGGAGAACGCGGAGGACTTCGTCGAGAGCGCGTACCCCGCGCTGGCCGCGAGGCGGCTGGAGGGCAAGCGGATCGCGATCCTCGCGCTCGGGCCGGTCGATCCGTCCGTGAGCGCGATCGAGCGCGCCGTCGAGGAGGACGCCGACGGGCGCGTCGGCCGGATGCGGGCGCTCGTGCTGCCGCTGCGCCTCGATGCGGTCGAGGCCGCGGTGCGCAAACACCCGGAGCTCGGCGGCTACGTCGGCGACGATCAGCTCGGCAACCTCGGCCGCGACCTCGGCCGCGAGCTCGCGGCCGGAGACGAGACGCCGCTCTGGGACGCGCTCGAGAGCGAGATCGTCCAGGTCCGGGAAGGAGGCCTCGCCGAGCCCGTCGACGGCGTGATCGTCATGCGCACGGCCGAGCCGCAGGCGGGGGAGTCCTCCCGCTTCCTGGCCGGGATCTACCAGGGCCTCGGGAGCGCCGGCATCCCCGTCGTCGGCGTCGAGCCGACCCGGGTCGAGCAGAGCGCAATCCCCGTCTTCCAGCGCCACCGCCTCTCCACCGTCGACGGCGTCGACACGCCGGTCGGCGCGCTGGCGATGCTGCTCGTGCTCGCCGATCTCGACGCGGCCGGCGACTACGGCGTCCGCGACACCGCCGACCGCATCCTGCCGCCGATCGAGCCGGTCCCGGCCTCGAGTGGATAGGTGGGTGGCGCGGTCACAATCAGGGTGTCTCTGGCGCCCGATCGGTGGCGCCATGCGTCGTCCTCGGTCGCGCCCGTGCTTCCGGCACGGGCACTCCCTGCGTCCTAGCCTGCCTTGCCGCTCGAACGCCAGAGAGACGAGATCGTGGCCGCGCCACCCACGCTGACGGTCCTCGTCGCGGCGCGGGACGAGGAGGCGCGGATCGGGACGACGATCGAGGAGCTGCGGCGCCAGTTCCCTAATGTCGAGGTGATCGTCGCAGACGACGGCTCGCGCGACACGACGGCTTCGGCCGCGGAGGCGGCGGGCGCACGCGTCGTCAGGCTGCCGCGGCGCGGCAAGGGGCAGGCGCTGACGCTCGGCGAGCGCGTCGCGGTCCACGGCGACCTCCTGCTCTGCGACGCCGACCTGCGCGGCGACCTGCGCCCCCTCCTCGAAGGCGACGCGGACGTCACCGTCGCCGCCTTCGCCCGCAGGCAGGGTGGCGGCTTCGGGATCGCGAAGGGGGCGGCGCGCCGGCTCATTCGGCTGGCCTCCGGCCACGAGGCGCGCGAGCCGCTCTCGGGCCAGCGGCGGTTGACGCAGAACGCCCGGGAGATGCTGTTCCCGCTCGCCGCCGGCTTCGGCTGCGAGACGGCGATGACGGCGGACGCGGCCCGGGCCGGGCTCGAGCTCGGCGAGGTCGAGGTCGAGCTCGAGCACCGTGCGACGGGCCGCGACCTGCGCGGGTTTCTCCACCGCGGGCGGCAGCTCCGCGACATCCTGCTCGCCTTCGGCCCGCAGGGGCGGAACCACCGCGGCCTGCGGCTGCCGCTCGTCGGCTGGCTCGTCGCGGTCGCGCAGCCGAGCCTGCTTCCGGTGGCCGCGATCGGGCTCGCCGACGACCTCTGGAGCGGCGACGAGCGCGGCTTCCGCGCCCACCTCGGCAAGGGGACGACGACCGGCGTGCTGAAGCTCGTCGGCATCCCCGCGTACGCGCTCTGGCGGACGCGATCCGCCTCCGCCGCGATCCTCGTCGGCCTCTCGGCGAACATGCTGAACCAGCTCGACACGAAGCCTGGACGCGCTCTCAAGGCGTATCTCCTCGCGTCGATCCCGCTGCGCGCGCCGAAGTCGATGGCCGTCCTGCTCTCGCCCTACGATCTTGGAGAGATGGTGATGCTCGGCGACTCCGGATCGAACACGCTCGGCGCCGTGCTAGGTTTCGAGTCCGTGGGCAGGTTCACGGAGAGGCAACGCTGGAGCGCGATCGCGGTGCTCGCGGGCCTCACCCTCCTCGGCGAGCGGCGTTCCCTGGGCGCGCTGATCGAGCGGACGCCGATGGTTCGAGAGCTGGACCGCTGGGGCAGGCAACCCGCATGAGCGCGAACGAGACCGGGCAGACGAAGTACATCTTCGTCACCGGCGGTGTCGTCTCCGCGCTCGGCAAGGGCATCGTCGCCGCCTCGCTCGGCCGGCTGCTGAAGTCGCGCGGCCTCCGCGTCCAGGCGCAGAAGTTCGACCCGTACCTGAACGTCGACCCGGGCACGATGAGCCCCTTCCAGCACGGCGAGGTGTTCGTCACCGAGGACGGCGCCGAGACCGATCTCGACATCGGCCACTACGAGCGGTTCGTGGACGAGAACATGTCGCGGAACGCGAGCCACAGCGCCGGAGCGATCTGGGACGCCGTGCTCCGCAAGGAGCGCAAGGGCGAGTTCCTCGGCGCCACCGTGCAGGTGATCCCGCACATCACGAACGAGATCAAGGCGCGGGTCAAGCGGGCGGCCAAGGCGGCCCCGGTCGACATCGTCATCTCCGAGATCGGCGGCACCGTCGGCGACATCGAGTCGCTCCCGTTCCTCGAGGCGATCCGCCAGTTCCGGCGCGAGGTCGGCCCCGAGAACGTGCTCTACCTCCACTGCACGCTCGTCCCCTACATCGAGGCCGCCGGCGAGCTGAAGACCAAGCCGACGCAGCACTCGGTCAACGAGCTGCGCCGGATCGGTATCCACCCCGACGTGATCGTCTGCCGCTCGCACGAGGAGCTCTCGCAGGACATCAAGGACAAGATCGCCCTCTTCGCCGACGTGGACATCCGCTCCGTGATCGCCTCGCCGGACGTCCCGGACGTCTACCTCGTGCCCGCGGTGCTGCAGGAGCAGGGGCTCGACGAGCTCGTCGTCCGCAAGCTGGGCATCGACGCGCCGCCGGCGGTGCTCGGCGAGTGGCAGGACCTGATCGACCGGATCGGGGAGCTCAGGTCTGATGAGCGGAGTGAGGAGGTCACGATCGCGCTCGTCGGCAAGTACGTGAAGCTCCACGACGCGTATCTCTCGGTGCACGAAGCGCTGAAGCACGCCGGGGTGCACCAGGGCGCGCGCGTGCGCGTCCAGTGGGTCGACGCGGAGGACATGTCCTACGAGGAGGCGGCCGACCTGCTCGAGGAGGTCGACGGGGTGCTCGTTCCCGGCGGCTTCGGCTCGCGCGGCTGGGAGGGGAAGATCCTCGCCTGCCAGGTCGCGCGCGAGCGTGGGATCCCATACCTCGGCATCTGCCTCGGCATGCATGTCGCGGTCTCCGAGTTCGCACGGCACGTCGCGGGCCTCGAGGGCGCGAACTCGACCGAGATGGATCCGGAGACGCCGTATCCGGTGATCGACCTCCTGCCCGAGCAGAAGGAGATCGAGGACCTCGGCGGCACGATGCGGCTCGGCGCGCAGGCGGTCGAGGTCGCCGAGGGGACGCGGACGCGGGACGTCTACGACGAGGCGGTCATCCACGAGCGGCACCGCCACCGCTACGAGGTGAACAACCAGTACCGCGACCAGCTGATCGCCGCCGGGCTCGTCGTCTCCGGGACGTTCCAGGAGGGCCGGCTCGTGGAGATCGTCGAGCTGCCCGACCACCCGTGGTTCGTCGCCAGCCAGTTCCACCCGGAGTTCAAGTCGCGGCCGACCCGGCCGGCGCCGCTCTTCCGCGAGTTCGTCGGGGCGGCGGCGGAGCGCCGTCGCGCCCGCTCGGGCGTGCCGCTGCGCGCCGCCGGCTAGACCGGGATCGCAACCGCGACGAAGAACTCCATCCCGGCAGCGGTGGTGCGAGTCGCGCGCCACTCGATCGTGACGTCGCCGCCGTCCTTGTGGCGCACGACGGTCGTGCCCTCGAGGACGCCGTCACGCAGGAGCTTCGCGAAGCTCGCCGCGGCGGCCTCGTCCGGGGCGACGTCCTGAACGGTCAACGAGAGCAGCTCGCTGCGGGTGTACCCGAGCAGCTCGCACGCGAAGGTGTTGACGGCGATGTACCGGCCCTCGTCGTCCGCGACGAAGATCGCCGCCGGACCGTTGTCGACGGCCTCCCCAATGAGACTTGCTTGAATCAGCGGCTCGGCGACGCTCATACTTGAAAGGTAGCGAAACGTGCTCGAAGCTCCTAGTTCGATTCTCGGCTTCTTCCTCGAGCTCTGCCGGATCGCGAGCCCACCGGGTGAGGAGCGGCCGGTCGCCGACCGTGTCGTCCGAGAGCTCCGCCTGCTCGGCCTCGATGTGGAAGAGGACGATGCCGGGGCGGCGATCGGCTCGACGATCGGGAACCTGCTCTGCCGCCTGCCGGGTCGGGTCGAGGGGACGCCGATCTTCTTCTGCGCGCACCTCGACACGGTGCCGCCGCAGGGCTCGCTCGAGCCCGTGGTCGAGGACGACGTGGTCCGGAACGCGGGCGGGACGATCCTCGGTGCAGACAACAAATCGGCTGTCGTCGTGATGATCGAGGCCGCGCGGCGGATCGTCTCCGAAGGCCGTCCGCATGCGGGCGTCGAGCTCCTCTTCACGCCGAAGGAGGAGGTCGGCCTGCTCGGCGCGGGCGCCTTCGACCACACGAAGCTGGAGGCCGAGCTGGGCTTCGTCTACGACCAGGCGGCCCCGGTCGGCGACGTGATCATGGGGGCGCCGTACCAGCGGTCGATGCTGGTGCGCTTCCACGGCAGGCCCGCACACTCCGGCATGGTCCCGGAGGAGGGGCGCTCCGCGATCGTGGCGGCGTCGAAGGCGATCGCCGACCTCCGTCTGGGGCGGATCGACGAGGAGACGACGGCGAACGTCGGGCTGATCTCCGGTGGCAGCGCGCGCAACATCGTCCCCGAGTGGTGCGAGCTGGAGGCAGAGGCGCGATCCCACGACGCCCGCAAGCTCGCCGAGCTCGTCCAGGAGATGCTCGACACCTTCGCCTTCGCCGCGACCGTCACGGAGTGCACCCTCGAGACCGAGGTGAGCGAGACGTACCAGGGTTACCGCTTCAGGGACTCCGATCCGATCGTGCAGCTCGCGCGGACGGCGCTCGAGCGCTGCGGGCACGACTTCGTGCCGACGCTGACCGGGGGCGGAGCCGACGCGAACGTGTTCAACGCGAAGGGGCTCCCCTGCCTCAACCTGGCGAACGGGATGATGGAGATCCACACCGCCGACGAGCACATCGCGGTCGCCGATCTCGACGCCATGGTCGAGGTGACGCTGGCGCTGGTCGATGCCGCTCGGGCTTAGACGCGGCACGGTCTCGGCGGTCGTCGAGGAGCTACCGGGGCTCGTCCGACTCGAAGTCGACGGGATCGCCTGCCTCGCCTACCCCCGGCTCACGGGCGAGGTCGAAGTGGGGGACGACGTGCTCGTCAACGAGCAGGCGCGGCTGCTCGAGCTCGGCTCCGGCGGCTTCGACGTCCTCTACGCGAACCTGACGCGCGGCCTCGGTCTGCCGGCCGAGGACGGCGCGCACGTGATGGCGCTGCCGTACACCCCCGGGCAAGTGGCCTTGCGGCGTGGGGAGGAGGACGGCGGGCTGCCGGAGACGCTCGCAGGGATGCCGGTCGTTCTCTGCACACTCCACAGCCAGGTCGCGCCGGTGTGCGCCGCACTGTCCGGGAAGCGCGTGGCATACGTGCAGGTGCAGGGCGGCGCGCTGCCCCTGCCGCTCTCGGACACGATCCGGACGCTGAAGGAGCGGGGTCTCGTCAGCACGGCGATCGCGGTCGCACCGTGTCTCGACGGCGACGACGACTGTGTCTCGGCGGCGGCGGCCTTGGTGCTGGCGGCGAGGGACGGCCACGACGCCGTCGTCTGCTCCGTCGGCCCCGGAATCGTGGGCACGGGAACGCCGCTCGGCCACGGCGCTCTCTCGCTCGCCGACGTCGCGAACACCGCATCGGCTCTGGACGGACGGCCCGTGCTCGCAGTCCGTACGTCGGAGGCGGATCCGCGCGAGCGGCACCGCGGCGTCTCGCACCACGCGCAGGCCGTGCTCGACCGCTGCCTCGGCGACGTGCTCGTCCCCGACGACGCCGACGGGCTCGGGTGGGAGGAGGCGTGCGCCGGTCTCCCGCTCTCGCACATGGGCCGCGGCCCGGGCGACGACCCGACCTTCTTCCGCGCCGCCTTCGCCGCGGGTGTTGCCGCGCGCAGGCTGCTCGGCTGATGGAGGAGCGCAGGCTCGGGCCCGTCGTCGGCCTCGGCACGTGGAATACCTTCCGCGACGACGTCCGCCTCGCGCGCGAGGTCGTCGCCGCGGCGCTCGACGCGGGCGTCCGCCGCTTCGACACCTCGCCGATGTACGGCTCCGAGGAGGCGCTCGGGGCGGCGCTCGAGTCCCGGCGCGCTGAGGCGACTGTGCTGACGAAGATCTGGACGTCGTCGGCGGCCGAGGCCCGGCAGCAGTACGAGGACCAGCTCCGCTGGTTCGGTGGCCTCGTCGACGTCGAGCAGGTGCACAACCTCGTCGCCTGGGAGCGGCACCTCCCGTGGCTCGAGGCCGAGCGCGAGGCGGGCCGGATCGGCAGGCTCGGCGTCACCCACTACGCGCCCTCGGCCTTCGGCGAGCTCGGGCGCGCGCTCCGTACCGGCCGCTTCCAGACCGTCCAGCTGCCGTTGAACCCGCGGGAGCGGACGGCGGAGCGAGAGCTGCTGCCGCTCGCCTCCGAGCTCGGCGTCGCCGTGGTCGTGATGGAGCCGTTCGGCTCGGGCGAGCTGCTGAGGCGGCCGCCGGAGCAGGTCGAGCTCGCGCCCTTGCGGTCGTTCGGCGTCGAGACCTGGCCGCAGGCGCTGCTGAAGTGGGTGCTCTCCGACCCTCGCGTCGATCTCGTGCTGCCGGCGACGTCGAGGCCGGCACGGGCGGCCGAGAACGCCGTCGCGGGCGAGCCACCCTGGCTCGGCCCCGAGGAGCGGGCGCTCGTCGAGCGGCTGGCCTCGTAAGGGCCGGACAGGACGAGGGCGGCCGGAGCCGCCCTCGTCGCCGTTCCGACGTGCCCGAGGTCACGCCGTCGCGTGATCGCTCCGCGCTCGCGTCGCGACCTGGTGCGCGCCCAGCACGAGCAGCGCGAGCCCGAACGCTCCGACCGCACCCACGCCCGCGTCGGTCCAGTCGAAGCCGTCGGCGGACGCTCCGGCCGCCACGACGACCGGCGGGATCGAGCCCGGCCCGCGCGTGCCGGCCTGGTCGTCCGGACGGATGGCGCTCGACGCGACGAGCGCACCCGGCCCGCGCGCCTCCGCGCGGTCGTCCGGGCGATCCGCGAGCGCGCTCGGGGCGAGCAGCGCGGACACGGCGACCACGAGGATCATGGTCTGAAAGATGCGCTTCATCTCTGCTCCTTCGGTTCCGGCCGTCCGCTACGGCCGATTGGCAACGAGTGTGCGGCGGGCCGGTTTCGCGGCGGTCTGAAAGCGGTTGACGCGCGCTTACGCGGTGGTTGTCCGCCGGTTTGTCCCGGTGTAGCGTCACCGTTCGCGATGCAGTTCCGGATCCTCGGTCCGCTCGAGGTCGTCTCCGCGGGAAACGCGCGTCCGCTCGGCGGTACCAAGCAGCGCGCGCTCCTGGCACTGCTGCTCGTGCACCGCAACGAGCCGGTTTCGGTCGACCGGATCGTCGAGGAGCTCTGGAACGGCCGCCCGCCGCCGACCGCGGCCAAGAACGTGCAGGTGTACGTCTCGCATCTGCGCAAGGTGCTCGGCGCGGACGCGCTGCAGACGACGCCGCCCGGCTACACCCTCCGGGTTCCCGAGGGCGCGCTCGACGAGCAACAGGTCGAGCAGATCGTCGCCGACGCCGCCGCACGGCCAGCCGGGGAGCGGGTTCAGCTCCTGCAGAACGCGCTGGCGCTGTGGCGGGGCCCGCCGCTCGCCGAGTTCGCCGACCTCGAGTTCGCCCAGACGGAGATCGCCCGCCTGGAAGAGCTGCGGCTCCGCGTGCTGAAGCGGCGGCTCGCGGCCGAGCTCGAGCTCGGCCGCCACGACGACGTGCTCGTGGAGCTGGAGCGGCTCGTCGCGGCCCATCCGCTCGACGAGCGCCTGCGCGGCCAGCTGATGCTCGCGCTGTACCGGTCCAGCCGTCAGGCCGACGCGCTGGCGGAGTTCCGCGAGGCGCGGCGCATCCTGCGGGACGAGCTCGGGCTCGAGCCGGACGAGGAGCTACGGGAGCTCGAGCGGCGGATCCTCGCCCATGACCGAGACCTGCGCCTGCCGGCGCCGACGCCTCCGCCCATGGAAGCCTCGGGCGAGCGCCGCCGCAAGCGCCTGCCGCTCGCCGCGTACCTCGGCGCCGGCCTCCTCACCGCCGCAATCCTCGTGGCGGGCATCCTCGCGTTCACGGGCGAAGAGCCCGCCGCGGACATCGTCGTGCCGGCAGACTCCGTCGCTGTCGTCGATTCCGACAGCGGCGACATCCTCACCGCGATACCCGTCGGGCGAGGGCCGGAGATGGTCGTCGCCGGCGCCGGAACGGTCTGGGCGGCGAACGTCAGCGATCGGACGCTGTCTCGGATCGATCCGGAGACCCTCCAGGTGACGAAGATAGTCGGACTCGGCTTCGAGCCGACGGACCTCGCGGCGGACGGCGATCAAGTCTGGGTCGCCGGCGGTTTCGACCACGTGCTTTGGCGTGTCGATCGTGACGGGCTCGCGCGGCTCAAGCTGTCCTTCGCCGAGCGCGTCGGTCCCCTTCCTACCGGCTTCGAACGCGGCCCCGCCGGCGTCGCGGTTGGGGGTGGCAGCGTCTGGCTGTCGCACGGCGATGAGGTCACCGAGCTCGATCCGGCGACCGGCGAAATTCGGAGCACGACCGAGGCAGGCGGCCGATGGCATCCCCAGATCGCCGTCGGCGGGGGATGGATGTGGGTCGGGCTCAACACGTCGCGACAGCCGGGAACGGTGGTCGGTCTCGAACGGTTCCGTGTGAGCGGCGATCGCGACGTCGACGTCGTGAGGCTCGTCTCGGATCCGAGCGAAGTCCTCTACGCGTCCGGTCGGCTTTGGGTCGCGGTCCGGATCGCCGACGCCATCTGGGAGCTGGACCCGGCGTCCGGGCTGCCGCAGCGAACGATTCCCGCCGGGCCTCTTCCGCTCGGGCTTGCGTTCGACGAGGGCGCACTCTGGATCACGAGCGACGCGGATGAAACGGTGCGGCGCGTCGACGCGCGCAGCGGCGAGACCGAGCTCGTCGTCCCGATCGGCCACACGGTCCGCGAGGTCGCCGTGGCAAACGGGCGTGTGTTCGTAACCGTGCGCGGTCCGTAGGAGGCGGGACGGTATCGTTGCCCGGCAAATGCGCATCGGCGTCGCCAAGGAGATCAAGCCGCAGGAGTACCGCGTCGCGCTGACGCCCGCCGGTGCGCGCGAGCTCGTCCAGAGCGGGCACGACGTCGTCGTCGAGACGGGGGCCGGCGCGGGCAGCCAGTTCCCCGACGAGCAGTACGAGGCCACCGGCGCCCGGATCGCCTCGGTGGGCGAGGTCTGGGAGAGCGCCGAGCTCCTGCTCAAGGTTAAGGAGCCGATCGCGTCCGAGTACCCGCGCCTGCGCGAGGGGCTCGTCCTCTTCACGTACCTGCACATCGCCGCCGACGAGCCGCTCACGCGCGCGCTCGTCGACAGTGGGATCAGCGCGGTCGCGTACGAGACCGTCGAGACCGAGGATCGCCGGCTGCCGCTGCTGGCACCGATGAGCGAGGTCGCCGGCCGGCTTGCCGCGCAGGCGGGCGCGCACTACCTCGAGCGGCCGAAAGGCGGACGGGGGCTGCTGCTCAGCGGCGTCGCGGGCGTCGCGCCGGGAAAGGTCGTCGTCATCGGAGGCGGCATCGTCGGCTACAACGCCGCCGTGATCGCGCTCGGCCTCGGCGCCCAGGTCACGATCCTCGAGCGCTCCGTCGACCGGATGCGACATCTCGAGGAGACACTGCACGGCCGCGTCAGCCTCGTCATGTCCTCGACGCTGCAGATCGAGGAGTCGGTGCGGGACGCCGACGTCGTCATCGGCGCGGTCCTGATCCCCGGTGCGCTCGCGCCGAAGCTGCTGACCCGCGAGATGGTGCAGGGGATGAAGCAGGGCAGCGTCTTCTGCGACGTCGCGATCGACCAGGGCGGCTGCGCGGAGACCTCGCACGCGACGACACACGACGACCCCGTCTACGAAGTCGACGGCGTCATCCACTACTGCGTCGCGAACATGCCGGGCGCCGTCCCGATCACGTCGACGAAGGCGCTGACGAACGTGACGCTGCCGTACGTCGAGGCGATCGCCGACCACGGGCTTGCCGCGGCGGTGGCGCGCGACCGGGCTCTCGCCCGCGGCGTCAACGTCGTCGACGGCAAGATCACCTACGAGGCCGTCGCCGAGGCGCACGGGCTCGACCACACGCCGCTCGAGGACGTCCTCGCGGCACCGGCCGTCTAGCGTTTCCCCGGGGCTAGTCGCGTGGCGGAAGCTGCTGCACGGACCAGCTGTTGCCGTCCGGATCGCTGAAGAAGACGAACGACCCCCACGGAAACACCTGCACGTCGCCGACGTCGACGCCGCGCTCGACGAGCTCCGCCCGTGCGGCGTGGACGTCCGGCACGACCATCTGCAGGCCGCGCTGCGAGCCGGGCGGCATGTCCCCGACCCCCGTCCCCAGCGCGATCGAGCACGCCGAACCGGGCGGCGTCAGCTGGACGAAGCGCAGCTCGTCGCTGACCTGGTGGTCGTGGTCGGCTACGAAGCCCACCTGCTCGGTGTAGAAGCGCTTCGCGCGATCGACGTCCGAGACCGGCACCTGCACCAGCTCGAGCCGCCAGTCCATGGTCTAGCCGGCCTCGGCCTGCTTCTGCTTCCGCGCCTCGAGCTGCTTCTGGCTCTTCGAGGGGCTGAGCTTCACGACGATCCAGGTCACACCCGCGGCGAGCGAGACGATCGCCACGATGTAGACGAGAAGGCCGATCAGACCGAGGACAGTCTCCATGCGCGCCGTACAATAGCCACGTGCCGCGGGCCTGCGTCATCGTGCTCGACGCCGTCGGCGCGGGAGAGTTGCCGGATGCGGCCTCGTTCGGGGATGAGGGGTCGAACACGCTCGGCAACGTGGCCCGCGCCGTCGGAGGTCTCGACCTGCCCGCGCTCGAGGCGCTCGGCCTCGGGAACGTGATGGAGCTGGAGGGCTGCCCGCCCCAGCCGGGCGCCCCCGCGGTCGCCGGACGGCTGCTCGAGCGCTCGAAGGGCAAGGACACGACGACGGGCCACTGGGAGCTGATGGGCGTCGTCACGCCGCAGGCGATGCCGACCTATCCGCACGGCTTTCCGCACGACGTGATCGACCCGTTCATGCACAGGACCGGCCGCGGCGTGCTCGCGAACAGGCCGGCGTCGGGGACGGACATCATCCAGGAGCTCGGCGAGGAGCACCAGCGGACGGGGAAGTGGATCGTCTACACGTCCGCCGACTCCGTCTTCCAGATCGCCGCGCACGAGGAGACGATCCCGCTCGAGGAGCTGTACGAGGGCTGCCGGATCGCGCGCGAGATCCTGACGGGCAAGCACGCCGTCGGCCGGGTGATCGCGAGGCCGTTCACCGGTGCTCCCGGGAGCTACGAGCGGACGCCGAACCGGCACGACTTCTCGCTCGAGCCGCGGCGGCCGAACTACCTCTCGCTCGTCCGCGACGCCGGCAACCAGGTGCACGCGGTCGGGAAGATCAGCGACATCTACGCCGGCTGCGACATCGACGAGTCGTTCCCGACGAAGTCGAACGTGGACGGGATCAACAAGACCGTGGAGCTGCTGCAGACGATCGACGGCGGCCTCGTCTTCACCAACCTCGTCGAGACGGACATGCTCTGGGGCCACCGCAACGACCCCGTCAACTTCCACCGCTGCCTGCAGGACTTCGACCGCCGGCTGGAGGACATCCTCGAGGCGCTGCGGCCGGGTGACCTGCTGATCATCACCTCCGATCACGGCTGCGACCCGACGACGCCCTCGACCGACCACTCCCGCGAGCACGCGCTCCTGCTCGCGTACGCGGCCGGCCGGAACGCGAAGGGCGCAGTCCACGAGGGCGAGTTCGGCGACGTCGGCGCGACCGTCAACGCCTGGCTCGGCGGCAAGGCGCCGGGCCGCGGGATCCCAGGGACGCCGATCCTGACGCCGTGATCCATCCGGCGGAGCTGATCGAGCGGAAGCGGAACGGGGAGGAGCTCCCGGCGGAGGAGATCTCGGAGCTCGTGCTCGGCTACGCGCGCGGCGAGATCCCGGACTACCAGCTGGCCGCGTTCTGCATGGCCGTCTACTTCCGCGGCATGTCCGCGGCCGAGACGTACGCGCTCACCGACGCGATGATCCGGAGCGGCCGCACGCTCGACCTGGGCGCTGCGCTCGGCCGCAAGGTGGTCGACAAGCACTCCACCGGCGGCGTCGGCGACAAGACGACGATCGCGGTCGGGCCGATCGTCGCCGCGTGCGGCGTCCCCGTCGGGAAGATGAGCGGACGCGGCCTGGGGCACACGGGCGGGACGCTCGACAAGCTCGAGTCGATCCCCGGCTTCAGCGTCGACCTCTCGGTCGACGACTTCGTCCGCCAGGTGCAGGAGGTCGGGCTCGCGATCGTCGGCCAGACCGACGACCTCGTGCCGGCGGACAAGAAGCTCTACGGCCTGCGGGACGTCACCGCGACGGTGGACATCCTGCCGCTGATCGCCTCCTCGATCATGTCGAAGAAGATCGCCGGGGGCGCCGACGCGATCGTGCTCGACGTCAAGGTCGGCGACGGCGCCTTCATGAAGACGCTCGACGATGCGCGCGCTCTCGCGCGGACGATGCTCGAGCTGGGCGAGCACGCCGGCCGCGAGGTCGTCTGCCTGCTCACGGACATGGATCAGCCTCTCGGGGCGGCGGTCGGGAACGCGCTCGAGATCGGGGAGGCGCGCGACACGATCCGCGGCGAGGGCCCACCCGACTTCACGGAGCTCGTCCTCGACGCCTGTGCGCGCCTGCTGGCGCTCTCTGACCTCGGAGTCGACGAGGAGGAGGGGAGACGGCGGGCCGAGGCCGTGGTGGCGGACGGCTCCGCACTGGCTCTCTACGAGCGCTGGATCAGGGCGCAGGGTGGCGACCCGGATCCGGGCGCGCTGCCGCAGGCGCCGGTCGTGCTCGAGGTTCGTGCGCCCGCATCCGGCTCGGTCGTGCGGCTCGGGGCGATCGCCGTCGGCATCGCCGCGCTCCACCTCGGTGCGGGCCGCCGGACGAAGGAGGACTCGATCGACCACGCCGTCGGCGTCGTCTGTCGGGTCAAGCGCGGCGCGAGCGTGACGGAGGGCGACGTGCTCGCCGAGGTGCACGCGCGCGACGACACGAGCGGGGCGGCGGCCGTGGACGCCGTGCTCGCGGCCTACGAGCTGGGCGACGAGCCGCCGCAGGAGCATCCGATCCTGCTCGACGTCGTCGCGTGATCGTCGGCCAGAAGCGACTCGACCCTCCCGATGCCTGAGCTCCCCGAGGTCGAGAGCGTCCGGCGAGCGATCGCGCCGGCGCTCGAGGGCAGGCGGCTCGAGCACGTCGAGATCGACGACGTCCGTCTGACCCGACCCGAGGATCCGCTCGCGGTCGCGGCGGAGCTGACCGGGGAGCGAGTCGAGCACGTCGACCGCCGGGGCAAGTACCTGATCGTCCGCTTTGCGTCGGGGCGGGCGCTCCTGATCCACCTGCGGATGACGGGCAGCCTCCTCCGCGAGCCGGGGGAGGCCTCGCACGTCCGCGCCGTGCTGCGGCTCGACGACGGTACGACCGTCGGCTACCGCGACGTGCGGCGCTTCGGCACGTGGCTCCTGCTCGAGCCGGGCGAGCTCGAGCCGTACCTCGGCGCCCGGCTCGGCGAGGAGCCGCTCGTCGCCGCCTTCACGGCGAAGGGGCTCGGCGAGCGTCTCGCGGGCCGGCGGGCGCCGCTCAAGGCCGCACTGCTCGACCAGCGCACGTTGGCCGGCCTCGGGAACATCTACGTCGACGAGGCGCTCTGGTACGCCCGTCTGCACCCGCTGCGCAAGGCTGGCTCGCTCGATCGCGGCGAGCTCCAGCGCCTGCACCGGGCGATCCGGAAGGCGCTCGCGCTCGGGATCGAGCGGCAGGGCTCGACGCTCTCGGACTACCGCCTCCCGGACGGCTCGCCGGGGACGATGCAGCGGGAGTTCCGGGCGTACGGCCGCACCGACGAGCCGTGCGACCGCTGCGGCACTCCGCTCGAGAAGATCAGGGCAGGGGGCCGCGGCACCTGGTTCTGCCCGCGCTGCCAGACGCTGTCCTAGACGCAAAGAGGCCCGGACTGAGCCGGGCCTCCCGCGGGTCGTTCCGTCGTCTGCGGCTTCGGTCTAGCCCTTGCCGCCCTTGCCGTTACCGTTGCCGGGGTTGCCGGGGTTGCCGGCGTGCTCGGGCTTCTTCCTCTCGCCTTCTTCTCCGCGGCAGCGGCCTTCGCAGCCTCAGCCTTGGCCTTGCCAGCCGCGGCCTTCGCAGCGGCCTGGGCCTTCGCGGCCTGGCCTTCGCAGCGGCCTTAGCCTTCGCGGCCTTGGCCTTCTTGGCCTTCGCGGCCGCACACGTGCCGGTGACATCGCCGTGGCGCTGATGAGCGGGCCAGGCGTTCCTCGAGATGCTGATCGTGTTCTTGCCCTTGTGGCAGATCGTCACCTTCTTGCCGTACTGGTACTGGTCGGCGCTGATCGCGCTCTGGCCGGCGCTGACGCCGCCGAGAGCGGCGAACGCCACCAGCAGGCCGGCGGCGAGCGCCGCGGCGGCTGTGGCACGACGCACGTATGAGTTGGTCAACTGGGCTCCTTCCAACAGCTGTGCAGGGGTCTGCGTTCTACTGGTGTGATGCATTCGGCGCGAAATCATGCGCTGAGCGTTGTTAAGGTTTTGTACGAAGCTCGTCGGTCTCGACGCCACCGGGGTTGAGGGCGTCCACTCGATCGAGGGCCCGAGCGCGCACCGCGCCGTTGGTGACGGCGGCGAGATTGAGCCAGGCGGACCAGTTCTCGGGGTTCAGCTCGAGCGAGCGCTCGAAGCTCCGCCGCGCGGCCGCGTCGTCGTCGAGAAGCAGCTCGGCCTCGCCGCGAAGCTGCCACGGCTCCTCGGCCCACGGTGCCCAGGCGATCGCGCGCTTCGCCTCGCGCAGCGCCCGCTCGGGTTCGTCGCGGCTCGCCGCATCCGCGCTCGCGGCCGCCGCGCCGTTGCCGACGTGCGCCACGAGGGCCACGGCGAGCACGGGCACCGCGAGGGCAAGGGCGATCGCACGTCGCCGCCCCACGAGCGGGTGGCCGGCGGGCTCGCGGGCTGCCGAGAGGAGGACGGCCCCGCAGAAGAGCGCGGGGACCGTCGCGATCGGGATCTCCCACGTCCAGTCGACCGCGGCATGGAGCAGGTAGGCGATGTACGCGGCGGCGGCCGCCGGGGCGACGGCGCTTCGACGGGCGCGCGGGATCGCAGTGAGCGGCAGCGCCAGGGTCGCGAGCAGGAGTGCGAGTCCGGCCGGGCCGAGCTCCGCGAGTGTCTCCAGGTAGAGGTTGTGCGCGTCCCGGGCGGCGAGCCCCGGCGAGCCTTCACGGACGAAGCGGGCCTCGAAGCTGCCCGCTCCGGTGCCGAGCAGCGGCTCGTCGCCCACCATCGTCGTCGCCACCCGCCACCAGTCGCCCCGACCGGTCCCCGCCAGGCTGAGGAGGCCGTCACTACGGCTCACCGCCACAACGGCGAGCGGCACCGCGGCAAGTGCGATGACGAGGGCGGCCGGCACCACGACTCGGCCCGGTGCTCGAGCCGACACGCGGAAGCGGCCTTCGCCCTGACCGACCACGATCGCCGTACCGGCGGCGAGCGCGACGAGAGCGAGGAGAAGCACGGCGAACCGCACTCCCTCGCGCTGCACGTCTTCGAGCTCGGCACCCTGGGTCGTCAGCGCCGGGAACCATGACAACAGGAGGACCGCGAGAACGGCAGGCGCCGCCAGCGGCGCCGAGCGCACGAGCAGACGTCGGCGATCGGGATCCACGATCGCCAGCGCGATCAGGCCTGCAACGAGCGCGCCGGTCGCGCCACGGCTGACCGTGAAGTAGAGCGTCGGCAGGAGCACGACGAGGCTCATCGCGGCGGCGACGCACACGGGGCGGCTGCCGTGAGCGGCGAACCCGACGCAGAGCAGGATCCCGACCACGCTGAGGATCGCGAGTGCGTTCGCGTATCCGATCGGCTCGGTCAGCTGGTAGCCGGAGGGGTGGTACTCCCCGCCGACGTGCCCCGGGAACAGCCGTGTCCCGAGCCCATAGAGAGCGAGGCCGACAGCGCCTGCGACTATGCCGCCCAGCAGCCCCGGCGCAGCTCCCGGCAGGGCGAGCAGCAGGAGGGCTGCGGCGGCTGCCGCGACGTAGAGGACGCCGCGCTCCGCCTCGAGTACCGGCGCGCCCGCTCCCGCCGACCAGAGCGCCGAGAGCGCCACCCAACTCGTGACCAGCATGAGGCCGGCGACGAACGCGAGCTCCCGCCGGCCGACCGACGGGCTCTCCGCGACGACGAGCACCGTGACGCCGACGAGCACGAAGCCGAGCGTGGCGAGGCCCCACTCGCTCGGGAAGTAGCCACCGTCCGCCACGCCCAAGCCCGTGACGGCAGCGAATGCGGCGAGGAAGGCGGCCGGTGCTGCCGACCTGAACACGCCGACAGTCTAGGAAGGCCCTCGGCGGGTCGGCCGCTAGGCGGCGAGTCGGGCGTCGAGCTGGCCGGACTTGTCCAGCCGCCAGAGCTCCGTATAGCCGCCGATCGGTACCCCGTCGATCAGGATCTGGGGGACGGTCCACCCGCCGGTGAGCTCCTGGAGATTGCGGCGGAAGGCGGGGTCGTCGTCGAGCGTGATCTCTTCGTAGGCGATCCCCTTGCCGTCCAGGAGCGCCTTGGCGCGGACGCAGTAGCCGCACCAGCGGGTCGTGTAGATCTGGATCCTGCTCATCGGGCGTACAACGTAGACGACGCCGGTTCGGTTCCCGTCGGGTCGCCGCTCTAGACTCGGAGGATGGCCCGGACGTACAGGACGGAGGCGGTCGTGCTGCGCTCGTTCCGGCTGGGGGAGGCCGACCGCGTGCTCCATGTCTATACCGCTGACCGCGGCCGGGTCGGCGCGGTCGCCAAGGGCGTGCGGCGCACGAAGTCGCGCTTCGGCGGCAGGCTCGAGCCGCTCTCGCACGTCGAGCTGATGCTCCATCAGGGCTCCGGCGAGCTGCAGACCGTGACCGGAGCAGACCTCCGCTCCTCGCATCACGAGTCGCGCGAGGACTCCTACCGGCTCGCCGTCGGCCTGATCGGCGCCGAGGCGATGCTGCGCCTCTTCCCGGAGCAGGAGGCGAACGAGCGGGCGTTCACGGCCCTGACGCGGTTCCTCGACCGCCTCGACGAGATCCCTTCGCGTGCCCCCGCGCGGCCGGCGCTCGACCCGCTCGTCCTCTCGTTCCAGCTGAAGCTGCTGTGGCTCTCCGGCTACATGCCGCATCTCGACGGCTGCGTCGAGTGCGGCGCCGACGACGGGCTGGTCGGCTACGCCCCGGCGGCCGGCGGCGCCGTCTGCCGCGACTGCGGCGGCGGCACGATCGCGCTGTCGCCGGAGGGGCTACGGGCGATCCGGACGCTGGTTGCGACACCGCTCGCGGACGCCCACGCAGCGGGACTCACGGACCGCGGCGCGCGCGAGGCGCTCGCGCTCGTGACCGCCTCGTACGAGCACCACGGCGGCTTCCGCCTCCGCACGCTCTCAGCCTGACTTCGGCGTCGTCCAGTCGGCCGCGAGCAGCTCGGCGACCTTCGTCCGCGCGCCGCCGATCGGGATCCGCTCCTGCGCGAGCGAGTCGCGGTCGCGGACGGTGATCGTCTCGTCCTCGAGCGTCTGCTCGTCGATCGTCAGCCCGTACGGCGTCCCGATCTCGTCCTGGCGGCGGTAGCGGCGGCCGATCGCGCCGCTGTCGTCGTACTCGACGCTGAAGTGGCGGCGCAGCTCCTCGTAGAGAGCGCGAGCCTTCTCGACCATCGCCGTGTCCTTGCCGATCAGCGGCAGCACCGCGGCCTTCACCGGCGCGAGCTGCGGGTGGAGCCGCAGGACGGTCCGCTCGCGCTCGCCCACGACCTCCTCGTCATAGGCGTCGACCATGAACGTCAGCATCGAGCGATTGACGCCGAGCGCCGGCTCGACCACGTGCGGCACGAAGCGCTCGCCGGTGCCCGCGTCGACCCACTCGAGCTTCGTCCCCGAGGCATCGGTGTGCTGGGTCAGGTCGAAGGCGCCTCGGTTCGCGATCCCCTCGAGCTCCGACCAGCCGATCGGGAAGAGGTACTCGATGTCGCTGGTGCCGCTCGAGTAGTGGGAGAGCTCGTCGGCGTCGTGCGGGCGAACGCGCAGGTGGCTCTCGCGCACGCCGTAGCGAAGGTGCCACCGGTAGCGCTCGTCGACCCAGTAGCGGTACCACTCGTCCGCCTCCGCCGGCGGCACGAAGTACTCCATCTCCATCTGCTCGAACTCGAGTGTCCGGAAGATGAAGTTCCCAGGGGTGATCTCGTTCCGGAACGCCTTGCCGACCTGTGCGATCCCGAACGGCGGCTTCCGCCGCGCGATCTGGGCGACGTTCTTGAAGTTGATGAAGATCCCCTGAGCGGTCTCGGGGCGGAGGTAGACGTCGACGCCGGTCTCCTCGACGGCCCCGACACGCGTCTGGAACATGAGGTTGAACTGCCGCGGCTCGGTCAGGTCGCAGTCCGGGGTCTCGCCCGGGCGCTTCGAGGGCCGCTTGCCGCAGCGGACCTCCTCGTGCTCGGGGTCGGCGAGGTGGTCGGCGCGGAAGCGCTGCTTGCACGTGCGGCAGTCGACGAGCGGGTCGCTGAAGCCGCTCACGTGCCCCGACGCCTCCCACACTCTCGGGTGCAGGATGATCGAGGAGTCGAGCGCCACGATGTCGTCGCGCTCGCGCACCATCGCCTCGAGCCAGCGCGCCTTGACGTTGTCCTTCAGGAGCACGCCGTAGTGGCCGTAGTCGTACGAGCTGCCGAGACCGCCGTAGATCTCCGACGACGGGAAGACGAACCCGCGCCGCTTCGAGAGTGAGACGATCTTGTCCATCGTGACGGCGTCGGTGCTCATGAGTCCGCAGAGGCTACCGAGATGACGCCCGCCGTCGTGGCGGCCGAGCGCGCCGGGATCGCGTTCACGCTGCACGAGTACGAGCACGATCCGAAGGCGGAGTCGTACGGGCTGGAGGCGGCGGCGAAGACCGGCGTCGACCCTGCGCGCGTCTTCAAGACGCTCGTCGTCGCGCAGGACGGCGCGCTCTCGGTCGCGATCGTTCCGGTGGCGGCGCAACTCGACCTGCGAGCGCTCGGGAAGCGGGCCGCGCTCGCCGACAGGGCCGCAGTGGAACGGGCGACCGGCTACGTGCTCGGCGGGATCAGCCCGCTCGGGCAGCGCAAGCGGCTGCCGACCCTGCTCGACGAGTCGGCGCTCGAGCACGAGACGATCTACGTCAGCGCGGGCCGCCGCGGCCTCGAGCTCGAGCTCGCGCCGGCCGACCTCGTCCGGCTCACCGGGGCGCGTGTGGCGGCGGTAGCCTCAAGCGCGTGACGCCCGCGCGGCAGCCCGTCGAGCTCCACATCGTCTCGGACTCGACCGGCGAGACCGCGGCGCGGCTCGTGGCTGCGCTCGAGGCGCAGTTCCCGGAGCAGCCGTTCGAGGAGGTCCGGCACCCGCAGATCCAGACGCTCGACGACCTCCAGCTCTGCGTCAGCCGCGCGAAGGGACGGCCGGCCGTGATGGTCTACACGCTCGTCGATCGCGAGCTGCGTGAGAGCATGCGCACGCTCTGCCGCAGCGCCCGGCTCCACTACTGCGACCTGCTCGGGCATCCGATCGAGTCGATCGCCAAGGTGTCGGGGATGACCGCGCGGATGACCCCGGGCGCACGGCCGCCGCTCAACTCCGCCTACTTCAAGCGGATGGAGGCGATCGAGTTCGCGGTCAAGTTCGACGACGGCGTCGGAAGCGGCCTCCACGAGGCGGACGTCGTCCTCGTCGGGGTCTCGCGGACGTCGAAGACGCCGCTCTCGATCTACCTCGGCTACCTCGGCCACAAGGCCGCCAACGTCCCGGTCGTGAAGGGGATCACGCCGCCGCCGGAGCTCCACGAGATCGACCCGATCAAGATCGTCGGCCTGACGATCGACGCCGCCAGGCTCGCCGAGATCCGCCAGACGCGGGTGCGGGGCATGGGCGGCGAGAACCGCCGCTACGCCGAGATGCTCGAGATCTACGACGAGCTCGAGCAGGCGTCGGCGCTGCACCGTCGGCTCGGCTGCCCGGTGATCGACGTCACCGGGCTCTCGATCGAGGAGACGGCGCACCGCATCGTCCGCCTCGTCGACCGTCGCCGGCAGGAGGCGCATGCGTGAGAAGCCGCCCGTGCCGCTCTGGCGGTGGGGGCTGTGGTGGACGATCCTCGGCGCCGCCGTTGTCGTCTTCTACGTCCTGCTGACACCGATCTGGCTCGGCCTGCGTGGCGCTGCGTGGCTGGCGGAGTTCGGCGCGCGGCGCCGTAAACCGCCCTCTTGACACGCTCCTGTTGATTTGGTCAACTGTCTAAGTCATTTGACTTAGACGGGGGTGAGCCGCATGACCACGATCGAGGAACCGCGGGCGCTGGACGAGGTGAGGCCGATTGAGTTCGTCTGCCGCGCCATCGACGAGGAGGCACGGCCATGAAGCGCCTCGCACTCGCACTCGGTCTCGTCGCGGCGACCGCGGCGGCGTCCGCGATCGCGCTCGAGTCGCAGTCGGCGGCGGGCAGCTCGTCCCCGCTCACGGCCGAGCACAACCATGCCAGCCATCGCAACGCGAAACAGGAGCGGTATCTCTACGTCACCACGCTCGCGAAGAGCGCGAGCGACCCCGACTTCATCGCCGTGATCGGCGCGGACCCGCACCACGCCGACTTCGGCCGGATCGTCGACCGCGTCGACATGCCGAAGACCGGAGACGAGCTGCACCACTTCGGCTACTCGCGCGACCAGAGGCGCCTGATCGTCCCAGGCCTCTTCTCGAACCGCGTCCACGTCTTCGACGTGAAACGCGGCGGGAAGGAGCTGCGGTTGCGCGCCATGAACGAGGATCTCGTCGCGGACAGCGGCTACGTCGTCCCGCACGGCGTCATGGCGATGCACGGGAAGCTCCTCGCCCCGATGATCGGCGCCGCGACCGACTCGACGGCGCCGGGCGGCATCGTCGAGCTCGACGACAAGACCGGCGCGTTCGAGCGCTACTTCGGCCCGGGTCCGAAGCGCGAGCCGGGCGGCCTGGAGCCGAAGTACATGTACGACTTCGCGATGCCGCCGGGCGCGAACCGGGGCATCAGCACGACGTTCGGCCCGCCGGCGCTGTGCGGCGGGGGCGTCGACCCGACGTGCCTCGGCGACGAGGTCGCCGTGTGGGACACGGACCAGGAGAAAGTGATCCAGACCGCCGACCTGGGCGCGAACAACGGCGCGCTCATGGTCAGGTTCGTCACGGCGAAGGGCGTCCGTCGCGCGTTCATCAACACGCCCGGGACGAGCGCCGTCTGGCTCGCCGACGACGACGACCACGACGGCGTCTTCGACTTCCAGCAGGTGCTCGGGCCGGACGACGGCCTGTTGATCCCGGCCGACCTGCTGCTCTCCTACGACGGCCGCTACATGTACGTGACGAACTGGTTCGGGAACACGGTGCAGCAGTTCGACATCAGCGACCCGTTCGAGCCGAAGCTGAACGCGACGGTCTCCCTGCCGCACCCGAACATGCTCCGGCTGAGCAGGGACAACCGGCGGCTCTACGTCACGAACTCGCTCCTCTCGACCTGGGACGACGACACGCGCTTCGGCCCCGCCCGCAACAACGAGTACGGGCTCTGGCGCTTCGACGTCGACCGGGAGACCGGGAAGCTGACGTCGTACCCGGCCGACGGCAGCGCCTGGGTCAGCTTCGAGAACGTCGAGAAGAAGACGACGACCGGCCCGGCGGGGCCGCACATGATGCTCTTCGACCCGAGCGTCAGGCTCGAGCCGGGGGAGCACTGACCCACGACCTGAGGGAGACACCATGCAGCACGAACACGAGAGACCCGCGTCGTTCCACGGCTCGCCACAGGACGCGATGACGGCGCCGAAGGAGGAGTTCCTCTACCTCGCCTGCCTGCACGAGGGCACGGGCATCGCCAAGCCGGACTTCCTCGCCGTCGTCGACGCGGAGGAAGGCCGGATCGTCCACGAGCTGCCGATGCCGAACGTCGGCGACGAGCTGCACCACTTCGGCTGGAATCGCTGCTCGTCCGCCTGCCACGGGCCCGACCGCTCGCACCTGGTCGTGCCCGGCTTCCGCTCGTCGCGGTTCCACATCGTCAACGTCGCAGACGACCCGCGCCGGCCGTGGATCGAGAAGGTGATCGAGCCGGAGGAGGTGATCGCTGCGACCGGCTACACGCGGCCGCACACAGTGCACTGCATGCCCGGCGACAACATCGTCGTCGCGATGCTCGGTGACGCCGACGGCAACGGCGCCGGCGGCTTCGCCGTCATCGACGCGAAGACGTTCGAGGTGAAGGGCCGCTGGGAGAACGGCGGCGCGCGGCCGCCGCTCAACTACGACTTCTGGTACCAGCCGCGCAAGAACGTCCTCGTCTCGTCGGAGTTCGGCGAGCCGAACGCGTACGAGCCGGGCTTCGACCTCGCCGACGTCGGCGCCGGCAGATACGGGCAGCGGATCCACTTCTGGGATCTCGAACGGCGGACGCTGGAGCAGACGGTCGACCTCGGCGAGAAGGGGCTCGTGCCGCTCGAGATCCGCTGGCAGCACGACCCCGACTCCGAGCAGGGCTTCGTCGGCGCGGCGCTCTCCAGCGTCATGTTCCGCTTCCACCGCGAGAACGGCTCGTGGGCGGCCGATCCGGTGATCGAGGTCGAGAGCGTCGAGCTGGCGGGATGGCCGTTCCCCGTTCCGGGGCTGATCACCGACCTCGTGCTCTCGATGGACGACCGGTTCCTCTACTTCGCGAACTGGTTGCACGGGCGACATCCGCCAGTACGACGTCTCCGACCCCGCGCGGCCGAAGCTGACGGGGCAGCTCTGGCTCGGCGGTGTGCTGGGGAAGCCGAGCGACGGGCCGCGGCAGCTGAGCGGCGGCCCGAACATGCTCCAGCTCTCGTACGACGGCCGCCGCCTGTACGTGTCCAACTCGCTCTACTCGACCTGGGACAACCAGTTCTATCCGGAGCTGCAGTCCTGGCTCCTGCGGATCGACTGCGACCCGAACGGCGGCATGCAGATCGACCCCGACTTCTTCGTCGACTTCTCCGATCGCCCCGGCGGGCCGGCGCGCGCGCACGAGGTGCGCCTCCAGGGCGGCGACTGCACGACGGAGATCTTCCAGTGATCGTCGCGCACCACCTGGTCGAGGGACTGGCGCCGGCAATCGTGGCGGCCGCGACGAGCGGCCCGCTCCTGCTCGTGGCGGTGCGCGCGCGCCTCGGCGGGACGGGCGGACGCCGGCGCTCGATTCGCGACGCGCCGCCGCGCGAGAATGAGCCGGACGTGAGCGAACCCGCTGCGAAGACCACCGCCCGCTCGGCCGCCGAGGACGCGCTCCTCGACGCGGCCGAGCGGCTGCTGGTCGAGATCGGCTACGCGAGGATCACGACGCGGCGGCTCGCCGAGGAGGCGGGCGTCAACCACGGGCTCGTCCACTACTACTTCGGCTCGAACGAGAACCTGCTCGTGCGCGCGCTCGAGCGGTTCACCGAGCGGCTGATCGAGCGGCAGCGCGAGCTCTATGCCGCCGACATGCCCTTCGTGGAGAAGTGGCGCACGGCGATGCGCTATCTCGTGGCCGAGGACCGCACGTACGAGAAGGTCTGGCTCGAGCTGCAGGCGATGGCCTGGAACGACGCCGGGCTGCGCGACCGGCTCGCGCGCGTGAACGCCGAGTGGCGCGCCGTCCTGACCGATGCCTTCCGCGAGCCGCACCGCGAGCTCGGGGTCGAGATGCCGCTCGAGGCGCTCGTCTCGCTCGTGATCACGTTCAACGTCGGGATCATGGTCGAGCGCCTGGGCGGGATCGACACCGGCCACGCGGAGCTCCTGGCCTGGATCGACGGATGGCTCTCGCAGTGACCTCGACCGGCGACACCGAGCGCGCCGCGATCGTCGCGACGGCGCTCGACTACTTCGAGGGCTGGTTCGACGGCGACGCCGTGCGGATGGAGCGGGCGCTGCACCCGGAGCTCGCGAAGCGGGGACCGGGGCTGCGCACGGTCACGAAGGACGAGATGGTCACCTGGACGGCGGCGGGCGAGGGGAAGGCCAAGGATCCCGGCCGCGGCCGGCGCATCGACGTCGCCGTCGTCGACGTCCACGGGGAGATCGCCAGCGCCGTCGTCGACTCGGACGTGTACCGCGAGTACCTCCATCTCGTCCGGACGGACGACGGCTGGAAGATCGTCAACGCGCTATGGCAATCGAGCTAGCACCGGGCCGCGAGCAGACGCGGGCGCGCTATCCGGACGAGTCCGGGTACGTCGAGCGCGACGGCGTCCGCGTCCACTACGAGGTCTACGGCGACGGCGAGCCGACGTTCCTGCTGCTGCCGACCTGGTCGATCATCCACTCGCGCCAGTGGAAGGGGCAGATCCCGTTCCTCGCGCGCGAGCACCGCGTCGTCACGTTCGACGGCCGCGGCAACGGGCGCTCCGACCGGCCGACCGTGTCCGAGGCGTACGACGAGCGCGAGTTCGCGCTGCGACGCGCTCGCGGTGCTGGACGCGACCGCGACCGACCGCGCCGTCATCGTCGGGTACTCGCTCGGGAGCGCCGCGCGGGCTGATCCTCGCGGCCGAGCAGCCGGAGCGCGTCGCCGGCGCGGTCTTCATCGGCCCTGCCTACTCGGGCGGCGGCGAGCCGCTCCCGGAGCGGGTGATGCCGTGGGAGGACGAGCTCGACACCGACGAGGGCTGGGCGAAGTACAACCGGCACTACTGGCTGCGGGACTACCGCGGCTTCCTCGAGTTCTTCTTCGGGAAGATCTTCCGGGAGCCGCACTCGACGAAGCAGATCGAGGACTGCGTCGGCTGGGGGCTCGAGACGACGGCCGAGACGCTGATCGCCGCGCACCACGGCGCGAAGCCGGAGCCCGAGGAGGCACGGGAGCTCGCGCAGCGCGTGCGCTGCCCGGTGCTCGTCGTCCACGGCACCGACGACGCGATCGCGTCGCACACCCGCGGGCGCGCGCTCGCCGAGCACACGGGCGGCGATCTCGTCCTCCTCGAAGGCGGCGGGCACGCGCCGCACGCGCGCGATCCCGTCTTCTTCAACCTCCTGCTGCGCGACTTCGCGCGGAGGCTCGCGTGATCGTCGCTCGCCGACCAGCCGCGAGCAGACGCCGCGCCCGCTATCCCGACGAGGAGGGCTTCGTCGAGCGCGACGGCGTTCGCGTCTTCTACGAGGTCTACGGATCGGGCGAGCCGACGATCCTGCTGCTGCCGACGTGGGCGCTCCTCCACTCGCGCCACTGGAAGATGCAGATCCCGTGCCTCGCGCGGCACTGCCGTGTCGTCACGTTCGACGGGCGCGGGAACGGCCGCTCCGACCGGCCGCAGGGCGCCGAGGCATACGCGATCCGCGAGTTCGCCGATGACACGCTCGCGGTGATGGACGCGACCGCGACGGAACGCGCCGTCCTCGTCGGTGTGTCGTGCGCGGCGCTCTGGGGCGTCGTGCTCGCCGCGGAGCATCCGGAGCGCGTCGCCGGCGCCGCGTTCATCGGGCCGGCCGTCCCGCTGGCGCCGCCGCTGCCCGAGCGCACCGTCTATCCCTTCGACGAGCCGCTCGATACCGACGAAGGGTGGGCGAAGTACAACATCCACCACTGGCTGCGGGACTATCGGGACTTCCTCGAGTTCTTCATCGGGAAGTGCTTCACGGAGCCGCACTCGACGAAGCCGATCGAGGACGCCGTCGGCTGGGCGCTCGAGACGACCCCGGAAGTGCTCGCAGACCACGACGCCGGCATCGACCTGCCGATCGGCGGCGACTTCAGGGAGCTCTGCGGGCGCGTTCGCTGTCCGGTGCTCGTCATGCACGGCGACGAGGACGCGCTCCACTCGCACGCGCGGGGCGTTGCGCTCGCCGAGGCGACGGGCGGGCAGCTCGTCACGCTCCAGGGCTCCGGACACTTTCCGCAGGCGCGGGATCCGGTGGTGGTCAACCTGCTCGTTCAAGAGTTCGTGGAGCGG
>CAVSRW010000001.1:0-438866 GCA_963730405.1 uncultured Gaiellaceae bacterium | reverse complement strand
CCCGTAGCTCAGTGGATAGAGCAGCGGTTTCCTAAACCGCGTGCACAAGTTCGATTCTTGTCGGGGGCACTCTCTGCGTTGGCGGAGTCTCAGGCGGCCCGTGCCAGCAAGCACGGACCGCCTGACTCGTTGGTTGGGCCGCGTCGCTTCCCCGGCTCAGCTTGCGCAGGCCGGCGGCGCGGTCGGGATGATCAAACCCGCATCCTTCGGAATGACGTAGAAGGCCCAGACCTCGGTCGTGCCGGGGCCGGGATTGAACGCGCGGTGCACGTTCCCGAAGCCCTTGTCGACGAAGACCTGCCCTGCCGTGTACGCCGTTTCCGAGCAGTCGTCCCACACGACGGTGAAGTTCCCGCTCTTCACGATGACAGTGACAGGCCCAGCGTGGGTATGCCAGTTCGGCCCCTCGCCGGGCGACATCACGATCCGCTGCACCGTGGCGTCGGTGGCTTCACCGTGCAACCGGGCGATTCCGCTCAACAGCTCGGTCTTCTCCTTCGAGCTCACGAACGTTCCGCGGGCGGGGACTTCGACCGTGATCGCGTACACCGCTCCGATCGCGATCGCCCCAAGCGTTGCGAACGCCGCCAGAACAGCCACTCTCATCCGCCTGTTCATCACTCTCTACTCCTCTCTGGACGAGACGGCCTCGACGACCCGGAGAGGCTCGAGGCTGGCGCGCTGCGCGACGAGCACGGCGGCCCTGCCCGACGGCGCCTCGAAGGTGAAGAAGCAGAGCTCGTCCTCCGGGACGTATGTGGAACCCTCGAAGCGGACGCGCGTCCCTGTCCGCGTCAGCTCCTCCGCACTCGAGCGCGCCCGCCGTTCGCGGGCTGTCCTCTCCCCGGCGCTGCCGCGGGCGAGGAACGTCTCGACGAGGTAGCTCGGCACGCAGCCGACGCTACGAGCGCGCTCGACCCGTTGAAATCGTGAGAACCCCGGAACTTTGACCGGGCTCAGGAGGCGGGCTCGTACACGCGCGCGAGCTCGGTGCGCGTACGGACGCCGAGCTTGGCGTAGATGTGCGTGAGGTGCGTCTCGACGGTTCGTTCGCCTAGGACGAGCGCGGCGGCGACCTCGCGGTTCGTCCGGCCCTCGGCGACGAGCGTCGCGACGCGACGCTCGGCGGCGGTCAGACCCTCCTCGCGCGTCCGCCCGCCGATCCGCCCGAGCTCCGCTCGCGCGCGAACTGCCCACAGCGCGGCCCCGAGAGACTCGAAGCCCGCGAGCGACGCCTCGAGTGCCTCGCGCGCGCCCCGCTTCTGTCGCGCCCGCCGTCTCGCCAGGCCGAGCGCGAGAAGCGCACGCGCACGTCCGAAAGGATCCATGACCGTGTCGGCCTCGACGACCGCCTGCTCGAGTGTCGCGAGAGCGAGGTCGACGTCGCCGCGGGCGGCCGCGACCAGCCCGCGGGCGCGGGTGATGTGCGCGAGAACGCGGTCGCGGCCGAGCCGCCTTGCATCCGTCTCCCAGACGTCGAGCAGCTCGACGGCCTCGTCCGTGCGGCCGAGTTCCACGAGTGCCCCGGCGAAGTCTGCATCGCCACGGAAGACGGTCGGCTCGCGGAAGCCATCGAGCTCGGCGAGAGCTTCGGCAGCAGCGAAGTGCTGCTATCGCTGCGAGAGCATCACCGCGTGCACGGCGACTTGGCCGAGCACCTTCTCGCCCCCATCCGAAAGCCGCCCGTGTCTGCCAAGGCAAGCTCGAGCCCGTGCGCTGCAAGCTCGTCGGGCGCGATCCAGCTCGCCCCGATGCAACGCGCCTCGGCACCGAGAAGAACGGGCCTGGCCAGTTTCGCTCGTACAGCGCATCGACCTCGCGCACGCGCTCGGCGAGATCGCGCGCGAGATTCCAGCTGCCGGCTTCGAACTCGAGGATGCTGCGGAGCCCGAGCGCAATTGCTACGCGAGCTGTTCGTCGCGCTGAGCCAGCTCGCCGCTCGAGGCCGTCGAGCAGCGCGCGCGCCGCTATCGAAGCGATCGATCCAGATCAGCATGTCGATCGAGCCCGAAGCTCGCAACGAGGTCGAGACGGCCCGTACGTCCAGGCCAGGAGATGCGCGAGCTCGTCCCGTCGACTGCCCCCGCTCGCCTCCACAACCGCGACGGCCAATCATGCGCCTGCTCCGCCAGCGCGAGGGCGTCGGGCTCGCCGGCTTCGAAGCGAAGCCTCGCATGCACCGCCAACGCACCTGCGCGCAGGAAGTCGTCGTCGATGCGCTCCGAAAGGTCGAGCGACGCACGTGCATGACGCTGCTTCGCTCCCACGCCCTGCGAAGAGGGGACGATCGCCGCAAGCCACTGATGGACGGCCGCCTGTAAAGCGGAGTGCGCAGTCCGCTTCGGAGAGCGCCTCGCGGCGCAGCGCGACCGCGCGCGTCGAGGTTCCCGGCCGCCGCCTCGACGGCGCTCATGAGGACGAGCGACTCGGCGCGGAAACGACCTGTCGGCCTCCGCCAGTGTTTCCTCTGCAGAGCACGCGGGCGCGCCGCACGTCGCCTGCTCTGAGGTGGGCCATCAGCTCCCACGATCGCCCGTCGGTGCCGCCCTGCCGCGATCCTCTTCCGGCGTCAGGCGACGGGCGCGCTCGCCCAGCTCCGCGGCGACGTTAGGTACGCCTCGGACGTCCGGCGACGATGGCGGCCTCGTCGAGCGACGCGGCGATCTCCGCGTCCGCGCCCTCCGCCGCGAGCGCAAGGTGGCGAGCCCGCCCCAGTGGATCGCGAACGACCGCGGCAAGGGCCGCGTGCGCAGAGCGCCGCGTCGCTTCGTCTGCATGCTGGTAGACGCTCGCCGCGAGGAGCGGATGCGTGAACCGCAGACTGTCCCGCGGCTCGCACGACGATCCCGTGCGAGACCGCCGGCTCGAGCGCGTCCTCGGTCGCCGGCCTTCCGCAGCATGTCCGTCTCCGCCTCCCCGGCCGCGGCCAGGAGCACGAGCGCCTGCCGCGCACGAGCCGCGGCAGGGCGTCGATCCGGGCGCGAAGGAGCTCCTCCAGTGTCTCCGGTACACGGCAAGGCTCCGCTGGGCTCGAGCTCGTCCGGGAGCGCATCGTGCGAGCTCGAGCGCGTAGAACGGATTCCCGCCCGAGGTCTCGTGGATGCGGAGCAGCGTCGGTCGCGGAAAGACGCGGTCGAGCCGCTCGCGGAGGACGGCCTGCAGCGCGCCCACGGTCAGCGGCCCGACCTGCAGACGCTCGACGGACGGCGCGGGAAGCGCTGACTCGAGACTCGTAGGGTCGATCGTCCCGGAGCGTCGCGCGAGCAGGAGGTGCATCTGCCCGGCCGAGCGCCGGAGGGCGAACGCGAGCGCCGCGGTGGACGACGGATCGAACCACTGCACGTCGTCGACGGCGACGAGCAGCGGCTGCGCCTCAGCGAGCAGCTCGAGCGCGCTACGTACCGCGACCGCGACGGCGCGGGGAGCGACCGGGTCCTCCGTCTCCTCCAGGAGCAGAGCGACCTCGAGCGCACGCCGTCGCGGCGGCGCGAGCGCTGGCAGCACCTCGTCCAGGGCGCCCTCGAAGAGATCGGCGAGGCCAGCTAATGCGAAGCTCCGCTCGGCCTCGGCGGGCCGGCTGGAGAGGACTCGCAACCCTCGCTCGCGGGCGAGGTCGAGGCCTTCGAGCCAGAGCGTCGACTTCCCGATCCCGGCCTCGCCTTCGAGGACGAGCGCGCGTGGCGCTTCGACGGAGCTTGCGTCGAGGAATCCTCCTATGCGTTCGTTTTCGTCGTCGCGGCCGATCATCTCGCTCGCCATGGCCTAACCATGGCGACAGACTGGCGCAACGACAAGGTCGAGACGCCGTCGCAATTCGGCTGACGGCCCCAAGTGTGGCGCCGATCGTCGCGCGGCGCAGCCGATCCTGACCCAGCGCGATCGACGAGCGCTGAGTCGATTCGCTTCGTCCACCGTCTCACCGACCGGCCCGCTTGTCCTCCTAGAGAACGAGACGCTTCTCCTCCTCGCGGCGGTTGTCGGCAGGTCCACCATTGTCATAGTGTCGAGGCGCGTCGGTCGGGCCGTCGAGCGACGGAGAAAGAGGACCGACAACCAAGGGAGAACCGATGCGACGCATTCTGCTCGTGCTCGCGATTCTGACCGGGCTCGTGCTCGGCTCGGCGCAGCGCGCACTGGCGTGGAAGCCGTTCACGCACATCTACTCGGGCGACAAAGCCTGGTCGGGACGTCACGGCCGACGGCAGAGGTGACTATCAACGGCCATCAGTACGCCGTCGATCAGACGATCGTCACCGCGCTGACGAATCAGCGCGCCTACTTCAACGCCGGCGTCATCGGGCCGGACGGCTTCCCGGATCTCGTCTTCGGGCAGTCCGTCATCCATCCCGAGGAGACCGGCGAATGGCTCCGCCACATCCTGCGCGAGGCCTGGGAGGCCCAGGTCAGCGAGCGGCTACGGCGAGACCGAGCGTCAGCAGATCCTCGCCTTCGCCTACGGCTTCCTGACGCACGCGGCCGGCGACATGTGGGCGCACACGTTCGTGAACGACTTCGCCGAGGGCGTCTTCCCGAGCATCTCCGGGATCCTCAACGGCATCGACGACCCGATGATCGCCGTACGGCACCTGATCGTCGAGGGCTACATCGGCGATGCGACTCCCGGCTACGACGGGAACCAGGAGCGCACGTACGTTGCGTTCGAGGCGAACGAGGACGGCGACCCGGATTCTCGGACGACCAGTCGCCGCGCATCAACTTCGCGGCGCCGCACCGCTTCATCTACGACACGCTCGTCAACCCGAACACCCTGCTGCCCTTCGGCACGTGCGCGCGACGGCCTCGACGACGACCACGACGGCGTCGCCGACGACGGCTGCCCCGGCGGCCCGTTCACGGTGGACGGCGGTCCGCGACCTGAACGGGGACGGCGAACCCGACGGCGACGGCCCCGAGCCGAAGCGCGGCAAGCTGATCGACTTCTTCATCGACATGAAGGCCGATCTGATCGTCGACCTGGCCGAGTACGACATTCGACTCGAAGGAGGAGGACTGCGCCGCGAGTGCGAGCGGGCCGCAGACCTTCACGCGCAGTGTCTCGACGCCGCGCGGCGTCGATCACCGCCACGCACACGCAGGACGCCTGCGGCGACGATCTGCCTGCTCGATCCGATCGACGCCGCGGAGGACGTCACCATCTTCAACCTGATCGTCGAGCCGTACATCCAGGCGCTGGATCGACGACATCGACACGCTGCTTCGGCACTGGAGCGACCTCGGGCTCGCCAGCACGAAGGCGCTCTTCGACCCGGGCACGCATCGCGACGCGCAGAACTTCGATTGCCGCAACAAGGTCGGCGCCGAGTCCGATCCGGATAGCCAGCGGTCGCTCTGCGAGGACGACGTCGGCATCCTCGACGACCCTCGGCTTCGCCTGCCGACGGACTTCTTCACCCAGCACCTGCTGTCGGCGCTCGGCGCGCCCGACGTGGTCGGCGACCTCATCGACGCGCTCGACACCCTCGGTGTGGTCTTCGCCGACCTCCTCGGGCCGGCCATCAATCCGATCGCCGCGCCGTTCGAGGAGCTCAAGGCGTACGCCCTCGACCTGCTCGAGAAGGAGATCGGCAAGGCGCTCGGCATCGACATCGCCCAACTGAAGAGCTTCCTCACGAGTCCGACGCACTGGCTGAACGTCGACACTGCCTCGTTCACGCTGCCGTTCATCGGCACGCAGACCGTGACCTTCTTCGAGCCGACGACTCACCCGCGGCTCGACACGCTGATGGGTCTCGGCGCGGGACACCACGGACCGCAGCAGCACGATCAACCTACCGGGCGTCGGGTCGATCTCGAGCTCGCGCCTCTCCGACAGCGCGGTCTTCAACGAGACGAGCTTCGCGGCCTTCCGCAACACCGTGCAGCAGGCGAAGCTGCTTCTGCTTCGCGGGCCCGGCCTGAACGACGTCCTGAAGCAGGAGCTCGTCGCGGCCGGCGTGATCAAGCCGACGGCGACGATCTCGACCTACGCCGACGCCGCGTTCCCGACGAACGTCATGTTCAGCCAGCTGAGCGGCTCGACGTCGTGGCTGCGGTCGATCGACGGCGACCACTCCTGGCGCGCGAACGGGCTGCCGCGGTTCTGCGACGAGGGCACTGCCGGCTGCCCGGACGGCCAGATCGGCCCGCCGACCGCACGGCCGGCGCGGCTCAACGGCGGCGAGGGCACCTACCCGCTCTGGGAGTCGTGCCTCCACCGGCCGGCGTTCCGGTCGCTATTCGTCGACTGGGAGAACAGCGGGTCGAACGTTCCCCGACCTCGGCGACGCCCTGTCCTCCGACCCGGGTGACCCGAGCGCCCGGACCCGAACCTGGCGTTGTCGGCGCCGGCCGGGCACATCTTCACCTCACCCGGCGGGACGACCTACGCCGCGGGCGACACACGTTCACGGCCACCGGCAGCGACGCCGTGTTCGTGGACGCGAGCATCGGGCTCGCAGTACCGCTACTTCCTCGCCTCCGGGCCGGCGCCGGGAGCCGGAGGACGGCTGGACGACGATCGCGAACGGCGGCACCTTCCAGGTCACCGGCGGCGGACGGCCTCTACAAGGTGCAGATCCGCGCCGCCGATCCTTGCCACACGTTCGCGCCCGAGCGACTCGCTGCCGGCGGGCTCGCCGGAGACGACCGAGGTCTTCCTCGATACGACGCCGCCGGACATCACGATCAGCTCGCCGCCGGACGGGTCGATCTTCGACACGGACGACTTCTCGACGATCACCTGGTCGGCAACCGACGCCGGCTCGGGTGTGGCGAGCCAGTCCGGCACGTTCGACGGCACCGCGACCACCAACGGTGCACAACTCGACATGTTCTACCTCTACCCCGGCCCGCACACGGTGTCGGTCAGCGCGACCGACAACGTCGGAAACTCGGCGACCAAGTCGAACACGTTCGAGGTCCACGCGACGTCGGTGAGCCTGCTGAACAACGTCAAGCGAGCGTGCGGCGAGAGCGGCGCCTGGCCTGCGACTCCGACGCTCATCACGAAGGCGGGCGTCTGCACCGCGATGAAGCAGCTCCTCGGCCAGGCGGTCAAGCAGCACTCGCAGGGCGACCATCCGGTCGAGCACAACCTGCTCGAGGGCTGGATCGAAGACCTCGAGGGACAGCGCGGGAAGGCCGTCGACGCGGCCACCGCCGACCGGTTCATCGCCTACGCGAACGACCTCGTCGCGCGCGGCGGCTGAGGCACGTCAAGGGGCGGCCCCATGCGGGGCCGCCCCTTTCCACCACGGCGCAGGATCGCCGGCATGAGGACCCGCGCCGCTTGTCGGGGGCACGCCGCTACGTGAGCGCGCGGCCGAGCGCCGACCGCCAGGCGGCCCGCCGGGCGGCAACGGTGTCCCTGTCGGCCGCCGGCTCGTAGACGGCTCGCGGCGGGAGCCTCGCACGGATCGCGGCGTCGTCGGGCCAGAGGCCGGTGGCGCGCCCCGCGAGGGCAGCGGCGCCGAGCGCTGTCGTCTCGGGCTCGGCCGCCACCTCCACCGGGCAGCCGAGCAGATCGGCCTGGAACTGCATCAGGAAGCCGTTCGCACTCGCACCGCCGTCGGCGCGCAGCACGTCGATCCCGGCGGGCAGCACGTCCAGCACGTCAGCGACCTGGAACGCGATTGCTTCGAGCGCGGCGCGGACGACGTGCGCGCGCGTCGTGCCGCGGGTGATGCCGCTGATCACGCCACGCGCATCCGCGTCCCAGTGCGGCGAGCCGAGGCCGGCGAACGCCGGGACGAACGAGACGCCTCCCGTGGAGTCGACCGACCGTGCGAGCCGCTCGCTCTCTGCGGCGTCGGCGAGGATGCCGAGCCCGTCGCGCAGCCACTGGATCGCCGCGCCGCTGGCGAGGATCGCTCCCTCGAGCGCGTAGCCGCCTGAAGCCGCAACCGTCTCGAGCAGCCCGGTCGGGGCAGGCCCGCGCTCTCCTCCTGCGTGCGCGAGCACGAAGCTGCCGGTGCCGTACGTCGCCTTCGCCTCACCGCGGTCGAAGCAGCCGTGGCCGAAGAGAGCTGCCTGCTGGTCGCCGGCGATCCCCGCGATCGGCAACGTGACGCCGAGCAGCTCGGCCTCGCCGACGATCTCGGACGAACGCACCAGCCGCGGCAGCACCGCGGGGTCGACCTCGAACAGGTCGAGCAGCTCTCCTGCCCAGTCGAGCGAGTCGAGGTCGAGGAGCATCGTCCTCGACGCATTCGTCAGGTCGGTGACATGGACGCGGCCGCCGGTCAGCTTCCAGACGAGCCACGAGTCGACCGTCCCGAACGCAAGCTCCGAGCGGGCGACGGTCGGTTCGGGCGAGCAGCCACTCGAGCTTCGTCGCGGAGAAGTAGGGATCGGGCACGAGCCCCGTTCGCGCACGCACGAGCTCGGCGGGCAGCTCGCGACAGCGCGCGGCCGTGCGCCGGTCCTGCCACACGATCGCGGGAGCCACCGGCCGGCCGGTGGCTCGTTCCCAGACAACCGTCGTCTCGCGCTGGTTCGCGATCCCGAGCGCCCGCAGCTCGGTCGGGCGGACGCCGGCCGCCTGGACCGCAGCCTCCGCGGCGCCGAGCACGGACGCCCAGAGCTCCTCCGGGTCGTGCTCGACCCAGCCCGGCTGCGGATAGTGCTGGGGGAACTCGCGATAGCCACGCCCGCGAACGCGGAGCTCGTCGTCGACGACGAGGCACGTCGTGCCTGTCGTGCCCTGGTCGATCGCGAGAATCACGATGCGAGCAGCGCCTCGACCCGCCGCCGCACCTCCTCGGAGTCACGTCCGGTGACCGACAGCGTCGTCCGCCGACGAAGGACGTCCTCCGCGGTCAGCGCCCACTCGCGCTCGCGCGCATACAGCACCTGCGCTTCGACCTCCGCGACGCCGGCGCCGAGCGGCTCGAGCCTGCCCGAGGCGATCACCTCGGCCACGAGCGCGCCGTACGTGCCCGCCAGGTGCGACGCGAGGGACGGGTCAAGCTCTGGATGCCGCCGCCGCAGGGCGTCGACCGCGACGTCCGGATCAGCCGCGCCGGGCAACGGCCGTGGGCGGCGATCGATCCGGTGCAGCTCGAGCTCGACCCGGAGCGCGTGCAGCACCGCCAGCGCGATGCGCCGATAGGTCGTCAGCTTCCCGCCCGCGATCGAGATCATTCCGAGCGGGCCCACCGAGAGCGTCGTCTCACGGTGGGCGCGGGCCGTGTCGGTCGATCCCGCCGGCAGAACCCGAACCCCGGCGAAGCGGCCCCGCACGGCGCCGAGACGGCCGGGCTCCAGCGCAAGCCCGGCCTCGTCGAGGATCTGCCGCTCCTCCGCTTCGGTGGGCTCGATCGTGCGGGCGTCCCCCTCGAACGCCGAGTCGGTCGTCCCGAGCAAGAGCCTCCCCGCCCAGGGCACCGCGAAGGCGACCCGGTGCCGGTCGATCGGGATCGTCAGCGCGGCGTCCCAGCCGCCGTCGCGCTCGAGCACGAGGTGCGCGCCCCTGCTGAGGCTGACCGAGGTGCCGGCCCGGGCAGCTTCGAGCCGCCTGACCTCGTCGATCCACGGCCCTGCGGCGTTCACGACCGCGCGCGCGCCGACCTCCAACGTCTCGCCCGAGAGCGTGTCGCGCACCTGCGCCACCGGACCCCGCGCGAGCCCCACGACCTCGACGCGGTTCAGCACGACGGCGCCGGCGTCGGCGGCGCCGCGCAGATTCGCCAGGCAGAGCCGCGCATCGTCGGTCTGCGAGTCGGGATAGAGGCCTGCGGCACGGAGGCCGTCGAGCCGCAGAGCCGGGACGAGCTTCGAGGCGGCCGCAGGGGCGATCATGCGGCCGCGCTCGGAGACGGCGCCCGTCAGGCCCGCGTACGACCAGAGCGCGCCGCGGATCGGGATCCGCCCGTACGGGCCGCCGCGATAGACGGGGAGCACGAAGTTGAGCGGGCGAACGAGATGAGGAGCCACGAACCGCGTGAGCACCCGCACCTCGGCCTGCGCCTCACGCACGAGGCTGAAATGGCCGAGCCGCAGATAGCGGAGACCGCCGTGGATGAGCTTCGACGACGCACTCGACGTGCCCGAGGCGAAGTCGTCGCGCTCGACGACGGCGACCCGGAATCCGTGCCGCGACGCCACCTCGGCGACGCCCGCGCCGATGATCCCGCCGCCGACGACGAGCAGATCGAACCGTTCGCTCCGCAGGCGCTCGAGCGCGAGCGCGCGCTCCGTCACGCGGGTCGCCGGACGAAAACGTGGACGCGGCGGGTCAGCAGGTTGCCGACGGAGCACATCGCTCCGACGATACAACCCTTGCGTTCGGTGCTCGTGGAGGGGCTCTCGTTCGTCCGCTCAGGTACCTACGAGCATAGGTAGAGCCGGTTCCAAGATGGGTAGCGACGCCGATGTAACGGTCGCCGCGCCGCCGTACCGTCGCTTGCATCCGCAGTCGAGACCAAAGGAGACGCAAGCGATGTTCGGGAGAGATTTCGTCAGGGAGCGTGAAGAGGGCGCGATGAGGCGTTCGCGCCGACATCGGGCCCATGTCTGGGCGGCGGTGGCGGCGATCGCAGTCGGTCTGGCAGTCGTGCTGCCGGGAGCCGGCGGCGCCACGGCCACCGCGTCGACGTCGACAGCGACGGCGGGGTCGAATCAGCGTTTCGCGTCGACGATCGAGGGGCTTGGCGGCGAGTTCGTCGGGCTGTCGAGCCGCGCCGACGTGCTCGCGTTCCGAAAGAACATGGGCCCGGGCGCGTCGATCTGCAAGCACTACCAGGGCATCGCGCGCAAGGACGCACCGGACGGCACGCCGTACCTGTTCATCACGAAGTCGGGCAACTCGAGCGTCTGCCCTACCGACGAGGAGAACGGCGTCCTGTTCGTCGTGAAGATGGGCTCACGGGCGAAGTACGGCGAGCGGCTGAAGCGGAACCTGTACCCGTACGCGAGTCCGGCAGGGATCGTCCTCCCCTTCGATCCCGCGATCATCCCGGCTGAGGACCGCGTCGTCGCGGTCGTCCCGCTCGACGGCCAGGACGGACGGCCGCACTACCGGCACCCGGGCGGGATGCAGCTCGTCGACGACGTGCTCGCGATCGGCACAGAGGTTCCCGCGCTGGCGAGCCACTCGCGCGCCACCGTCCTCTTCTTCGACGTCTCCAACCCGGAGGAGCCGAAGTTCATCAGGAAGTTCGACCCGCCGGATCTCGGCGGCGCGGAGAATGCGGCGTTCGGAGCGGACCCCGTCGGTCTGACCCCGGTCAAGGACGCCAACGGGAAGTGCTGCCGCTACGTGCTCGTCTCCGCCGGCGGCCCTGGAGAGGGCGGCGACGACCTCGGGAACGCGGAGGTCCGGTTCTACCTCTCCGACCTGGATCCGGGTCTGGCCAAGCTCAAGGACCCCACCGTCGCCAACTATGCGTGGACGGAGGTCGGCCGGTTCAGCGAGGCGCAGATCGAGGCCTGCAATCCCGGCTTCAACTGGCCGACGGGCATCCCGACCCAGCATCAGATGCTCAACTTCGTGCGCGAGGGGAACCTCGACGGGAAGCTCTACCTCTACGCGGGGTGGCGCGACGGCTCGGTCGCCAACCCGCTCGCCGACGAGGACGAGTACATCGACCTCTGGCGCGTCCACCTCCAGCCCGGCGGGATCCCCACGGGTTGCGCGCTCGATTTCGTCAACCAGAAGCGCGTCGGGCTCGCCGGCATCGGCCCCGCCCTCCAGGGCTGGGGAGACAACATCGACAACGGCAGCTTCGCGGCCGGGTCGGGCATCCACGTCACCCCGTCCGGCGAGGTGCTGGTGTACGTCACCGACCACCAGTCGACCATCTTCGGCGAGTACCGGCGGCTCGGCCTCGTACGCCAGGACAGCCCGACGATCAAGCCGACGGCGACGATCGACGGGCCCTTCGCCGTCGACGAGGGGTCGTCGGTGCAGCTGACCGGGCAGGCGGAGGCGCCGATCACGAAGGCGTTCGTCCAGCTCTTCGAGCCTCGGCGCGCAGGGATCGGGCACACGACGGCGCCGTGGCTGAACATCGAGTTCGACGAGCGCGACCTCGACCACTTCGACGACCTCTGCAAGCTCAACCTCGGCAACAACAACGTCTTCGACCCGTGCGGCGACGTGTTCCCCGACCCGCTCTGGGACGAGGTCACCTCGCTGCGGTGGTTCGCGCCGCCCGGGTGCAACATCCAGGCGAACAACTACCCCGTCCGCAGCGACGAGTTCCCGGGGCCGGGATCGGTCGTCCTCCGCGGCACGGGCCAGATCGAGACCGTCGAGGATCTGTCGGAGCTGCTCGTGACCAACGCCCCGACGGGTGCGCAATCACCCTTGGCCGTGACGCCGCCGACGGACGCAGGCACCCTCTACGACTACGACAACACGATCGAGGGCGTCACCTTCTACGAGGCCTGGCGGGCCGACGGCGCCCTGTTCCGCAAGCACGGCTGCGAGTCCTACTACAACAAGACGTTCTCGCTCGGCTGGGATCTCGACGACAACGGCATCCTTCGAGGTCGGCGGCACGTCCGTGCCGTTCAGCGCGGCCGCGCTCGACGGTCCGTCGGTCGCGGACACTCAGGCACGGGCGACGCATCCGACCGACACCTCACCCACGGGCGTCGGAGCGGCCGTGGCCGTGCCGGTCACGGTGCGGAACGTCGCGCCGCTGATCGGCACCGCCTCGGTGAAGGATCCGCTGGGCTACGAGCTCTCCGGCGGAAGCCGCTTCGCGATCGCGGGGGTTCCGGTGACGCTCGCGGTCACGTTCACCGACCCCGGCCGGGCCGACACGCAGTCGGCGACCGTCGACTGGGGCGACGGGACACCGCTCGACACGTCGTTCGGCTCGTTCTCCGGAGCGACGAACGGCGCGAGGGCAGGCTGGTCGACAAGCACGCCTTCACTGTCCCCGGAACCCACACGATCACGACGACGATCACGGACGACGACCTCGGCGCCACGCCCGTCGAGCTCACCGTCACCGTGCTCTCGCTCGAGGACGCGATCGAGTCCCTGGCGGAGCAGCTGACGCAGCTGATCGCCGCCGAGACCGACCCGCGCGTCGCAAGTGCTCTCAGCGCCGCGCGTGACGAGCTGATCGGCAACCACACCGGCAAGCCGCCGACGAACGGCGCTCTCGACAAGCTCGAGGACGACGATCCCGTCGACGCGATCACCAAGCTGAAGGCCGCGATCGCGAACCTCGTGACGGCCGAGGCCCGGGGCGCCGGCGACCTCACGTCGCTGAAGGACATGATCGGCCTGGTCGCCGAGGGGATCGCGACGGCGGCGTACAGCGACGCGGAGCAGGCGGTTGACCCGCCGAGCGCGGGAGAGGCCAGAGCGCTGGCCGCGATCGCGCAACTCATCGCCGCAGGCGACCAGCAGCTCGCGAACCATCAGTACGCGGCCGCCTGCGACACCTTCCGCCAGGCGACCCAGAAGGCGCTCGACCTGACGAAGTAGCACCGCGTGTCCGGCCGGCGGTGCGAGAGCACCGCCGGCCGGCGCTGTACGGGCATAGGCTCTCCGGGTGGCGCGCGTGCTCGAAGTCCGACGAGACGACCTTCGGACGGCGCGGATCGTGGCGGCGGCACCTGGCCCGCTCGGAGACGACCAGGTGCGGTTCGCGGTGGAGCGATTCGGCCTGACCGCGAACAACGTCACGTACGCGGTGCTCGGGGACCGGCTGCGGTACTGGACGTTCTTCCCCTCGTTCGAGGCCGGCTGGGGAAGAGTTCCGGCCTGGGGCTTCGCCCACGCGGTCGAGACCCACTGCGCCGAGGTGCCGGAGGCAACACGGGTCTTCGGGTACGTCCCGATGGGCGGGGAGTTCGTCGTGACCGCGCAACGCGTCGACGAAGGCGGGCTCCGTGACGGCAGTGCCCACCGCGCCGAGCTGCCCGCCGCCTACAACGCGTACCGCCGGGCCGAGCCAGGCAGGCTCGACGACGCGACGATGGTGCTGCAGCCGCTCTTCATCACGGCGGTGCTGCTCGCGCGAAGCCTCGCGGGGGCGTCGCGCGTCGTCCTCTCGAGCGCATCGAGCAAGACGGCGCTCGGGACCGCATATCTGCTGAAGCGCGCCGGGATCGAGGTGGCCGGGCTGACCGCGTCCGCCGACTTCGTCACCAGCGTGGAGCTCTACGACGAGGTCGTCGGGTACGACGCGGTCGAGGAGCTCGAGCGCCGCCCGACCACGTTCGTCGACCTTGCAGGGAACGCGCGCGTGCGCGCGGCCGTCCACCAGCACCTCGGCGACGCGCTCGAGGCGAGCATCGTCGTGGGCGCCACGCACGTGGACGCGGGAGGCCGGACGGGGTCGCTGCCCGGCCCGCGACCGACCTTCTTCTTCGCGCCCGACCACCTGCGCGCGGGCCTCGACGCGGAGGCGCTCGACACGTTCCGCGAGCTGCTGCACTGGAGCGCAGGTTGGCTCGAGCTCGAACGGCGGGATGGACCCGAGGCGGTCCTCGCCGCATGGGACGAGGCGGTCGCGGGGCGCCTGCCGCCGACGACAGGGCTCTCACTCGCCCTCTGAGCCGCCAGGTCGCCGCGCCACCCTTGCGCCCCGGCGCGCGCGTACGCAGAATCAGCGGGGTGCTGCCCCGTCGCCTCGGCCTACTCGCCGTCGTCCTCGCTCTCGTGGCCGTGCCCGCGCTGGCGGGCTGCGGCAACGACGAGGAGAGCGCAAGCGAGCAATGGGCGGGCGATGTCTGCAGCGAGCTGGGCACGTGGGTCACCGGAGTCGAGGAGGCGGTGCGCTCGCTCACGGAGAATCCGCTCTCGCTCGACGAGGCGGCCGTGCAAGCGGCCACCGAGGACGTGAGGGCGGCAACGGACGACCTCGTCGACGAGCTTGCAGCCCTCGAGCGTCCCGAGACCGAGGCCGGCGAGCAGGCGCGCGACGAGCTCGACGACCTTGCGACCCAGCTGGAGCAGCAGTTCGACGACATCGAGGAGGAGGCGGAGAGCGGCTCGCTCTCGCTCGTGACCGTCACCAGCGCGCTCGCCGTGGCATCCGCCGCCGTGAAGTCGAGCTTCGAGAGCCTCCAGTCGCTGGACGGGGGCGACGAACTGCGCGACGGGTTCGAGGATGCCGGCTCCTGCGACTCGCTCCAGGATCAGGTCGACACGCTCGGCAACTGAGTAGGGCAGCTCTCGGAAGCGCGCACACGCATCGTCTTGCTCGGCGTCTCGGTCGGCCTCGTCCTGGCCGACTCGTCGGTCGTCACCATCGCGCTGCCCGAGATCCTGGCCCGCTACGACGTCGAGGTCGCGACGCTCGCCTGGGCGCTGACGTCCTACAACCTGGCGCTCGCACTCGCGGCGCTTCCGGCAGCGTTCCTGGCACGTCGCCGCCCGCTGTGGGTCTTCGGCGTCGGCATCGTCCTGTTCGCAGCTGCATCGCTCGTCTGCGCGTTCGCCTCGTCGTTCGAGCTGCTCGTCTCCGCCCGCGCCGCTCAGGGCGCCGCCGGCGCCGCAGTCGTCTGCGGTGCGCTCGCCCTGCTGTCGGATGCTGCCGGCGGCGACGCGCCGGCCGCCCGCATCTGGGCACTCGCCGGCGTGATCGGCGCGGCTCTCGGCCCCGCGGCGGGCGGGGTCCTCACCCAACTGCTCGGCTGGGAGTCGATCTTCCTCGTCCAGGCGCCCGTCGTGCTGCTCGCGCTGCTCACTCTCCACGGCGCCCGGGCCGTGCCGGACCTGCAGCCGATCGAGCGGCCGCATGTCGCCGCAAACGCCGCGCTGCTGCTCATCTCGGGCGCGCTCGTCGCCGCGTTCTTCCTGCTCGTGATCCTCCTGATCAACGGCTGGCGCCTGGAGCCGCTCGCCGCGGGCCTCGTCGTGACGGTCATGCCGCTCGCGGCAATCGCGGCCGCGCGTCGAGGGCACACGATCACGCCGCTGTGGGCGCGCACCGCCTCCGGCGTGATCCTGATCGCGGGAGGCCTCGCTGCGCTGGGTTGGCTTCCCCGCGCCGGCGCCGCCTGGACGGTGCCGCCGCAGCTCGCAATCGGGGCGGGTCTCGGGCTCGCGCTCTCGGCGCTGACGGAGAGGGCGCTGGCCGGACGCTCGGCGCAGGCGGTGCACGGCGGCTGGACGATCGCCGCTCGCCACGCCGGCGTCGTCGTGGGGCTGCTGCTGCTCACGCCGATCTTCACCGCGGGTCTGGAACGCAACGAGGACGACGCGCTCGCGGCCGGGACCTCTGCTGTGCTCGACAGCCGCATCCCGCCGCTCGAGAAGCTGAGCGTCGCGCGCAGCGTCCTCGCCGCGGTCGACGAGGCGAAGGAGGAAGCGCGCATCCCCGCGGTCGACGAGGTGGTGGGCGATCGTGACGACCCGGCGTACGACCAGCTCGTGTCCACGTTGCAGGAGCAGCTCGACCGAGCCGTCACGAACGCCTTCTCACGTTCGTTCCTCGCCGCCGCCGGCCTCGCCCTGCTCGCCCTCGTCCCGATCCTGCTCCGTCGGCGGGACCTGACCGTCTGATGCGCGCGATCGCCATTGCCGCGGCCGCAGCGGCTGCGCTCGTGGGTGTCTACCTCGCGCTCGGTGGAGCGTCGTACGCCCCGGCCGCGGTCGCCGATCCGTGCGCTGCTCGTGAGTTGCGCGACCCGGAGGGCTTCGAGCAGGTGGCCGAGCAGATCGTCCTGTCGGCGCTCGACGGCGCCGCGTGCGAGCTCGACGTCTCGCGGGAGGAGGTCGTCCTCGCCTTTTCGAGCAGCGCGTCACTCGAGCGCTTCGCCCGGGAGCATGGGGATTCGACGGAGGAGCTCGAGAGCCTGGTGCGCGCGGGTCTCAGGCGCGCCCTCGACGACGCCGAGCGGGCGGAGTTGCTCGATCCCAGGCTCGCGGATCTGCTGCGCGGCCTGGCCGCGCGCATTCCCGTCGCGCAGCTCCTCGACCTGCTCGATCAGCTTCCGCGCCCCTGAGGGGCGGCGCTAGCCGTCCCTCAGGTCTCCCGCGATCACCTCGCTCTCCTGCTCCCCGGCCGGGGTCTCGATCACGTCGGCGGGCGTGACCTTCTCGAGACCGGCCCGCGTGAGCGCAGCCTTGCCGCCCACGACCGGCAGGTCGAAGAGCGTCTCGGTCACGTTCAGGGTGATCGTCGCGCGGTTCTGCTCGGCCTGTGAGCTGTACCCGGAATAGCTGCCGACGAGCACGAGCCCGATCCTGTGGCCGGCCGGGAAGACGTAGTCCTGGGGCAGGAGCGGGAAGGTGAACGACTCCTCCTGGCCGGGGATCAGCGGCTCGGCGACCGCGTAGGAGTTGCGGTTCAGCGCGTCGAGGATGCCCTTGGAGACGCGCCACTGGGTGACGGTCGTGAGCCGTTTCTCGACCTGGAGGTAACAGGCCTCGTCGCTCGCGCTCATCGCGCCCCAGCAGTCCTCCGTCGTGAGCGTCCGCGCCCCGTCGCCGGTACGCGAGACCTGTGTGGCAGGCCCGTAGTCGACGAGGATGGCGCCGAAGTTCGTGTCGGTCGCGTTCACGGACGCCCGGATCCGCACCACCGGCGTGCCGGAGATGTGCACGGGGGCCTCGAGCGGCGCAGAGAGGAAGACGCGCCGGTTCGCGGTCACCGTGGTCGGGTTCGAGATCGCGTTGTTCTCGCTCAAAGTGGGCGTGTCCGTGATCGTCTGCTCGACCCCAGGCAGGTTCGGCGTGGGAGGCGGCCCGAGCGCGAGGGCTCCGGCCGTCGTCGGCGTGTCCGAGACGAGCTTCAGCGAGACGTCCTGGCGGGCATCGACGGGCCAGCGCCTGTACGTCCTCCACTCGTCGGCCGCGTACTCGATATCGGCCTGAGGCTCGGTGAGCACGTCGTTGCGCACCCCCTGGAGCTCGTGGTCGAACCACCGGTGCAGGGTCGCCACCCACTCCGTGCGCCGGAAGTCGAACGGGTCGATGTGGCCGGTCCGCGTCAGCCAGAGCTTCTTGGCCACGCCCGCCGGAAGTGCGTCCCACCACTTCGAGAAGTGATCGGGCATGACGTTGTCGTCCTGCAGGCCGTGCACGACGAACACGCTCGCCTGCACGTTCCCGGCGTCGGGGTTGTAGTCACGTTCGCGCCAGAAAGGCGTGTAGTCGCCCGTCTCGTCGCCGTCGGTGAGAGCCAGCGTGGCGCGGACCGGTGCGCAGTACGCGCGGCGAGCCGGGTCGGTGACCGTGTTCGAGAGGCTCGACGGATAGCTGTTGCCGCGCGTGACGATGCCGTTGGAGCGGGTGTAGTCGTACCAGGACGAGATCGCCGAGATCGGAACGATCGTGGACAGGCCTTCGACGCCGGTCGAGGCCGCGCCGTTGGCGAGCGTCCCGTCGTAGGACTTCCCGATCATCCCGGTCCGGCCGCTGTGCCAGTCGGCGACGACCTCGTTGCCGTCCTTGTCGTAGCCCTTCGCCCGGCCGTTCAGCCAGTCGATGCCGACGACCGCGCTCATGTGATCCGGTGTGCCGCCCGTGACGGGGCAGCCGGTCGAGTTGTTCGTGCCGACCATGTCGAGCAGGACGACGGCATAGCCGCGCGGGACGAAGTAGTTGTCGTAGAAGAGCGGCCAGCGGTCGAGCAGGCCGTCACCGTCGAGGTCGCGCTTGAGCTCGGACTCGTTGCCGCGGCCGAGTGTCGAGTAGTACGGGCTCGCGTCCATGATCACGGGCACGTCGAGGCCCGACTCACTCGCGGCCGGCCGCATGATGTCCAGAGCGATCCGGTCGGCGACCCCGTCGAGATCGGTGTCGAAGGTCGACTCGACCCAGACCCGTTCGCGGATCGCGTCGGCATAGCCGAAGGCAGGCTGCGTGACCCCGTTTTCGACCACGATTCCCGGGTTCTGCGGCACACCGGCCGCAGTTGGTGCGGCTACGAGCACACAGAGCACCGCCGCGGCTCCGCTTGCGAGCCACGTTGCGCGACGTGTCTTCATCCCACTCTCCTTTGCCCCGTTGGCGATCGCGTCGCGACCCCACGGCGCGAGGTCGCGCGCGGCGGCGAGCATAACGAACGCTCCTGCAGCGCGCGGCGCTCCGACGCGCAACGCCACTTACCCGTCCTTTATCGCCGCGCTTCTAGGATGCGGCATGCGCCGCGCGCTTCTCGTGCTGCTGCTGCTCTCCGCGCTCGCGTTCGCCGGAGAGGCGGGCGCGACGGAGGTGATCGCGCACGACGACCAGGGCAGGCAGATCCGCTTCGACGTCCGGGCGGAGGGCGTCGATGCCGAGTGGTTCGCGGCCGTGCTGCGGGGTGCGCCGCATGGCGACGAGATCTCGACCGTCCGGATCGACGTCGTCAGCTGGGACGAGCTCCGCTCGATCTGCGGCCGTGAGGCCCGCGGTTGCTACAGCCGCGCCGTCATCGTCGTCGCGGCCGAGCAGACGGAGGAGAACGCCCACACGGTCGCGCACGAGTACGGCCATCACCTCGATCGCTCGTCGCCGGTGGCCGGGATCGCCGAGCCCAACGGCACGAGCGTCTGGTGGCGTGCGCGCGGCATGGCACAGCTGTTCCGGCTCGGGAGCGTGGCGCGGAACTACATCCTCGGCTGGAGCCGCAGCATCGCGGAGATCTTCGCCGAGGACTACGCCCGGCTCGCGCGACCCGGCCATCCGCACGGCATCACCTGGCTGGGGCCTCCGGACGAGACGGTGCTCGCGGCGATCAAGGCGGATCTCGGCCTCGGCCCGGTGCCGGAGATCGTCGACCCTCCGGCTCCGAAGCCGGTGTCGATCAGCCAGCGCGGCACGCTTGCACCCGGGAAGCGCGCCGCGATCCCGTTCGACCTGCTGGGCCCTGGCCGGCGTGTGCAGGCGACCGCGACCTTCGCCGGCCAGAAGGAGCGGCGCGCACGGGCTGCGCTCGAGATCCGCTGCGACGGCATGCGCGTCGCGCTCAAGTCCGTCGCGGCCGGGACGACGAAGGTCACGATCGACCGGCGCAGCCTCGGCCCAGGGGACTGCACCGCCACGCTCACGAGCAGGAGCGCTTCGAAGCGGGCCTTCAGCCTGCTCGTCCGGCTCTCGCTCGACACCTGAGTGGTTTCTCGGAGTCTGCCGAAACCTGATTGCGGGCGGCCGCCGTGTGCGAGATGCTTGAGCGGCCGTGACGGAGACGTCCGCCGAGAGGCTCACCGACGTCGAGGCGTTCTCACACGCCCCGCTCTTTCACGGCGTGGACGGCGAGTCGCTCCGACGGCTCGCGGCGGACGCGCGGACGATCACGCTCCGAGGCGGCGACTATCTCTTCCGCGGCGGTGACGCCGCCGACCGGCTCTACGTCGTCCGAACGGGCCGGCTGCGCGTCCTGGTCGAGGCCGAGGAGGGGCCGAAGGTGGTGCGCGAGCTTGGGCCGGGCGACGTGCTCGGCGAGCTCGCCCTGCTGACGGGATCGCCGCGGTCCGCCTCAGCGCAGGCCGTTCGCGACAGCGAGCTGCTCTCACTGGACGCGGCTCGCTTCGACGCGCTGATCGCGGACGATCCCGGCTTCTCGCGGGCACTGCTCCGGGAGCTCGCGCGGCAGCTGCAGGCATCCGGAGGGCTGACGGCGCCGTCGACGAGGCCGAGCGTCTTCTCCGTCGTCCCCCTTGCGAAGGACCTCGACGCCGACAGGCTGGCAACTGCGATCGGCCGCGAGCTGGGCCGCTTCGGGAGCGTCGACACGCTCCGCGGGGACGAAGGCTCGGACGGCTACGCGGCGCTCCTCGCGCGAGCCGAGGCCGCGAACGACGCGGTCGTGCTGGTCGCGGGCGGCAGCGACGCGGAGTGGGGCGCGTTCTGCCGTCAGGCAGGCCGACCGCACCGTCCTTCTCGCCGGCCCCGAGACGCCCGTCGCGGGCGCGGCGGCAGGCTGCGACCTCGTCCTGCTCGCGCCGATGCCGGGCAGCCGAACAGCCGCCTGGCTCGAGGAGACCGAGCCGGCGGCGCACCACCTCGTGTACGAGGCCGCCTACGACCTGGGCGCAGCCCGCGTCGCGAGGAGGATCGCGGGCCGGTCGCTCGGGCTCGTGCTCTCGGGCGGCGGCGCCCGCGGCTTCGCCCACATCGGCGCGATCGCCGCTATTGCCGAGGCCGGGTACCGGATCGACCGCCTCGGCGGCTGCAGCATGGGCGCCTTCATCGCTGCGATGGCCGCGCTCGGACTCGACCCGGATCAGATTCGCGAGCGCTGCCACGACGAACTCGTCCGCAAGACGCCGTTCAACGACTGGACCGTGCCCCGGGTCGCGCTGATCCGGTCACGCAAGGCCGCGCGGATGCTCGAGCGCGTCTTCGGGGAGCTCCAGGTCGAGGAGCTGCCGCGTCCGCTCTTCACGGTCAGCGCGGATCTCCTCTCGAGCCGCACCGTCGTCCATCGCCACGGGCCGCTGATCGAGGCGGTCGGGGCGAGCATGTCGATCCCGGGACTCGTGCCGCCGCTCGCGCGCGGCGGCAAACTGCTCGTCGACGGCGGCGTGCTCAACAACCTGCCCGTCGATCTGATGGACGACAGCCATGAAGGGCCGGTGATCGCGATCGACGTGGTCCGGCGGCTCGAGCTCGAGGACGTCTCGGAGACGCCGAAGCTGCCGTCGATCATGGAGACGATGACGCGCGCGACCGTGCTCGGCAGCGTCGAGCGCGCGGAGCACAACCGGTCGCTCGCAGCGCTGGTGATCTCGCCGGACGTCCAGGACGTCGGGCTGCGCGAGTTCGGGGCGCTCGACCGGGCCGTGGCGGCCGGCCGGGCGGCCGCCGAGGCGGCGCTCGCCGAAGCCGAGTCCCTCGGCGCACAGCTCTGATATCGCCCCGGCCCTACGATTGGCCGGTGCGCGGTGACCTGGAGACTGCGTGAGACTCGGCGTCGAGGCCGCCGTCGTCGACGGCGAGCTGGTGCCCGGCGACGTCGAGATCGTCGAGGGGCGCATCGCCGCGGTCGCGGTCGAGCCCCGCGGCAGGGCCGGTGTGGCGATTCCGGGACTCGTCGACCTGCAGGTGAACGGGTACGCGGGCGTCGACTTCGCGACCGCCGACCGGGCCGGCTACGCCCGCGCGGGCGAGGCAATGCTGGCGGCCGGCGTGACCGCGTTCCAGCCGACGTTCATCACGGCGCCGGAGGAGAGCCTCGTCGCCGCGCTCGCCGAGCTGCCCGACACGCCGATCGGGCCGCGTCTGCTCGGTGCCCATCTCGAAGGGCCGTTTCTCTCACCGGACCGCCTCGGCGCCCATCCCGCTGCGGCGCGACGCGATCCGGATCCCGCGCTGCTCGGCCGGCTCCTCGAGGCGGGCCCGGTCGCACAGATGACGCTGGCCCCCGAGCTCGACGGTGCGCTCGAGCTGATCGAGCTGCTCGGCGCCCGCGGCATCGTCGTCTCGTGTGGGCACTCGGACGCAACGGCCGCGCAGGCGGGACGGGCCTTCGACCGCGGCGCCAGGACGGTGACCCACCTCTTCAACGCAATGCGCCCGTTCGGCCACCGCGACCCGGGTATCGCCGGCGCCGCGCTGGTGCGCGACGACGTCGTCATCCAGCTGATCGTCGACGGCGAGCACCTTGCCGACGAGACGATCCGCCTCGTCTGGCGTGCGGCCGCCGGCCGCACGGCGCTCGTCTCGGACGCGATCGCCGCCGCCGGCACCGGCGACGGCCCGACGAAGCTCGGCGGGGTCGACGTGGACGTGCGAGACGGCGTCGCCCGCCGCGCCGACGGCACCCTCGCCGGCAGCGTCCGGCCGCTGCTGGAGGGGATGCGCCGACTGCACGGGCTCGGTGTGCCGCTCGAGGCTGCGGTCGCCGCTGTGACGGGCGTGCCGGCGCGGATCGCGAGACGGCCGGAGCTCGGCACGCTCCGTCCGGGGAGCGCAGCCGACGTGGTCGTGCTCGACGACGCCCTCGACGTCGTCCGCGTGCTCGTCGACGGCCGCTAGCGATACGCGGGCGAGGCGCCGCAGCGCCCCGCCCGCGCCCTGTCGTGCCTAGCTCTTGGCCGCAGCGAGCTTGGACACGCACTTGCCGAACGCATTCGACTTGTCGGCGTTCGTTCCGTACTTGGCCGCGAAGGGTGCGGTCCCGATTGCCTTGCGCTCGGCCTTGCACGAGCGGGCGGCGTTGACGACCGCCTGCTTGTCCTCCGCCGACTCGGCGGCGCGCTTGGACGAGATGCACTTGTTCATCGCGTTGGCGCCGTTCTTGCCGGTGCCGTAGAACTGGGCGAACGTCTTGCCGCCGTGCGCGGCGGCGAAATTGGCGTCGGCCTCCTCGGCCTTGCACGCGGCCGCGGCCTCGTGCCGGTTCTGGTGCTCGGCCTGCGTCCACTTGGAGACGCACTTGCCCATCGCGTTCGACTTGTCGGCGTTCGTGCCGTACGTCGCCTTGAACGTGGCGTCGCCGAGCGACGTCTTCAGCGCCTGACACGCGCGCGCGCCGTTCGCCTTGTCGGAGGGCGACACCTCGTCGGCAAACGCGGCGACGGGAAGGATGGCCGCGACTGCGAGTGCCGCCACGAATGCTGTGAACTTCATTGGGGGTTCCTCCTGAGCGTCGTTCGGGTTGTCGACTCAGAAGACGCGAGCGATGCGCGCAACTGGTGCGCAGACGGTAAGGATCCTGTTAGGAGGCCCGAAGATCCCTCAAACGAGGCGCTTCTCGAGGTGCGCGGCGAGCCGGGTGAGCGGGAACGAGATCAGGAAGAAGAGGATGAGGACGCCGCCGAAGATCTCGAAGGCGTGGATCTCGCCGAGCCCGATCGGCGGGATGGCCGCGATCCGCTCGTCCTGCCGCTCGGCGGCCTCGAGCAGCTCGAGCCCGCCGATCACCTGTGCGAGCGTCGAGTTCTGGATGATGTTGACGAGCAGGCTGACGAACGGCGGCAGCAGCCGGCGCAGCGACTGCGGCAGGATCACGTACCGGTGCCGCCCGACCCAGCCGAAGCCGAGCGCGGACGCAGCCTCGTGCTGCTCGTGCGGGATCGACTGGACCGCGCCACGTGTCGCCTCCGCCACCTGGGCGCTGCCCCAGAGGATGAGCGCGATCGAGGCGGCGGTGAGCGCACCGAACTCGAGCCCGCGGTTCACGGCAGGCAGGCCGAAGTAGACGATGAAGACCGTGACGAGGATCGGCAGCCCACGGAAGACCTCGATGTAGAGGCGGATGAGCGCCTGCGAGCGGCAGCAGCTTGATCGTCATCAGCGTCCCGAGCACGACGCCGATCAGCGCGCTGCCGGTGACGGCCGCCGCGGAGACCTTCAGCGTTCCCGGGCAGCCCCTCGGTGAGGATGTAGTCCCAGACGGGCCCGGCCCAGTCGGAGTCCTGGATCCTGCGCCAGACGAGGACGCCGAGCACCGAGACGCCCAGCGCCACCAATGCGCCGACCAGGACCCGCCAGCGCCGCCTGATCAGGGCCGCCATCAGCGGGCCTCCGGGAGCGCAAGCCGCGACTCGAGCAGGCGGATCAGCGCAGACAGGCTCCAGACGAGCGTGAGGTAGACGATCGCGAGCAGGGTCAGCGCCTCGGTCGTCTGCAGGGTCAGGTTGCTGATGTTGAGCGCCGTCGTCGTCAGCTCGGCGTAGCCGATCACGTACATCAGCGAGGTGTTCTTGAGCACCGAGATGTAGGTGTTGATCGAGGAAGGCAGCGCGATCCGCCCGCCGATCGGCAGCGTCACGTTGAGGAAGGTCGCGAGCCTGCTGAACCCGAGCGCGTAGCCCGCCTCCCGGTAGCGGTAGGGAACGGCCTCGAAGCCGGCCCGGAAGTTCTCGCTGTTGAAGGCGCCGCCCCAGATCATCACCGAGAGCCAGGCGACCGTGAACTGGTCGAAGACGACCCCGAACTGCGGCAGCGCGTAGAAGATCATGAAGATCTGAACGAGGATCGGCGTGTTCCGGATCAGCTCGACGTAGACCGCGGTGATCTGGCTGACGACGGGGATCCGGTGGGCGCGGGCCGCCCCGAGGACGACGCCGATCACGAAGGCGCCGGCGATCCCGAACGCCGACACCTTGAGCGTGTTCAGGAACCCCTCGAACAGCTCCTCGTAGTTCTCGGAGACGAACGCCCAGAGGTCGTAGGTGGCGAGGATCATCGCCGGGGACGAGAGGAGCGGCCGCGCGCTGGCGGCCGCTCCCCGTCGTCGTCGAGCGTGGTGCTACGGGCACACGGTGTCCGCGCTCGGGGCGGTTGCCGGCGCGTACCCGAAGGTGACGTTCGGCCGCAGGATGTTGCGGGAGAAGCCGGCGACGAACCGCGGGGGCACGTTGTTCTGCAGGATCGGCAGGAACCGGTCCTTCTGCCTTCATCAGCTCGAGCCGCGAGTCGACCCAGCGCTTGAGGGCGGTGTTGCCCTGCTTGATCCCGATCCCGTACGGGCGCGCGAGGAACGTGTCGTTCGTCAGCTTCGCGCTTGGGTCCGCGGCGGCGACGCCGACGAGGACGGTGTCGTCCCACATCAGCGCGTCGGCGCGGCCCTGGTTGAACGCCAGCGACGCGTTCGTGAACGATGTCCGCGACGATCACCTCGGTGTTCGGGAAGCACCGCTTCAGCCAGCGGTCGTAGATCGAGCCGCTCGTCGTCGCGACCTTCCGTCCCGCCATGTTCGCGAGCGACTGCACCGGCGCGTCGTTCTTGACGAGCAGGCGGCCGGTCGCCTTGTAGTACGCGCGCGAGAAGTCGATCCGCGTGTCGCGGTCGGCCGTGTACGTGAACGTCGAGATGACGAGGTCGACGCGGTCGGACGTCAGGAGCGGCTCCCGCGCGGGCGTCGGGGCGCACACGTACGACACGCGGCTCTCCCGGCCGAACGCGTAGCGGGCGAACCACTTCGCGATCTCGACGTCGAACCCCGCGTTCTTGCCCTGCACGTTGATGTAGCCGAACGGCGGCGCGTCGCACTTGACACCGACGATGAAGCGGTTCCGCGACTTGATGTTGGCGGGCAGTGGCGGCAGCGCCGCCTCGGCTGCAGCGGGCCCCGCCGTGGCCGTGGGCCCGCTCGTTGCCGCGGGCTGGGCAGAGCCGATCGCTGCCGCGACCACAGCGAGCGCCGCTACCCCGGCTGTGGCCAGGAGGACTCTCTTCATTCGATTGCTCCTTCCTCGTTTGTGACTGACAACTGCTCGAGCGAGCCGGCGAGCTGGAGCGAGCGGCGCAGGAACCTGCGCGTCCGCTCCTCCCGGGGGTCGTCGAGGACCTCGGCCGGGACGCCCTCCTCGACGATCCGGCCCTCGTCCATGAAGACGAGCCGGTCGCCGACCTCGCGGGCGAACTGCATCTCGTGCGTGACGACGAGCATCGTCATCCCGTCACGAGCCAGGTCGCGCATCACGATCAGCACCTCGCCGACGAGCTCGGGATCGAGCGCGGACGTGACCTCGTCGAAGAGCATCACGTGCGGCGACATCATCAGCGCGCGTGCGATCGCGACGCGCTGCTGCTGACCGCCGGAGAGCTGGTGCGGATGCTGGCCCGCCTTCTCCGTCAGGCCGACCTGCGCGAGCAGTTCCGTCGCGCGCGCCTCTGCGGCGGCCCGCGGCTCGCGTCGAATCCTGCGCACGGCGAGGGTGAGGTTGTTCATCACGGTCAGGTGCGGGAAGAGGTTGAACTGCTGGAAGACGATCCCGATCCGCTGCCGGATCGCGGAGAGGTCGACGCCCTTGCGCGTGATCTCCTCGCCCTCGAAGAAGATCCGGCCCTCGTTCAGCGGCTCGAGCAGGTTGACGCAGCGGAGCAGCGTGCTCTTGCCGCTGCCGCTCGGCCCGACGATCGTCAGCACCTCGCCGCTCCGCACCTCGAGGTCGATCCCGCGCAGGACGTGGTTGTCGCCGAAGCTCTTGTGGACGCCGTCCAGCCGGACGACCGAATCGGTCGCCGCCGCAGAGGCCGTGCTCTCAGCTGCCGTTGCCACGCGCACCAGCCATACAACGGTAACGACACCCGTGATGTCAAGCAGTGTTCGTGTCACCCGAAAGAGGGAGAGTCGAGCGGGCCAATACTCGCGATGATCAGTGCAGCGGCTCCCTGCGGCAATTGGACCGCTCTTCGGCACATGGACGAACCAGCACGCACAGGCCCAGAGCTCGGCGCGCCGCGGATGCGGCTCGTCCCGGCCGGTCCTCCACCCGGCTCGACACCGTCCGCGGACTCGTACCGCCGCCTCGCGGACGTGTTCCACGATCTCCTCTCCGAGCAGAGCCTCGACTCGCTGCTCGTGCGGATCGCCGACACGCTCGACGAGATCGTCCCGTACGAGGCGCTCCACATCTACGAGGCCGACGAGCCGAAGCGGCAGCTCGTGCCGGCGCTCGTCCGCAGCGACTACGCCGACGAGATCTTCAACGACACCTTCCCGTTCGGGGTCGGGATCACCGGCTGGGCGGTCGAGCATCGCCAGCCCGTGCTCGCGAACCAGGCGCACCTCGATCCCCGCGTCGCCTTCGTCCCGGGGACGCCGGTCGACCCCGAAGCCCTCATCGTCGTGCCGCTGATCGCGCGCGGCGTCCTCAAGGGGACGCTCAACGTCTACCGGATCGGCGAGCAGGCCTCGTTCACCGACGCCGAGTTCGAGCTCGCGCAGCGCCTCGGGGACGCGGCTGCCCTCGCGCTCGACAACGCCCACATCCGGGCCCGGCTCGAGCGGGAGGCGCAGACGGACTCCCTCACCGGCCTCTACAACCATCGCTACTTCCACGAGCGGCTGCGGCGCGAGCTGGTGCGCGCGTCCGCAGAGCACCAGAGCGTGGCCGTCGTCATGGTCGACATCGACGACTTCAAGAAGGTCAACGACGTCTACGGTCACGCCGTCGGCGACGACGTCCTCGCCGAGCTCGCCGATCAGCTGCGCGCGACGGTGCGCGCGGACGACGTGGTCTGCCGGATCGGCGGCGAGGAGTTCGCCGTGATCGTCCCGGACAGCCACGAGGCGCAGACGGTGGCGCTCGCGACGCGGCTGGCGGACCGGCTCGACGCGATCGAGCTCGAGCTCGCCGGCCGGATCTCGGTCTCGATCGGGATCGCGCAGGGGCCGGAGCACGCGGCCAACCCGCGCGAGCTGGTGGCGTGCGCCGAGGCGGCGATGATGACGGCAAAGGCGCGCGGCAAGAACCGAGTCGTCTTCTTCGACGACTCCGACACCGAGCGGCCGGACGGCAGCGACGCGCGCCGCGAGGACATCCGCTCGATCGCTCACTTGAAGATGCTCCAGTCGCTGGCCGGCAAGCTCAACCGCTCGAGCGACATCGGCGAGATCGGGATGGCGATCGCGAACGAGCTGCGGCAGCTGATCGACTACCACAACTGCCGCATCTTCGTCCGCGACGGCGAGGAACTGACCCCGATCGCCTTCCAGGGCGACCTGACCGCGCCCGACCGGAACATCGCCAAGGTCTTCCGCGCCCGGGTCGGCGAAGGCCTGACCGGGCACGTCGTCGAGACCGGCGACCCGCTGCTGCTCGACGACGCCTCCACCTGCGAGTTCGCGGTCGAGGTCGAGGGCACCGCCAAGATCGAGGAGTCGATCATCGCCGTGCCGCTCAACTACGGCACGCACGTCACCGGCGCGATCGTGGTCTCGAAGCTCGGCCTGAGCCAGTTCGACGAGGACGACCTGCGCCTGCTCGAGGTTCTCGCCGGCCATGCCGCGGTTGCACTCGAAAACGCGCGGCTCTACGAGGCGCAGCGGCGCGAGGCCGAGAGCGCCAAGGCGCTGCTCGAGTTCGGCCGCGACCTGGCGGCCGCCGAGGGCCTCGAGCGCGTGCTCGGGCGCGTCGTCGAAGGTGCCGCGCAGCTGCTCTCCGCTCCGCATGCGTCGCTCTGGCTGCAGGAGCCGTCGGGGGAGGTGGTCGAGCGCGCGAGGGTCGGCACCGATTCGCTGGTCGGCGAACGGATCCGCAACGGCTCGCTGAGCGAGACGGTGGGGCCGTTCGTCCTCTCCGACCCGCCCGCTGTGCTCGCCCCGTTCTCGGTCGATGGCCGCTGGGGTGCGATCGCGGTCGAGTCGCCCGAGGCGACCGACTTCGGTGACCGCGAGCTCGAGCTGCTCGGCGGGCTCGCCCACCAGGCCAAGCTCGCGATCGCGAATGCCTCCTCGTTCGAAGGGCTCGAGCGAACGTTCCTCTCCACCGTCGAGGCACTCGCCAACGCGCTCGAGGCCCGCGACGAGTACACCTCGTCGCACGCGCGCTGGATCACCGACACGGCGCTGCTCGTCGGCCGGGAGCTCGGCCTCGACGGCGAGACGCTGAAGCGGCTCGAGCTCGGCGCCCTCTTCCACGACATCGGCAAGATCGGGATCCCGAACTCGATTCTGCTCAAGCCCGGCCCGCTGAACGACGACGAGCGCCAGCTGATCGAGACGCACCCCGAGCTGGGAGCGAAGATCATCGCCCCGATCGACCAGCTCCAGGACGTCTGCGGGATCGTGCGGGCGTGCCACGAGCGCTGGGACGGCGCCGGATACCCGGACCGGAAGGCCGGCGAGGAGATTCCCCTCGAGGCGCGGATCATCTTCGCCTGCGACGCGTACCACGCGATGACAACTGACCGGCCCTACCGGGACGCGCTGGCGCCCGGGGAGGCGCTGCGGCGGCTCGAGGAGGCGGCCGGAACGCAGTTCGACCCCCGTGTCGTCGAGGTCTGCCTGCGCGTGCTCGAGCGCGCTCCCCAGCCCGACTAGGCCGTGTGACGCAGGCGGTCGATGGCGCGGCGGGCAACGATGCCGGCGCCGATGCCCGCAAACCCGATAGCGCCGTACCAGAGGCCCAAGAACCAGCCCGGCACTTCCAGCTCGGCCACGATCGCGACCCACGCACCGAAACCGATTGCCGCTGTCAGCGCCCACCACCGCCCGACGAGCAGTCCGAGAGCGAACCCGACGGCGATGAGCATGGGCACGACCACCCTCCTCGCGTCGGCACCACGCGAGGTGTCCTGAAGAGCGATCTCGTCGCCGCGGCAACGGTTTCAGGGGGCCTGCTGTGTGCAGGGCTTGGCATTTCGTGACTTTCTGTACTAGCATGCGTGCCTTCGTCGTGCCCTGAGAGGAGGAGCGATGCGGGGACTCTTTGGCCTGGTTGCGGTCGCTCTCGGTGCCGCAGCGCTCGCCGGCGCCGCTGCCGCCGATGCCGTTTACCACACGGAACGCTTGGAGCTCGCCGGATTGGCAGGCGCTCCGGGCGGCGGAGCCGTCGTGAACATCCATGCGAACGGCCCGGAGGTGTACGCGCACGAGATCTACACGCTTCGCGACGCGGTACCCGGGACGTACCAGGTCACCCTGAACGTCTTCCCGACGAGCCTCGATTGCAGCGGCCCTGCTCTCGCCTTCCCGACGGCAACCCTTGTCACCAATGCGAGAGGGAACGGGCAAGCGGACGTGAAGTTCGCTCCAGAGGACGTCGCTGGATTCCGTGGGATGACGTTCAGTCTCAGCTGGACCGTGACCGGGCCGGCGACCTACGTCACGGGGTGCACGGTCGTCGTATTGGACTAGTCGTCTGCCTGAGCTCCGTCCTCGGTGATCACAGCTGTCCATCTCCTGATCTACTCGGACGATCCGGTCAGCCACGCGGTCGTTTCTACGAGACGTCCTCGGCTGGCCCCATGTGGAGGAGGAGGCGACACCCGGCTGGCTCATCTTCAAGAGCGGCCCGAGCGAACTCGGCGTGCACCCGACGAGTGACGTTCATGCGGGCGTGTCGTACGACAGCCCTCGTCACCACTCGATCTCGCTCATGTGCGATGACATCGAGACGACCCGGGCCGATCTCGCGCAGAAGGGAGCTGAGTTCAACGGCCCGGTCCAGGAGCTGGGCTTCGGTCGGACACTGATGCTCGAAGTGCCGGGCGCAGACGACATCATGCTCTACGAGCCACGCCACCCCGAAGCGCACAACCTCTAGGCCTAGGCGGGCGAACGGCGCCCGCTGCCGGGGAGCCGCAGCCGACCCCGCCGCCTGCCGTCGCCCATCACCGAGACGACGGTCTGCGCGAGGTGCGGACAGCCGGTCGAGGGGAACGCATCCCGCCGGTGGCGGTGGAGAACGAGGAACAGGTCTCCGGGCGGGGCATCCCGGTAGAGGCGGCCGAGGCGCAGGCCGTCGATCGCCTCGAGCGTCGGCGTGTAGATCGCGTCCCACCAGTCCGCCGCGATCTCCGCGTCCTCGAGCACGCGTCCAGATCCCCGCATCATGTGGTACCCGTGCACCTGGATGTTCTCCAGCAGCTCGAGGTAGTGCGCGGGCCGGCTGACCGAGACGCGCACGCCGGCGCGGGCCTCGGCAAGCCCGCTGTCCTCGAGGAAGATCCGCTCGAGCTCCCGGTTGACGACCTCGAGCATGTCGGCCCCGGCCGGGAGAGGGACGCGCGCGATCAGCTCCGTCACGTCGGCGTCGATCATCTCAGCGCCCCCGCGTCGCGCGAGGGCGGCGCGGTGATGACCGTCGATCACGAAGTACGTCTCACCGAGCTTGACCGCGACGATCGGCGGGAAGGCGCCGTCGGCGAATGCTCGCTCGAGCGAGCGCATCCGGTCGCGGCTGAAGGCATGCAGCGGACGGAAGTCGCGGGTGAAGGAGCTGGCGCGGCCGTCCGTGCCGACAAGCGCGTCGAGCGGGATCTCGCGGACGCCCACGTACCGGCGCCCGAACGGCTTCAGTCGCCGCTCGACCTCGTCGAGCTCGAGCAGGCGGTCTCGGCGGCGCGACAACAGCCCCTTCATCTCGAGCTCAAGCGTAGTCCTCATTCGCGCTTCGTCCTAGCTCCGTTCGGCGAGGAGGACGGTCTCGTCACGAAGGACGTCGCGCCACTCGCCCGGCGGGGCACGGAAGCGTGACAGGTCGCCGCGCACCGCTACCGCCACGAGCACCTCGTCGCCGCGGGTGAACGCGACCACGTCCTCGCCCGCCTCGACCGGCTCGTAGACGCCCGCGAACGCCTGGGGCCGGCGCGCGCGCAGCGCCAGCGTCTCCCGGATCAGGCGCAGCTTCGGCGGCTCCTCCGCCGAGCCCAGGAGCCGCCGGCGCAGCTCGAAGTCGACCGGGCGGCGGTTGTCGGGGTCGACGAGAGCGAAGTACGGAAGCTCGTCACCCTGGTAGAGGTCGGCGACACCCGGAACGGTCAGCTTCAGCAGCGTCGTCCCGAGCACGATCCGTTTCGCGCGCTCCGACAGCCGCGACGCGTACGCGCCGAGCTCCTCGTCCGCGAGCAGGCTCGCGGCCCACGCCTTCGCCCCCGCCTCCCACTCGTGGTCCTGCTCGAGCCACGTCGTGTTCACCTTCGCCTCGCGAAGCGCCTTCTCGAGGTAGAGCTCGAGCCGCGCCGGAGTCAGCGGCCAGGCGCCGACGACGGTCTGGAGGATCAGGTAGGCCTCGTTCGGGTCGCGCCAGCCGGCGATCCGGTCGCGGACGACCGACTCCCACGCGGCCGGATCGGCCGCGATCGCGAGCAGCCGCGCGCGCACGTCGCCGCTCCGCTTCGTGTCGTGCGTCGTCGTCGTGAGCAGGCCGCCCGCCGGCCGCACGAGGTTCGCCTCGTGGAACGCAGCGACGGGAAGTGAGAAGCGGCCCGGGTCGCCGCCCACCTCGTTGAGAGCGACGAAGCGATTCCAGCGGTAGAAGGCCGTGTCCTCGACGCCCTTCGCGTGCACCGGCGGCGTGGTCTGCTGGAAGCGGAGGACGAAGGCGTCGTGCCCGCGCTCCTCGAGCAGCAGGATCCGCGCGAGCTCGCCCGGCAGGCACGCCTCCTCGACCGCAGTGCGATCGGCGTCGGCGACCTGGCCGGTCTCCGGATCGACATACGTCCGATAGACGTGAAAGGAGGCGAGCGCGTCGGCGACGTCCGCCTCGAACGGCAGTTTCGCGGCGAGCTGTGATGCCTCCTCGGCGAACGTCGAGACGGCCTGCTCGCGCTTCGCCTCGGCCGCGACCTCCGGGAACGGCCGGCCCTCACCCGTCAGCTCGCGGTAGAGGCGCGTCAGCGGCTCCTCGGCCCGCGGGTCGGCGAAGAGCGCGGTCACGTCGTTGAGGAACTCGTAGCCCGTCGTCCCCTCGACCGGCCAGTCGGAGCGGAGCCGCTCGCCGGGCTCGAGGATCTTCTCGACCCAGATGCGCTCGATCCCGGCCTCGCGCAGGCGCTCGAGGTAGCGGCGCGGGTTGGAGAGCCCGTCCGGGTGGTCGACCCGGACGCCGTCGATCACACCGGCGCGCGCCAGCTCGATCACCTTGGCGTGCGTGACCTCCCAGACCTCGGGATCCTCCATCCGCACGCCTGCGAGCTCGCCGACGTCGAAGAAGCGGCGGTGCACGCCGGTGCGCCAGTCGAGGTCGAAGAACTTCGCGCGCCAGAGCGGATCTCGCCAGAACGGGTTCTCGTCCGCCGCAGCCATGTGGTTCGGGACGATGTCGAGCACGACCCCGAGGTCCGCCTGCCCCGCCGCCGCGGCGAGGACGCGGAGCTCCTCCTCGCCGCCGAGCTCGTCCGAGACGCTGGTCGGGTCGACGACGTCGTAGCCGTGCGTCGAGCCGCGCCGCGCCTGGAGCGACGGCGAGAGGTAGAGGTGCGAGATGCCCAGCTCCGCGAGGTACGGCACGAGCGCACGCGCCTCGCGGAAGCCGAGCCCGGGCCCCAGCTGGAGCCGGTAGGTCGCGCGCGCCGCGCTCACGCGATCCGGCGGAGGATGACGAGCGAGCGGTTCTCGACCGCGATCACACCGCGCGCCGGATAGACCTCCGAGCCCGGTTCGATGTCGGGCTCGGCGGTCGAGAGCTCGTGCACCCAGCGGCGGCCATAGCCCACGGCCGGGAGGGTGAAGACGACGTCCTCCTCCTGGGCGTTGAAGAGGATCAGGAAGCTGTCGTCGATCACCGGCGCGCCCTGCGGGCTGACGGTCGGGATCTCGGCGCCGTTCAGGAAGACCCCGAGCGTCTTCAGGTCGCCCGCCTGCCAGTTGCGCTGCGTCATCTTGCGGCCGTCGGGGCGGAACCACCAGACGTCGGGCGACCCCGAGCCGAGCCGTTCCTCGCCCGTGAGGAAGTCGGCGCGGCGGAAGACGGGGTGGCGGGTGCGGAAGTCGATCAGCCGCTTCGTGAACTCGAGCAGGTGCCGGCGGCGGTCGTCGAGCTCCCAGTCGAGCCAGGAGATCTCGTTGTCCTGGCAGTACGCGTTGTTGTTCCCGCCCTGGGTGCGCGAGAGCTCGTCGCCGGCGACAAGCATCGGGACGCCCTGCGAGAGGAAGAGCGTGGCGAGGAAGTTCCGCTGCTGCCGCTCGCGCAGGAGGTTGATCGCGGGATCGTCGGTCTCCCCCTCGACACCGTGGTTCCAGCTGCGGTTGTGGTTGTCCCCGTCGGCGTTCCCCTCGAGGTTCGCCTCGTTGTGCTTCTCGTTGTAGGAGACGAGGTCACGCAGAGTGAAGCCGTCGTGGGCGGTGATGAAGTTGATCGACGCGAACGGTCTGCGGCCGTCGTGCTGGTAGAGGTCGCTCGAGCCGGTGAACCGCTTCGCGAACTCGCTCACGGGCGCCTGTCCGCGCCAGAAGTCGCGCATCGTGTCGCGGTAGATCCCGTTCCACTCCGTCCAGAGCACGGGGAAGTTGCCGACCTGGTAGCCGCCTTCGCCGACGTCCCACGGCTCCGCGATCAGCTTCACCTGGGAGAGGACCGGGTCCTGGTGGATGATGTCGAAGAAGGCCGAGAGCCGGTCGACCTCGTGGAGCTCGCGCGCGAGCGCGGAGGCGAGGTCGAAGCGGAAGCCGTCGACGTGGCACTCGATCGCGAAGTAGCGGAGCGAGTCCATGATCAGCCGCAGCACGGCGGGATGGACGGGATTGAGCGAGTTGCCCGTTCCCGTGTAGTCCATGTAGTGGCGTGCGTCACCGGGCACGGTGCGGTAGTAGGAGAGGTTGTCGATGCCCTTGAAGGAGAGCATCGGGCCGAGGTGGTTGCCCTCGGCGGTGTGGTTGTAGACGACGTCGAGGATCACCTCGATCCCGGCGCGGTGCATCGCCTTCACGAGCCCCTTGAACTCCCGGACCTGGTCGCCGGTCGAGCCGGTCGCCGCGTAGCCGGCATGCGGGGCGAGGTAGCCGATCGAGCTGTAGCCCCAGTAGTTCGTCAGCTCCTTGTCGGCCAGCGCCTGCTCGTCGACGATGTGGTGCACCGGGAGCAGCTCGACCGCGGTGACGCCGAGCGAGGTCAGGTACTCGAGCGACGCCTCGGAGGCGAGGCCGGCGTAGGTGCCGCGCAGGTCCTCCCGTACGCCCTCGAGCTGCTTTGTGAACCCCTTGACGTGCACCTCGTAGATGACGGTGTCGTGCCAGGGCGTCCGGAGCTGGCGATCGCCCTCCCAGTCGAACGACTCGTCGATCACGATTCCCTTCGGGATCGCCTCGGCGTCGTCCTCGTCGTCGCGCTCGAGGTCGGCGTCCTCCTCGCCCGGGACGTACGGGAGCGTGTTCGCGAGCTCCCAGCGGACCAGTCCCTCGATCGCCTTCGCGTACGGGTCGATCAGCAGCTTCTTGGGGTTGAAGCGGTGCCCCTGCTCGGGCGCCCAGGGCCCGTGCACGCGATAGCCGTAGCGCTGACCGGGGCCGACCCCGGGCAGGTAGCCGTGCCAGTTGAACGCAGTCCGCTCGGTCAGCTCGTAGCGCGTCTCTCGGCCGGAGTCGTCGAACAGGCAGAGCTCGACCTTCTCCGCGTGCTCGGAGAAGAGCGAGAAGTTCGTGCCCTCGCCGTCCCACTCCGGGCCGAGCGGAAACGGCTGGCCGGGCCAGACCCTCACGCGTCGAGCTCCACGGTCTCGCGGGCGAAGTCGGCGCGCAGCGTCACCCGTCCGCGGCGCAGCTCGAGCGTCCGTGCGTCCTCGTCGAAGGAGACCTCGAGCTCGCGCGGGAGCTCGCGCCGGAGGCGGAGCAGCTCGACGTAGAGCGGCTCCGGCTCCCGCGGCGAGAGCTTCGACAGCTCGAAGCTCTCGGTGTCCTGCGGGTCGGGCACCCCGCCGGTGAAGCCGGCGAAGTGGCGGAACTCGCGCCGGCGTCCTTCGCGCGTCGCATCGGCGATGAACGGGTCGATGTGATCGGTGAAGAACCGGAACGGGGCCTGCTCGCCGTACTCCTCGCCCTGGAAGAGGAGCGGTGTGAAGGTGCTGAAGAGAACGATGGCAGCGGCGACGCGCCGCTTGGCGTCCGGGAGCCGGTCGCCGAGCGCGCGGTTGCCGACCTGGTCGTGGTTCTGCGCGGCCGCGACGATCCTCGCTCCTTCCGGCCGCCCGAGCTCGGCGGCGATCTGCGCCATCGAGCCGTCGAACTCGGCGTAGTAGCCGTCCCGCTCGCCGGTCAGCGCGACGTGGAGCGCGTGGTGGAGGCTGTCGAGCCACATCGCGTCGTGCCCCCACTCTTCGAGCGGGCGGAAGTCCGGTGATCCCATCTCGCTGATGATCAGCGCCTCCGGGTTCGCGGCCCGGACTCGCTCGGCGAGCTCGGCCAGCACGTGCACGGGAGAGTCGTCGCGGACCGCATGGACGGCGTCGAGCCGGAGGCCGTCGATCCGGTAGTCCCGCACCCACAGCTCGGCGTTCTGGAGCGCCCACTCGCGCACGCCCGTCTCGGCGTAGTCGAGCACCTCGCCCCACGGCGTCTCGCCGAAGCGGCCGGTGAAGTACGGGCCGAACGCGCGCAGCGCCTCGTTCCCGGGCCCGATGTGGTTGTAGACGACGTCGAGCACGACGCCGAGGCCCTCACGGTGTGCCGCGTCGACGAGGCGCGCCAGCCCCGCCGGCCCGCCGTAGGCGGGATGCGGAGCGAACGTGTAGAGCCCGTCGTAGCCCCAGCCGCGCTCGCCGGGGAACGTCGCGACAGGCATCAGCTCGATCACGGACACGCCCAGCTCGCGGAGCGCCCGCAGCCGCGGCACGACCCCGTCGAAGGTGCCCTCCGGTGAGAACGTGCCCACGTGGAGCTCGTAGAGGACGAGCTCGTCGCGGTCGAGCTCCGGGGCCGGCGCGATCTCCCACCTCGCCGTGTCGAGGACGCGCGACGGCCCGCGCACGCCCTCCGGCTGCCAGCGGGAGTGTGGGTCCGGCCACGGCTCCCCGTCGAGCACGTAGACGTAGTCGTCCCCCGCCGCCGCGGCGACCTCCCCCGCCCAGCAGCCGTCCCCCTCCTCGGCGAGAGGATGGTCGCGGCCCTTGAGGCGCACGGCGACGTCGGTCGCCTGCGGCGCCCACGTCTGGAAGACGACGCCGCCGGCGGCGGGGGTGGCTCCGAGCGGGCGCTGCCCGAGCTGGCTTCGAGTCGAAAACACGGCTTTCGAGGGTACTAGCCGTCAGCCGGCGGCTTCGGCCTTGCGCAGGCCGCGCAGCGACCAGACCGTGAAGAGCACGACGAGGCCGACGGCGATCACGAACGCCGAGAAGACGTGGATCTCGTCGCCGGCAAGCATGCTGCGCACGGCCTCGAGCACGTAGGTGAGCGGGTTCAGCGTCGCCACCGCCTCGATCCAGCCGGTCAGCAGCGCGAGCGGGACGTAGACGGGCGCGAAGAAGAGGATCAGGAAGACGGGCATCTGCATGATCGGCCCGGCCTGGATCGTCCGGAAGCGCATGGCGATCCCGCAGGCCCAGAGCAGCCCGGCGACGTTGATCAGGAGCGCGAGCGCGTACATGCCGAAGACGTCGACCGCCCCACCGAAGACGTTCATCCCGGCGATCAGTGCGACGACGGTGAGCACCACCGCCGTCACGATCCAGCGCAGGAGCGCGGCGAGCGCATAGCCGAGCACGATTCCGGACCGGTTCGGCGCCGCGAGCAGCAGCCGCCGGGCGAAGCCTGATTCGAAGTCGCGGGCGATCCCGAAGCCGGTGAAGACGCCCCCGAATGCCGCCGACTGGATCAGGACGAAGCAGAACTGGAACGCGGTGTAGCCGGGCGGAAAGTCGAACCCGGGCACGTCCCCGACCTGCGAGAGGCCGCCCGCGAACGCGGTGAAGAAGAAGAGCGGGAAGATCAGGGACGGGAAGAAGAGCGCCGGGTTCGTGAAGACGTTCTTGAGCGTCCGCCACGCCACCCCGGCAGCAACAGGCCAGATCCTCATGTCCGCAGCAGCCGATCCTTGAGCGAGAGCGTCGCGACGGAGACGGCGACGATCCCGATCACGACGGCGAGCCCGAAGCCGAGCGCGAGCGCCCTCCCGTCCCAGCCGGTGATGATCAGGCTCCGGACGCACTCGATCAGGTACGAGACGGGGTTCACGCTCGCGACGAAGCGGAACCAGTCGACGTCGATCAGGTCCCGCGGCGTGTTCATCGAGGACAGAAAGAGGAAGACGAAGAGGAGCGGGAACAACCCCTGGATCGCCTCGCCCGAGCCCGTGCGCAGCGCCAGGAAGAGACCGAGCGCGCCGAAGCTGACCGAGATCAAAGCCGAGAACAGAAGCAGCACGAGGATCCCGAGAAAGCCGGCCGCGAAGTCGACGCCGACGATCAGCCCGACGACGATGTAGAAGCACGCCTGGACGAGGCCGAGGACGACGGCCCCTGCGAGCAGTCCCGCGATCAGGGCGACGCCGCGCATCGAGGTCAGCGAGAGACGGTTCAGGAAGCCGGTCTGGATGTCCCGTGCAAGATCCGTGCCCGCGTTCATCGTCGAGAAGAGCGCGCCCTGGATGAACGGGACGGCGAGCGCGAAGGCGACGAAGGAGTCGGTCGGGAACCCGGGCAGCTTGGTCGACGCTTCGAGGCCGCCCGAGTTCACGAGCAGGAGCAGCATCGGGAAGATCAGCGGGAAGATGACGGCCGCCGGCTGGCGGCTCGTCCGGACGATCGAGCGTCGAGCGACCGCGCCGACCTGCGCGAGGAAGCCGGTTCGCGCACCGGTCACGCCGCGGGCTCGGCCGCTTCCGGCTCGTCGTCGCCGGCGCCCTCGAGCGAGCGGCCGGTCTTGGCGAGGAAGACGTCGTCGAGCGACGGGGCCTGGATCTCGAGGTGGGCGAGGGTGAGTCCTGCGTCGTCCACCGCGCGCACGACCGCGGGCAGGCCCGCGAGGCCCTCGCGCAGCCGGACGACGACGTCGCCCGTACCGCCGTCGAGCGACTCGCCGTAGGGGGCGAGCGCGGAGACGAGCCGGTCCCGATCGTCCTGCTCGATGGGGGCCGCGTGGACGCTCGGCAGGCCGATCTCGGCCTTGAGGGCCTTCGGCGTCCCCTCGGCGACGATGTGCCCGTGGTCGATGATCCCGACCCGGTCGGCGAGCACGTCCGCCTCCTCGAGGTACTGCGTCGTCAGGAAGACGGTGACGCCGTCGTCCCGCGCGAGCCTCGCCACCTCGTCCCAGAGAGCGGTGCGGCTCTGGATGTCGAGGCCGGTCGTCGGCTCGTCGAGGAAGAGGATCCTCGGCCGGTGCACGAGCGCGAGGGCGAGGTCGAGCCGGCGTTTCATCCCGCCGGAGTAGCCGCCGATCTTCCGGTCCGCCGCCTCGCTGAGCCCGACCCGCTCGAGCAGCTCCTCCGCCCGCACCTTCCGCTCGGCGCGCGGGATCCCCTGCAGCGTCGCCTGCAGCCGCAGGTGGTCGCGCCCGGTCAGCATCGGGTCGAGCGCGGCCTCCTGGAGGGCGGCCCCGATCACGCTCCGCACCTTCGGGCCCTCGCGGACGACGTCGTAGCCGCCGACATGCGCGGTCCCGGCCGTGGGCGGCAGCAGCGTCGTCAGCATCAGCACGGTCGTCGACTTGCCGGCGCCGTTCGGGCCGAGGAAGCCGTAGATCTCACCCGGGTCGACGTGGAGGTCGATCCCATCGACCGCCCGGGGGCCCTTCTTGAACTCCCGGACGAGCCCCTCGACCTCGATGCTGTTGACCCGCTCCACTCCTCCACACTACCCACGCGCCCGAGGAGCTTGTGTTTCAGAAACACAAGCTCCCATCCTCGATGGGGACGGCTTCACCAAGCCGTTCTGCGGTCTCTGACGAGCTTGTGTTACAGAAACACAAGCTCAGGCCGCGCGCGGCGCGCCCGGCGCGAGCCAGACCACGCCCAGCGGCGGCAGCGTGACCTCGGCCGACTGCGGCTGCTCGTTCCACGGCGTCTTCTCGGCCTCGATCCCGAGCCCGTTGCCGACGTCGCCGCCGCCGTAGAAGCGGGAGTCCGTGTTCAGGATCTCGTGCCACGTGCCGGGCTGCGGCAGGCCGAGGCGCCAGCCCTCGCGCACCACAGGCGAGAAGTTGCACGCGACGACGACCCAGCGCTTCCCGTCCTCGGTGCGGCGCGCGAACGCGAGCACGTTCTCGTTGACCGCGTTCGGCTCCAGCCAGACGAAGCCCTCGTGCGAGTGGTCGAGTTGCCAGAGCGCCGGCTCGTCCGCGTAGACGGCGTTGAGATCGCGGATCAGCGCGAGCATCCCCGCGTGGTCGGCCTCGTCGAGCAGGTGCCAGTCGAGCGACCCTGCCGGCTCGCTCCACTCCTTCTCCTGCGCGAACTCGCCGCCCATGAAGAGCAACTGCTTGCCGGGGTGCGCCCACATGTAGCCGTACAGCGCGCGCAGGTTCGCGAAGCGCTGCCAGCGATCACCGGGCATCTTCCCCAGCAGCGAGCGCTTCCCGTGCACGACCTCGTCGTGGGAGAGCGGCAAGACGAAGTTCTCGTTCCAGGCGTAGACCATCGAGAACGTGAGCTCGTGATGGTGGAAGCGGCGGTGCACCGGCTCCTTCGACACGTACTCGAGCGTGTCGTGCATCCAGCCCATGTTCCACTTGAAGCCGAAGCCGAGGCCGCCGAGGTAGGTCGGGCGGGAGACACCCGGCCAGGCCGTCGACTCCTCCGCGATCGTCATCACGCCCGGCTCACGGCCGTACACGACCTCGTTCAGCTCGCGCAGGAACGAGACGGCCTCGAGGTCCTCGCGCCCGCCGTGGACGTTCGGCACCCACTGGCCGTGCTTGCGCGAGTAGTCGAGATAGAGCATCGACGCGACCGCGTCGACCCGAAGCGCGTCGGCGTGGTACTCGCGCAGCCAGTAGAGCGCGTTCGCGAGCAGGAAGTTGCGCACCTCGTTGCGTCCGAGGTTGAAGATCAGCGTCCCCCAGTCGGGATGCGAGCCGCGCCGCGGGTCCTCGTGCTCGTACAGCGCCGTGCCGTCGAACCGCGCCAGCGCGAACTCGTCCCGCGGGAAGTGGGCCGGCACCCAGTCGAGGATGACGCCGATCCCGGCCTGATGGAGCGCGTCGACGAGCGCGCGGAACTCGTCCGGGTCGCCCATCGTCGAGACGGGCGCGTAGAAGCCGGTCACCTGGTAGCCCCAGGAGCCGGAGAACGGGTGGTGCATCACCGGCAGGAACTCGACGTGCGTGAAGCCGAGGTCGCCGGCGTAGGCGACGAGCTGCTCCGCCAGCTCCTTCCAGCCGAGCCCGAGCCGCCACGACTCGGCGTGCACCTCGTAGATCGAGATCGGCTCCTGCAGCTGCTCGAACGCCCGCCGACGCTCGAGCCACGCGTCGTCGCCCCACTCGTAGCGTGAGTGGTAGATGCGCGACGCCGTCTTCGGTGGGATCTCGGCGTGGAACGCGAAGGGGTCGGCCTTCAGCCGCAGGTGCCCGTCGGCGCCGTGCACCTCGAACTTGTAAGCGTGCCCCTCGGAGGCGTCGGGGACGATGCCGGCCCAGATCCCGGACGCGCCTTGCGGCTCGAGCGGCTGTGCGCGCCCGTCCCAGAGGTTCCAGTCGCCCACGACCGACACCCCCCGCGCATTCGGCGCCCAGACTGCGAACGAGATCCCGTCGTCGGTCAGGTGCGCGCCGAGGCGCTCGTAGATCCGCTCGTGCCGCCCCTCGCCCGCGAGGTGGAGATCGAGCTCCCCGAGCTTCACTGTTCCCGCTCCAGCGCCGGCAAAGCCGGCACCTCCGCTCCCGGGGTGAGCCTCCGTCAAGCCTACGCTCAACTCTTCCCGCTCCAGCGCCGGCAAAGCCGGCACCTCCGCTCCCGGGGTGAGCTCCGTCAAGCCTAGGCTCACTGCAGCTCCAGCATCCGCAGGATCCCGGCGACAGGGATCGCGACCCAGTCAGGCCGGTTGTGCAGCTCGTAGCGGAGCTCGTAGACGGCCTTCTCGAGCTCGAAGACCGTCAACAGCCGCTCGGCCTGGTCGCGACTGGACGGCAGCAGCGCCGGGTCGGCCGTCTCGAGATAGCCGTCGAGGAACTCGGAGCGGCAGCGCTGCTCCCAGTCCTCCGGCGGCTCGACGTTCCGCTGGATCCGCGCCGCCGAGGCGGCGTAGGCGAACGAGCGCAGCATCCCGGCGACGTCGCGCAGCGGAGAGATCTTGCGGCGCCGCTCGGGCACCGAACGGGCCGGCTCGCCTTCGAAGTCGAGGATCACCCAGTCGTCCGCATCGGTCCACAGCGCCTGGCCGAGGTGGTAGTCGCCGTGCGTCCGGATCACCCGGCCCACGTGACCGATATTCGTGAGCGAGCGCAGGTGGTCGCGCACCTCCTCGCCGCGACCCCGGACCTGCTCGAGGGCCGGGGAGTCGGGCAACGCGGTGAAGACCTGCTCGATCTCCTCGTCGATCGACGCGGAGAGAAGTGCCAGCGCCTCGGTGCTCGGGTCCTCGGGCGCGAAGTGCGGGTCGCCGGGATCGGACGCGAGCGCGTTGTGCAGAAGTGCGGTCACCTGGCCGAGCCGCCGCGCTCGGTCGGGGAGCCAGTCGGCCTCGCCGCGCGCGAGCGTGTCGCGCGCCAGCTCCCAGCCGTCGCCCTGAGCCGGGACGAACTCCTGCACGATCGCAAGCGTCGCCTCGAGCGGGCGGCCCTCGTACGAGACGTAGCCCTGGAGCGCCGCGGTGTGCTCGAAGCCGCGCTCGGTGAGGAAGCGGAGCACCTCGAGCTCCGGGTTCATCCCGGGCGCGATCCGGCGGTAGAGCTTGAGCACGAGCTGCTCGTCGAGCACCAGCGAGCTGTTCGACTGCTCGGCGCCCATCGGCCGCACCTCGTCGAGCTCCGCCGGCAGCTCCCCGGTCTGCCGGAAGACGATCGTCGCCTCGCCGGTCTCGAGCGTGGAGTCGGTCCGGGCCAGCTCGAGGATCCGGCGCGCCAGCTCGGGATCCGCGATCGCGTCGTAGGCGACCCAGCCCTCGGTCTCCGCGACCACCGACTCGTTCCAGCCCTCCTCGGAGGGGCGGAATCCGAGCGGCAGGTGGTAGAGGTCGTGCGTCTGCAGGCCGTACCGCACCTCCACAATCGCGATCGCGAGGATCGGCGGCTCGCCGCGTGCGACGCCGGCGTCGAGGACGCGCGCGTCCAGGACGTCCTTCGACTTGCCGCCGAACCAGCGCTGCGAGGCCATCGTGCCGAGCAGGACGAGACCGTCGAGGAAGCGGAGGTCGCCGGACTCGATCCGGCTCTTCAGGTCAGTCGGCATCGGCAGGGTCCTGGAGCTGGAACCAGAAGAAGCCGCGCGGAGCGAGGGTGAGCAGGTACGGCAGCTCGCCGATCCGCGGGAAGGGCGTGTTGCCGAGCAGCTCCACGGGCACGCGGCCCTCGAACGGGGAGAGGTCGAGCTCGACCGCCTGCGCCGTGCGAGCGAGGTTGTGGACGCAGAGGACGATGTCCTCGGAGAACGAGCGGATGTGCGCGAAGATCTTCGGGTTGTCCGGCCGCAGCACCCGGTAGTCGCCGAGGCCGAAGACGGGGTGCTGCTTGCGCAGCTCGACGAAGCGGCGCAACCAGCGCAGCAGCGAGGTCGGCAGGCGTAGCTGCGCCTCCACGTTCACCGCCTGGAAGCCGTAGACGGGGTCCATCAGCGGCGGCAGGAAGAGCTGGGCGAAATCGGCGCGCGAGAAGCCGCCGTTCCGGTCGCCGGTCCACTGCATCGGCGTCCGGACGCCGTCGCGGTCGCCGAGGTAGACGTTGTCGCCCATCGCGATCTCGTCCCCGTAGTAGAGCACCGGCGAGCCCGGGAGCGAGAAGAGGATCGCGTGCATCAGCTCGATCTCGTCGCGGCCACCGTCGAGCAGCGGGGCGAGCCTGCGCCGGATCCCGAGGTTGAGCTTCATCCGCGGATCCTTGGCGTACTCCTCGTACATGTAGTCGCGCTCCTCGTCCGTGACCATCTCGAGCGTCAGCTCGTCGTGGTTGCGGAGGAAGAGACCCCACTGCGCGTTGTCGGGGATCGGGGGCGTGCGGTCGAGGATCTCGATCATCGGCAACGCCTCCTCCCGCCGCAGCGACATGAACATCCGCGGCATCGCGGGGAAGTGGAAGGCCATGTGGCACTCGTCCCCGTCACCAAAGTATGCAACGACGTCGTCAGGCCACTGGTTCGCCTCGGCCAGCAGGACCCGGTCCGGGTAGTTGGCGTCGATCTCCGCGCGGACGCGCTGCAGGTACGCGTGCGTGCGCGGCAGGTTCTCGCAGTTCGTGCCCTCCTCCTCGTAGAGGTAGGGCACGGCGTCGAGGCGGAAGCCGTCCAGTCCGATGTCGAGCCAGAAGCGGAGCACCTCGATCATCGCGTCCTGCACCGCCGGGTTCTCGTAGTTCAGGTCCGGCTGGTGGCCGAAGAAGCGGTGCCAGTAGTACTGGCCGCGGACGGGGTCGTACGTCCAGTTCGAGATCTCGGTGTCGATGAAGATGATCCGTGCGTCCTGGTAGCGCTCGTCGGTGTCCGACCAGACGTAGAAGTCGCCGTAGGGGCCGTCCGGGTCGTCGCGCGAGGCCTGGAACCAGGGGTGGTCGGAGGAGGTGTGGTTCATGACGAGGTCGACGATCACGCGCATCCCGCGCTCGTGCGCGGCCTCGACGAAGGCGCGGAAGTCCTCGACGGTGCCGTAGTCGGGGTTGATCCCGTAGAAGTCGGCGATGTCGTAGCCGCCGTCGCGGAGCGGCGAGGGGTAGAACGGCAACAGCCAGATGCAGTCGATCCCGAGCCACTGCAGGTAGTCGAGCTTCTGCATCAGGCCGCGGAAGTCGCCCGAGCCGTCGTCGTTGCCGTCGAAGAACGCGCGCGTGTGGATCTCGTAGAAGACGGCCGTCTTGAACCAGTTCGGATTCGACTCGAACCAGTGCACCGGCTGATCGTGCCGCTCGACGTCACTCATGAGTGCTCTCTTCGGACACGTGGGGTCCTGGCCCCGACACGTCCCGTACGGACGTGAGGGGTCCTGGCCCCGTCATGTCGCTTCGGAACGGCTTGGCGGCGGCGGGTCATGCCCCGATCTTCATCACATGGGCGCCGCCGGGGGCGAGGCCGACGTAGTTGCGGCCGTGGCGCCAGCGGTAGCGCTCGCCCGTCAGCAGGTCGCGCACGGGGAACTCCTCCGGCAGCCCGATCCCGGGCGGGACGACGACGACGTCCTCGCGCGGGTTGGCGGGGTCGAGGTTGGCGGCGACGGCGACGTCCGGCGCCTTCAAGAACGCGAAGACGTGCTCGCCGTGCGTGTCGAGCAGGCGCAGGTTCTCGAAGCGCTGCAGCGCCGGCTCGGCGCGCCGGATCTCGTTCAGCCGCTTGACGAGCGGCAGCAGCGGCCCGTCGAGGGCGCGCTGCTTGACCTCGTACTTCTCCGAGTCGAGGTACTCCTCGCTCCCGTGCGCGACGGGGACGTTCTCGCAGTGCTCGTAGCCGGAGTAGATCCCGTACGAGGGCGACAGCGTCGCTGCGAGCACGAGCCGCACCTCGAAGGCGGGCCGGCCGCCCTCCTGGAGGTACTCGTGGAGGATGTCGGGCGTGTTCGCGAAGAAGTTCGGCCGGTAGAAGTCCGACCACGAGAGCAGCTGCTGCAGGAACTCGGTCAGCTCGGCCTTCGTGTTCTTCCAGGTGAAGTAGGTGTAGGACTGGCTGAAGCCGATCTTCGCGAGCGTGGTCATCATCGCCGGCCGCGTGAAGGCCTCCGCGAAGAAGACGGTGTCCGGGAACTCGGCGCGCACCTCCGCGATCAGCCACTCCCAGAACGGCACCGACTTCGTGTGCGGGTTGTCGACGCGGAAGGCGCGGACGCCGTGGCGGCACCAGTGGAGGACGACCTCCTTCAACGCCTCCCAGAGCCCGGGCCAGTCCTCCGACTCGAAGTTGACGTTGTAGATGTCCTGGTAGCGCTTGGGCGGGTTCTCGGCGTACTTGAGCGTCCCGTCCGGTCGGCGGTTGAACCACTCGGGATGCTCGGTCAGCCACGGGTGGTCGGGCGAGGTCTGGATCGCAAAGTCGAGCGCGATCTCGACCCCGGCCTTGCCGGCCGCGGCGACGAGGTCGTCGAAGTCCTTCAGCGTCCCCAGCTCGGGATGGATCGCGTCGTGGCCGCCCTCCGCGCCGCCGATCGCCCAGGGGCTGCCGGGATCTCCCTTCGCCGCCGCGAGCGCGTTGTTGCGGCCCTTCCGGTTCGTCTCGCCGATCGGATGGATCGGCGGCAGGTAGATCACGTCGAAGCCGAGCTCGGCGAGCTTCGGGACCACCTTGGCGACCCCCTTGAACCCGCCCCAGCTGCGGGGGAAGAGCTCGTACCAGGCGCCGAAGCGGGCGCGGGCGCGCTCGACGTCGGCCTCGAGCGGCTTCGGCAGCGCCGTCTTCCCGTGCCGGTCCTTCGCGCCCTGCTTCGCCGCCCGCTCACGCCAGTCCTCCAGCTCTCCGGAGCCGAAGAGCGCCTCGGCCTCGGCGAGCTCGCCCGCGAGCTCGGTCTGGCCGGCCGCGAGCTTGCGGTCGAGCTCGTCGAGGAGGGTCGCGTAGCGGTCGACCCAGGCCTCGATCGTGAACTGCCAGCGGCCGATGCTCACCGGCGTGAAGCTGCCGGCCCAGCGATCGTTGCCGAGCGGCTGCAGCGGCGCTTCGAGCCACTTGCGCGAGCCGAACGCGCGGTAGCGGATCACCGCGCGGAGGATGTCGTGCCCGTCCTTGAAGATCGTCGCCGAGACGTCGACCTGATCACCCTCGGCAACCTTGACGGGGTACCGTCCGCAGTCGATCTGCGGGCGCACGTCGTGGATCTGGATCCGGGGCGGTGGTTGCTTGGCGGTGGGTTTGGGCACGGTTCGGTGACTTTCAGCGAGGGCCGATCTTCAAACAGGCGATGAAGCTTCAACGATCCAGCGGCGTCGTGCTGCACCCGACCTCGCTCCCGGGCGGCACCCTCGGCGCCGACGCGTACGCGTTCGTGGACTGGCTGGCCGCCGCCGGGCAGAGCTGGTGGCAGGTGCTCCCGCTCGGGCCGCCCGACCACGTCGGCTCGCCCTACGCGGCGGCGTCGGCGTTTGCCACCTGGCCGGGCTTCCTCGACCGGCCGGAGGCGCCTGTATCGAGGCGGGAGCTCGCGGCCTACCGGCGCACGAATTCGTTCTGGATCGACGACTGGGAAGCCGCCGGCGGCGTCGCCGCGGACCAGGTGCGCTTCGACCGCGAGTGGGAGGCGCTCCGCGCCTACGCGGCCGAGCAGGGGATCCGGATGATCGGCGACGTTCCGATCTATGTCGCGCACGGGAGCGTCGACCACCGCGCCCGTCCGGAGCTCTTCCTCCCCGGCCTCGTCGCCGGCGCGCCGCCGGACGATCTCGGGCCCGAGGGGCAGCACTGGGGCAACCCGCTCTTCGACTGGGAGGCCGCGGCGAGCGAGGGCTACCGCTGGTGGATCGAACGGCTGCGCCGCACGCTCGCGCTCTTCGACCTGGCCCGGATCGACCACTTCCGCGGCTTCGCCGAGTTCTGGGCGATCCCGGAGGGCGAGGCGGACGCGCGCGGCGGCCGCTGGCTGCCGGGCCCGGGCGCCGCCGTCTTCGAGGCCGTCGCCGCAGAGCTCGGCGACCTGCCGGTGATCGCGGAGGACCTCGGGCTGATCACGCCGGACGTGCACGAGTTGCGTGACCGGCTCGGCTTCCCCGGGATGGCCGTCATGCTCTGGGCGTTCCAGGGGCCCGAGGACAATCCACACCGCCTCGAGAACCACCGCGAGCGGCAGGTCGTCTACACGACCACGCACGACACGGACACGCTGGCCGGGCACTTCCCCGACCGCGAGCCGTGGGAGCTGATCGAGCTGGCCCTCTCGTCCCCCGCCGACCTCGCGATGGTCCCGCTCCAGGACGTGCTCGGGCTCGGCAGCGAGGCGCGCATGAACACGCCCGGCGAGCCGAGCGGCAACTGGGGCTGGCGCCTCGAGCCCGGTCAGCTGACCGTGGAGGATGCGAGCATGCTCCGCGCCGCCACGGCCCGGTCGGCGCGACTCGGTTGAGCCTTTTCGCGGGTACCGTGGGGGACATGGACGCACGAGAGCGGCGGCTGGCGCAGAACGAGGCGCTCTTCCGTGAGATCAACGAGCAGATCGAGGCGATCGCGTCCGTCCACGGCGACGACGAGCACGTCTACGAGTTCTACTGCGAGTGCTCGAACGCCGACTGCAGCCTGCAGATGCCGGCGACGCTGGCCGCATACGAGGCCGTGCGCGCCGACCCGAGGCACTTCCTCGTCGCGCCCGAGCACTGGATGCCGGAGATCGAGACGGTCGTCGACAAGGGCGACGACTGGTGGGTGATCGAGAAGCAGGGCGAAGCCGGCCAGCTCGTCGAGCACCTCGACCCCCGCAGCCGCGGCTAGGAGGGATCGGCGGAGGGCTCGACCGGGAGGTTGCTGGCGACGCCGCGGCGGCCGCCCACGGCGTCGTAGATGACGTCGACGACGTCGTTCCGGCGATACGTGCCCGCGGCGCCGAAGACGATCGACGTCCAGCGCCAGAAGCCGAGCTTGCCCTCCTGCTCCAGCTCCCGGGAGAAGACGAGCGAGCCGTTCTCGACGCGGTAGTCCGCGCCCGGACGCTGCGCGACGCCGTTGACGTAGACCTCCGTCGGACGCTCCACGCCTGCCGGGAGCCGGACGCGGGTTCCGCTGCGCACCGCCCTGTTCACGTTCATAGAATGGCAGCCCGTGGGCCGGACTCTCGCCGTTGTCGTCGTCTGCGCGCTCGCCCTCTCCGGCGCAGCCTTCGCGGCCGACCCCGGCTTCGCACCCGTCGAGCCGGCCTCGCCGAACGCGGAGGGGATCAACGAGAGCTACTACTGGGTCGCGATCTTCACCGGTGCGATCTTCGTGATCGTCCAGGGGACGCTCGTCTGGTTCATCGTCCGCTACCGCGCCGACCGGCGGGCGCGAGAGATGGACGGCGCGCAGGTGCACGGCAACACGAACCTCGAGCTCGCCTGGACCGTCGCGCCCGTGCTGATCCTGGTCGCGATCGGCTCCTTCGTCTTCTACAAGCTGCCGGGGATCCAGGACGTCCCCGCCGCCGACCGGGTCGAGGTGCAGGTGAAGGGCTACCGCTACTACTGGAACTTCACGTACCCGAACGGCGTGATCGCGGTCGACAAGCTGCGCGCCCCGGTCGGCCAGACGACCCGGCTCGAGGTGTCGGCGCCCGACTTCGACGTGATCCACTCGTGGTGGATCCCGGCGCTCGGCGGCAAGTTCGACGCGATCCCGGGGACGACGAACGAGACCTGGTTCAACCCGAACGCAGCGGGCACCTACAAGGGCCAGTGCGCCGAGTTCTGCGGCACGCAGCACGCCGTGATGCGGGCCGAGGTCGAGGCGATGCCGCGCGAGGAGTTCGACGCCTGGCTCGAGGAGGAGGCGGCGGCGCAGGAGGCGGGGACGTCGACGCTCGGCGAGGAGACGTTCCGCGGCGCCTGCGGCAAGTGCCACGGCCTCGCGGGCGAGGGCGACATCGGGCCGCAGCTCTCCGGCAACCAGCTCCTCGAGGATCCGGAGGCGGTCGAACAGGTCGTCCGCAACGGGCGCAACCAGATGCCGCCGGTCGGGAAGGACTGGGAGGAGCGTCAGATGGAGGCGCTGACCGACTATCTCGAGGAGGAGCTCCTTGGCGGTTAACGCCGAGACCCCGATCCCCGCCTGGCAGCGCGGCCGGGTCGCGAGCTGGCTGGTCACGGTCGACCACAAGCGGATCGGGATCCTCTACATCGTCACGTCCGGAGTCTTCTTCCTCGCAGGCGGGCTGATGGCAGTGCTGATGCGGACGCAGCTTGCTCAGGCCGACGGCGACTTCCTCACGCGCGACTCGTACAACCAGGTCATGACCATGCACGGGACGACGATGGTCTTCCTCGTCGTCGTGCCGATCCTGGCCGGCTTCGGCAACTTCCTCGTCCCGCTGATGATCGGCGCGCGAGACATGGCCTTCCCGCGGCTGAACGCGCTCTCCTACTGGCTCTTCCTCTTCGGCGGGATGATCCTGCTGCTCTCGTTCTTCGCCGCCGGCGGCGCGGCCAAGTCGGGCTGGACGGCCTACCCGCCCCTCTCGCTCCAGGGCGAGGGCAACGGCCAGGATCTCTGGATCCTCGGCCTCCACATCCTCTCGATCTCGTCGCTCGCGGGCGCGATCAACTTCATCGTCACGATCGTGAACATGCGCACCCAGGGGATGAGCTGGACGCGGATGCCGCTCTTCATCTGGGCGATCGGCACGTACGCCGTGCTCCTGCTCGCGGTACTGCCGGCGCTGTCGGCGGGGCTGACGCTGCTCCTGCTCGACCGCCAGGCGGGGACGAACTTCTTCGCGCCGGACCAGGGCGGGAACGCCGTTCTCTACCAGCACGTGTTCTGGTTCTTCGGGCACCCCGAGGTCTACATCATGGTCCTGCCCGCCTTCGGGATGATCTCGGAGATCATCCCGGTGTTCGCGCGAAAGCCGATCTTCGGCTACAAGGCGGTCGCATTCTCGACCGCGGGGATCGCCTTCTTCTCGATGCTCGTGTGGGCCCACCACATGTTCACGGTCGGCATGCCGGCCTTCCTGAACGCGTTCTTCATGGTCGCCTCGATGATCATCGCCGTGCCGACGGGGGTGAAGATCTTCAACTGGCTGGCGACGCTCTGGCGCGGGAACATCCACTTCGACACGCCGATGCTCTACGCGCTCGGGTTCGTGAGCGTCTTCACCATCGGCGGCCTCTCGGGGATCTTCCTCGCCGCCTTCCCGATCGACTGGCAGGTGCACGACACCTATTACGTCGTGGCGCACTTCCACTACGTCCTCTTCGGCGGCTCGCTGCTCGCGATCCTCGGCGGTCTGACGTACTGGTGGCCGAAGTTCTTCGGACGGATGCTCGACGAGCGGCTCGGCAAGCTCAGCTTCTGGCTCGTCTTCGTCGGCTTCAACGTCACCTTCTTCCCGCAGCACATGCTCGGCCTGCTCGGGATGCCGCGGCGGATCTACACCTACGAGGACACCGGCCTGCTGCAGGAGTACAACCTCGCCTCGACGATCGGCTCCTACGTGATGGGGCTCGGGATCCTGATCTTCGCCTGGAACGCGATCAAGTCCCGCAAGGGGAAGCGCGCCGGCAACGACCCGTGGCTCGGCGACACGCTCGAGTGGTACACGACCTCGCCGCCGCCGGCGCACAACTTCGACGAGGTGCCGTACGTGACCAGTGCACGGCCGCTCTACGACCTGCGACGGGCACTGAAGGAGCGCGGTGAGCTCTAGGCCTCGGCCCGGCATCTGGCTCCAGCTCGCTGCGCTCGCCGGCGTCGCCGGGACCGTGCTGGCCGTCGCCTCCGGCACCGTCGGCGTCGGGCACGACCTCGCATCGGCGGTCGCCGTGCCGCCGCTCGCTGCGGTCGCCGTCGCAGCGTGGTGGGCGCACCGTCGGCTGCTCGGGCCAGCGCTGCTCGCGCTCGTCCTCTTCGGGGCCGCGGCCGCCCTCACCGCGGACGGGCTCCACGTCGTGCTCGCGTCCGCGGCACTCGCCGCAGCAGCCGTCTCGGCGGCACTGTGCTTCCGCGGCGAGACCGTTCCGGCGGGATCGTGGCGCGACTACATCACGCTGACGAAGCCGCGGATCATGTCGCTCCTGCTCGTGACCGGCGCGGCCGGGATGTTCGTCGGCGCGGGCGGCGTGCCGGACCCGTGGCTCTTCGCCGCCACGATGACCGGCCTCGCGCTGGCGTGCGGGGGCGCCAGTGCCCTCAACCACGTCCTCGACGCGGACATCGACCGGCTGATGGGCAAGCGGACCGAGAAGCGGCCGGTGGCGGCCGGCCGGGTCACGCCGGCCCACGCGCTCGAGTTCGGCCTGACGCTCTCCGCGCTCTCATTCGTCCTGCTCGCCAGCACGGTCAACGTCCTGACCGCTGTGCTGGCGCTCGTCGGCAACCTCTTCTACGTCGTCGTCTACACGCGCTGGCTCAAGCGCTCGACTCCGCAGAACATCGTCATCGGCGGCGCGGCCGGAGCGGTGCCGCCGCTCGTCGGCTATGCGGCGGCGAGCGGCAACCTCGGCCTGCCCGCGCTCTGGCTCTTCCTGATCGTCTTCCTCTGGACACCGCCGCACTTCTGGGCGCTCGCCCTGCTGATCAAGGAGAACTACGCAGCGGCGAAGGTGCCGATGCTCCCCGTCGTCCGCGGCGACGACGAGACGACGAAGCAGATCGTCTGGTACTCGGTCGTCATGGTCGCGTTCACGCTCGCGGTCGGTTTCTGGCTGGGACCGGTCTACTCGGCCGCGGCCGTGCTGCTCGGCGCCGTGTTCCTGGGGATGGCGTGGCGGCTCCGGCGCTCTCCCACGCGGCGGAACGCCGGCGTCCTCTTCCACTACTCGCTCCTCTACCTCGCGCTGCTCTTCGTCGCGGCCGCCCTGAACCCGGTGCTGCTGTGAAGGAGATCACGCCCGAGCTGGAGCGGCGGAACCTGATCCTGGGCTGGGCCCTCTTCGGGATCTTCGTGTTGCTGTTCGCCGGCACCGTCGGCGTGGCATTCCTCTACCTGTACCTCGACTGATTTGTCGTCGCAGCCATCGCGAGCTTCCGAGCGCGCACCCCTGAAGGGCCGCTTCGCGGCAGCCTCGATCAATGACGATCCTGCTGGCTAAGCCGGAGTCGCCGCGGGACGGGATCCGGCTGGCCGTGAAGGACCTGTTCGACACCGCTGGGCTGGAGACGACGTACGGCTCGGCGATCTTCGCCGGACATGTGCCCCGCGAGACGGCGACAGCCGTGCGGCTGCTCGAGGACGCAGGCTACGTCGACGTCGGCAAGGCGAACCTGCACGAGTTCGCCTACGGGACGACGTCCGAGAACCCGCACTTCGGCGACGTGCCGAATCCTCGCTTCCCGGGCCGCATCGCCGGCGGGTCGAGCGGCGGCTCGGCGGCCGCGGTCGCCGCCGGCCTCGCCGACGCGGCGCTCGGGACCGACTCCGCCGGCTCGATCCGGATCCCGGCCGCATGCTGCGGCGTCGTCGGCCACAAGCCGACCCACGGGCTCGTCCCCCTCGACGGCTGCTGGCCGCTCGCCGCGAGCTTCGACACGGGCGGCCCGATCGCAGCCGACGTCGAGACGTGCGAGCGGATGCTGCAGGCTCTCGCCCCGGCTCTCGAGCCCGCGGTGCTGGAGTCGCTCGAGGAGCTCGAGGTCGGCGTCGCCTGGACGGAGCTCGCTGACCCACTCGTCCGCGAGCGCGTGGAGGAGGCCGTCGCTCGCTTTCCTCGCAGCCGCCCGGTGGAGCTGCCGCTCGTGCCGCCGACGACCTACGCCGTCTTCATGCGGGAGGTCGCCGACGTCCATCGCGAGCTCTACGCCGAGAGCGCCGACGCGTACGGCGAGGACGTGCGCGTGAAGCTGGAGCGCTGCTTCACAGTTCGCGACGCAGAGGCGGAGCGTGCCGAGCGGCTCCGAGCCGAGTACCGCGAGACGGTCGAGGCCGCGCTCGACGGGCTCGACCTGGTGCTGACTCCGACGCTCCCGATCGTGCCGCCGCCGCTCGCCCGCGGCGTCGCGCCGGGCGATCTGGACGTGCGCGAGGCGCTGATCCGGTTCACGTATCCCTTCTCCTCGCTCGGCTGGCCGGCGCTCGCGCTGCCCTGCGGGACTGCGGAGCAGGGACTGCCCGCGTCGCTGCAGATCGCCGGCCGGGCGGGCGCCGACGCGCTCGTGCTCGCGGCCGGGCGCCTCCTATCCCTCCATTGAGTGATGGCCGGGGACCCTCCCCGGCCGATCACCGTAAGCGATGCGCCTCGCTCGTCTCCTGCTGCTCTGCCTTGCCGCGCTCGTTCTCACGGGCTCCGTGCAGGCCCATGTCGCCGCCACCCCGGCGCCGAAGAACCTCCGCGCGTTCCTGCTACGGCCGAGCGAGGCCGTCACGCACGAGTTCGCCCGGACACCGTCCTTCTCCTGGCTTCCCGTCCGCGGCGCAGTCCGCTACGAGTTCGAGCTCTCGAAGAACGCAGCCTTCACCGAGGCCGGCACGTTCTGGTCGGACGAGAAGCTGAAGACGCCCGCCGTGTCCGTCCCGGTCGCCCTGCCGTGGATGACCGGCAGCCCGTACGCGGTCTACGCACGCGTTCGCGCGATCACCCGCGACGGCGTCAGCCCCTGGAGCGCGCCCTTCGGCTTCAACGTGCGCTGGGGCGGCACGCCGCAGCCGCTGCCGACGTATCCGGGCATGTCCCGCTGGAGCATGGTCGACGGCGCCACCGGCTACCAGGTCTGGTTCCCCGCGCTCCGGAAGATCGTCGGCATGCGTACGAACGCCGTCGATCACCGCGAGTTCTACTCGTTCCACCAGCAGGCGCAGTACTCGGGCAACGTGAACTGGCGCGTGCGCGCCGTCCGCAGCCTCTACGGCAAGATCCCGACCGGACTCCCCACCGTCAGCTACGGGCCGTGGAGCGCCACCTACACGACGACGAACCCCGCGATCGTCGACGGCGCCGTCAGCCCTTCACTCGCCGCGGCCGACACGACCGTCAGCAACGCCACGACGTCGTCGCTCCACGAGTTGACGCCCGGTTTCGCATTCGCCGGCACCAGGGCCGCCGCCGGCACCTCCGCGAACCTGTACCGCGTCTACGTCTTCAGCGACTCGGATTGTGTCAACGTGATCCATCGCGGCTCGATCGTGGGCTCGCCCGCCTACGTGCCGCGGACGACCGGCTCGCTCAGGCTGCCGATCACCGCATTGGAGGCCATCGCGGCGGCGACGTCGTATCTCAAGGACCTCCAGCAGGGCCAGACCGGTCCGACACAGTTCATGTTCGACTCGGCCAAGGTCACGAGCACGGAGAGCGACCCGGCACCGGCGAAGCAGGCGGCGACGCCCGCGCCCGCAGGCGGCTCGAGCCCGGCACCCGGCGCTCCGGCGGCCGACGATCCGTCGAACACGCCGCCCGAGAGCGATCCGTCGCTGCCCGCGACTCCGAAGTCGACCGGTGCCCCCGTCGACCTCTGGGACAGCGGCTGGCCGAACGGCCGCTTCTACTGGACTGTCGTGCCGGTGCGCTTCGAGACCGCCGACCCGAAGCGGACGACCATCGCCACCGCGACGGCGCCCGGCGGGAGCACCTTCCGCCTCGCCGACCACACCGACTTCGGTGCGACGCAGTTGCTGCGCATCGGATCCGGCGCGACGCAGGAGACGCTGACGATCGCCTCGGTGAACGCAACGACCAGCGAGATCACGACCACGACGGGCGCCACCTACGCCCACGGCTCCGGCGAGGACGTGCACAACCTCACCTCGACGATCGACTACTGGGACCTCGAGCTGCCACAGGACGTCTGCACAGCCGGCCGCGTCCAGTCGTTCGGCAAGGGAAGCAAGCCCCTGGTCGCGAGCTCGACGTCGCCCTACGTGTCGGGCCTCTCGCCCAAGGGCCGGCTGACGTCGGCCGCGACGTCGCGCCCCTCGTTCTACGGTGCGCCCCTCGTCGCCTGGGAGCCGGCGCTCGGCGCCGACCAGTACCAGGTGCAGTGGTCGAAGACCCGCTATCCGTGGGTCAAGGCGGGCGAGAAGTTCACCTTTGCCACGTCGGCGCTGCTGACGCTCGAGCCGGGGGTCTGGTACTACCGCGTCCGCGGCGTCAACTTCTCGCTGCCGGGGACGGCCCGGGCGATGTCGTGGTCGGCTCCGGTGGGCGTCAAGGTCGCGAAGCCGACCTTCGTCGTCGTCAAGAAGTCAGGGCGGTAGGCTCCGGGGCTCTTGAGCCCCGACCTGGAACTGGCCCTCTCGCTCGCCGACGACGCGGACGCGATCTCACTCGCGCGCTTCCGCGCCCACGACCTGCGCGTCGAGACGAAGCCCGACCTCACACCGGTCTCCGAGGCCGATCGTGAGGTGGAGACGATGCTGCGCGAGCGGCTGGCGCGCGAGCGCCCCGGCGAGGCCGTGCTCGGCGAGGAGGAGGGCGGCGAGGACGCGAGCGGCTGGATCCTCGACCCGATCGACGGCACCCGCAACTACACGCGTCGCATTCCGGTCTGGGCGACGCTGATCGCCTACGCCGACCGGATCGCGGTCGTGTCGGCGCCTGCACTGGGGCGGCGCTGGTGGGCGGAGCGAGGCGCCGGCGCCTTCGCCGACGGCGGCCCGATCCGGGTGTCGGCGATCGACCGGCTCGAGGATGCGACGGTGCTGTACGGGCTCGACCGGCCCCCGCCCGCCCGCGCCTACGAGGCGTGGCACGTGCGCGGCTTCGGCGACTTCTGGGCGCACATGCTGGTGGCCGAGGGAGCAGCGGAGGTCGCCGTGGACGCGTCGGGCCTGGCGATCTGGGACTCGGCGCCGATGAAGATCCTCGTCGAGGAGGCCGGCGGGCAATTCGACGACGCGGTGTCGTCCAATGGCCGCCTCGATCTCGCCGGACTGGTCTGACCGGGATCAGGCCGAGCTGATCGGGTAGTAGCTCTCCGGCACGACGGCCGACATCGAGAGCTTGTCGTGCCAGGTCTGCTTCTCCTTGTCCCAGAGCATCCAGAAGTAGCCGAGGCCACACGGAATCGCGGAGAGAATCCGCGCGAGATAGCGGATGAGGCCGCGGCCGTAACCGATCGATCCACCGACGTCGAAGTCGACGACGCGGATCCCCAGCGCCTTCTTGCCGAGCGTCTGACCGGTGGGACCGCCCTCGAGGAGCGTGTAGTAGACGACCCCGGCGAGGATGTAGAGCCCGTAGGCCGCCTCGTCGCTGACGAACCGGAGCAGGACTGCGTACACGACCCCGAGCAGGATCGCGTCGATGAGCAGCGCAACGAAGCGACGGCCGAAGCTGGCGCGAGGCCCGCTCGGCCCGTCGGGCCTCCAGTCCTTTGGGGGTACCTGCGGACTCTGCTCCGACACTCGGGCCTCCCTCAGATGATCGAGAACCGCTCGAGCTCCCACAGCCACATCGCGGCGAGCGCCAAGTAGATCAGACCGACTCGGACGGCAAGCCGCGTGCCGGGACCGAGGATGACGGCCGCGGCGACCGCCACGAGCACGACGCCGGCAGGGTTCGCCGCCAGGGCTGCTCCGAGGTCGAGCTCGACCGTCTCGGTCACGCTCGTCGTCATCCCGCAGAGAGGGCAGGGAACGCCGGTGAGCTCTCGGAGCGGACAGGGCAGCCCGTGCTCCCCCGGGACGACGGCCCGGACGGCGGCGCAGCCGAGGAGCAGCCCGGCGGCGATCCGCACGTCGCCGTCGTCCAGCGGGACGCGCCGCTGCGCCCAGGACGTCAACGACGCGCGCGCGTCCGACTCGGTCCGGAGCGTGCCGCGGAGCGGACCGCGGCTTCGTAGATCGGGTCGCGCGAGAACACGTCGAGCTCGGCCGAGAGGAGGTCGCTCGCAGTCAGAGCGGCACCCCGCGGCGACGGCACCGGCTCGCCGTCGACCGCGATCCGCTCGAGCGCCGTCGCCGAGCGGTGCGAGAGCCGAACGGGCCGCCGCAGGCGGGAGCGCAGCCAGCCGGCCAGGAGGAGCGCGTCCGCTTTCGGACCCGTGACCGAGAGGGTCTTGATCGACTTCACGTCCGGCCAGAGCGACACCAGACGGCCACGCCAGCCCACGCTGCGGCCCCAGGCGATGTCCGAGACCGCGATCCGGTCGAAGAGCGCCGCGACCTTCGTGTAGGCGCCGGGCAGCCCGCGCCACTCGGACGAGTCGACGACGAGGCGGTCGCAGACGTCGACGAGCTGCTCCAGCTCGGGCTTGCCCCACGGCGGCAGGCCGCGCCAGCGGCAGAACGTCGGCAGATCGGTGATCAGCAGCGGCTGCACGATCGAGCCGGGGACGCGCGTGCGCTTGCCGCCGAGCCGGAGCTTGATCACCTCCGAGCAGACCTCGCGCTCCGATCCGGGGATCGTGAAGCACTTCAGCTCGACGTCGACGGCGATCCCGTCCGCCTTGCGCGCGTCCGGGAAGAGCAGGATCGTGCGCGAGGGGTGCAGCTCGTCGAGACCGGCGAGCGTCCGGCGGGCGGTGGCGGCCCACTGCGGCGGCGCCCACGCGACGTGGGTCATCACGCTCGTCCGTGTGCCCTCGGCGTGGTGGACGCGCAGCTCGGCCAAACGCTTCTCGACCTGGGCGACGACGCTCGGCATCAATGCCTGCGCCAGCTGCGGCCGTCGCGGTGGATCAGGTCGTTCGCCGCAGCCGGGCCCCAGGTCCCGGCCGGGTAGTTGGGGAAGTTCGGCCGGTCGCGCTTCCACGCGGCGACGATCGCGTCGACGAGCCCCCACTGCTCGTCCACCTCGTCGGCGCGGGTGAAGAGCGTCGCGTCGCCGAGCATCGCGTCGAGGATCAGGCGCTCGTAGGCCTCGGGCAGGCTGGTGCGGAAGGCGCCGCCGTAGAGGAAGTCCATGTGCACGGTCCGGATGTTCATCCCCGCCCCGGGCACCTTCGCGCCGATCGCGAGCGAGACGCCCTCGTCGGGCTGGACGTGGATCAGGAGCACGTTCGGCCGCAGGCCCTCGCCGGCGATCTCCGCGAACGGCGGGTGCGGAGCGCGCTGGAACTGGATCGCGATCGTCGTCTCGCGCCGTGGCAGCCGCTTGCCCGCGCGAACGTAGAAGGGCGTGTCCGCCCAGCGCCAGTTGTCGACGTACAGCTTGGCGGCGACGTACGTCTCGGTCGCCGAGTCGCTCGCGACCCCCGGCTCCTCGCGGTAGCCGGGCACCTCCTCGCCCTCGATGAAGCCGCGCCCGTACTGACCGCGGACGACCGACTTCGGCCCCGGCGTGTGCACCGAGCGGAGCACCTTCACCTTCTCGTTCCGGACCGAGTCCGCAGTGAAGTCGATCGGAGGCTCCATCGCCGTCAGCGCGACGAGCTGGAGCAGGTGGTTCTGGAAGACGTCGCGGATGACGCCGGCCCGCTCGTAGAACGCCGAGCGGCCCTCGATTCCGATCGACTCGCCGACCGTGATCTGGATGTGGTCGATGAACTGGCGGTTCCAGATCGGCTCGAAGATGCCGTTGGCGAACCGCAGCGCGAGCATGTTCTGGACCGTCTCCTTGCCGAGGTAGTGGTCGATCCGGAAGATCTCCTCCTCGGTGAAGTGCTGCTTCAGAATCTCGTTCAGCCGGTGGGCGGAGGCACGATCGTGGCCGAACGGCTTCTCGACGATCAGCCGGATCCAGCCCTGGGTGCTGCGCCGTTCGCCGAGCTCGTTCACGATCGTCTCGAACGCGGCCGGCGGGACGGCGAGGTAGTAGAGGCGGTTGCCCGAGCAGCCGCCCTGCTCGTCGAGGTCTCGGAGCGCATCGACAACCCGGTCCTGCCCCTCGTCCTCGGCGAAATCCGTGGCGACGTAGCGCATGCCGTCGGCGAGCTCGTTCCAGACCTGCGCGTCGAAGTCGTCGCGGGCGTACTCCCGCACCGCCTTCTTCATCTCCGCGATCCACTGCTTGGTCGACTGCTCGGTGCGAGCGACGCCGACGATCCCGAAGCGCTCGGGGAGCAGGCGCCGGAGAGCGAGTGCATAGAGCGCGGGGAAGATCTTGCGCCGTGTCAGGTCGCCGGTCGCGCCGAAGACGACCAACGCGCACGGATCCGGGCTGCGCCGGAGCCGGAGACCCTCGAGGAGCGGATTGCCGTCCTCAGCCGTGCTCACCGCGCGTGGGGCGCCTTCTTCGCCTCCTTGACCGCCTTGACGGCGTGACCGCCGAACTGGTTGCGGAGCGCCGCCTGCACCTTGGCGGAGAAGTCGATCTCGCGGCGCGACGCAAAGCGGGCGAAGAGCGCAGCGCTGATCGCCGGCACCGGCACGTTCGCGTTGATCGCCTCGTTGATCGTCCAGCGGCCCTCACCGGAGTCCTCGACGTAGGGGGCGATCTCGTCGAGATGGTCGCCGTGCTGCTCCATCGCCGCGCAGAGCAGCTCGAGCAGCCAGGAGCGGACGACGGAGCCGTAGCGCCAGATCCCGGCGATCTCGGCCAGGTCGAGATCGAACTCGGAGTGGTACATCAGCTCGAAGCCCTCGGCGTAGGCCTGCATCAGGCCGTACTCGATCCCGTTGTGGACCATCTTCGTGAAGTGGCCCGCCCCGGACGCGCCGACGTGCGCCCAGCCGTTCTCCGGCGCGAGGCCGTCGAACACGGGCGCGAGCCGCTTCACCGGCGCCTTGTCGCCGCCCGCCATCAGACAGAAGCCGACCTCGAGCCCCCAGATCCCGCCGGAGACGCCGACGTCGACGAACGCGATCTTCCGCTTGCGGGCCTCCTTGTAGCGGCGCTGCGAGTCGCGGAAGTTGGAGTTGCCGCCGTCGACGATCGTGTCGCCCGGCTCGAGGATGTCGACCAGCTTCTGGAACGTGTCCTCGGTGATCTTCCCGGACGGAACCATGATCCAGACGTGCCGAGGCGTGTCGAGCTGCTTCGCCAGCGCCCGCAGGGTCTTGGCCGTCGAGCCGACGTTCGGGTCGAACGTCTTCATCTCGATCCCGTGCTGCTCGAGCCGCTTCGTCATCCCCGAGCCCATCCGCCCGAGGCCCACCATTCCTAGCTGCATGTCAGATGTCCTCCAGTCGGATGCGCACGACGCGCCGGCCGCGCTCCTCGAGCGCGGCGAAGTCGCCCGCGGCCTGCGAGCGGATCAGGCGGCTGAACCCGAAGTCGCGGCCCGGGATCGGCAGCTCGTCGCCGGTGTCGTCGACGACCTGGACGAAGAGCCCGGTGTTCGGCCCGCCCTTGTGCAGCTGGCCGGTCGAGTGCAGGTAGCGCGGGCCGAGGCCCTTCGTGACGACACAGCCGGTCTCGCGCGCGCGGTCGAGGAGCGGCACCAGCTCGTCCTCGCGGGCGGGATCGACGAACGCCTGGATGCAGACGTAGTCGCGTCCCGCCTGCGCCTGCGCGAGCAGCTCGTCGAGCGACCCTCGCGGCTCCAGATCCGGCTCCCCCGCGGCCAGGACCTCGTTCGTGCGGTCCTTCGCGGCCTGCACGTCCGGCTGGTCGAACGGGTTGATCCCGAGGACGTGGCCGGCGACCGCGGTCGCGAACTCCCAGCGGTAGAACTCCGCGCCGAGGTCGTAGGGCCCGGCCAGCTCGAGCGGGCCGGGCTGGCGGTCCTGGCCGTCGGGCGGCGCGCCGGGTGCGGGCACGAGGCCCTTCCCCTGCTTGCCGGTCGACTCGGCGAGGAGCTGCTCGGCCCAGAGCCCGAAGCCGGTGCGCGAGTCCTCGATGCACACCTTGTCGCGGCCGTCCTCCCAGCCGTTGCCGAGGCGAAGCCCGAGCTCGAGCCCGGGGTTTGCGTCCTCCAGCTTGCAGCCGGCGACCATCTCCGCCGCGCGCTCGAGGAAGCGGGCCAGGTCGACGCCCATCAGCGCCGCCGGCACGATCCCGAACATGGAGAGAGCCGAGTAGCGGCCGCCGATCTCGGGCTCGCCCGGGAAGACGGCCCGGAAGCCACGCTCGTGCGCGAGCGAGTCCAGCTCCGAGCCGGGGTCGGTGATCGCAGCGAACTGGAGCCCGCGACCGCCGGTCCGCTCCCAGAAGTACTCGAGGTGCGAGCGCGTCTCGATCGTCGAGCCCGACTTCGACGACGCGAGGAAGAGCGTCCGCTCCAGGTCCAGGCTCCGCTCGAGCCGGCGGATCGCCTCGGGATGGGTCGTGTCGAGGACGTGGAACGACTCGACGTCGAACGCGCGCCGCACGACCTCGGGGGCCAGCGAGGAGCCGCCCATCCCGAGCAGGACGCAGCCCTCGAACTGCTCGTCGGCGGCCTCGGCGAACGCGTTCAGCTCGTCGACGTGCAGCTGCATCCGGTTGACGACGTCGAGCCACCCGAGCCAGCGGTCCTCGCCCGAGTCGGTCCAGAGCGACGCGTCGTAGCTCCAGATCCGCTCGACGACGGATTGAGAGGTCACGCCGTGGCGAGCTCGCGGCGCTTGGCCTCGATCCCTTCGAGCAGCTCCTCGAACGAGTCGCTGAACTTCTGCACGCCCTCCCGCTCCAGCGTGTCGGTGACGTCGTCGTAGTCGACGCCGACGCGCTCCAGCTCGGCGAAGAGCTCCCGAGCCTCGTCGAGACCGGCCTCGAGCGTGTCGGCGACCGTGCCGTGGTCCTGGAACGCCTCGATCGTCTCGAGCGGCATCGTGTTCACCGTCGCCGGCCCGATCAGCTCGTCGACGTAGAGCGTGTCCGGGTAGTCCGGGTTCTTCGTCGAGGTGGAGGCCCAGAGGCATCGCTGCGGCGTCGCGCCCTTGGCGGCGAGCGCCTCCCAGCGCGGGCCGGCGAAGAGCTCCTTGTAGCGCTGGTAGGCGAGCTTGGCGTTCGCGACCGCAAGCCGGCCGCGCAGCTCCGGCGCGTGCTCGAGCCGCTTGTCCGCCTCGGTGTCGACGCGAGAGACGAAGAACGACGCGACGGAGGCGACCGGAGCCGGATCGCCGCCGCCCTCGACGAGCCGTTCGAGCCCGCGGATGTACGACTCGGCGACGGCTGCATAGCGGTCGAGCCCGAAGATCAGCGTCACGTTGATCGAGCGGCCCTGCGCGATGCACTCCTCGATCGCGCCCAGACCGGGCTCGGTCGCCGGGATCTTGACGAAGAGGTTCGGCTTGTCGATCCACTCGTGGAACCGCAGCGCCTCCGCAATCGTCGCCTCCTGGTCGTAGGCGAGCGTCGGGTCGACCTCCATCGAGACATAGCCGTCCTTGCCCCGACCCTCGTCCCAGACAGTCCGCAGCTCGTCGCAGGCGTCCTGGATGTCGTCGACGGCGAGCCGGTAGAAGATCTCCTTCGGCTCGTCCTCCTCCGCAAGGACGTCCTTCAACTGCTCGTCGTACCAGTCGCCTTCGGCGAGCGACTTCTGGAAGATGGTCGGGTTCGAGGTGACGCCGACGACGGCGTCGTCGCGCATCAGCTTCGCGAGGAAGCCTTCGCGCAGCCATTCCCGCGAGATCGAGTCGATCCAGACCGATTGGCCCCGCTCCGACAGCTCATGCAGTCTCGATGTGGTCATGCAATGTCCTTTCCAGCTCGCGGACTTTCTCCAACCTCTTGACGTAGCGCTCGCCGCCGTCGAAGCGGGCGGCGAGGAAAGCGTCCGGACGAGGTCGACGGCCAGCTCGGCGCCGACCACCTCCGAGCCCAGGCAGAGCACGTTCATGTCGTCGTGCTCGACGCCCTGGTGCGCGGAATAGACGTCGTGGCAGATCGCAGCGCGGATCCCGGCCAGCTTGCAGGCGGCGATCGAGGCGCCGACACCAGAGCCGCAGACGAGGATCCCGCGGTCGGCGTCGCCGCGCTGGATCGCCTCGCCCAGCTCACGCGCCTTGTCCGGGTAGTCGACCCGCTCGGCGTCCGTGTCGGTGCCGAGGTCGACGATCCCGTGGCCGAGCGCCGCGAGCTCCCCGAGCACGCGCTCGCGCAGCTTCACACCCCGATGGTCGAATGCGACCGCGACCTCCATCGCTCGCTAGGTTACGGCAATGGAAGACCGCGAGTTCTGGGCTGAGCTGGGCCAGCAGCTGCGGGTCGACGCGGTGCGCGCGAGCGCGAAGGCCGGCTCCGGCCACCCGACCTCGTCGATGTCCGCGGCAGACCTCGCCGCGGTGCTCCTGGCGGCGCACTTCCGCTACGACTACGACAAGCCGAAGAGTCCGGCGAACGACCGGCTCGTCTTCTCGAAAGGGCACGCCTCGCCGCTCGTCTACGGCCTCTTCCGCGCGGCCGGCGTCCTCTCCGAGGAGGAGTTCGGCACCTACCGCCAGTTCGGCTCGCGGCTGGAAGGGCACCCGACGCCGGTGCTGCCCTGGGTCGACGTCGCCACCGGCTCGCTCGGCCAGGGACTGCCGATCGGCGTCGGGTTGGCGCTCGCCGGCAAGCGGCTCGACCGGCTCCCGTTCCGGACCTGGGTGATCTGCGGCGACAGCGAGATGGCAGAGGGCTCGATGTGGGAGGCAGCCGAGCATGCTGCGTTCTACGAGCTCGACAATCTGACCGCGATCGTCGACGTCAACCGGCTCGGCCAGCGCGGCGAGACCATGCACGGCTGGGACCTCTCCTCGTACTCCGACCGCTTCCGGGCCTTCGGCTGGCATGCGATCGAGATCGACGGCCACGACGTCGAGGCGATCCACGCCGCCTACGAGGAGGCGGAGCGGACGACCGGGAAGCCGACCGTCGTCGTCGCGAAGACGCTCAAGGGCAAGGGCTACTCCAAGCTCGAGGACAAGGGCGGCTGGCACGGCAAGGCGAGCTCGCCCGAGGATGCCGAGGAGGCGATCGCCGAGCTCGGCGGGATCCGCAACATCACGGTCGACGTGCCGAAGCCGGAGCACGGCGAGCCGCACCGGTTCGAGCCGGGAGGCGCCGAGTGGCCGAGCTACGAGGTGGGGTCGAAGGTGGCGACGCGCAAGGCCTACGGCGACGCGCTCGCGGCGCTCGGCGGCGAACGCGGCGACGTCGTTGCACTCGACGGCGAGGTCTCGAACTCGACCTATGCCGAGATCTTCCGCGACGCCCATCCGGAGCGCTTCTTCGAGATGTACATCGCCGAGCAGCAAATGGTCGCGGCCGCGGTCGGGATGCAGGTACTCGGCTGGAAGCCGTTCGTCTCCACCTTCGCGGCCTTCATGAGCCGCGCCTACGACTTCGTCCGGATGGCGGCGATCAGCCGCGCGACGCTGAAGCTGTGCGGCTCGCACGCCGGCGTCTCGATCGGCGAGGACGGCCCTTCCCAGATGGCGCTCGAGGACCTCGCCGAGTTCCGGGCGATCCAGGGCTCGACCGTGCTCTACCCCTGCGACGGCAACCAGACGGCGAAGCTCGTCAAGGCGATGGCCGACATCGACGGTATCTCCTTCCTGCGCACGACGCGCGCCGACACCGAAGTGCTCTACGGCCCCGACGAGGAGTTCCCGGTCGGCGGCTCCAAGATCGTCCGCGACGGCGACGACGTCGCGATCGTCGCGGCCGGGATCACTCTCCACGAGGCGCTCGCCGCAGCGGAGACGCTGGCTGCGGACGGGATCGAGGCGCGCGTGATCGACCTCTACTCGGTGAAGCCGGTCGACGAGCGGACGCTCCGCTCGCTCACGATGCCGATCGTCACGGTCGAGGATCACTGGCCGGAGGGCGGACTCGGCGATGCCGTCCTCGGTGCGATCGCCGCCGCCGACGAGCGGCCGCGCGTCGTCAAGCTCGCCGTCGGCGAGCTCCCGCACTCGGGCAAGCCGGCGGAGCTGCTCGCCGCTGCCGGGATCGACGCAGCCGCGATCGAGCAGGCTGCGCGGCGGCTCGTCACGGAGACCGCGGCCGTCTCGTAGGCGCATCCACGCGTCATTACCCTGTGACGCGTGGCAGTCCTGATCGCATCCGCGCTCCGGAAGGAGCTCTCCGGTGAGCCGCTGTTCGACGGCGTCTCCTTCAAGGTCGAACGGCGCGACCGGCTCGCGCTGGCCGGCCCGAACGGCGCCGGCAAGACCACGCTGCTGCGCGCCCTGATCGGGGAGACCGAGCTGGCAGGCGGCGAGCTCGCCTGGGAGAAGGGCGCCCGGGTCGCGCTCCACGACCAGCGGCCACCGCGTCTCGGCGGCTTCACGCTCCGGGAGTACACGCTCTCGGGCGCAGCCGACCTGATCGAGACCGAGCGTGAGCTGCGCCGGCTCGAGGAGGCGATGGCCGACGGCGACCACGCCGCCGAGACGCTGCGGCGCTACGGCGAGGCGCAGGCCCGGCTCGAGCACGCCGGCGGCTACGGCTGGCGCGACCACGCGACCTCGGTCCTGCGCGGGCTCGGGTTCGCCGACGCCGACCTCGACCGAGGCCTCGAGACGTTCTCCGGAGGCGAGCTGACGCGCGCCTCGCTCGCGCGCGCCCTCTCGGGCGGGCCCGACCTGCTCCTGCTGGACGAGCCGACGAACCACCTCGACATGGAGTCGATGGAGTGGCTCGAGCAGGAGCTGTCGACGATCGACGCCGCCGTCATCCTCGTCGCACACGACCGCTGGTTCCTCGAGTCGGTCGGCACCGCAGTGCTCGAGCTCGAGGGCGGCAAGTCGACCTTCTTCCCCGGCAAGTGGCACGTCTGGCGTCAGGAGAAAGCGGCGCGGCTCGCGATGCAGGCGAAGTTCGCCGAGCGCCAGGCCGAGGACATCGCGCGGCTGGAGCGCTTCGTCTCCCGGTTCCGGTACGGGACGAAGTCGCGGCAGGCGCAGGCGAAGCTGAAGCAGATCGCCCGGATCGAGGCCGAGCGCGTCGAGGCGCCTCGCCCCGGCCGCCGCACGCTCGGCTTCGAGTTCCTGAAGCCGGTGAGGAGCGGCCGCATGGTCGTCGAGGCCGAGGGTTTCGACCTCGCGGCGGGGACGAAGCACCTGCTCGCGGACGCCGAGCTGGTGCTGGAGCGCGGCGAGCACGTCGCCCTGATCGGGCCGAACGGCTCCGGCAAGTCGACACTGCTGGAGGCGATCGTCGGCGGCAAGCTGGGCCGGATCGGGCACGGCGTCGAGATCGCGTACTTCTCACAGCACGAGGTCGAGCTCGACGAGCGGGGGAGCGTGCTCGAGTGTGCGATGGGCGCGACCGGGCTGCAGCGCTCGCAGGCGCAGCAGCTCCTCGGCCGCTTCCTCTTCTCCGGCTGGGACGACCACGACAAGCCGGTCGTCGCGCTCTCGGGCGGCGAGCGGCGCCGCCTTGCGCTGGCGCTCGTCGTCGCCTCGGGCGCGAACTTCCTCGTCCTCGACGAGCCGACGAACCACCTCGACCTCGAGAGCCGCGAGGCGCTGGAAGCGGCGCTGGAGGCGTTCCCCGGCACGGTGCTCCTGGTCTCCCACGACCGGGCGGTGCTCGACGCCGTCGCCGAGCGGATCGTCGCGGTCGAGAACGGGCGCCTCCGCTCCTACGCGGGCGGCTGGGCCGACTACGCGCGCACCCGCGACGACGAGAGCGCGCCGCCGCCTCCGCCGCCGAAGGTGCGGAAGGAGAAGCCCCGGCAGGAGAAGCCGCGTCCGAACGAGTTGGAGCAGGTGGAGGCGTCGATCCAGGCCCGCGAGCTCGAGCTCGCCGAGCTGGAGCGGCGCCTGGCGGACGACTGGGGCAACGCCGAGACTCTCGCCGCCCACACGGCCGCCCGCGAGGAGCTGCAGGAGCTGCTCGAGCGCTGGGAGCAGCTGTTCGAGGCCGCGCAGAGCATGTGACACGGCGACGTCCGGCGGCGTAGGAACCGTGTGCAGGCGATGACGCTTCCACGCAGGCAGCCCGCCTGGCCGGCGTCCTTCGCGACCACGGCCGAGGAGCATCTCGACGACGTGTACGCCTATCTCGTCTACCTCACCCGCGACCGCTCGCTCGCCGAGGATCTGGCCGCGGACACGTTCGAGAAGGCGCTCAAGCTCTGGAAACGCTTCGATCCGACCCGCGCGAGTGCCCGCACATGGCTCTGTCAGATCGCCCGCACGACCGCGCTCGACTGGTTCCGCGCCGAGGAGCGCCGCAGGCGGCGCGAGGAGCGCGCGGCGGTGCCGGACCGCCTGGACACGGGCTTCGTCGAAGGCCTGTCCCCGGAGCTCGAGGCGGCGCTGCGCGAGCTCTCCGCCGGTGAGCGCGAGGTGATCGCCCTTCGCGTCCTGCTCGAGCTCGACAACGACGAGGCGGCGCGCGTGCTCGGGATCAGCCCCACAGCGGTCTCGACCAGGTTGTCGAGAGCCCTGAAGAAGCTCGAGGAGAAGGTGAGCATCCATGTCTGAGACGCTGCTGAACGAGATCCGCGCGACGAGGCCCGAGGCGCCCTCGGCACTGCGCGAGCGGGTGCGGACGCTGAGCGCCGTGGAGCCCGCGCGCGAGCCCCTGCTCGACCGCTTCCGCTTCACGTGGGGGTGGCGGCGCATGGTGCTGGCCGTGCCGGCGACGGTCCTCGTCGCGCTCCTCGCCGCCGGCGTGATCGGCCTTTCCCGCGAAGGCGACGAGCAGGCGACGTCCGGCGAGTCCGCCGCGACCGCGCTCGAGAGCTTCGGGGACGATGCGGTGCAGTCGGAGGAGGCGTCACCGCCGAGCACGCGCGCGCTGGCGCCGACCACGAAGGACAGCGGCGCAGCGGGCGGCACGGTCGCGCCGGCTCCGGGCCAGCTGCAGCGCTTCGAGGCTGAGCTCAGTCTCCGCGTCGAGGACGTCGGCGCGCTCTCGGACGCGACCAAGCAGGCGCAGCAGATCGCACGCGACCACGGGGGCTCGGTCGCGTCGCTCGCCTACGACGCGCCCTCGCAGGGGGTCGGGACGGCCCAGATCACGCTGCGCATCCCGACCGCGCAGGTCGAGGGCGCGCTCGCTGAGCTGTCGCAGCTCGGCACGATCGTCGGCCAGCGCTACGGGATCCAGGACCTGCAGCAGCAGGCGGACAGCCTGCAGTCGCAGATCGAGCAGACGCAGCGCCGGATCGCGCAGATCCTGGCGCAGCTCGGCAACCCGTCCCTGTCGAATGAGAGCCGCGTCGTCCTCCAGTCGAGGCTGACGTCGAACCGTGAGAAGCTGACCGGCCTGCGCGAAGCGATGAAGAGCACCCGCGCCGAGGCCGCGACGTCCACTGTCTACGTCTCGCTGACGACGGAGGAGATCCAGGCGACGCCGGTCGGCGGCAGCCGCCTCGACGACGTCAAGGACGTGCTCGCCTGGGAGGCGATCGCGCTGCTCTACGTGCTCGTCGTCGCCGGTCCGTTCGTCATTCTCGGCGTCCTCGTCTGGCTCCTGATCCGGCTCCTGCGCCGCCGCGAGACCGCGCGGCTGCTCGAGCAGAACTAGTCGTTCCAGAAGGCGTCGAACGCGGCCTGGTCGAGCGGCTGCGCGCGCACGACCTTCCAGCGGGCGCGCTCGAGCTCGACGAGGAGCGCCTGCTCGACATCGAGCTCTCGGCCGTCCGGCCTCCCTCCGCGGGCGCGGTAGAGGGCGACGAGGTGTTCGTCGTCGGCAACCGTCCAGAGGAGCTCGACGCGGTAGGTGCCGCCGGTGAGCTCGGCCGTCCGGCGCAGGAAGGCGACGATCGCCTCGCGGCCGCGGTGGGCGCCGCTGAGCGCCATCGACCCTGGGACATGCCAGACGGCATCGTCAGCGAAGAGATCGAGCAGCGCAGGCAGGTCGCCCTGGACGAAGCGCGCGAAGCCCTCGCGGGCGCGGGTCGCGTTCGGGTGCTCGCTCACGCCGGCTCCAGGGTCGCCACGACCGCCTCGGCCACGACCTTGAGCGGCTTCCCGGAGACCTGGCTCGCCTTGCGCAGCCGCGCGAAGGCGTCCTGCTCGGAGAGCCCCTCCTTCGCCATCAGGAGGCCCTTCGCACGCTCGATCGCCTTGCGCGCGGCGAGCGCGTCGGCGAGCGACTCGGCCTCCTCGCGGAGCGCCGTCAGCTCCTCGTGGCGGGCGCGTGCCGTCTCGATCGCCGGGAGCAGGTCGGTCTCGCGGAACGGCTTCACGAGGTAGCCGAAGACCCCGACCTCGACTGCGCGCGAGACGAGCTCCCGTTCGCCGTACGCGGTCACCATCACGATCGGGATCGGCCGCTCGTCGAGGATCCGCCGCGCGGCCTCGATCCCGTCGAGCCGGGGCATCTTCACGTCGAGCACGGCGAGGTCGGGTGCCTCGGTCCGCGCCAGCTCCACCGCCTCTTCGCCGTCCTTCGCCTCGGCGCAGATCTCGAACCCGGCCGCCTCGAGCAGCGCCCGCAGGTCCATCCGGATGATCGTCTCGTCCTCGGCGATCAAGATTCTCACGCCCCTGGCCGCCTTCGCTCATGCCGGAAGAGCACCTCCGCGCGGAGGCCCGGCTCGTTCGTCAGCTCGAGCGTGCCCTGCAGCTCGTCGCGGACGAGCGCTCGGACGATCGAGAGGCCGGTGCTGTCGCCGGAGCCGTTGAGGCCGGCGCCGTCGTCGGCGACCGCGAGCGAGACGTCCTCGCCGCGGCGCACGAGCTCGATCCGGATCGTGCCGCCGCCGTGCTCGAGCGCGTTCTGGAACAGCTCGCTGAAGACGAGTGCGAGCGCCGTCGCCCGGTCGCCCGCGAGCGAGACCTGCTCCAGCTCGGCTTCGACCGCCTTCCCCGCGACGAGCCCCTGCACCAGCATCGCGCGCAGCCGCTCGATCAGCTCGGCGAGGTCGACGTCGTCCTCGCGGTGCTCGGTCAGCACCTCGTGCACGGCCGCGATCGCGAGGATCCGGTTGACGGAGTCCGTCAGGGCGCGCCGCGGGTCGACCTCGGGCGCACGCGCCTGCAGGCGCAGCAGCGACGCGACGGTCTGGAGGTTGTTCTTGACCCGGTGGTGGATCTCCTGGGCGACGACGCCGCGCATGACCGCCCGCCCGTGCTCGAGCGCGACCGCGGCGTGGTGGGCGATCGCCTCCAGCAGCTGCCGGTCCTCGTCCGAGAACGGCGTGTCGCGGTCGCACACGAGCTCGCCGATCTGGCGGCGCTTCCAGCGCAGCGGGAGGCGGACGTTGAACGCTCCCGCCCGTCCCTCCGGCCAGGCGATCTCGCCGTCGGCGAGCACAAGGGCGGCGCCGGACGCGTCGACGGCGGCGATGGTCGTCTTCACGATCGCCTCGAGCGACTCCTCGAGGTAGAGCGACTCGGAGACCGCCTCCGAGATGCTCGCGAGCGCCTCGAGCTCGTGCACGCGCCGCTGCGCGTCGGCGTAGAGCCGGGCGTGCTGGATCGACTGCGCCACCTGCGACGCGATCGCGACGAGGAGGTCGATCTCGGCCTCGCTGTGCTCGCGCGGCTCGCGCGTACGGACGTTGAGCGCCCCTTCGAGCTCCTTGCGGGCGAGGATCGGGACGGCGAGGATCGACTCGTACTCGTCCTCGGGCAGGTTGGGGAAGAGCTTGAAGCGCGGGTCGAGATGGGCCCGCGCCGCGATCGCGATCGGCGCGCGCTCGGCCGCGGCGGTCCCCGTGATCCCCTCGCCGGGACGAAGGCGCGGCCGCCGGGTCATCTCCTCGACGCTCGTCCCGTGGGTGGCGCGGAGCACGAGCTCGTCCGCGCGTTCGTCGTAGAGGTAGACGAAGCAGGCGTCGGCGTCGAGCGCCTCGGCGACCTTGCTCGCGACGAGCGCGAGCACCTCCTCGAGGTCGAGCGTCGAGTTGACCGCAGCGATCGTCTCGGTCAGGAGCCGCAGGTGCCGGGCCGGAGCGTCCACGCGTCGATTCTAGGCTGCGTCGTCCGAGGCCCTTAACAAACTTCTTACTGCGGCAGCGGCAGAAACTTCAAACGACAGGCATACGTTCTCGACCAGATGAGCACGCTCGAACTCGATCTCAGGAGCGTCAAGGGCTTCCTCGTGGCCGATGTCCGGGGCCGCGTGATCGGTCGGGTCGAGGCTCCGATGTACGGCTCGCAGCCCGACGTGCCGGACGCGCTCGCGGTCCGCGGCGGGTTCCTGCGCGGACGCCGGCTCGTGCCCGCCGACGCGATCGGCGAGATCGACACCGGCTCGGGCGTGATCGGGCTCCGCGTGCTGCGCGAGTCGATCCGCACGTTCCTCTAGACCACTGGTCGTCGAACGCGCGCCGCTGGGCGTCGCGGCGGTGCGGCGCGCAACCCAACCGCTCTCTGTCGCGGGCGGAGCGGGATTCATTCCCGCGCAGCCCCGGAGCGGATGAGGCGTCCGCAGCGAAGAAGAAGGGGGCCAACGGGGGAAACATGGTTTCCCCCGTTCTACGATTACGGGCTCCCGAAGGAGCCCGCAATCGGCCGTCAGTTGAGGTGCAGCGCTCGCCTTGCGCCACAGCCCTACGCTGATTATGCGCTGCCGGTGGCCCGCGTGTCTAGAGCACCGCCAGATACTTGTCCAGCTCCCACTGCGTGAGCTGGATCCGGTACTCGTCCCACTCCTTCCGCTTGATCTCGACGTAGCGCTCGTGGATGTGCTCGCCGAGCGCGCGCTTCATCAGCTCCGACCCCGCCAACTCCTCGACCGCCTCGCCGAGCGTGCCGGGGAGGGCGACGATCCCGCGCTCGTCCCGCTCCGCCGGTGAGAGGTGGTAGAGGTTCGAGTCCATCGGCTCGTCGAGCTCGTACCCCTTCTCGATTCCCTCGAGCCCCGCGTGCAGGAGCGCGGCGAACGTCAGGTAGGGATTACAGGCCGGGTCGGGGCAGCGGATCTCGGCGCGGGTCGCCTGCTCGGAGCCCGGCTTGTAGAGCGGGATCCGGATCAGGGCGGAGCGGTTGCGCTGCGACCAGGCGACGTAGACCGGGGCCTCGTAGCCCGGCACGAGCCGCTTGTACGAGTTCACCCACTGCGCGAAGACCGCCGACAGCTCGCGCGCGTGGCGGAGCAGGCCGGCGATGAACGACTTCGCGGTCGGCGAGAGGTGGTGCGGGTCGCTCTCGTCGAAGAACTGGTTCCGGCCGTCGGTGAAGAGCGACATGTGCGTGTGCATCCCCGACCCGTTCTCGCCGAAGAGCGGCTTCGGCATGAACGTCGCGTAGACGCCGTTCTTGGCCGCCACCTCCTTCACGATCAGCCGGTAGGTGATCGTCGCGTCGGCCATGTCGAGCGCCGGGGCGTAGCGCATGTCGATCTCGTGCTGCGACGGCGCCACCTCGTGGTGGTGGTACTCGATCGGGATGCCGACGCTCTCGAGCGCCTGGATCGTCTCGTTCCGCAGCTCCGTCGCCGCGTCGAGCGCGGTCATCGCGAAGTAGCCGCCTTCGTCGAGCGTCTCCGTGCCCTTGTTGTCCTCGAAGAGGAAGTACTCGAGCTCGGGCCCGATGTTGAACGTGTCGAAGCCCATGCTCTGCATCCGCTCGAGCGCCTTGCGGAGCATGTAGCGCGGGTCGCCCTCGTACGGCGTCCCGTCGGGCTTGACGATGTCGCAGATCATCCGGCCGACGACCGCCTCGCCCTCGCGCGAGGGCATGATCCGGAAGGTGCCCGGATCGGGGATCGCGACCATGTCCGACTCCTCGATCGCGTTGAAGCCGGTGATCGACGAGCCGTCGAAGCCCATCCCGTCGTCGAGCGCAGTCGCGATCTCCTGCGGTGTGATCGCAAAGCTCTTCAGGTGCCCCTCGAGGTCGGTGAACCAGAAGAGGACGTACTCCACCTTCTCCTTCTCGATCTCCTTCAGCACCTGCTTGCGCGACTCGGGGTCGGACGTCGCCCGGTGCTTGCTCTCGATCATCGCCATGCCCTGTTTCCTCCTTTGAGAACGAAAAAGCCCCGGCGCGGACGAGTCCGCATCCGAGGCAGCGTCGCCACGAAAACCTCGCCGAGTCTACACGCGGGCAGGCTCGGCGGCCAGGTCGGGCTCGCGGCCGTGGTGGCGGATCGCACGGCCGTAGAGGCCGAGCGCGGGCAGCAGCGCGAGGGCCGACCCGACGAGCGCTGCACGGATGCCGAAGAGGTTCCCGATCCCGCCGAGCACCGGCCCGCCGCCCCACTCGCCGCCGGATTCGAAGACGTTCGTCATCGAGAGCACGGTCGCGCGGACGCTCGAGTCCTCGACGTTCGCATTCAGCCACGTCGAGTGCACCGGAGCCGCGAGCGAGCGGGCAAGCCTCGCGCCCCAGAACGCCGCCAGTGCGAGCGCGAACGAGCCCGCGAGCGCGAACGCCAGCAAGCCGACGATCCGGAGCGCATCGAAGACGAGCAGCGACCGCGCCATCTTCGCCGGGCCCATGACCGCGAACCGCCGCACCAGCGGCTGCGCGACGACGATCGAGAGCAGCGTCGCTCCGGCGGCGAGGACCCCGAACCAGACCACCTGGTCGAGCCCGGCGAAGCCCGGCACGCCCACCTCGACGAGGAACTGTGCCTCCCAGAGCCGGTCGAAGCCCTCGTCCGAGACGCCGAGGAAGAATCCGATCCCGACGATCAGGAGCAGGATCGGCCGGCGTCGGATCAGCGTGCTGCCCTGCCGGGCCGTCCCGGCCATCGACGCTACCGCGGAGAGCTCCTCTCGCCGCGCTGAGCGGAAGTTCGTCTCCGGCATGACGAGCGCCAGCGCCGCGGCGAGCAGGAGCAGCACGGCGCCGCCGGCGAGAATCGGCAGCCGCAGGTCGACGAGGGCGAGCGCGACCGCGGCGCCGATCCCGACCAGCGCCCCGATCCTCGCAGCCTGCGCGCCCGCCTGGAAGGAGTGCCCGCTCCGCTCGACACCGACCTCGTCGGTGATCCAGGCGGACTCGGCCCCGCTCTTGAACGTCCAGGTGAAGCCCATGAACGCCGCCGCCGCCAGCACGAGGGCGGCACCGCCTGCGAGGCCGGTGATGACGAAGCCGATCCCGAGGCCGACCGTGCCGATGATGACCGAGAGTCGCCGCCCATACGTATCGGCGACGACGCCCGTCGGGATCTCCATCACGAAGTACGCAATTTCGAGCGCCGTGCCTGCGAGCACGAGCTGGAGCGGGCTGAAGTCGAGCTCTCGGATGAAGAAGACGGGCGCGACCGTCCAGCCGAGCCCGAAGGCGAACGCCTCGACGCTGCTGTAGCCGAGCCAGACCCGGTGCGCATCGAGGCGTCGCATACGCCTAGCCCGATCGCTTCAGCTTCCCGTGCTTCTTCGCGTGGATCTCGCCGCGCCGGAAGACCCAGAGGCCGACCGGAGCAGAGACCGCGCCGATCAGGAGCAGCGGCCAGACCTCGTCCCACATGCTCGACAACCCGGCGCCGTTCAGGATCGCGTCGCGAATCCCGTCGAGGACGTAGGTCGCCGGGGAGATCACCGAGAGCCACTCCATCCACTGCGGCAGCACCTCGACCGGGTAGTAGACGCCCGAGACGACGAGCAGCATCCCCTGTGCCACGAAGCCCAGCTGCGCACCCTTCTCGGGCGAGATCAGCGGCAGCACCGCCGTCATGATCCCGATCCCGATGAACGCGACCGACCCCACCACGAGCACGACGAAGGCCGCGAGGAAGTCCGCGTTCGGCATGTCGAGGTCGAAGAAGAACGCGACGACGACGAAGAGGATGATCGCGCGGATCAGCCCGTAGAGCACGGCGAAGAAGCCCGCGCCGGCGAGGTGCATCGCCCGCGAGAGCGGCGCCATGAACGTGTACTCGATCGTCCCCTCCCAGCGCTCCCAGGCGACCGTCTCGGTCATGAACTCGAACAGGATCCCGAGGTAGGCCCACACGACGGCGCCGATCAGCAGCGTCGTGGTCGCGCGGTTGACGTCGATCTCGCCCCCCGTCGCCTCGATCCCCTTCGCGATGAAGACGATCGTGAGCGTGTTCGCGATCGTCCAGACCATGAAGGCGACGTCCCACCAGATGTAGCGGCGGGTCAGGTAGACGTTGCGCTCGACGACGCCGCCGAGCCCGATCAGCTCGGCTCTGAGGGTGGATGCGGCAGCTCTCATGCAAACACCTCCCGGTCCTCGTCGTCCTCGTCAGCTCGGCCTCGAACTCGCGGCCCGTCGCCACGAAGAACGCCTGCTCGAGCGTGTCGACGCCGAAGCGCTTCAGGATCTCCGGCACGCTCTCGAGGAAGAGGAGCTCGCCGCGGTCGAGGATCCCGACGCGGTCCGCGAGCGCCTCGGCCTCGGCGAGGTCGTGCGTGCAGAGCAGGATCGTCGCGTCGTGCGTCCCGCGCACCTCGCGGACGAACTCCTGCACCTCGAGCTTGGAGCGAGGGTCGAGGCCGGTGGTCGGCTCGTCCAGCAGGAGCAGCACCGGCGAGGTGAGCAGCGCCCGCGCGAGCGCGACCTTCTGCTGCATCCCGCGCGAGAGGTTTTCCATCGGCTCGCTGCGCCGGTCGACCGGGAAACCGACCTTGGTCAGGATCGCGGGGATCTTGACGCGGGTCTCGCGCGGCCCCATGCCGTAGTAGCGCGCCGCGTAGTGCAGGTTCTCGGCGGCCGACATCTTCTTGAAGAAGCTGGCCTCGACCGAGACGCGGTTGACGAGCTTGCGCACGGGGCGCGGCTCCGTGAAGACGTCGTGGCCGAACACCTCGGCGCTGCCGCCGTCGTGGAAGAGCAGCGTCGAGAGCAGCCGGACCAGCGTCGACTTCCCCGAGCCGTTCTGACCCAGGATCGCGACGCACTCGCCCCGCTCGATCGTGAACGTGACGCCCTGCAGCGCCGCCCGCTTCTTGCGCGCGAACCGGCCCGCCTTCTTGTCGCGGCGCCTGAACTCCTTGCGGAGGTCGTGGACCTCCACGGCAGGCGACGCGCGATGCAATTCGACGACCTCTGACATTCCGAAACTCCTTCACTCACACGAGACTCCAGGACCAAGCACGCGAGACGCCCGCACCAACGGCGGGCCGCGGCAACGGGTGTCCTAGATGTGAGCGAGGAATCTCATCGGCATCCGACGATACCAGCCGCGCCACTTGTCGTCCATCCACAGACCGTGCTACGGTCGAAGCAGGTTCCGCCGGCGCAGGTGGTTCCGAGGCTATGGCGCCTCGCAGCTCGAGTTCCGAGCTGCGGGCGCTTTTTTCGTGGTCCAACGGAAGGGAGCGGGGGATGTCAGAGCTCGAAGACCGGCACTACCTGATGAACGGCGGCGAGACGCTGCCCGACGCGCGCGAGGCGCTCGAGTGGGCGGCCGAGACGCGCGTCTCGATGGTCGACCTCAAGTTCTGCGACCTGCTCGGCACCTGGCAGCACATGACGCTGCCGCTGCGCGCGTTCGGCGCCGAGGCCTTCGACGAGGGTCTCGGCTTCGACGGCTCCTCGATCCGCGGCTGGCAGGGGATCTCCGAGTCGGACATGCTGCTGATGCCCGACCCGAGCTCGGCGATCCTCGACCCGGGCACCGAAGCGGCGACGCTGTCGCTGATCTGCGAGATCGCCGACCCGATCACGCGCGAAGGCTACTCGCGCGACCCGCGCCAGGTGGCGAAGCGCGCGGAGGAGTATCTGCGCCAGACGGGGATCGCCGACACGTGCTTCGTCGGCCCCGAGTGCGAGTTCTTCGTCTTCGACGAGGTCAGCTACGAGCTCGGCCCGAACGCGTCCCACTACTCGGTCGACTCGAGCGAGGGCTACTGGAACTCCGGCAAGCCGGGCCTCGGCTACACGTCGCGGCCGAAGGAGGGGTACTTCCCGGCTGCGCCGCACGACTCGCTCCACGACCTGCGCACGGCGATGGTGCTGACGCTCGAGCGGCTCGGGATCCCGTGCGAGTTCCACCACCACGAGGTCGCCTCCGGCGGGCAGTGCGAGATCGACCTCCGCTTCCAGAGCCTGACCCGCATGGCCGACCAGGTCATGACCTACAAGTACGTGGTCAAGAACGTCGCGCGCGCGCACGGCAAGTCGGTGACGTTCATGCCGAAGCCGATCTTCGGCGACAACGGCTCGGGGATGCACTGCCACCAGTCCCTCTGGAAGGAGGGGACGCCGCTGATGGCGGACAAGTCGGGCTACGCCGGGCTCTCGCAGCTCGCGCGCGCCTACGTCGGCGGCCTGCTCGAGCACGCGCCCGCCCTGCTCGCCTTCTGCGCCCCGACGACGAACTCGTACCGCCGGCTCGTGCCGGGCTACGAGGCGCCGGTGAACCTCGTCTACTCGCAGCGCAACCGCTCGGCCTGCATCCGGATCCCGATGTACTCCGACTCGCCGAAGGCGAAGCGGATCGAGTTCCGCTGCCCCGACGCGGCCGCGAACCCCTACCTCGCCTTCTCGGCGATGCTGATGGCCGGGATCGACGGGATCGAGCGCGGGCTCGACCCGGGCGCGCCCGCCGACTACGACCTCTTCGAGGAGGCGGGCCACGACGTCCCGCAGGTGCCGGGCTCACTCGCCGAGGCGCTCGACGCCCTCGAGGCCGACCACGAGTTCCTGCTCCGCGGCGGCGTCTTCACCGAGGACCTGATCCGGACCTGGATCGACTGGAAGCGCGAGAACGAGGTGGACGCCGTCCGGCTCCGCCCCCACCCGGCCGAGTTCGGCCTCTACTACGACTGCTAGGAGGCTCACGATGATGAAGGTCGAAGCGGTCGTGGTCCGGGATCGGATCGAGACCGTCATGGACGCCGTCGAGGAGCAGACCGGGCCACGTCGGCGTCACGGTGATCGAAGCGGTCGGACACGGCCGCCAGCGCGGGATCACGCACGAGTACCGCGGTCGCGTCTTCGAGTCGCGGTTCCTGCCGAAGGCGCTGCTGACGTTCGTCGTCCCGGACCGGCTGGCGGAGCCGGTGATCGACGCGATCGTCGACGCGGCCCGCACCGGGCACGAGTCGGGCGACGGCATCTGCTGGGCGACGCCGGTCTTCAACGTCACGCACAACCGGACGGGCCTGAGCCTGGAGGAGGTGGAGGTCGCATGACCAACAAGGAGCTCGCCATCGCGGCCTCGACGATCTGGGTGATCGTGGCCGCGATCCTCGTCATGTTCATGCAGGCCGGCTTCGCCTTCCTCGAGTCCGGGCTGACGCGGATGAAGAACGTCGGCCACGTCGCCGCGAAGAACGTCCTCGTCCTCGGGATCGCGTCGGTCGTCTACTACCTCGTCGGTTTCGGGATCGCTTTCGGCGACGGAGGCAACGGCCTCGTCGGCGGCGGCGGCTTCTTCCCGAGCACGGACACCCTGCTCGCAATCGGCGCGCAGCCGTTCAGCTGGTTCGGCACCGTCCCGGCGGCCGGGGCCTACATGTTCCAGGTCGTCTTCGCAGCGGTTGCGCTCGCCATCGTCTGGGGCGCGATGGCCGAGCGGACGAGGCTCTGGGTCTACTTCGCGTTCGGGATCGTCTTCACGCTGATCTACTCCGTCGTCTCGCACTGGATCTGGCACCCCGACGGCTGGCTCTTCGCCAAGGGGATGCAGGACTTCGCCGGCTCGACGGTCGTGCACTACCAGGGCGCGCTCGCCGCGCTCGCGGGGGCGCTGCTGCTGGGGCCGCGGATCGGCAAGTTCGGCCACGACGGCCGGGCGAACGCGATCCCGGGCCACAACATGGCGTTCACGACCCTCGGCGTGATCATCCTCTGGTTCGGCTGGTTCGGCTTCAACGCGGGCTCCACGCTCGGCGTCGCGACGGGCGACAAGCTCGGCTACTTCGCGTACGTCGCGCTGACGACCAACGTGGCGGCCGCGGCCGGCGGGCTCGGCGGCGTGATCGTCTCCTGGCTCGTGATCAAGAAGCCCGACCTCTCGATGACGCTGAACGGCGTGGTCGCCGCGCTCGTCGCGGTCACCGCTGCGTGCGGCTTCGTCGCCCCGTGGGCCGCGATCCTGATCGGCTTCGTCGCCGGCGCGATCGCCGTCGTCGGCGTCCTCGCCGTCGAGCGGGCGCGGATCGACGACCCGATCGGCGCCGTCGCGGTGCACGGGATGGCCGGCGTCTGGGGCACGCTCGCGACCGGCATCTTCGCCGTTCCCGCGTTGGCGGAGAACCTCGCCACCGGCACGGGTGGCCTCTGGTACACGGGCTCGTTCGACCAGCTCGGCACCCAGGCTCTCGGCCTCGTCGCCGTCGGCGCCTTCACGTTCACCGCCTCCTTCGCGGCGCTGTGGCTGATGAAGGCGACGGTCGGGATCCGCGTCGAGCCCGAGGTCGAGATCGCCGGCCTCGACGTCTCCGAGCACGGCATGTGGGGCTACCCCGAGTTCTACATCCCGGTCCCGGGCGGCTACGGGACGGAGAGCCACGGGCACCTGGGTCTGGCACACGCGGCGCGGCCTGCGCCGGCGCCTGCCGTCTCGAGTGCGACAGCGCTCGAGCCTTCGGCCTGACTCCAGAGCAGCCAGCGGGAAAGGGAGGGCGCCGCCAGGCGCCCTCCCTCGTTTCAGGAGCCGATCGACTGTGCGTCAGCCTGCCGCCGACGAGAGCGTCGGCTCCTCGTCGGCGGCCGCACGCGCGGACGGGACGATCCGCACGAACTCCGCCAGGGCCTCGGGCCAGCGCACGAGCAGCCCGTGCGCCCGATTCGACCCCGTGTAGCGGACGTGGCGCTCGAGCAGCCCGCGCAGCCGCTCGGCCGCGGCGGCATCGAGCTCCGTCAGCTCGACGAGACCGCGGTTCAGCCTCGTGGCCACCGTGCCCGCGGGGTCGTGGACGAGGAGCTCGCCGCCGCTCATGCCCGCCGCGAGGTTGCGGCCCGTCTCGCCGAGCACGACCACACGGCCGGCGGTCATGTACTCGCAGCCGTGTGCGCCGACACCCTCGACCACCGCGACCGCCCCGGAGTTGCGAACCGCGAAGCGCTCGCCGGCCTGCCCGGCGCAGAAGAGCTCCCCGCCGGTGGCCCCGTAGAGGGCGGCGTTCCCGATCAGAACGGGGTCGCCTGCGTCGCCGTCAGGCGGCATGACGACGATGCGCCCTCCCGCCATCGACTTGCCCGCACCGTCGTTCGCGTCACCGGCGAGGACGAGCCTGCAGCCGCGCGCGAGGAACGCGCCGAAGCTCTGCCCGGCCGCTCCGGCGAGTTTGATGCGGACGCGGCCGGGCAGCGGTCCCGACCCGTGGCGCGCGGCGATCTCGCCGCCGAGGCGCGCTCCGACCGCGCGATCGCGGTTCGTGATCGGCAGGTCCAGCTCGACGATCGCGGCCCCGTCGAGGGCGACAGCGGCTGCCGCGGCGATGCGCATGCCGAGCTCGCCTCCCGGCTGCTCGAGCTGCGGCTCGCCCTCGTGCCTGGCTGGGCCGGGGCCGGCGCGGCGGAGGAGCGGCGACGGATCGACCACGGCTTCGCGGTCGCCGCGCGGCTCGCGGCGCCGCAGGCATTCGACACGCCCGACCGCGTCCGCGAACGACCGCAGCCCGAGCTGCGCGAGGTGCCGCCGCACGTCGTCGGCGAGATGAAGCAGGTACGCCTCGACGTGCTCGGGTGTGGCCGCGAACTTCGAGCGCAGCTCCGGCCGTTGCGTCGCAATCCCGACAGGGCACGTGTCGAGGTGGCACGACCGCACCATCAGGCAGCCCTCGGCAAGCAGCAGCGCGGTCCCGAACGAGACCTCGTCGGCGCCGAGCAGCGCCGCTGCGATCACGTCCCGTCCGGTCTTCAGCCCGCCGTCGACCCGGAGGCGCACGCGGCCGCGCAGGCCCTCGGCGACGAGCGTCTGCTGCGTCTCGGCCAGGCCAAGCTCCCACGGGACGCCGGCGTTCTTGATCGACGCGAGCGGGCTCGCGCCGGTGCCGCCGTCGCAGCCGGCGACGTGGACGACGTCGGCGAGCGCCTTGACGACGCCCGCGGCAACGAGCCCGACCCCCGCCTCCGAGACGAGCTTGACCGAGACGGCCGCTCGCGGATTCACCTGGCGCAGGTCGAAGACGAGCTGTGCGAGGTCCTCGATCGAGTAGATGTCGTGATGCGGCGGCGGCGAGATCAAGCCGATCCCCGGCTCCGTGTGCCGCAGCCGTGCGATCTCGGCCGTCACCTTGTGGCCGGGAAGCTGGCCGCCCTCGCCGGGCTTCGAGCCCTGCGCGATCTTGATCTGCAGCTCCTCGGCGCTGACCGCGTACTCCGGGGTGACGCCGAACCGACCGGAGGCGACCTGCTTGATCCGCGAGTTGCGCTCGTCGCCGAAGCGGGCCGGATCCTCCCCTCCCTCGCCGCAGTTCGAGCGGGCGCCCAGCCGGTTGAATGCGATCGCGACCGTCTCGTGCGCCTCCGCCGACAGGGAGCCGTGCGACATGCCGCCGCTCGAGAAGCGGCGCAGGATCGCCTCGATCGGCTCCACCTCGTCGAGCGGCACGGGCGGCCCGGCCGGGACGAGCTCGAGCAGGTCGCGCGGCTCCAGCGGCGCGCGCTCGTCGACGAGCGCGGCGAAGCGGCGGTACTCCTCGGCGCCGCCACGGCCGTCGACGGCGCGCCGCAGCACGTGCGCAGCCGACATCGCCTGCACCGCCTCGGCCACCTCGGGCGTCGTCGCGTGCGGCTCGCCGCCGGGCCGGTACTTGACGTAGCCGGGGCTCTGGAGCTTGCCCGAGGCCTCGGCCCGGGCCCGCACCTCCCGCTCCAGCTCGACGAAACCGATCCCGCCGAGTGTCGACGGCGTCCCCGCCAGGCAGAGATCGACCACCTCCTGCGCCAGGCCGAGCGCCTCGAACAGCTGCGCGCCGCGGTACGAGGCGACGTCCCCGATGCCCATCTTCGCCATCACCTTGAGGACGCCGTCCTCGATCGCGTCGCGGTAGCGGCGCTGCGCCTCGTCCGGCGAAGGGTGGTCCGCGCCGAGCCGGTCCGCAGCCGCGAGCGCCGCGACCGTCTCGAGGGCGAGCCGCGGGCACACGGCGTCCGCGCCGAAGCCGAGCAGGCACGCAACCTGATGGCTGTCGCGTGGCTCGTCGCCGACGACGACCAGTGAGACGAGCGAACGACGGCCCGACGCGAGCAGCCGCTGCTGGACGGCGCCGAGCGCGAGCAGGCTCGGGACCGCCGGCGCATGACCCTCGTCGGTGAGGACGAGGATGTCGGCGCCGCGCTCGACCAGCGTCTCCGCTTCCGCGGCGATGCGCTCGCACGCCTCGCGCAGGCCCTCCTCCTCGTGCAGGCCGGTGGACAGCGCGATCCCGCCGAGCTCGGCGACTCCCGACGGGTAGAGGAAGAAGCTCGGCAGCTCGATCAGGTGGGCGGCTTCCGGCCCCTGGCTCGTGAGCGGCGAGCGGCGGCCGAGGAGCGTCTGCAGCGACATCAGCGACCGCTCACGGAGGTGGTCGATCGGCGGATTGGTCACCTGCGCGAACCGTTGGCGCAGATAGGAGAAGACGGGGCGGGCGCGACCGGCGAGCGGGGGCAGCGCCGTGTCGTCCCCCATCGACGAGGTCGGCTCGTGGGCGTCGGCTGCGGCCGGGCGCAGGATCAGGGTCAAGTCCTCGCGCGTGTAGCCGGCCGCGAGCTGCCGCTGCGTCAGATCCTCCACCGGCGGGTCGACGGGCTTCCCGGCGGTCGCGATGGTCCGCCCCCCGTCGAGCCAGCGTCGGTAGGGCCGGCGGCCGGCGAGCCTGCGGGCGATCGCGGAGTCCTGCTCCAGCCCGAGCCCGGGGTCGACCGCGAGCAGCTCGCCGGGGCCGAGCCGCAGGCGCCGGACGCCGGCGGAGTGCGGCAGCGGGACCGCCCCCGCTTCCGACGCACAGGCGACGAAGCCGCCCGCGTGCGCGACGCGAAGCGGACGGAGGCCGTTGCGGTCGAGCGCGGCGCCGACGACACGTCCGTCGGTGAAGACGACCGCCGCCGGGCCGTCCCAGGGCTCGACGAGTCCCGCGTGGTAGCGATGGAAGGCCGCGACGCCCGGGTCGAGCTCGGGATCGTCCTGCCAGGCACGCGGCAGCAGCATCGACACCGCGTGTCGCACGTCGCGGCCGTTCCGGACGAGCAGCTCGAGCGCGTTGTCGAGCAGCGACGAGTCGGAGCCCGCCTCGTCGAGGACACCGGCGGCGCCGAGCTGCGCCTCGCGGCCCCGCATCGCGCGCACGTTGCCCTGGATCGCGTTGATCTCGCCGTTGTGGCAGAGGAGACGGAACGGTTGAGCCCGCTCCCATGACGGGCTCGTGTTCGTCGAGAAGCGCTGGTGGAAGACCGCGAACGGCACCTCGAGCGCGCCGTCGCGAAGATCCGGGTAGAACCCCGCCAGCTGGTCCGCCGCGCAGAGCGCCTTGTAGGTGACGGTGCGGAACGAGAGCGAGACGACGTAGGCGCCGTCGACGAGGTCGGCGCGGCGGCGGGCGCGGTAGGCGCGCTCCTCGGCTTCGTCGGCCAGGAGCCCGAACGGCCGCAGCAGAACGAGCTGCTCGACGGACGGCTGCGTCGTACGGGCGCCGCTGCCGAGAGCCGAGGCGTCGACGGGAACGGTGCGCCAGCCCGCGACCTCGATCCCTTCGCGCTCGCACGCGTCCTCGATCAGCGCCCGCGCGCGCTCGTCGCGGAGGAACACCTGCGCGAGCCCGCACCACGGCCCGGGCACGAGCGCAGCCGGGATCGGCAGCAGGACGCCGGCGCCGTCGCCGGTGCGCCGGTCGGCGGCGACGGCACCGCGGTGGCGCACATTGGCCAGCCCCTCGAGCGCGGCGTCGAGGATCCCGCGCGAGGCGCGACCGCGGGAGTCGGCGACAAAGCCGATGCCACATGCGTCGCGCTCGGTGCGCAGGGGGCTGACGGGGTGCTGCACACGCCTCCTCGGGAGGATCGGTGGTACGGAAAGAGGGAACCGCCTGAAAGATCGACCTAGCCGGCGTGGCGGAGAACGGAGCGCCGGCTAGCGCGTAAGGACGCGGCCTACGAAGAAGCGGAGAAAGCGGCGGTTCTTCGCGGGAGCTCGCATCGAGCTTCGAGACTAGACCACCGGCCGGACGCCCGCAAACCCGGCCGCTACACGTGACCGTTCCGGCCGTGTCCCAGGGTCTGTCCCCGGGACATGGCCGATGCGGACGCTACGAGACGGCGAAGGTGACCGAGACGGTCGCGGTCACCTGCTGCGTGCCGGGCTCGATCGGCGTCGAGCCGGCCTCCATCGCCTTGTCGGCGGCGGCGTACGGCTGGGGAGCAGAGCCGCCGCCCTCGACGACGGCGACGATGCGGCCGAGCGAGAGGTTCGACGCGGCAGCGAGCACCTGGGCGCTCGCGCGGGCGTCCGCAACGGCCGCCTGCAGGGCGTTCCGGTAGAGGTCGCCTTGATCGCCGCGGGAGAGCGACGGCCCGTAGACCTGGTTGGCGCCGGCGTCGACCGCCGCGTCGATCAGCGCGCCCGCCTTCGCGATCTCGCGGATCGTGGCGGAGACCGAGTTGGTGGCGACGAATGCCTGCACGGCGTTCCGCTCGTCGTAGCGCGGCGAGAGCGAGACCGACTGCGTCTTCAGTCGACGCCACCGGCTGCCTTGACGGCCGCGATCACGCGGCGCATCTCGGCCGCGTTCGCGGCCAGGGCGGCCTTCGCCGTCTGGCCCTGGCTCTCGACGCCGAACGAGAGCTCGGCGCGGTCGGGGACTGCGGCGACGGACGCCGTGCCCTGGACGGTGATGCCCCCAACCTCGGCCGCGGCGCTCGAGGCCGGCCCGGGAAGCGAGACGGCCGCGAACACGGCGACGAAGGTCAGAAGCCCTACGAGAGGAAGGATTCGATATTTCATGCCGTGCATACGCCGCCGCGCGGGCGGTCGTCACACGGATGCGAGCCGAGTGCGCGCGGCGAGGATCGCCTCGCGGACGCCACCGGGACCCGGGGCGCCGCGCGGCGCAGGCGGCGGTGGGTCGAAGGTGCCGTCGCGCACCGCCCCCGCCACCCGCTCGTGCGCGTCCCGGAACGGCATCCCCTCGCGAACGAGCGCCTCGGCCGCATCGGTCGCGAGCAGCGCCGGATCGCCGGCCGCCTCCGCGAGCCGGGCGCGGTCGAGCACGAGCCCGCGGACGAGCGCAGCGAGCGCGGCGAGCGCGCCCGCGAGATCGGCCCGCGCGGCGAAGACCGGCGCCTTGTCCTCCTGGAGGTCGCGGTCGTAGGCGAGCGGCAGCCCCTTGACGGTGGCGAGCAGGCCGGTCAGGCGACCGATCGCCGTGCCGGCCTTGCCACGCACGAGCTCGGCCACGTCCGGGTTCAGCTTCTGCGGCATCATCGACGAGCCCGTCGCGGTGTCCTCGGAGAGGCGCGCGAACCCGAACTCGGCCGTCGTCCAGAGGACGAGCTCCTCGCCGATGCGGGAGAGGTGGACGAAGCAGAGCGCGGCCGCATAGAGGTAGTCGAGCGCGAAGTCGCGGTCGGCGACCGCGTCGAGCGAGTTCCGGAGCTGGTTCGGCGGTGACGGCAGCTCGAGCGTCGAACCGGCGAGCGCGCCCGCACCGAGCGGGCTCGGAGCGGCCGCCGCCGCGGCGGCCGCGAAGCGGATCAGGTCGCGCTCGAGCATCTCGACCCACGCGAGCAGGTGATGTCCGACCGTCACAGGCTGCGCTCGCTGGAGGTGGGTGTATCCCGGCATCGGCGTCTCGGCGTCCGCCTCCGCGCGGTCGAGGACGACCGCCGCGAGCTCCGCGATGGCGGCCCGCGCCTCGGCGGCCGCGTCGGCGACGTAGAGGCGAAACGCCGCGGCAACCTGGTCGTTGCGCGAGCGTCCCGCATGGATCTTCCGGCCGACGTCGCCGAGCAGGCGCTCGATCGCTGTGTGGACGTCCTCGTCGTCGGGACTTAGCAACAGACTGTTACTTGGGATCTCGCCGAGGAGACGCTCCGCTTCGGCGAGCTCGGCCTCGTCGAGGAGGCCGGCCTCGTGTAGGCGCCGCGCGTGCAATGCGGTCGCCTCGCAGTCGTACGGGAGCAGCTCGGCGTCGTCGCCGCGGAGAAAGGCGGCGACGGCGGGATCCAGGGAACGCCCGACCCGGCCGCTCCAGAGGCTCATGCCTCCGTCTTCGCCCGCAGGCGGGCTGCGGCCAGCTCGACCTCGAGCGACGCGATCTTGATGAAGCCCTCGGCGGCCGCGTGCGGGAAGGTCTCGCCGGTGCCGTACGAGGCGAGTTGCTCCGCGTAGAGCATGTGCGGCGAGCGCCGGCCTGTCACGACGGCGGTGTTGGGGCGCAGCTCGACCCGCACCTCGCCCTCGACGAGCTCCTGCGTCTTGTCGACGAAGGCGTCGAGCGCCTCGCGCGCCGGGCTGAACCAGAGCCCCTCGTAGACGAGCTCCGTCCAGCGCTGCTCCAGCCCACGCTTGATCCGCGCCTCGTCCTTCGTCAGGACGACGTCCTCGAGCGCCGAATGGGCCTGAATCAGCACGATCGCAGCCGGCGCCTCGTAGACCTCGCGGCTCTTGATCCCGACGGCGCGGTTCTCGATCATGTCGATCCGGCCGATCCCGTACGGGCCTGCGAGAGCGTTCAGCCGCGCGATCAGCTCCGCGAGCGGGAGCTCCTCGCCGTCGAGCGAGATCGGGATCCCGGCCTCGAAGCCGATCGTCACCTCTACCGGCCCGGGCGCGTTCGCGGGATCGCTCGTGAGCGCGTAGGGCTCGTCCGGCGGCGCGTTCCAGGGGTCCTCGAGCACGCCGGCCTCGATCGCGCGACCGAAGAGGTTCTCGTCGAACGAGAACGGTGCCTCGCGTGTCGCCTGGACGGGGATCCCCTTCTCGAGCGCGTAGTCGATCTCCTCGTCGCGCGTCCAGATCCGGTCGCGAAGCGGCGCGATCACGTGCAGGCCGGGATCGGTCGCCTTGAACGAGAGCTCGAAACGGAGCTGGTCGTTGCCCTTGCCGGTACAGCCGTGGACGACGGCCTCTGCCCCCAGCTCGGCGGCGAGCTCGGCGACCGCCTGCGCGATCACCGGCCGCGAGAGCGCGGAGACGAGCGGGTACTTGCCCTCGTAGAGGGCATTCGTCTTGATCGCGCGGGCGCACTGCTCCTCGGCGAAGGCGGCCTTGCGGTCGAGCAGGACGACGTCGTCGGCGCCGGCCGCCCGCCCGCGCTCGATCGAGGCCTCGAGGTCGAACTCCTGGCCGACGTCGACGAGGACGGCCACGACCTCGTCGAAGCCGTACCAGTCCTCCTTGAGCCAGCTGACGATGCAGCTCGTGTCGAGGCCGCCCGAGAAGGCGACCACTGCGATTCGGTTCATGCTGCATAGTATGCAGATGGTTTGCATTTCATGCAAACAGTAGGCTGCGCGTCGTGGAGCTCCGCCACGTCGACTGCCGCCCCGAGGCCGCGTATCTCGCCGGTCATGTCCCCGGCGCGGCGCACGCCGATCCCGAGCGCGATCTGACCGGGACGGACGGCGGCGGCCGTCACCCGTTGCCGACCGAGCACGCGTTCGCCGCCTGGGCGGGCGCCGCCGGGATCGGCCCCGACACGCACGTCGTCGCCTACGACGACGGCACCGGCTGGGCGGCGCGGCTCTGGTGGCTCCTGCGCCACTTCGGACACGACGACGCAGAGGTGGCGGCGTTCGCTCCGAGCGCTCTGCTCGCACAGGGCGAGGAGACGATCGAACCGGCGACGTTCACGCCCCACCTCCGGAACGGCGACACCGCCGACGCGACGGAGCTGCTCGCACGCCTCGACGACCCGGCTCTCACCCTCGTCGACGCCCGCGCTCCCGAGCGCTGGCGCGGCGAGGTCGAGCCGATCGACCCCGTCGCAGGGCGCATCCCCGGCGCCCGCAATCGGTTCTTCCTGGACGAGTCACCGCTGCCCGCGGAACTGCTCGACGAGGACGACGTCGTCGTCTACTGCGGCTCCGGCGTGACCGCGTGCGCCGTCCTGCTACGACCTTCACCTTGCCGGCCGCGACGACGCCCGCCTCTACCCCGGGTCGTTCAGCGAGTGGTACGCACTCGGGCCGGTCGAGCGCGACTGACCTACGCAACCGTCGCGGCCAGCTCGTGCGCGCGGTGCGACGAGATCCCGTTCCGCTGCGCCCGCACCAGTTCGTGCTCGCCGTCCTCGAGCTCGACGAGCGGCAGCAGCGAGACGTCACGCAGCAGGAGCCGGACCGACAGTCCCTCGGTCGCGAAGTACGGGCTGAGCTCGTTGGCCAGCACCCCGCTGAACGGCCCGTTCCTCCACCCCTCCTCGTCGTCCCAGAGCTCGCCGAGCGTCGTGACGTCCGCCTTGCTCACCTCGATCCAGCTGCCGTAGCCGAACCGACCGTCCTCCTCGGGGATCGGCAGCTCCAGCAGCCCGCGCACGAAGTGGCGGTCGCCCTTCGGGTCGGACAACACGGCGAAGTCGTCCTCGACGAAGGCGCGCCGCCGCCGCTCGTCGTCGTCGAGGCGGAAGATCGGCTGCGGCAGGCCCAGCCGGATGTCGCGCGTCTCGCCCGCGTGCGTCTCCCCACAGACAACGCAGGTGAAGCTCACGCTACGCGGCGGTCGCCGTGCCCGGGAGGTAGCGCTCCCAGCCCTGCGGGATCGTGGGCGTCGCGAGGTGGATGAAGAGCACCGGCGCCGGCGGCCGCGGCTGCCGCTGCAGGTGCAGCCCGGAGTCCTCGAGCAGTCGGTCGCCCTTGCGCAGGTTGCACGGCGCGCAGGCGGTGACGACGTTCTCCCAGATCGACTCGCCGCCCTTCGAGCGTGGGATCACGTGATCGAGCGTCAGCCGTCCGGAGGCGGTGCCGCAGTAGACACAGCGCCAGCCGTCGCGGGCGAAGAGCGCGCGGCGCGAGATCTTGCGCTGGATCGCGCGCGGGACGCGGACGTACTGGACGAGGCGGATCACGTGCGGCCAGACGTAGGTGTCGGTCGCGGAGCGCAGGCCCTTCGGGAGGCTCTCGAGCACTTCCGCCTTCCCCTTCCAGACGAGCACGTGCGCCCGCCTGACCGAACACACGTTCAGCGGTTCGTAGCTCGCATTCAGGACGAGAACCTGTTGCAAATCGAAAGCAGCGTACCAGCGGGGGTTGTGGGAAACCCCTTTTCCTGGCGTTCTGACGCCCGGCCGGCGCTGCGCCGCCGGAGAGGAGGCGGGGGCCGGCGAGAGCGTCAGCGGGCCATCGCGCGCTCGACGGCCTCCAGCTCCTCGGGCGAGAGCGCGATCGGGGCGCGGCCGCGGTCGAGCTCCTTGACGTAGAGCCGCGCGTAGTCGCGGCCCTGGATCGCCGTCACGACCGTCCCGCTCCGGTTCGCGTCGAGGAACGCGAACGAGGCGGACTGGTGGCCGCCGGTGCCGGCGTAGGCGTCGTAGCGCACGACGGCGGTGTTCGTCAGCGTCCCGTCGACCCTCCGGTCGACGCGTGAGAGCCCTGCTGCGATCTCGTCGACCGCGCGGTGGAGGTCGTCGATCCGCGCCTGCAGCGAGACCGCGAAGTCGACCAGGTCGGAGCGGCCGCCGCCGAGCAGCACGCGCTGCGCGTTCCGCAGCCGGCGGACGCGGACCCAGAGCCAGAAGCAGATGCCGAGCGCGACGGCGGCCGCAGCCGCCGCGGCGATCGCGAGGATCAGCTCGGCGGACACGCGCTACGCGCCCAGCGAGAAGATGACCGGGTACTCGGCGGAGTTGTTGTCGGTCTTCTCCTCCCCCGGCACCGGGTCGACGTCGATCCGCATCACGCGCCGCTCGCCGAAGTCGACCGACGGGAAGTCCCGGAAGACGACCGTCTTCGTCTCGTCCGGGTTGATGATGTCGATCGTCGCCTTCTTCACGATCGGCGTCGGGCTCTGCTGAATCGTGAGCGTGACCGGGATCTTGACCTCCTGGCTGTCGCCGCCGTTCGCGACCGTGACAGCGAAGCCGAGGTCCGTGGACGCCTCCACGGTGTTCTCGGCGGACTGCGAGAGCGTCTGGCCGCCGGGGATGACCTTCACCGACTCGATGTTGGTGCCGTGGAGCCCGGTGGGCGTCCCGCTGGTCGAGCCCGATGCGGCCGAGCCGTTGATCCGCTCCCAGATGGGCACCATCGAGCGCGTGCTCGCGAGGTCGGGTGTCTGGACGAAGTTCGAGTCGGGCACCTCGACGCCGCTGATGTCCTCCTGGCGAAGCACCGTGACCCCGGGCTCCTTGAAGAGGTCGTCCCAGACGACGTCGCTGGCGACGAGCCGCTCCGCCTGCGAGGCGAGCAGGGCGCCGGCGGCCGCCGCGTCCTTCGAGCCCTGCGTGCGCTTGAACGCCTCGGCGAGACCGGCCAGGCCGCTGGCGCGGAACGCGAGCGACTCGACCGCCCGCTCGTGCGAGTCGAGCAGCGGCCCGGGCGGATCGAGCTGGCGGGCGCGGTCGGCGCCGATCTCCTGCTGCTGCACCAGCCCGGACAGCTGCTTCTGCAGCTCGGCGGGCTTGATCCCGGGCGTCGTCAGCACGTCGCTGAGCTCACGGCCGACGCGTTCGGAGTCGCGCCCGACGGCCGAGATGTCGGTCATGTAGTCGCTGTAGGCGTCGCGCTTGGCGTCCTCCTGGCAGCTCTGCACCCACAGGAGCAGGAGGACGACGATCAGGATCGCGAACGCGATCAGCCCGAGCAGCCGCAGCATCGGGGTGAAGCCGGCGCGCGGACGGATCGGGCCGCGCGGCATCCGCGGGCCTCGACCGCCTCCGAGCGGACGCCGCAGGCTGCGTTCGCTCCGACCGGGAGCCTCCTGCGTCTCAGGCTCCTCGAAGAAGTCGAACTCGAAATCAGTGTCGCGACTGCTCATAAACCTGGTGTAACGACGCCACTGTAACGAGTGCTCCGGTCGTGACCGTACGGTCGAAGGGCAGGAATCGCTCCGGCGGCGGCCAACCCGGAGGACGTCGTGTCCGCCGCTGTCCATGCGCTCCCCCGCGGGGAGCTCGTCCTCGATCGGTACCGGCCGCTCCGGCCGCTCGGCAGCGGCGGCTCCGGCTCGGTCTGGCTCGCCCGCGACGAGCGGAACGGGCTCGACGTCGCGCTCAAGATCGTCCCGCGCGAAGGCAAGGCCGCGCACCGCGCCGAGCGCGAGGCGGAGGCCGCCTCCCGGCTCCGTCACGAGCGCTGCCTGCGTGCGTACGGCTTCGGCTCCGACGCCGGACACGTCTACATCGCCTACGAGTACGTCGGCGGCCGCACCCTCCGCGAGGCGATGCGCGCAGGCGAGCTGCGCGACGGCCAGGCGGTCGAGGCGGCCGCCCAGATCCTCGATGGGCTCGCACACGCCCACAGCCGCGGGATCGTCCATCGCGACGTGAAGCCCTCGAACGTCCTCCTGGCCGGCGAGGACGGGATCTCCGTCCGCCTGCTCGACTTCGGGCTCGCGCAGTTCGACGAGGCGGAGACGCTGACAGCCGTCGGCGACGTGCCGGGGACGCTCGCCTACATCTCGCCCGAGCGCCTGCGCGGCGAGGAGGCGTGCGCGGCCAGCGACGTGTGGGGGGTCGGCGTGCTCCTCTGGGAGGCGCTCGCCGGCAAGCACCCGTTCTGGGGCGTGCCGCTGCCGCAGATGGCCGGCACGATCGAGTCGGGCTGCCCACCGCTGCAGCCGGAGCGCCCCGACCTGCCGAAGCGGCTGCTGAGCGCGATCACGCACGCGCTCGCACACGATCCCGCACGGCGTCCGCCCGCCGCCGCGCTCGCGAACGAGCTGCGCGCCGCCCTCGCCGGCGGGCGGCGTTCGACGAAGGTCGAGAGCGTCGTCCCGACGCGGGCGCTCGTCGACCGCGGCGTCCCAGCGGCGCTCGCCGGGACGGCTGCGCTCGTCGGCGGCTCGGCGCTGCCGTTCTTCCCGACCGGCTGGGCGCCGGCGCTCGCGGCCGTGGCGGCGTTCGCGGCCTATCGGGCGCCGCGTGCCGGGCTCGCGCTCGCGCTCGCCGCACCGGTCTTCGCGCTCGGCAACCACGGGCTCGGGCTCGCGCTGCTCTATGGCGTGGTCGCGCTCGCGTGGCTCGCCCTCTCCTGGGGGGACGCCCGCCGGGGCCTCCTCTTCCTGGCCGGCCCGGTCCTCGCCGCCGTCGGGCTGCTCGCACTCCTGCCGCTCGCGCTCGCCGGGATCGGGAGCCCCGTCCGGCGGGCGGCGCAGGCGCTCGCGGCCGTCGCCCTCGCAGGCATCGCCGCGGGACTACGCGGTGTCGAGCTCCCCTTCGCGCAGGGCGCCGCGCCCTCGCTCGACCTGGCGGGGACGGAGAGCATCGCGGCGGCCGCCGGAACGCTCGCGGCATCGGTGCCGCCCGGCCTGGCACTCGCGGCGGTCGCGCTCGCGGCAGTCTCGGCCGCGCTCCCGCTCGCGCGCTCTCCCTGGCGGATCGCCGGTCTCGGAGCCGCGATGCTCGCCGCTCTGCTCCTGCTGGTGCCGGCGGCGCCGGCGCTGCCCGTCGTGGTCGCCGTCTGGGCCACGGTCGCCGTCCGGGCGCTGAAGTCCGAGCATTAGACTCGTGTCCCGGGGGCATGACTCCCCGACCGCATGAGTGTCCTCCGGAGCATCGAGCAGAAGATCGAAGGCCTCTTCGAGGGGATGTTCGGCCGCGCCTTCCGCACCCACGTGCAGCCGGTCGAGCTCGCGCGCAAGCTGGCCAAGGAGATGGACGAGCACCGGACGATCTCCGTCTCGCGCGTCTACGTTCCGAACGAGTACTCCGTCTACCTCTCCGAGGCCGACCGTGAGCAGTTCACGGGCTACGAGGGGTCGCTCGTGGGCGAGCTCCAGGACTACCTCGTCGAGCACGCGCGCCGGGAGAGCTACGCGATGCTGACGCCGCCGAAGGTGCTGATGCTGACCGACGCAGACCTCTCGATCGGCGAGTTCGGGATCGCGACGCGGATGGTGCAGCCCGAGGGACGTCGTGGGCCACAGCTCGAGGAGCCGGAGGCCCAGGTCGAGCCCGGCGCGACGATGATCTACAAGGCGAAGGCCCCCCAGCCGACCGAAGCCGCTTCCCCGGTCGAGCTCGGGCTCGAGGAGGAGAGCTTCTCGCTCACCATGAACGGGCGCACGCACGCGCTCGAGGGAGGCAAGGTCGTGCTCGGCCGCTCCAAGGACAGCGACATCCAGGTCGAGGACGCGAACGTCTCGCGCCGCCACGCCGAGCTCCGCCGCGAGGGCCCAGCCTGGTGGCTCGTCGATCTCGGCTCGACCAACGGCACCGAGCTGAACGGCAAACGGGTCCAGCGCTCGAAGCTGAACGACGGCGACACGATCACGCTCGGCGCCACGGAGCTCGTGTTCGACAAGAGGGTCAAGGGTTGAAACGCGCGTGAACGTCAACGTCGACGAGGCGCTGCTCGTCCTGAAAATCGGCTTCATCGTCCTGCTCTACCTCTTCATCTGGCGGATCGTCCGTAGCGCGAGCCGGGACTTCCGCACGGGGCAGACACAGGAGAGCGTGATCATCTCCCCCGGCGAGGCCAGGAGCCTCGGGCTGGCGCCGGTCTCGCACGCCAGGCTGGTCGTTCTCAAGAGCCCGGCGCTCGATCCCGGCGAGGAGGTGCCCGTCGACTCGCTGCCGGTCGCGATCGGCCGCGGCGGCCAGAACGAGGTCCCGCTCGAGGGTGACGAGTTCGCCTCGGCGCAGCACGCACGCTTCGAGTCGCGGCGCGACGGGCTCTGGGTCGAGGACATCGGCTCCACGAACGGCACCTTCGTCAACGGCGCACGGGTGACGACGCCGCGCCGGCTGACCAAGGGCGACGTCGTCCGCGTCGGCCAGACCGACTTCAGAGTGGAGGTCTAGTGCTGGCGCGCTACACCGGCGTGACGGATGCCGGCCGCCGACGGCGGCGGAACGAGGACGCCTACGTCTGCGTGCCGCCGCTGTTCGCGATCGCCGACGGGATGGGCGGCGCCCAGGCCGGCGAGGTCGCCTCCGGGCTCGCCGCCGCAGTGCTGGAGGAGGCGACCGGCAACGAGCGCGGCGAGGAGCGCGTCTCCTCGCTGATCCAGGAGGCCAACCGCCGTGTCTACCGGCGCTCCAGCGAGGACGCCGCCACCTCCGGGATGGGGACGACGATGACCGTCGCGCTCGTCGACGACAGCGACGGGACGATCGCCTTCGGTCACGTCGGCGACTCCCGCGCGTACCGCGTCCGGGGCGGCGAGCTCGAGCAGCTGACGGACGACCACTCGCTCGTGGGCGAGCTCGTCCGCGGGGGCCGGCTCTCGCCCGAGGAGGCGGAGTCACATCCGCAACGCTCGGTGATCACGCGGGCGCTCGGGACCGAGCCCGACGTCGACGTCGACACGTTCACCGTCGACGCCGAGCCGGACGACATCTATCTGCTCTGCTCGGACGGGCTGACCGACATGATCTCGGCGCACGAGATCCTCGGCCTCGTCAAGGCCGGAGGCGATCTCGACGACATCGCCCGCGGTCTCGTCAACGCCGCCAATGTCGGCGGCGGCGAGGACAACATCACCGTCGTCCTCTTCCAGATCGACGGTGCGGAGGGCGGCGACACGGTTCAGATGCCCGCCGCTGCCACACCCGATCCCGACGCCGACGAGGACACGCTCTCGCCGCTCGACGCCGTCCCGGCGGTGGACACCGCCGTGATCCCGGTCGCGGCGGTCGAGGAGCACCTGCAGCGAACGGAGGCCGAACGGCCGAGCCGCGAGGAGCCGCGGCGCCGGATCGTGCCGCTCGTGCTCCTGATCCTGCTCCTGCTCGTCCTCCTCGCGCTCGCCGCCTGGGGACTGACCCGCTGAGCCTTCGCAGACATGTCACTTAGAAACAGGGAGCTGCTGAACCTGATCGCCGTGGGCCTGCTCACGGCGATCGGCTTTGCGAGCGTCTACATCGCTCGCTCGGAGCCGTCGGAGCTGAACGCGGGCTCGCTCACGTACGCGGGGATCTTCATGGCGCTCTACCTCGCCGCCCACCTCGTCGTGCGCTTCGCCGTGCCGTACGCCGATCCGGTGCTGCTTCCGCTCGCGGCGCTGCTCTCGGCGATCGGCGTCACGCTGATCTACCGGCTCGACCCGGACGACGCCTTCCGGCAGAGCCTCTGGATCGTGATCGGCGTCGGGCTCTTCGCGCTGACCCTCCTGGCGCTGCGGCGCGACTTCCGCGTCCTCGAGCAGTACAAGTACCTCTTCGGGATCAGTGCGATCGTGCTGTCGATGCTGCCTGCGCTGCCGGGGATCGGGCAGACGATCAACGGCGCGAGGCTCTGGGTGAAGGTGGGCTCGTTCCAGTTCCAGCCCGGGGAGCTGGCCAAGATCTTCCTGATCATCTTTCTCGCCGGCTACCTGCGCGACAAGCGCGAGGCGCTGGCGCAGGGCCGGCTGAAGGACTTCGGGCCGCTGCTCCTGATCTGGGGCGCGGCGATGCTCGTCCTCGTCCAGACGAACGACCTCGGCAGCGCGTCTGCTCCAGTTCGGGATCTTCCTGGCGATGCTCTACGTCGCCACCGGCCGGGCCGCGTACGCCCTCGCCGGCCTCGCGCTCTTCGTCGGCGGCGCCGCATTCGTCTACAACTTCGTCTCGCACGTGCAGGACCGCGTCACGATCTGGTTGACGCCGTGGACGGACGAGCCCGTCATCTGCACTCAGACCGGCGAGCTCGCACTCCGCCAGGACTGCGGCTCCTTCCAGCTGGTCAAGAGCCTCTACTCGATCGGCAACGGAGGCTTCGCGGGCACCGGCCTCGGCAAGGGGACGTTCACGACCACCGCAGGCGATCCGATCATCCCCTACCTCAACACCGACTTCATCTACTCGGCGATCGCCCAGGAGCTCGGGCTCGTCGGCGCTGCCGGCCTCCTGCTCGTCTTCATGCTCTTCGTCGCGCGCGGCTTCCGGATCGCGCTGCTCGCTGACGACGGCTTCTCGAAGCTCCTCGCCGCGGGGCTCACGTTCGGGTTCGCGCTGCAGACCTTCATCATCGTCGGCGGCGTGTTGCGCGTGATTCCGCTGACCGGGATCACGCTGCCGTTCGTCTCGTACGGCGGCTCGAGCGTGGTCGCGAACTTCATCCTCCTCGCGCTGCTGCTGCTCGTCTCGAACCGCGCCAACATTCAGGCGGGCAGGGGACGGGCATGAACAAGCAGATCACCCGGCTCGCGCTCACCGGCCTCGGCCTCATGGTCGCTCTGGTCGTCGCCACGACGTACTGGCAGGCCTGGGCGGCCGGCGACCTCGCCGACCGTCAGGACAACCAGATCCAGCGCGTCGCCCAGTTCACGATCGAGCGCGGCGAGATCCGGGGCAACGGCGTCGTCTGGGCGACGAACCGGCAGGAGCGGCAGGGCGGTCGCACGTTCTACTTCCGCGAATACCCGCAGCGTGGCCTCGCCGCCCACGTCCACGGCTACTCGACGCAGTCGCGGTTCCGCACCGGGCTCGAGCGCTCGATGAACGACTACCTGACCGGCCAGAACGCGAATCTCTCGACCGTCCTCGAGACCTTCGTCGACAAGACGAAAGGCGCGACCATCCAGGGCAACGATCTCCGGCTGACGCTCGTCCCCCGCGCGCAGCGTGCCGCGCAGAACGCACTCGGCAGCCGCTGCGGCGCCGTCGTCGCGCTCGAGCCGCAGACCGGGAAGGTGCTCGCGATGTACTCCTCGCCGACCTACGACCCCAACCTCGTCGAGAAGAACTTCGACCGGGTGACGGGCGTGCGCGCCGACTGCCGCCGCCCCGACGCGCTCCTGAACCGCGCCACCGCCGGCCTGTACGCGCCGGGCTCGACCTTCAAGGTCGTCACTGCCGCGGCGGCAATCGACTCCGGCCGCTTCACGCCGGACTCCGAGTTCACCGACCCCGGCTACTGCGAGGTGTACGGGAAGCGCGTGAACAACTACGACACGTCGCGGCCGTTCGGCCGGCTCGACCTGCACACCGCGCTCGTCCACTCCGTCAACTCCGTCTTCTGCAACATCGGCAAGGAGCTGGGTGCGCGGCTCCTCGTCGACTACATGAAGCGGTTCGGGTTCTACGAGCGGCCGCCCCTCGAGACGCCCGCCGACGAGCGGGCCGCGAGCGGCCTGTACAAGGACGGCGAGCTGTTCGACCCCGCCGAGGACACGGACGTCGATCCCGGCCGGTTCGCCTTCGGCCAGGAGCGCCTGCTCGTGACGCCGCTGCAGATGGCGATGGTCGCCGCGACGATCGCGAACGGCGGCGTCGTGATGAAGCCGCAGGTGATCGACCGGATCGTCGCGCCCGACGGCTCGATCATCGTCCGCTCGAAGCCCGAGCGGCTCGATCGCGCGATCAAGCCCGAGACCGCTCGGGCGGTCGCGGCGATGATGAAGGACGCCGTCGAGGAGGGCACCGGCACAGCGGCGCGGATCAACGGAGTCTCGGTCGGGGGCAAAACCGGCACCGCCGAGACCGGGATCGCCGGCCTGAACACGACGTGGTTCATCAGCTATGCGGGCAAGAACCGCCCGCAGGTTGCCATCGCTGCGGTCGTCGAGCAGCAGAACTCGACCGGCGGCCAGACCGCCGCGCCGGTCGCAAGAGAGGTCTTGCAGGCCCTCCTCGGGTCCACGGCGAACTCCTAACCTGTCTTTTTATGGCCTCCGGCGACCCCCTCATCGACACGCTCTTCGACGGGCGCTACCTGATCATCCGGAAGCTCGGCTCCGGCGGGATGGCGAACGTCTACCTCGCACACGACCAGGAGCTCGGGCGCAGGGTCGCGATCAAGATCCTCGACGACCGGCATGCGCGCGACGACCAGTTCGTCGAGCGATTCCGCCGTGAGGCCCAGAACGCAGCCGGGCTCTCGCACCCGAGCATCGTCTCGATCTACGACCGGGGCGAGGCCGAGGGGACGTACTACATCGCGATGGAGTACGTCGAGGGGCGGACGTTGAAGGAGCTCATCGTCGCCCGAGGCCCCTCCCCGCTCGGGATCGCGATCGACTACACGCGGCAGATCCTCTCCGCACTCCGCTTCGCGCACCGCAACGGGATCGTGCACCGCGACATCAAGCCGCACAACGTGATCGTGGACGGCGAGGGCCGGGTCAAGGTGATGGACTTCGGGATCGCGCGCGCCGGCGCCGCGAGCCAGATGACGGAAGCCGGCTCGATCATCGGCACGGCGCAGTACCTCTCCCCCGAGCAGGCGCGGGGAGCCCCGGTCGACCAGACCTCCGACCTCTACTCGACGGGGATCGTCCTCTACGAGCTGCTCACCGGCGGCGTGCCGTTCAACGGCGAGACGCCGGTCGAGATCGCGATGAAGCACCTCTCGCAGGTGCCGGCACCGCCGTCGACGCACCGGGCCGAGATCCCACGGGACCTCGACTATGTCGCGCTGCGCGCGCTCGCCAAGGACCCTGCCGACCGCTACCACTCGGCCGAGGAGATGGACTCCGACCTCGAGCGGATCGCGCGCGGCATCGGCGTCTCGGCCGAGACCGCGGAGGCGGCGACGACGGTTCTCGCCAGTACCGACCTCGGCGAGGCGGCGACGACGATTCGCCCGGCCGCGGCGGCGGCCGGCACGACCTACACCCCGGGCCGCTACTACGAGTACGACGAGCCCGTGCGGCGCCGGTCGATCTGGCCGTGGGTGCTCGGGATCCTGCTCGTCGCCCTTGCCCTCGTCGGCGGCTGGTTCGCGTGGCAGGAGGTGCAGTCGCAGCTCTCCGCGGCGAAGCCGGTCGCGGTCCCGGACGTCGTCGGCAGCGTCGAGCAGCTCGCCGTCACGCAGATCAGGGAGGCGGGGCTCAAGGAGCTCGTCGAGCGGCGCTCGAACGACGACGGCGTGAAGCAGGGCATCGTCTTCGAACAGGATCCGCAGCCCGGCGACCGGATCGAACGGGGCAACTTCGTCACCATCGTCGTCTCGACCGGGCCGTCGAAGGTGCGCGTCCCGGAAGTCGTCGGCGAGAGCCGCGACCAGGCGGTGTCCGAGCTCTCGCAGGCAGGCCTGGAGCCGAACGTCGTCCGCGTCAACTCGCTGCAGCCCGTGGACACGGTGCTGGCGACCGCGCCGAAGGCCGGCACCGAGGTGATCGTCGGCACAGCGGTGCGAGTGAACGTCTCCATGGGCCCGAAGCCGATCGCAGTCCCGAACGTGATCGGGACGCCGTTCGAGAGCGCGGAGTCGGCGCTCCAGGGAGCGGGCTTCGCCGTCGCGCGGGAGGAGGTCGACGCCGAGGAGCCGGAGGGCGTCGTCGTCGGGCAGACCCCGGCCGCAGGCACCCAGCAGGCGAAGGGGTCCGTGATCACGCTCCAGGTCTCGAGGGGCCCGCAGACATCGCAGGTCCCCGACGTGACGAGCTTGTCCGAGGAGGACGCTGCCGCGCAGCTCAGCCAGTCGGGGTTCGAGGTCCAGGCGGTGGAGGAGATCGTCGACGCCGAGGATCTCAACGGCCGCGTGCTCTCGCAGGACCCGGAGGGCGGCACCGAGGCCGAGCAGGGCACCACAGTCGTGATCGTCGTCGGCCGCTTCGAGCCGCCCCCGGCGACGACGATCCCGTGAGCGAGCGCATTCGCATCGCCGTCGTCGCCGGGGGCCGCTCGAGCGAGCACGAGATCTCGCTCGCCTCCGCCCGCTCCGTGCTCGCGGCGCTCGACCCGGACCGCTACGAGACCACAACGATCGCGATCGACCGCGAGGGCCGGTGGGCGCTCGAGGCCCCAAGCAACAGTCTGTTGCAAAGTGGGGTCGCGGAGACGCTGCCCGTGCTCGCGGACTCGAAGCCGGCCGAGGCGCTCGGCGCGGTCGACGTCGTCCTGCCCGTCCTGCACGGCCCCTTCGGCGAGGACGGCACCGTCCAGGGCCTGCTCGAGCTCGCCGGAGTGCCGTACGTCGGCGCCGGCGTCGCCGCCTCGGCTCTCTGCATGGACAAGGACCTCTTCAAGGCCGTGCTGCGCGACCGCGGCATCCCGGTCGCCCGCAACGAGACGCTCCGGCTCGGAGACGAGATCCGGAACCCCTTCGGCTACCCCGTCTTCGTCAAGCCTGCTCGGCTCGGCTCGTCGGTCGGGATCTCGAAGGCCCACGACGAGGTCGAGCTCGAAGCGGCGGTCGAGCTCGCACGCCGCCACGACGAGAAGGTGCTCGTGGAGGAGTTCGTCGCCGGCACCGAGGTCGAGTGCGGCGTCCTCGGCAACGTCCGGCCCGCCCCGATCGCCTCCGTCGTCGGCGAGATCGTCCCGCACGCCGAGTGGTACGACTACGCGGCCAAGTACGACGCGGGCGGCTCGGACATCATCGTCCCCGCCCGGATCCCGGACGAGACCGCGGCGCGCGTGCAGGCGCTGGCCGTCGACTCCTTCATCGCGACCGAGTGCGAGGGCATGGCCCGCGTCGACTTCTTCGTCCGCGAGGGCGGCGAGGTGGTCGTGAACGAGATCAACACGATCCCCGGCTTCACCTCGACGAGCGTGTACGCGCGCCTCTTCGAGGCGTCGGGGATCCCGTACGGCGAGCTGCTCGACCGGCTGATCGACCTCGCGCTCGAGCGCCACGAGCGCCGCTCCGGCCTGCAGTACTAGCTCGCTTTCACCTCGTTCACGTGGGCGCGGCCGTCGAGGTCGGTGATCCAGATCGCGTAGTAGCGATGCTCGGAGCCGTCGAGCTCCCAAGCCGCCGTCTGGCCGACCGTCTTCGCGGCGCCGACGACCGTGTCGAACGGCCCTGCCGCTGAGTCGCCGGCACGCACCTCGGCGGTGAAGCCAGGAGTGTCGGTGGTCAGCGAGACCTGCGACAGCTCGCGCGGCTCGCCCGCGTCGACCACGAGCCCGACGCCGTCCTTCGTGTTCGAGAAGCTCTCGTAGGTCGAGGTCGTCCAGTAGGACGCGGGATCGCCGTCCGTCGCGGCGGCGACGAGCTCGGGGTGCTCCTCACCGTCGTCGCCCTGCGGGTCGTATGACGCGACGCCCGCCAGCCGGACCGGCTGCCCGGTCGCGGCGCCACCCGGTGTGCCGTCGTCGTCGCGCGAGAGCAGGAGCCCGCCGACCACGGCGGCGATCAGCAGCGCGCCGAGCAGCAGTAGCCACAGCGGCAGTCGGCGCCCGCGCTGAGCGCGCGCCTGCTTCCGTCGCGGCGGCGGCGCGGGAACCGGCGTCGGCCGCTTCATGATCATCGTGCCCTCGTTGCCGTCCTTCGCGTCGAGCTCGGAGAGCACAGCCTCGAGCTCCGCCACGACGTCGTCCATCGAGGCGGGGCGGTCGGCGGGCTCCTTCGCGAGCGAGCGCTCGATCAGGGAGGCGAGCCGGATCGGTGTGTCCGGCCGCGCGTCGAGCACGCTCGGCACCGGCTCGTTCACGTGCTTCATCGCGACCGAGAGGAAGTTGTCGCCGGGATACGGCACCTCGCCCGCGAGCAACTCGTACAGGACGACGCCGAACGAGTAGACGTCGGTCTGCGCGTCGACGGGCTCGCCGCGGGCCTGCTCGGGTGCGATGTAGTGGCTCGTCCCGAGCACCGTGCCGGTCTCGGTGTGGCCGACCGCGTCCAGGGAGCGGACGATCCCGAAGTCGGTCACCTTCGCGCGACCGTCTTCGTTCAGGAGCACGTTCTGCGGCTTCACGTCACGGTGGACGAGGCCCTGGGCGTGCGCGAACGCGAGCGCTCTCGCGACCTCCAGCCCGAGCTCGAGGACGCGGCGCACCGGCAGCGGCCCGCCCCGCTCGACGAGTTCCTTCAGGTTCTCCCCCTCGACGAGCTCGAAGACGATGAACTGCTTGCCGTCCTCCTCGCCGCGGTCGATCACGGTGACGATGTTCGGATGCGAGAGCTGCGCGACCGCGCGCGCCTCGCGCCGGAACCGCTCGACGTACTCCTCGTCCTCGCCGTACTGATCGTGGAGGATCTTGAGGGCGACGTTGCGCTCGAGCAGCGTGTCGAAGGCACAGTGGACAGTCGACATGCCGCCGCTGCCCACGACACGCGTCAGCTCGTAGCGACCGCCGATCACTTGCCCCACAGGCACCAACGTAGCGTTCCCTCGACTCGCAGAACCTACGCCAGCACGTGTGCGAGCGCGTCTTCCCACGCGCCCAGCGCTTCGTCCAGCTCGGCGTCCGTGAGCACGAGCGGGCACAGAACGCGGATCGCGTTCCCGTGCACGCCGGCCTTCAACAGCAGCAGGCCGCGCTGCATCGCCGCCTCGATCACGGCCTGCGCGAGCGCCGGGGCCGGCTGCTTCGTCGCACGGTCCTCGACGAGCTCGATCGCGATCATCGCCCCGAGCCCGCGCACGTCACCGATCGCGGCAAAGCGCTCCTGCCAGGCGAGCATGCGCGCGCGCATCGTCTCGCCGATCTGGAGGGCGCGTTCGGTGAGATTCTCCTCCTCGATCACGTCGAGGACGGCGATCGCGGCCGCCTGCGCGACCGGGTTGCCGACGTAGGTGCCGCCGACGGCGCCGTCATGGGCCGCGTCGAGGATCTCCGCCTTCCCGAGCACAGCGGAGAGCGGAAGCCCGCCGGCGATCGACTTCGCGAGCGTGATCAGGTCGGGCTCGACCCCGTAGTGCTCGATCGCGAACAGCTTGCCGGTCCGGGCGAAGCCGGTCTGCACCTCGTCGGCGATCAGGCAGATGCCGTGCTCGTCGCAGATCGCGCGCAGGCCCTCCAGGAACGCCTGTGGCGCCTGCAGGAAGCCGCCCTCGCCCTGGACGGGCTCGACGATGATCGCCGCCACCTGCTCGGCGGCGACATGGGTGGAGAACATCTGCCGCAGCTCCGCGAGCGCGGTCTCTGTGTCGGGCCCGCGGTAGTCGGACGGGAACGGCGCCCGGTAGACCTCGGGCGCGAGCGGGCCCATCCCGACCTTGTACGGGTGCGGCCGCGACGTCAGCGTCATCGAGAGCAGCGTTCGGCCGTGGAACGCGCCCTCGAAGGCGATCACGGCGGGACGCTTGGTGTACAGACGGGCGAACTTGACCGCGTTCTCGACCGCTTCGGTGCCGGCGTTGAAGAAGGCGGCCTTGGCCGGGCCCTGGAAAGGCGCAAGGGCGAGCAGGCGCTCCGCGAGCTCGACGTAGGACTCATACGGGACGACGGTGAAGTCGGTGTGCGCGAAGCGGGCGAGCTGCTCGGTCGCCGCCTCGACCACGCGCGGGTGGGCGTGGCCCGTGTTGAGACAGCCGACGCCGCCGGTGAAGTCGATGAACGTGTTGCCGTCGACGTCGGTGAGCGTGGCGCCCCGGCCCTCGTGCGCGACGACCGGGAGCACGATCGACTTGGCGTTCGCGATCACGCGCTGCTTCCGCTCGAGGATCGCCTGCGAGCGCGGGCCCGGGATCGCCGTCCGGATCTCGATCGTCTTCGTCGCCGCCATCGCGGAGCAGGGTACCGAGCGGCGTAGAGTCTCGGCGCCATGGACGAGAGCGACCTCGACCCCGATCCGCTCCGGCAGTTCGAGCACTGGTTCACGTCCGCGCGCGAGGCGGGAATACCGGTGCCGGAGGCGATGACGCTCGCCACCGCGAGCGCCACCGGCAGGCCGTCCGCGCGGATGGTGCTGCTGAAGAGCACCGACGAGCGCGGCTTCGCGTTCCACACGAACTACGAGAGCCGGAAGGGCCGCGAGCTCGCCGAGAACCCGCAGGCCGCCCTGCTCTTCCACTGGCAGCCGCTCGGCCGCCAGGTGCGCGTCGAGGGCACGGTCGAGCGGGTAAGCGTCGACGAGTCGGAGGCGTACTTCCGGACGCGGCCGCTCGGGAGCAGGCTCGCCGCCTGGGCGTCGCCCCAGAGCCGGCCGCTTGCCGACCGGGCCGAGCTCGAGCGGCTCTACGCCGCCGCGGCCGAGCGCCACGACGACGACGTGCCCCTACCGCCGCACTGGGGCGGCTACCGGCTTCGGCCGGACGCGTACGAGTTCTGGGAGCACGGGGACGACCGCCTCCACGACCGCATCCGCTACGAGCGCGACGCGGCCGGCTGGGCGCGGACGCGTCTCGCGCCCTAGTCGCGTCTGAAGAGCGAGCGAGCGGTGTCGTGCGCGTCCGTGTCGCGGGCCTGCCAGGCACGCTCGACGAGGCTGCCGAGGACGTCGCGGATCCCGATCATCCCGAGCAGGTGCTCCCCCTCCACGACCGGCACATGGCGGATCCTGCGCTCACCCATCAGCCGCGCCGCGTCGAGGATCGAGACGTCGGCGTCGACCGTGATCGGATCGCGCGTCATCACGTCGCCGACCCTGACGGCGTCGAGATCGGTTCCCTCACCGGTCAGAGCGAGCACGTCGCGTTCCGTGAAGATGCCGACGAGCCTGCCCTCCTCGCAGACCGCGACCGAGCCGACGCTCTCCTCCAGCATTCGCAGCACCGCGAGGCGCGCGGAGTCGCCGGGCTCGACGGTCACGACACGCGTCCTCATCACGTCGCCGATCGCCATTCGTCAGCGAGTGTAACGCGTGTTACGAAGCCGGTGCGAGCGCGCCCGGCGTGTAGATCCCGAGCGGGTTCCAGAGCAGGTAGCCGCGGGCTCCCATCAGGCGGGTCGCCTCGATCTGCGCCTTCACGTCCGAGGGCCCGTACGTGCGGCCGTAGGAGAAGTCCTGCAGCCACGGGATCAGCTCCGCCTTGCCCTTCCCCTTCTTCAGCTCCCGACGGAAGTCGGCGAGCGACCATTCGACGGTCGCGCCGGGCGCTGCGTTCGGATCCTCGAGGCCGTACTCGCCCTTCCCGTAGTGGGACGGGTACACCATCGGATAGATCGCGTCGACGTACTTCGAGATCCGCCGCGGGATCTGGCCGATGCCGAGGTCGCGCGTGGCGGAGAGGCCGAAGACGTCCGCCGAGACGCGGACGCCGAGAGGCTTGAGACGCTGCGTCGCGTAATGGACGAACTGGGCGATCACCCAGCCCGGAGCGGTCGTGGTCTTCTTCGGGTACACGATCGAATCGACGTCGCCGTCGGTCGGGAACCGCACGTAGTCGAACTGGATCTCGTCGAAGCCGGCACGCGCCGCGACCTCCGCGATCGAGACGTTGTAGTCCCAGACGCGCTTGTCGTACGGGTTCGTCCAGCCGAGGCCGGCGTGGTTGTGCCAGACCGAGCCGTCCGGGCTCTTGATCGCGTACTCGGGCTTGCCCTCGGACAGGCGCGGGTCCTCGAAGGTGACCACGCGGCCGATCAGGTAGACGCCCTTGCGGTGCACCATCTTCGCCGCCTCGCGCGGCCGGTAGTACGGCTTCGCCGCGCCGACCTTGTTCGCGAGCGGGACGGCCGACGGGATGAAGGCGACCTCGCCGTTCTCGTCCTTGACGTCGAGCTGGATCGTGTTCAGCCCCTCGTCCACCAGCTCGAGGTACTCGGCCAGCTTCCCGTCGAGGGAGGCGAGCGCCATCGTCACGTGGATCCCGCGAACCTCGTCGGGGAGCGCGCGCGGCTGCTTCACCGGCGCCGATTTGACGGCGGGCTTCGCGGCGGGCTTCGGCTGCTCGCCGGCGACGGCGCCCTCGTCGTCGATCACGAAGCGCGCGCCCAGCGTGGCCGTCGCCGTCACGCCGAGCAGGAGGCCGAACGCGACGCCGCGGCGGCGCCTGCGGCGGCGACGGGCTGCCTCACGCCGCGCCCGAAAGCGCTCGTTCGGCTCCATCTGCTCGAACAGCATCGACACGGGGCGGGAACAGTATGTGGAAAACGTCTTCTTTGCAACGGACCGTAGAATCGCCGGGTGGTCCTTTCCGACGTGACGATCCGCCGGCTGCTGGGCGAGGGCCGCATCGAGATCGAGCCGTACGAGGAGTCGCTGATGCAGCCGTCGAGCCTCGACGTGCGCGTCGACCGCTACTTCCGGGTGTTCCGCAACTCCCGCTATCCGTACATCGACGTCAAGCAGGAGCAGGAGGAGCTGACCGAGCTCGTCGAGATCGACGACGAGACGCCGTTCATCCTGCATCCGGGGGAATTCGTGCTCGGCTCGACGCTCGAGCGGGTGAAGCTGCCCGACGATCTCGTCGCGCGGCTGGAGGGGAAGAGCTCGCTCGGCCGGCTCGGGCTCCTGATCCACTCCACTGCGGGCTTCATCGACCCAGGCTGGGACGGCCACGTCACGCTCGAGCTCTCGAACGTCGCCAACCTCCCGATCACGATCTACCACGGGATGAAGATCGGCCAGCTCTCGTTCGTCCAGCTCTCCGAGCCGGCCGAGACGCCGTACGGCTCGGGCGCGCTCGGCTCCAAGTACCAGGGGCAGAAGGGGCCGACTCCGAGCCGCTACTGGAAGAACTTCGAGGCGTGAACGTCCTCGTCACCGGAGCAACGGGGTTCGTCGGGCCCTCGATCGTCCGCAAGCTCGTCGAGGACGGGCACACCGTCCGCGTGCTCGAGCACACGCCCGGCGCGAGCGCGGAGCTGCCGAACCAGGACGCCGTCCAGGGCTCGATGACGGACGCGGCGAGCCTGCGGAGCGCGGTCGAGGGCCAGGACGTCGTCGTCCACCTGGTCGCGATCCTGACCGGCAAGCCCGAGGAGTTCCGGAGCGTCATGGAGCAGGGGACCCGCGACCTGCTCGCCGCCGCGCGAGACGCGGGCGTGCAGCGGTTCGTGCTGATGTCGGCCCTGGGGACGACGGAGGAGACGAAGGATCTCGTTCCCTACTACGGTGCGAAATGGCAGATGGAGCAGGACGTGAAGGCGTCCGGCCTCGAGCACGTGATCTTCCGGCCCAGCTTCGTGTTCGGTCCAGAGGGCGGAGCGCTCGGCCAGTTCAAGCGGATCGCGAAGCTCGCTCCGGTGACGCCGATCGTCGGTCCCGGCACGCAGCGGATCCAGCCGATCTGGGTCGACGACGTGGCCGCCTACTTCGCCGCGGCGATCGAGAAGCCGGAGGCGGCGAACCGGACGTTCGAGCTCGGCGGCCCCGACACCGTGACGTGGAACGAGTTCTGGTCGCGGCTGAAGCACGCCCAGGGCTCGCGTCGGCCGAGCATCCACCTGCCCTTCGGGCTGATGCGGGCGCAGGCGACCGTGCTGGAGCTGCTGCCCAAGCCACCGGTGACGCGCGACCAGCTGAAGATGCTCGCGGCGGGCGACAACGTGGTCTCGAACTCGGACGCGGTCGACACCTTCGCCCTCCCGCTCGTCCCCCTCGACGAGCAACTCCGCCGCGCGACCGCCAAGGACTGACCGCTGCGGACATGTGGGGTCCTGGCCCCGACATGTCCCGAAGCGGCAGGCGACGGAAGAGAACGCCGAAGGGCCGCTTTCGCGGCCCTTCGAACGTCGGTACCAGCCTGTATTGGCAGAGACGCTTCCTGCCGAAGCGGCGCGTCAGGTGCCGGTGTCGACACCGTCATCCGCGGGCCCCCTACGCTGGCTAGACGATTCCCCTTGCAGGTACCAGGGGCACGTCCCTACCGGCTGACACCTCCACTGCCCGTACTGGAAATCTCCACTGCCGGACCACCTCCTTTCCGCGGATATCGAGAATGTAGCAGGCGGGCGACGAACCAAGTCAGCGCGTCGAGAACCCAGCCGTCCTCGACCACGACGGGGAACGTGTCGACCGGCTCGTAGGCGGGCAGCGTCAGCGGGCGGCCGGTCGTGATGTCGAAGCGGGAGCCGTGGCGCGGGCAGATCGCGATGCACGAGTCCGGCTCCCACTCGCCCTCGCAGAGCGGCCCGTCGTCGTGCGAGCAGCGGTCCTCGATCGCGTAGTAGCTGCCGCCGCAGTTGTAGACGCCGATTGCGAGCGGCCCCGACCAGATGATCTTCACGTGCCCCGGCGGCAGCTCGCCGACCGGGCAGACGTCGACCGTCACGAAATCGTCAGGTCGTCGCCCTGCGTCCACTCGTCGGGGAGCGGCGTCCCCTTCGACTTGTGCAGCGCCACCTTGAGCACGCCGAGTCCGAGGATGGCGCACTTGAGCCGGACGGGCGTCAGCGGAATCCCGATCTCCTCGAGCAGCTCCTCCTTCGGCATCTGCGCCACCTCGCCGGCGCTGCGGCCGACGACGAGCTCGGTCAGCATCGAGGTCGCGGCCTGCGAGATCGCGCAGCCGCGGCCCTCGAACCCGACCTCCGCGATCGTCTCGCCGTCGAAGCGGACCGAGACGGCCACCTCGTCGCCGCAGAGCGGGTTCTGCCCCTCGGCCTGCGCGTCGGCGGCGTCGAGCAGCCCGTGCCCGCGCGGGTTCTTGTAGTGGTCGAGGATGACCTCCCGGTACAGCTGGTCGAACTCGTCTCATGCCTCTAGCCGCCTGCTGCTCGCGCCCGGCGAAGCCGGGCTCCGCGGCAGGCTGATCGCAGAGCCATGAGAGAACCGTCATCCCAGGTGCTGCTTGACCTTGTGCAGACCTTCGACCAGCCGGTCGATCTCCTCGGGGATCGTGTAGAGGTAGAAGCTCGCGCGCGTCGTCGCGGCGACGCCGAGGCGCGTCATCAGGGGCTGTGTGCAGTGGTGCCCGGCCCGGACGGCGACGCCCTCCCAGTCCAGGATCTGGGCGACATCGTGCGGGTGGATCCCCTCGACGTCGAACGAGATGATCCCCGCCCGGCGCTCCACAGGCGGCCCGAAGACCCGGACCCAAGCGAGCTCGGAGAGCTTGCCGAGCGCGTACTCGGTCAACTCGTGCTCGTGGCGCTCGATCGTGTCGAGGCCGAACTCGGAGAGGTAGTCGATCGCGACCCCGAAGCCGTAGGCCTCGGCGATCGCCGGCGTGCCTGCCTCGAACTTGTAGGGCAGCTCGTTCCAGCTCGTCCGCTCGAGCGCGACAGAGCGGATCATCTCGCCGCCGAGGTTGAACGGCGACATCTGCTCGAGCAGCTCCGCCTTGCCCCAGAGGGCGCCGACGCCGCTCGGCCCGCAGAGCTTGTGCGAGGAGATCGCGAGGAAGTCGCAGCCGAGCGCCTGGACGTCGATCGGCCGGTGCGGCGCCGCCTGCGCCGCGTCGACGACCATGATCGCGCCCTGCTCGTGCGCCCACGCGGACAGCTTCTCGACCGGGTTGATCGTGCCGAGCGAGTTCGAGACGAGGTTGTTCGCGACCACCTTGACCTTGCCGGACGCCGCGATCTCGTCGAGCGCGTCGAGCTGGAGCTCGCCCGCGTCGTCGATCGGAATGTGCCTGAAGCTCGCGCCGGTCCGGTTGGCGACGAACTGCCAGGGGACGAAGTTGGAGTGGTGCTCGAGCTCGGTGATGACGACGACGTCGCCGGGACCGAGGTTGTCGAGCCCCCAGGCGTAGGCGACGAGGTTGATTCCCTCCGTCGCGCTGCGCGTGAAGACGATCTCGCGTGTCGACGGCGCGTTGACGAACCCGCGCACCTTCTCGCGCGCGCCCTCGTAGCCCTCGGTCGCGCGCTCGGCGAGGCGGTAGACGCCGCGGTGCACGTTCGCGTAGCGGTGCTCGTAGAAGTCGCGCATCGCGTCGAGCACCTGGCGCGGCTTCTGCGTCGAAGCGGCCGAGTCGAGGAACGCGACCGGCTTGCCGTTCACGAGCTCCTCGAGGTACGGGAAGTCGGCGCGAACGCGCTGGACGTCGAGCTTCGGCTGAGCCGTTACCGCCATGGCCCCCATGGTACGCGTCACGTCCTGGGGTCGACCTTGCCGTTGCCGTGGGCGCGCTCCGCGATCTCGCGCTCCCGCTCGACGGCCTGGGCGGCTCCGGAGAGCAGCTCGGCGAGCAGCTTCATCCGCGTCCGCTCCGACGTCAGCTGCAGGAGGCGCTGCTTCAGCTCGGGGGCGAACTCGAACCGGCCCGCGAGCTCGAAGGAGAGCTGCTCGGCCTCGAGACGCGGCTCCTCGACTTCGGCGCCGGTCAGGTCGACGAGGCGGTGGAAGAGCTCGAGCGCATGCTCGGTGTCGACCGGGTCGGCGACGCCCTGCTCGTCCGCGACATCCTCGACGATCCCGGTCTGGAACGAGCGTCCATCCGTGAGCTCGAGCAGACGGAACCGGTTGCGTCCCTCGGCGACGATGTTGAGGCGGCCGTCGTCGAAGCGGTCGAGCACCTCGGTCACGGCCGCGCGCGTGCCGATCTCGCGCAGACCGGCCTCGTCGGCGAAGACGAGGCCGAACTCGCGCTCCTCCGCGAGGCACTCGCCGATCAGCTCCTGGTAGCGGTCCTCGAAGATGTGCAGCGGGATCTGCTCCGTCGGCAGCAGGACGATCCCGAGCGGGAAGAGGCCGAGCTCGCTCACGGTGGAAGCCTAGACGCGCTCGAACGCCGCGATTCGGAACAGCGGGCCGTTCCGCTCCGACGCCCGGACGAAGCCGCGGGACTCGACGGCGCCCTCGAGCGCGGCCGTCGGATGGACGAAGACGCGGAACCGACGCCCGCGCAGCCGCAGGTAGAGGTTCACGACGCCGAGGCCCGCACGGGCCCACCAGACGCCGCGCGGGAAGCTGAAGACGAGCGTTCGCCGCGCCAGGGACGCAGCGATCCCCGCGAGCGCGACCCCGTCCGGCGTGCAGCAGACGACCTTGTTCATCACGACGAGGTCGACTCGCCCCGCGGCCGCGGGGTCGGCGACCAGATCGGCCGTCCTGAACGAGATCCGCTCGTCGACGCCCGCTTCGGCCGCAAGCTCGTGCACGAACGGCTCGTAGTCGGGCAGGAGCTCGACCACCTCGGCCGAGGCGGCACCGGCCTTCAGCAGCTCGAGCGCGACCTGGCCGACGCCGCCGCCGATCTCGAGGACGGTCGCGCCTTCGACGCCGCGCGTCCCCGCACGCCTCGCCAGCGAGCGCGCCATCGGATCGGGCCCCTTGCGCCGATACTTGCGGGCGTCGTTCGCGGCCGTCTTCTCGCCGAAGAACTCCTCCTGGCCATGGCGAGCGCAGCAGCCGGTCACGCGGGCCTCCGTCCGAAGTGGCCGCGTGACGTCATCGCCATCACGGTGACGCCGTCCTGGTTCACCATCTCACCGCGGATCCGGATCGTCCCGCGGTCCGGCTTGGTCGCGGACGGCGTCGCCTCGAGTATCGTCAGCCGCCCGGAGAGCGTGTCGCCTGGACGGACCGGCGCGAGCCACCGGAGCTCCTCGATCCCCGGCGAGCCGTGAGCGGCCGCGCCGAGCATCGCGTCGACGTACAGGCGCATCCAGATCGCCCCGGTCTGCCAGCCGCTCGCGATCAGGCCGCCGAAGACGGACTCCTTGGCCGCCTCCGGGTCGACGTGGAACGGCTGCGGGTCCCACTGCCGCGCGAAGTCCACGATCTCCTCCTCGGTGACCGTGCGGCTGCCGAGCTCGTACACCTGGCCGGCGGCGAAGTCCTCGAAGGTGTAGTCGGGCATGGCGGGAGCCTATGGCTATCGTGCCCTGACGGTGAGCGACTACGTCTTCACGATGTACCGGGCCGACAAGTTCTACGGCCCCGACCGCCAGGTGCTGGCGAACATCTCGCTCAGCTTCCTCCCCGGCGCCAAGATCGGCGTGCTCGGCCCGAACGGCGCCGGCAAGTCGACGCTGCTCCGGATCATGGCCGGGCTCGAGGAGCCTTCGAGCGGCATCGCCGAGCTCGCGCCGGGCGCGACGGTCGGCATGCTCGCCCAGGAGCCGGAGCTCGATCCGGCGAAGAACGTGCGCGAGAACGTCGAGGACGGCGTCCGCGAGCTGCGCGACCTGCTCGACCGCTTCAACGTGATCTCGGCCAAGTTCGCCGAGCCGGATGCTGACTTCGATGCGCTGCTCGAGGAGCAGGCGAAGGTGCAGGACCAGATCGACCGAGCCGACGCCTGGAACCTCGACGCGACGCTCGACCGGGCGATGGACGCGCTGCGGCTGCCCGAGGGCGACCGCGACGTGACGACCCTCTCGGGCGGCGAGCGACGTCGGGTCGCGCTGGCGCGCCTGCTCCTCTCCGCGCCCGACCTGCTCCTGCTCGACGAGCCCACGAACCACCTCGACGCCGAGTCGGTCGCCTGGCTCGAGCGCTTCCTCGAGCAGTACAAGGGCACCGTCGTCGCCGTCACCCACGATCGCTACTTCCTCGACAACGTCGCCGGCTGGATCCTCGAGCTCGACCGCGGCAAGGGGATCCCCTTCCAGGGCAACTACTCCTCCTGGCTCGAGCAGAAGCAAGCGCGGCTCGCGGTCGAGGAGAAGCAGGAGTCGGCGCGGCGCCGCACGCTCGCGCGCGAGCTCGAGTGGGTGCGCGCGAGCCCGACGGCGCGCCACGCGAAGGCGAAGGCGCGGCTGACGCAGTACGAGAAGCTGCTCGCCGAGGATCAGAATGTGAGGCTGGACCGGGTCGAGATCCACATCCCGGCCGGCCCGAGGCTCGGCGACGTCGTCGTCGACGCCGAGGGCGTCTCGAAGGGCTTCGGCGACCGCCTGCTCGTCGAGGACATGACCTTCTCGCTCCCGCCGGGCGGCATCGTCGGCGTGATCGGCCCGAACGGCGCCGGCAAGACGACGCTGTTCCGGATGATCGCCGGGGAAGAGACGCCCGACGGCGGTGCGCTGCGGGTCGGCGACACCGTCGAGCTCGCCTACGTCGACCAGGCGCGCGCCGACCTGAGCCCGGAGAACACGGTCTGGAAGGAGATCTCCGGCAACCAGGACACGATCGAGCTGGGCAAGCGCGAGGTGAATTCGCGCCAGTACGTCTCCTGGTTCAACTTCAAGGGCTCCGACCAGCAGAAGCGGGTCTCCGACCTCTCGGGCGGCGAGCGCAACCGCGTCCATCTCGCGAAGCTGCTGCGCAGCGGCGGCAACGTGCTCCTGCTCGACGAGCCGACGAACGACCTCGACGTCGACACGCTGCGCGCGCTCGAGGATGCGCTGCTCGACTTCGCCGGCTGCGCCGTCGTGATCAGCCACGATCGCTGGTTCCTCGACCGGATCGCGACGCACATCCTCGCCTTCGAGGGCGACAGCCAGGTGACGTGGTTCGAGGGCAGCTACGAGGAGTACGCCGACTGGGTGAAGGAGACCCGGGGCGCCGACGCGCTCGAGCCGCACCGGATCAAGTACAAGCCGCTCGTCCGGGCCTAGCCGGAAAGGACGAGCCGCAACGGCTCGTCGCCGAGGAAGCGGCGCTCGAACTCGAGCGGACGCGTCTCCGGGAGGACGAGCCGGTAGCGGGCACGCTCGGGCAGGCCCACCTCGACGTCGAAGACGCACACGGTCGGGAAGCGGTCGGTCTCCCAGTCGATGTTCGGATCGGCATTCGTGGCGCGCCCGGCCGGCAACTCGCCCTCGGCGACGACGGCGCCGTCCCCGTCCTCGATCGTGAACGTGGTGCCACGATGGATTGCGCGGAACGGCCGCGCCCCGGAGCACTCGTCGCCCTCGGCGCGAATGTTGTTGTCGGGGACGACGATCGCGAGGCGCGCGTCGACGTCGGCGCCGCCCCCGCAGCCCGCCGCGAGCGCAGCGAGCACGAGCCACCAGATCCGCCTCACGGCTCGATCAGGTCGTCGAGCGCGTCCGAGAGCACGGCGGCGGTGACGCCGTTCGGCCAGCCGCGCACGACCTCGCCCCCGGGGGCGACGAGCACGACGAGCCCCGGCTCCCGCGCCGCGTAGTTCAACCACACTCGCTCGCCCGCGCTCGCGACGGGATGGCCGAGATCCAGCTCCTCCGCGTACTCGGCCCCGCCCGAGACGTCGTCCTCGCCGACGATGCCGAGCAGCCCGGCTGCGCCCTCGTGCGCGTCGACTGCCTCGGCCGCCGCACGGTGGATCTCGCGGCACCGGTCGCAGTAGCTCGCCGTGAAGACGAGCAGGACGGGGCGGTCGCGCCAGAGCTCGCTGCCGCGGATGCGCGTCCCGTCGACGAGCTCCGCGCCGAACTCGGGCGCCGGCAGTGCCGACGCCGGCGGCTCGGCGTATTCGACGCCGGCGGGGACCGGGCCGGGGAGGTCGGCGGCGCCGCCCGCGACCTCCTCGTCCCCGCCGCACCCGGCGAGGACGAGAAAGGTCAGGAGCAGTAAGGGCCGGCTAGCCGTTCGCAGGCGTCGTGTCCTGGACGTGGACGTTGCACGTCCGCGTCGCCGTCTTCGACGCGTCCGCCTCGGACTTCGCCGTCAGCGTCACCGTCGTGCGGGCATCGCCCTCGTCGGTGAGCGGGTCGCGGAGCACGTGCACCGGCACCTGCACCGTCTGGCCGGCGTTCGCGGCGGCGAGCGCGTTCGGCACCGTCACCTTCCAGTCGGCGCTGCTCGACGTTGCCGACACGCGGTAGACGTCGTGGTCGAACGGGGCGGCACCGGCCTGGCCCGTGTTCGTCAGCGGGAAGGTGCACGTCGCGAGGAATCCCTGACGCTGCGGCGTCTTCGTCGCAGTACCCAGGGCCGACGCCGCGTGCGAACGGATCGCCCGTGCTCGGCCCGCCGGACGGCAACGCGGTAGTGGAGGACGCCGTCCGCGTCCGCGGCGCGTCGAGAGCACGTAGAAGTGGAGCTTGTTGAACGTGTCCACGTACTCGTACGCGCTCCCCGAGCGGGTGCCCGCGTGGAACGTCGCATCGTTCAGCTGCCGCGGGTCACCGCGCACGACCGCGACCGGCGTGCCGTCCGGCCGGTAGAAGTCGATCATCCCGATGTCCTGCGGGTTCGGGTCGATCATCCAGACACGCGGTGTGCCGCTGTTGCGGCTCTTCGTGAGCAGCACCCCGTGCCCGGGGATGAACGAGTCGTTCCCGACCCGGTCGACGACCTCCAGGCGGTAGTGCAGGTAAGCCCCGCCCGTGCGGTTCGGACAGTAGAAGGGCTCCAGGCCCTGGTTCGCGCAGGTGCCGGCGAGATCGCCTGCCCCGAGCGTGACCGTGGCCCCGACGAGCTCGCCGTCCGGCACTGCCTCGCGCGCCTTGAGTTCGACGAGGGCGACGCCCTGCGTCTGCAACGTGTCGCGCGCGAACGTGACCTGGTCGGTCGGCGCGAGCACGCTGAGCTGGTTCTTGAAGTGGAGCAGGTGGTGAGGACCGAGTCCGGAGCCGCCCTGGTTCGGGACCTGCCAGCGGTTGTGCGTCCCGCCCGGGCCGTTGAACGTGCCTCGGCTCATCATCTCCCAGTAGCCGGTGAAGTTGCGCTCGTTGTCGGCGAACGGGTTGTTGTAGTTGTCAGGCAGGCCGCGGAGGTGGCTGAACTCGTGGGCGAAGACGCTCTGCCCGGAGCTCTCGGCCTGCGTCGACGTGCCGCCGCCGGCGTTCGGCCAGTGGTTGGCGGCCGCCCTCCACGACGTCCAGTCGACGTAGCGGGTGTCCGCCCAGTTCGTCATCGGCTGCCCGAGCTGGTTCAGCGGCGCGCTCCCGTCGGGATTGCGCGGCGGCCCGAAGGCGTCCGGAATGTCGTCGCGCGTCTGGAACATCATCTCGCCGAACTCCTGCCACGTCGACGACTCGTCGTGGCCGGCGGTGACGTAGAAGCCGTTGTCGAACCCGCAGAGGCCCGACGCGCAGCCGATGTCGGCCCGCCAGAGCTCGCCGCCGTCGGTGCGGATGTTCTTGCCGCAGCTGTCCCCCTGCGGACAGTATTGCCGCCGTCGGCGCGTTGAAGCCTCCGTCCGGAATGCCGTACTCGTGCAGCTTGCCGGGCAGTGTGTACGGCCCGAACACCTCGACGTCGACGCCGATCTGGCCGTGGCTGTCCTCCATCCAGTACCCGTGCAGCGTCTGGCCGCCGTTGTACTGGTTCGGCACGGCGTAGTAGTCGTAGTACCAGTCCGCGACGTCCTCAGGCGCAACCGGCTCCCAGCCCGCCTGCGGATTGCCGAACGGATGCGAGCCGGCCGGCTGCGTGATCAGCATCGGCTGGTCCTGGAACTGGAGCAGGATGACGGCCGTCTGGTACTGGCTGACGGAGCCGTTCGAGCCCGTCGTGTCGTTCCAGGAGTCCGGCCGGGCCTGCGTGTAGGCGTCCCACGTCAGCTCGCCCTGGTCGACCCAGTTCTGCGCGTCGATCGGCTGGAGCAGCGGGTGATTCGCGGCGTCCGGCGGGATCTCGGCGCCTGCGGACGACGCCAGCGTGGCCGTCGCGACGAGGAGCACGAGTGCGGCGAGCCGGCGGGCGCCCCGGTGTCGGGTCTTCTCTCTCAATTCCCCACCCCTTTCCCCCGGCGCGCGGCGCCGCCGGGGTCGAATGTTCTCCCGCCAACCCCCGGCGGGCAGGAGTCGGCCGACAGTAACAGACCTCAGGAAGGGAAATCCGTCCAACCACGAGGACGAACGGCTAGCGTGCTGGAAGTGGATCTCGAGCGCCAGCACCACAACGTCACGCTCGCGATCCTCACCCTCGCAGGGGCCGCGTTCTCGCTCCAGCAGACGATGGTCTTCCCCGCGCTGGGCACGTTCCAGGAGGAGTTCGGCGCGAGCACCGCGTGGACGACGTGGGTGCTGACCGGCTTCCTCGTCTCGGGCGCCGTGCTGACACCCATCCTCGGCCGCCTGGGCGACCAGTTCGGCAAGGAGCGGCTGCTGCTCGTCAGCCTGGGGCTCTTCCTCGCCGGCTGTCTCGGCGCCGCCTTCGCGTGGAATCTCTGGTCGCTGATCGCGTTCCGCGTCGTCTCCGGCGCAGGCGGCGCGCTCTTCCCGCTCAGCTTCGCGATCATCCGGGACGAGTTCCCGGCCGACAAGGTCAAGGTCGGGATCGGCCTCCTCTCGGCGGTCTGGGGCGTCGGCGGCGGCTTCGGGATCGTCCTCTCCGGGGTGATCGTCGACAACTTCTCGTGGCGCTACCTCTTCCTGCTCGGCTCGATCCCGGTCGCGCTCTCGCTCGTGCTCGTCCACCGCTTCGTGCCGGAGTCGCCGATCCGCTCGCCGTCGCGCGTCGACGTCCCGGGTGCGCTGCTCCTGTCGGGGGGACTGATCTCGCTGATGGTCGTGCTCACTGAGGGCGAGGATTGGGGCTGGGGCTCGCCGCTGCTACTGGCCGTGGTCGCGCTCGCAGCGGCGTTCTTCATCTGCTGGGGCATCGTCGAGGCGCGCTCGAGCTCGCCTATGGTCGACCTGCGGATGCTCGCCCACCGGCCGGTCCTGCTGACGAACATCGCCACGCTGATCGCCGGGTTCGCGCTCTTCAGCTGCTTCGTCCTCGTGCCGACCTTCGTCGAGTCCGACGCTGGCTACGGCTTCGGCGCGACCGCGACCCAGGCCGGCCTCTATCTCCTGCCGAGCTCGCTGGCGATGCTCGTCGCCGGGCCGCTGGCGGGGATGCTCGGCCGGCGCTATGGCTCGAAATGGCCGCTGGCGGGCGGGATGCTGGTCGTCAGCGCGGCGGCTCTCCTGTTCGCGTTCGCCCACGACGAGCCCGGACCGGTGCTGCTCGCGAGCGCCCTGCTGGGGCTCGGGGTCGGCGCCGCATTCGCCGCGATGGCCGGACTGATCGCGGACAACGTCGACCCGCACGAGATGGGCGTCGCCGGCGGCATGAACACCGTCGTCCGGATGATCGGAGGCGTGATCGGCGGCCAGGTCGGCGCCGCCCTCCTGACCGCGAGGACGATCGACGGGACGTCCGTCCCCGCCGAGTCGGCGTTCACGATCACGTTCGCGCTCAGCGCCGTGACCGCGCTCGTCGCGGCCGGGATCGCCGTCTCGATCGGCGTTCGCCCGGTGCGTCGCCGCCTCGAAACGGCCGAAGCCCACTCGTAGGCTTCGTCCTCCGTCAGGACGAGCCGGGTTCGTCCTCAGGGGTGACGTGATTTCGGTCGCCGGGCCGATGCGCACAGGCACCTCCGGAGCGCAGCATGAGATCACCCCTACGGAGGTGACACTACGAATGACCGAAATCCTGTCAAGGCACGAGACCGGGCTCGACGTCGGCCCGCTGCGGGACCTGCTGGACGGCGATCGTGGTCGCACCGGGCGACGTGGACTGGGACGACGCGCGGCTCGCCTGGAATCTGGCCGTCGACCAGAATCCGGCGGCGGTCGTCCTGTCCGAGTCGGCCGCCGACGTCGCCGCCACCGTGGTGTTTGCGAAGGCCCACGGCCTGCGGGTCGCGCCGCAGGGCACCGGGCACGGCGCGGCCGCGCTCGGCGACATGTCCGACACGATCCTGCTCAAGACCGAGCGGATGCGCGGCGTCACGATCGACGCCGAGAACCGGATCGCGCGCGTCGAGGCCGGCACGATCTGGATCGAGGTCGTCGAGGCTGCGGGCGAGCATGGGCTGGCCGCGCTGGCCGGCTCCTCGCCTGACGTGGGCGTCGTCGGCTACACCCTCGGCGGCGGCCTCTCCTGGCTCGCGCGCAAGCACGGCATCGGCGCCAACCACGTGACGGCGATCGAGGTCGTCACGGCCTCGGGCGACCTCGTGCGCACCGACTGGGCCAACGAGCCCGACCTGTTCTGGGCGCTCAGGGGCGGCGGCGGCGCCTTCGGGATCGTCACCGCGATCGAGTTCAACCTCTTCCCGATCAGCGAGATCTACGCCGGGATCCTCTGGTATCCCGTCGACCGCGCCGCCGAGATCCTGAAGGCGTGGCGCGCGTGGACGGAGGAGCTGCCGGACGAGATGACCTCGGTCGGCCGGATCCTCCAGTTCCCGCCGATCCCGCAGATCCCGGAGCCTGTCCGCGGCCAGTCGTTCGTCGTCGTGGAGACGATCTGGTCGGGCCGGCCCGCCGACGGCGCTCGCCTGATCGAGCCGCTTCGGGCGCTCGGCCCGGTCATGGACACCGTCATGACGATCCCGATCACGGAGCTGAGCCGGCTGCACATGGACCCCGAAGGCCCCGCGCCCGGCGCCGGAGACGGGGGCATGCTGGACGACGTCGACGACCACCTGATCGACCTCTTCGTCGAGATGGTCGTCGGTTCGCCGATCCTCTCCGCCGAGCTTCGACACCTGGGCGGCGCCGTCGCGCGGCTCGACTCCCGGCACGGCGCCGTCGACGCGTTCGAGGCGCCCTACGCGATGTATGCCCTCGGGGTCGCGCCGACGCCCGAGGCAAAGGCGGCCGTCGAGGGAGCTGTCGCGGAACTGCGGCACGTGCTGGAGCCCTGGGAGGCGGACCACTCCTATCTCAACTTCGCCGACTCACGGCGGAAGGCGGCGTCGCTCTTCTCGAGTGCGAGCTACCACCGCCTGCGCCGGATCAAGGCGATCGTCGACCCGGCCGACGTGATCCGCTCCAACCATCCGATCTCGCCCGCCTTCTAGCCAGCGCAGGATGGGCATCCGCGGCGGCGGATGCCCATCGCGCAGCGGCTCCGAGGCGGCGGGTCGGCTGGTTACAATGAGCACGAAGGAGGTCGGATGCGAGACCTGATCGTCATCCTCGTCCTGTACGTCGTCGTACTGGTCGCGTTCGGCTGGTGCGGCGGGTTCCGGGCGGCCGGCAGGTCGATCGAGGACTGGGGCCGCCGGAGCACCGCGCCGCGCGGCACGCAGCGCCCCGTCAGCTGACCGCGGCTCCGCGCTAGCGTTCACGCCGTGGACGCGGACGCCGTCGAGATCCGGGTGCTCGGCTGCCTGGTCGAGAAGCAACGGACGACGCCCGACCAGTACCCGCTGTCGCTGAACGCGCTCCGGCTCGCCTGCAACCAGGCGACGAACCGCGATCCCGTCGTCGACTACGACGAAGCGGAGATCCGCGCGGCGCTCGACCGGCTCTCCCGCCGCGGCTGGGCTCGGCTCGCCAGCGGCCCCGGAAGCCGCGTCGCCAAGTACCGCCACCTGCTCGACGACGCGCTCGGTCGCGTCCCCTCCCAGATCGCGCTCCTCGCCGTCCTGATGCTTCGCGGGCCCCAGACCCCGGGCGAGCTGAAACAGCGCGTCGAGCGCCTCTACCCGTACGGGAGCCTGGAGGACGTCGAGCGGGCGCTGGACGCGCTGGGGGCCGAAGACCTCGTCGAGCGGCTGCCCCGGCGCCCGGGTCAGAGCCAGGACCGGTGGCGCCAGCTGCTCGGAGCGGAGGGCGACACGGAGACCGATGCCCCTCGTTCGACGAACGTCGAAAGTGTGACTGTCACACAAAGTTCGCTCGAGGAGCGCGTCGCCCGCCTGGAGGAGCAGGTGGCGGCGCTGCAGCGGGCGCTAGAGGAACGCTGAGCGCGGGTAGATGTCGAAGGTGCGCCCGAACCCGATCGAGAACATCCGCGAAGCCGCCGGCCGCATCGGCGAGCAGCTGAAGCGGACCGCAGGGCCTGAGCTCGAGGACCTGCTCGGCTTCGGCCAGCGGGCGACGCCGCCGCGGCCGCTCGCCGAGCTGCAGGCGGAGCTCGACGGGCTGGTCGGGCTCGAGACCGTGAAGGAGCAGGTGCACGCCCTGCTCGCCTTCCTGCAGGTGCAGGCGCGGCGGAAGGAGCACGACCTGCCCGAGGTGGCGACGAGCCAGCACCTCGTCTTCCTCGGCAACCCGGGCACGGGAAAGACGACCGTGGCGCGCCTGCTGGCGGAGATGTACGGCGCGATGGGGCTGCTCGAGAAAGGGCACCTCGTCGAGGTCGACCGAGCCTCCCTGGTCGGCCAGTACGTCGGCCAGACCGCGATCAAGACCGACCGGGCGATCCGGCGCGCGCTCGACGGCGTCCTCTTCATCGACGAGGCCTACTCGCTCGCCGCCGGGCGCGGCGACGGCCGGCTCGACTTCGGTGCAGAGGCGATCGAGGCGCTGCTGAAGCGGATGGAGGATCATCGTCACCGGCTCGTCGTGATCGTCGCGGGGTACCCGCGCCTGATGCGCGAGTTCCTCGACTCGAACCCGGGCCTGCGCTCGCGCTTCGCCCGTGAGATCGTCTTCCCGGACTACACCACCGGCGATCTGCTCGAGATCACGCGCCGGCTCGCCGGCGAGCACGAGTACGAGCTCGGCGCCGGCGCGGAGGAGGCGCTCGAGCGCATCTTCGCCGGCGCAGCACGCAGCGAGGGCTTCGGGAACGCGCGCTTCGCCCGGACGATCTTCGAGCAGGCGCTGAACCGGCAGGCGCTCCGGCTCGCGCGGCTGGAGGGCTCGGCGCTCGAGGAGCTCGGGCGCGAAGAGGTCACGACCCTCGAGGCCGACGATCTCGTCGAGGCGGCGCGGCTTCTCGGCGAGAGCGCCGACGCCCGGCCGAGACGCCGCCGCTGGCTCGGTTGACGCCGCCGGCGGGCGATGTTTTCATCGGTCGAGCCTCTTCCCATCCCGGGACGCCTGCGGCGGGGCTGACGCGAAGGAGGATTCTTGGCTCTCGGGCTCTCGAAGCTGCTGATCGCGACCGCGGGGGCGCTCGACCGCCGCTTCGGCTGGGACCGGCTGCCGCGGCCGCTCGGCGTGATGACGTTGGTCGGCCTGCGCAACCGCCTGCGCGAGGAGAACCTCTACGACACGGGCGTCGGGGGGGTGAAGGCCGGGCCGAACGGCAACGGTCGCGACGTCCGGACCACGGACGGGAGCTACAACGACCTCGACAGCCCCGCGATGGGGATGATCGGCGCGCGCTTCGGCCGCAACGTGCCCGTCGAAGGAACGCATCCGGAGACGCTGCCGGAGCTGCTCGAGCCGAGCCCGCGCCTCGTCAGCCGCAAGCTCCTGACCCGCGACGAGTTCAAGCCGGCCACGATCGTGAACGTGCTTGCCGGCGCCTGGCTCCAGTTCGAGGTGCACGACTGGTTCAGCCACGGCAAGAACCTCCCCGACGAGCCCTTCGAGCTCGAGCTGGAGGCCGACGACACCTGGGCCGAGCGGCCGATGCGGATCGAACGGACGCGGAACGACCCGTTCCCGGACGGGAACGGCGGTCCGGCGACGTGGGTGACGACCGACTCGCACTGGTGGGACGGCTCTCAGATCTACGGCAGCGAGCCGGCGTTCGCCAAGGCGCTTCGCGCGGGCCAGGGCGGCCGCCTGCGTCTCGACGACGACGGCCAGCTCCCACGCGACCTCGACGACAAGCTCGACCTCACCGGCGTCGCCGGCAACTTCTGGCTCGGCCTCGCGCTCCTGCACACGCTCTTCACCCGCGAGCACAACGCGATCGCCGACCGGCTCGCCGCCGAGCACCCGGACTGGACGGACGAGCAGCTGTTCGCGAAGGCGCGCCTGATCACGGCGGCGCTGATGGCGAAGATCCACACGGTCGAGTGGACGCCGGCGATCATCGCCCACCCGACGACGAAGTTCGGCATGCGCGCGAACTGGTACGGGATCCTCGGCAAGCGGCTCGGCAAGCGGAGCCGGAACGACGTGCTCGGCGGCATCCCCGGCTCGGCGACCGACCACCACGGCGTCCCCTACTCGCTGACCGAGGAGTTCGTCGCGGTGTACCGGATGCACCCGCTGCTGCCGGACGACTTCATCTTCCGCTCGATCGAGACCGACGAGGTGCTGCAGGAGCGGACGTTCCGGGAGCTCGGCGTCAACGACGTCCGCGACCGACTCGACGAGGTCGGCTTCGTCGACGCCTTCTACTCCTTCGGCATCGCCCACCCCGGCGCGATCACCCTGCACAACTACCCGCGCTTCCTCCAGGAGCTGCAGAAGCCGGACGGCACCGTCGTCGACCTCGCCGCAATCGACGTCCTGCGGATCCGCGAGCGCGGCGTGCCCCGCTACAACGAGTTCCGCCGGCTCTTCCACCTGAAGCCGGCCGGGACGTTCGAGGAGCTGACGGACAATCCCGAGTGGGCGCGCGAGCTCCGCGAGGTCTACGGCGACGTGGAGAAGGTCGACCTGATGGTCGGCCTCTACGCCGAGCGGCTGCCGAAGGGCTTCGGCTTCAGCGACACCGCCTTCCGCGTCTTCATCCTGATGGCCTCGCGCCGGCTGAAGAGCGACCGCTTCTTCACCCGCGACTACAACGCGGAGACCTACACGCAGACCGGTCTCGACTGGATCGACGAGACGAGCATGAGCGACGTCCTGCTGCGGCACTACCCCGAGCTCGAGCCGGCGCTGCGCGGCGTCGAGAACGCATTCGCGCCGTGGCGGCGGGTGGGCACATGAGGGAGCTCGCACCGGGAGTCCACGTCCTCGGCGGGAAGAAGGGCGGCCGCGTGCGCTCGTTCCTGCTCGAGACGAACGGCGAGCTGACGCTCGTCGACACGCTGTTCGAGAACGACGGCGCCGCGGTCCTCCAGGCGATCCGCGCCCTCGGCCGCTCGCCCTCGGACCTGAAGCGGATCGTCCTCACCCACGCCCACCGCTCGCACCTCGGCGGCCTGGCGGCGCTGAAGCGCGCCACTGGCGCGGCCGTGCTCGCCCACGAGTGGGAGGCGGACATCGTCTCCGGCGAGCGGCCCGCGCAGTCGGTCGGCCTGAAGCCGACGGCGCCCCTGCGGACCTACCCGTTCCAGGTCGGGATCTTCCTCAACCGGCCCAAACACAGGCCGTGCCCGATCGACGAGAGCGTCGAGGACGGTGCGGCGGTCGGGCCGCTGCGCGTCCTCCACGTCCCGGGCCACTCGCCGGGCCATCTCGGCTTCCACTGGGAGGAGCGGCGGCTGCTCCTCTCCGGCGACGCGATCGCGACCTGGCCGCGCCTCGAGGCCGGCTGGCCGGCGTTCACGCTCAACCCCGAGCAGCATGCGGTGTCGATTCGCCGCATGGCCGAGCTGGACGCCGCCATCGTCGGCGTCGGCCACGGCGATCCGATCACCGACGGCGCAGCCGACAAGGTGCACGGCCTGGCTAGTTGAAGAGCCTGCCGCCGTTCACCCACAGGTCCTGGCCGGTGACGAAGTCGGAGCCGTGCCCCGCGAGGAAGAGGACCGTGCCGACGAGGTCTTCGGGCACCTGATCGCGCTTGAACGCGCGCTGCCCCGCGATCAGCCCGGACATCTCGGGCTGACGTCCGGCGTACTCGGCGTCGTGCGGCACGTAGTCGGGGCTGATCGTGTTCACGCAGATCCCCCATTCGCCGAGCTCCCGCGCGAGCGCACGGGTGAGCCCGACGATCGCAGACTTCGACGCGACGTAGTGCAGGAACCCTGGGATCCCGCTCGGGACGGTCATCGACGAGGTGTTGACGATCTTCCCCGAGCGTTGCCCCTTCATCGCCGGCGCGACGGCGCGGCAGCAGAGCCAGGTGCCGCGCACGTTGACCGAGAAGGCCAGGTCCCACTCCTCGACGGTCAGCTCCTCGAAGGGCTTCTTGACGATCTGGGTGAAGTAGCCGGCGTTGTTGATCAGCACGTCGATCCGGCCGAAGCGCTCGAGCACCGCGGCCGCCATCGCCTCCGTCGAGGCGCGATCGGCGACGTCGACGTGCACGTAGAGGTCGCCGGCATCGCTCTCGCTCAGGTCGGCGACGACGACGTCGAAGCCCGCTTCCCTCAACCCGCCCACGTAGGCGAGGCCGAGCCCACGCGCGCCACCGGTGACGATCGCGACTTCGCGGTTCATAGACTCCCCCGGTGGATCTCGACGCCTTCCTCGCCGAGCTCGCGGCCTGGGCGGAGGAGCGCGAGCCCGGCTTCGAGACACTCGCCTACGGCGACGACGCCGACCAGGTGATCGACGTCAGGCGCGGAGGCGGCCGCAACGCAATCCTGGTCCACGGCGGCTTCTGGCGACCCGCCTTCACCCGAGCGAACACCCGTGCCCTCGCAGTCGACCTGGCGCTGCGCGGGTGGACGACGTGGAACGTCGAGTACCGGCGCACCGGCCTGGACGACACGCTGGCGGACATCGACGCGGCGCTCGACGCGACCGGGCGCGGCGTGGCGATCGGCCACTCGGCGGGCGGCCACCTCGTGCTCTGGGCCGCGGGGACGGGGAAGATCGAGAAAGCGGTCTCGCTCGCGGGCGTGACCGATCTCGCACGCGCCGCCCGCGACGGCATCGGGGCAAACGCTGCGGTCGAGTTCGCGGGGGCGGAGCCCCCGGCGCACGCCGATCCGATGCGCCGGCTGCCACTTGCCGTGCCGGTCCTCCTCGCGCACGGCACCGAGGACGACCGCGTCCCGTTCGACTACAGCCGGGCGTTCGCTGAGGCGGCGGACGTCGAGTTGCTGGAGCTGAAGGGAGCGGGCCACTTCGAGGTGATCGACCCGCGCACGCCCGAGTGGGCGAGGATCCTCGACCACCTCTAGACGTCCCACTCGACCACCAGCCGCTGGAAGCCGCGTGCGAAGAAGACGGGCTCGCGCACGGAGTCGCCGGCGGGCCGCAGGCCCGGCAGCCGTCGGAGGAGCAGCGGCAGCACGATCCTCAGCTCGAGCCGTCCGAGCGGCGCCCCGATGCAGAAGTGGATCCCCTTGCCGAAGGCGAGGTGCCGCGCGAGCTCGTTTCGCCCGGGGTCGATGCGGCCGGGGTCGGCGAAGACGCATCCGTCGCGGTTCGCCGAGCCGAAGTGGGCCATCACACGAGCGCCCTCGGGCAAGTCGACGCCCCCGATCTGCGTCGGGCGCGTCGTGACGCGGAAGAGCCCCTGGGCGGGCGACTCGAGCCGGAGGATCTCCTCGATGGCGGGGCCCGCCAACTCCGGGTCGAGCAGGTGCTCCGCCAGGACCGGATGGCGGAAGACGAGCGCAAGTGCGCTCCCGATCGCCCGGGTGACCGTCACGTGACCCGCGACGACGAGATCGAGCGGGAGCCCGGCCACGGCGTCCAGCGGCAGCGGATCGTCGGATTCCGCACGGGCAGCCATGAGCGCGCCGAGGAGGTCATTGCTCGGCGCGCGCTCGCGCTGCTCGAGCGCGGTCATCATGTAGCGCTGGAGGGCGACGAGGCCGTGGGCATGCCGCACACGCTGCTCGACCGTCCCGGGCTGCTGGAGCAGCAGCCAGTCCGTCCCCCACTCGTGCAGCTGGGCGAGATCCTCCCGCGGGAAGCCGAGCAGCTCGCCGAGGACGCGCAACGGCAGCGGCCACGCGAGCTGCTCGATCACGTCGGCCCTGCCGAGCGGTGCGATCTCGTCGACCAGCTCGGTCGCGATCGCCTGGATCCGCGGCTCCAGCTCGGCGATCCGCTTCGGCGTGAACGCGCGCGTCACGAGTGCGCGGATCCTGTCGTGCAGCGGCGGGTCGATCTCGATGATGTACGGCATCGACGGCCAGCCCTGCGCGAGCACGGCCTCCACCTCCGGCGGAAAGGGCTCCGGAGACGACTTCAAGGCGCCTGCCGAGGAGAAGGTGGCGTGGTCCTTGACGACGGCGAGGACGTCGTCGTAGCGGGTCACGACCCAGAGGTCGAACTGGGGCGCGTAGAAGACCGGCTGCTCCTCGCGCGCACGGTCGAGGACCGGATACGGGTCCTCGCGCTGCTCGGCATCGAGCGGGTCGAAGGCGATGCCGGCGATCTAGTGCTCCTCGTGGCGGGCCCAGGGAACGAGGAGGCGCTCGATCCCGACGAGCGCGTAGAAGAGCGCGACGCTGAGCACGCCCAGCAGGACCATCGCGCCGAACGCCAGCGACGTGTCGACGTTACTGCCGGACGCGATGATCACGTAGCCGAGCCCTGCCTCGGCACCGACGAACTCGCCGATCACGGCGCCGATGACGGCGAGGGAGATTGCGACCTTCAGCCCGACGAAGATGTGCGGCAGGGCCCACGGGAAGCGCACGCGCCGGAAGAGCGCGAAGCGCGAGGCATCGAGCGAGCGAACGAGCTCCACGAGCTCGGACGGCGTCGACTTGAGCCCGGTTGCGGTCGAGATCACGATCGGGAAGATGCAGAGGAGGAACGTGACCACGATCTTCGGGCCGTAGCCGAAGCCCATCCAGAGGACGAGGATCGGCGCGATCGCGATCTTCGGGACGGCGTTGAGACCGAGGAGGACGGGATAGATCGTGCGTTCGAGCAGCCTCGACGACGCGATCGCGACCGCGAGCGGGATCCCGACGACGATGGCGAGCGCGAAGCCGGCGAGCGTCTCCACCAGCGTCACCCTGAAGTGGCGCGGCAGGAGCGAGCGGTTCTCGACCAGCGCACGCCAGACGTCGTCCGGGCCGGGCACGAGCCAGATCGGCCAGTCGAAGATCCTCGTCGCCAGCTCCCACACGACGACGAGCAGCGCAAGCGTCGCCAGCGGCAGGACGACGCCGGCAACGGTGCGGACGTTCGGCCGACGCCGCCGCTGCGACCTCGGCGTGGGCTCTGCGACGGTGCTCATGCTGCGGCCGCGTCCGGAGCGAACAACAGGTCGTGCACGCGCGCGCTCGCGTGTGCGAGCTGCTCCGAGCCGGCCATGCCGAGCGACCGGGGCCGATCCGCCTCGACGGGAACGATCTCGGCGATCCGCCCTGGCCGCGGCGTCATGACCACCACTCGGTCGGCGAGCAGCACCGCCTCCGAGATCGAATGCGTGACGAAGACGATCGTCTTGCCCCGCTCGGCCAGGATCCGCTGGAGCTCGAGCGACAGCTCCTCGCGGGTGAGCGCGTCGAGGGCGGCGAACGGCTCGTCCATCAGCAGCACGCGGGGCTCGTAGATCAGGGATCGACAGAGTGCGACGCGCTGCTGCATGCCGCCGGAGAGCTCGTAGGGCGCGCTGCTCTCGAAGCCCGCCAGCCCGACGAGCCCGAGCAGCTCCTCCGCTTTCCGCTTGTGCGCCTGCCGGCCGAGGCCCAGGATCTCGACCGGGAGCAGCACGTTCTGGAGCACGTTCCGCCAGGGCAGGAGCGCAGGCCGCTGGAAGGCGAGGGCGACGTCGCGGCTCGGCCCGCGCACCTCGTTCCCGGCGATCGAAACGCGCCCGTCGCTCGCGGGGATCAGCCCCGCCAGGATCCGCAGCAGTGTCGACTTGCCGCACCCCGAGCGGCCGACGAGCGTGACGAGCTCCCCTTCCTCGACCTCGAGGTCGATTCGCTCGAGCGCGCGCAATGTCGACTGGCCACGCCCGCGAGCCGGGAACGACTTCGAGACGCCTGCGATCGAGATCACGGCGCGGCCGCGACCCCCCTCACCTCTTCGGCGGCACGTACGTCGCCGTGGTGACGAAGTTCGGAGCGTAGATGTCGCGGTAGCCGATCTTGCCCTGCAGCCGGAAGCCGTTCGCGACGACGCTCGTGGTCGACTTCATCTTCTGCACGTCGATGTAGCCGATGCCGTACTTGCGCGCACCCTGAGTCTCGACGAAGAACTTCATCGTCTTCAGCTCGCGCACCGCGACCTCCTCGTTCACGAGCGGCTGATACTTCTTCAGGATTCGCCCTGCCTCGGCGGGGTTGTCGAGGGCGTATCTGAGGCCACGGTTGATTGCCCGGACGAAGCGGCGTACCTCACCGGGCTGCGAGCGGATCTTGTCGTCGGAGGCGACGATCCCGATCCCGAGGAGGCCGGGCAGGTGGTCCGAGTAGCGGAGCACGGTGACGGGCTTGCCGGCGGCGGCGGCGATCAGCGGCCGGCCGACGACGAACTGGCCGATCCCGTCGACCTGCTTCGACGCCAGCAGCGCCGGCAGGGCGGGCGGTGCTGCGTCACGCCAGGTCACCCGCGAGGCATCGATCCCGGCCTTCTTCGCGTAGAGCGGGAAGAGCACCCGCACCGTCGAGGCCGGGGAGTCCGCCAGCGTCTTGCCGACGAGGTCCTGCGGGCGTTGCAGGCCGGACTCCTGCAGCGACAGGATCGCGGACATCGTGTTCTGGTGGACGACGCTGACCACCTTCACCGGCACGCTCTCGTTCGCGCGCGTCACGACGAGGGCACCGATGTCGACCGGTGCGTAGTCCAGCCGCCCGGCCGCGACGAACTTCATGTTGTCGACCGAGCCGGGTCCGCTCGTGACGTTCACGTCGAGCTCGGCCTGCCGGAAGTAGCCCTTCTCGATGGCGACGTAGACGTACGCGTCGCGTCCGAAGTTCCCGAACGACGTGGCGTAGTCGATCGAGTCCACGGCGACGACATCCGACCGTGCACCTGCGGGCACGGACGCCAGCGCGGCGCACAGCGCGGTGGCAAGCATCGTCAGGGCTAGTCGTCGCATGACGTGTCCTCCTCGGGTCGGGGCGCGGAGCGCCGGGCCTGAGTGTCGACCTTCGGCCGGTGACATGTCAAGGCGAGGGAGGCTCGGATCGACGGCCGAGCGTAAGATCGAGCCGTGACTCAGACCATCTTCCCGTACCTGCTCTACGAGGACGCGGGCGGGATGCTCGACTGGCTCTCGCGGGCGTTCGGGTTCGAGGAGAAACTGCGTTTCGCCGGCGAGGACGGCACGGTCAACCACGCCGAGATGGCGATCGGCGGCGCGTCGATCATGCTGGGCGCGCCGGGAGGGGACTACCGCAGCCCGCGGAACGGCGGCGGCTTCCCCGCGCAGGTCCAGGTCTACGTCGACGACGTCGACGCCCACTACGCCCGGGCGAAGGCGGCGGGCGCCGAGATCCGGCAGGAGCTGATGGACATGCCGTACGGCGACCGGCGCTACGACGCTTTCGACGCCGAGGGCCACCTCTGGATGTTCGCGACGCAGATCCGCGAGGTCGCCCCCGAGGACTGGGGCGCGAAGACCGCCGACTAGCTCGGCGGGGTGACGAACTCGATCAGATTCCCGAACGGATCCCGGACGAAGAACCGCTCGCGGCCGCCGACCGGTCGCGCCTCCTGGGTCTCGTGCCCGGCGTCCGCGACGCGCGCGCGCGCGGCGTCCAGGCTGTCCACCTCGAGCGCGAAGTGGTGCTCGGCGTTCGAATCGGCTGCCGCACCCGCGATCACGTGCAGCTCGAGGTCGCCGGCAGAGCCGAGGCTGTAGACGAGCGCCCGTTCGCCCGCACGGAGCTCGGGCAGTCGAGCAGGTCGCGATAGAACGTCCGCGCGAGCTGGATCGACTCCGGCGGGACGGAGATCCCAACGTGCTGGAGACGCATGGTCATGCCTGCGGGATCCTGGCCTCGAGCGCGGCGCCCAGCGCCTCGCGCACGGGCTCGAGCTCGATCCGGTCGAGCACATCCTGGAAGAAGCCGCGCACGATCAGGCGCTCGGCCTCGGCACGCGAGAGCCCGCGCGCCATCAGGTAGAAGAGCTGCTCGCGGTCGACCTGGCCCAGCGTCGCGCCGTGGGTGCAGCGGACGTCGTTCGCCATGATCTCGAGCCCCGGGATCGAATCGGCGTGCGCCTGCTTCGAGAGCAGCAGATTCCTGTTCTCCTGGTAGGCGTTCGTCCGCTGCGCGTCCTCCTCGACCCGGATCATCCCGCGCCAGACCGCGCTCGCCTCGTCGTTGAGGACGCCCTTGAAGGCGAAGTCCGAGGTCGTGTTCGGCGCGATGTGCTCCTGGAAGGTGTCGTAGTCGAGGTGCTGGACGCCGTCCGCGAAGTAGGCGCCGGTCACGCGCGAGGTGGCGCCCGGGCCGGCGAGGTCGTTCTGGATCCGGATCTTCCCCTTCTTCGAGCCGAAGCCGCCCGCGACCCAGTCGAGCTCCGCGTCCCGCGCGATCTGTGCGTGGTGGCTGCCGAAGTGCCACGTCTCGCGGCTGACGTTCTGCACCGAGACGTACTCGACCTTGGCACCCTCCTCGACGAAGATCTCGACCGCGGCGTTGAGGTACCCCGAGAGCGCCGGCGTCGTCGACGCGTACTCCTCGATCACGGAGACCCGGCTGCCCGGCTCGGCCACGATCAGCAGCCGCCAGAAGAGCGAGCCGCCCTCGACCGAGTTCGTGATCCGCACCAGCAGCGGCTGCTCCAGCACGACGCCCTTCGGGACGTGGACGAGCAGGCCGTGCCGCCACTCGGCGGCGTTGTGCGCCGCGAACTTCTCGTCCGAGCCGACGAGCTCGCCGAGCCGCGGATGCTCGCCGAGCGGCTCGAAGCGGATCCCGTCCGGGACACGGTCGAGCTCGAGCCCGGCTTCGGAGACGCGCACGATCCCGGCCGCCTCCAGCTCGAGCATCGCCGGCGCCGCGGCCACGCCTCGGTCGCGCCGTTCGCCGAGAACGACTCGGGGTCGAAGCCCTTGAGGTCGGTGAAGCGCCACGACTCGTCCTTCGTCGTCGGCAGGGGCAGCGCCCGGTAGCGCTCGAGCAGGTCGGCCCGGCTCATACGTCGAACCGCCGGTGGAGCATGAGCGCGTTGCCGTCGGGATCCTTGAACCAGGCCTGCTTGCAGACGCCGGTCGCGATCGTGTCGCCGTCGAAGACGACGCCCTTCGCCTCCAGCTCGGCACGCGCGGAGTCGACGTCCTCGACGCGCAGGGCCAGCCCGCCGGAGACGGCGCGAACGGCTGGCCGACGCTCGACGGGTCGAAGACGTCGAGCGTGACCTGGCCGCAGCGGAGCTCCATGTCGCTCTCGCCCTCGGTCTCGACCGCGAGCCCGAGCGTCTCGGTGTAGAACCGCTTCGCGCGCGGGAGATCCTGCGTCAGGACCGACACGAAGTCGACGTGCTCGACGTGCATCAGTCGCGCGGAGTGTGGCGGTGATGCAGCATCAGAGCGTTGCCGTCGGGATCCTCGAAGAACGCCATGTAGCAGACGCCGGTGTCGAAAGTCTCGCCGGCGAACTCGATCCCCTTCGCCTCGAGCTCGGCGCGCGCGGCAGGCATGTCCTCGACGTGCAGCGCCAGGTGCGCAGTCTTCTGCGGCGCGAACTCCAGGCCGAACGTGGTCGGCTCGTAGATCCCGAAGCACGTCTGGCCGACCCAGAACTCCGCGTCCCCCGTCTCGTCGGGCCGCAGCCCCAACGTGTCGACGTAGAAGGCCCGCGAACGCTTCCAGTCGGTGGACGGAACGGCAACGAAGTCGACGCCCGTCACCGGGCTAGCCAACCGAGCCCTCCATCTGCAGCTGGATCAGGCGGTTCATCTCCACCGCGTACTCGAGCGGCAGCTCCTTCGTGATCGGCTCGACGAAGCCGGAGACGATCATCGCGCTCGCCTCGGCCTCGCTGAGGCCGCGGCTCATCAGATAGAAGAGCTGCTCCTCGCCGATCTTGGAGACGGTCGCCTCGTGGCCGAGGTCGACGTCGTTCTCGTCCACCTGGATGTACGGGTACGTGTCCGAGCGCGACTCCTCGTCGAGGATCAGCGCGTCGCAGACGACCTTCGACTTCGCGCCCACGGCGCCCTTCGCGACCTCGAGCAGGCCGCGGTAGCCGGCGCGGCCGCCGTTCTTCGAGATCGACTTCGAGGTGATCACGGACGTCGTCTTCGGCGCCACGTGGACGACCTTGCCGCCGGCGTCCTGGTGCTGGCCCTTGCCGGCGAACGCGATCGAGAGCACTTCGCCGTGCGCGCGGGGACCCATCAGCCAGATCGCGGGGTACTTCATCGTCAGCTTCGAGCCGAGGTTGCCGTCGACCCACTCCATCGTCGCGTCCTCGTAGGCGACGGCGCGCTTCGTGACGAGGTTGTAGACGTTGTTCGACCAGTTCTGGATCGTCGTGTAGCGGCAGCGCCCGCGCGGCTTGACCACGATCTCGACGACGGCGCTGTGGAGCGAGTCGGAGGAGTAGATCGGCGCCGTGCAGCCCTCGACGTAGTGCACGTAGGCGTCCTCGTCGACGATGATCAGCGTCCGCTCGAACTGGCCCATGTTCTCGGCGTTGATCCGGAAGTAGGCCTGCAGCGGCAGCTCGATCCGCACGCCCGGCGGCACATAGATGAACGAGCCGCCCGACCAGACGGCCGAGTTGAGCGCCGCGAACTTGTTGTCGTTCTGCGGGATGATCGTCCCGAAGTACTGCTTGACGACGTCCTCGTGCTCGCGCAGGCCCGAGTCCATGTCGAGGAAGAGCACGCCCTGCGCCTCGAGGTCGGCCTGGAGCTTGTGGTAGACGACCTCCGACTCGTACTGGGCGCCGACGCCGGCGAGGTACTTCTTCTCCGCCTCCGGGATCCCGAGCTTGTCCCAGGTGTCGAGGATGTCGGCCGGCAGGTCCTCCCAGCGGGACGCCTGCTTCTCGGTCGGCTTGATGTAGTAGTAGATGTTGTCGAAGTCGATCTCGGCGACGTTGCCGCCCCAGGTCGGGAGCGGGCGCGCGAGGAAGTAGTCGAGGCTCTTGTGCCGGAACTGGCGCATCCAGTCCGGCTCGTTCTTGTGCTCGGCGATCGCCTCGACGAGCTCGTGCGAGAGTCCGCGGCCCGACTTGAAGAAGTAGTTCTCGGCCTCGTCCGAGTTGGAGAAGCCGTACTGGTACTCGGAGCGGATTCCCTTGACGACGTCGGTCTCGGTCTGGGTCACGCCGCCACCTCCTCTTCCTTCGGCAGCCAGGCGTCATAGCCCTCGGCCTCGAGGCGCTGAGCCAGCTCGGGCCCGCCGCTCTCGACGATCTTGCCGCCGACGAAGACGTGCACGTGGTCGGGCGTGACGTAGTTGAGGATGCGCTGGTAGTGGGTGATCACGAGCGCGCCCATCTCGGTCGTGACGAGCTCGTTGACACCGTTCGCGACGATCCGGAGCGCGTCGATGTCGAGGCCGGAGTCGGTCTCGTCGAGGATCGCGATCTTCGGCTGCAGGAGCGCCATCTGCAGGATCTCGACCCGCTTCTTCTCACCGCCGGAGAAGCCGTCGTTCAGGTAGCGGGAGGCGAGCTCGCGCGGCACCTTCAGCCGCTCCATCGCGGCGAGGATCATCGTGCGGAACTCCTTCACCGGGATCGGGTCGTCGGTGCCGCCCGCCCGGGCCTTCCGGATCGCGTTGATCGCGCTCCGGAGGAAGTTCGTCACGGTGACGCCCGGAATCGCGTGCGGGTACTGGAAGGCGAGGAAGAGGCCCCTCTGCGCACGCTCGTCGGCGCCCATCTCGACGACGTTCACCCCGTCGAGCAGGACCTCGCCCTCGGTGATCTCGTAGGAGGGATGGCCCATCAGCGCATAGGCGAGGGTCGACTTGCCGGAGCCGTTCGGCCCCATGATCGCGTGCTTTTCGTTCAGGTCCACTGCGAGGTCGACGCCCTTGACGATCTCGGTGCCGTCCTCGAGCGCGACGTGCAGGTTCTTGATCTCCAGAAACGCCAAGCTTGTGATCCCTCTTTCCCAGTATTCGTGCGGCTTTTAGCGCCGCTTCGTGACTCCATGGTAGCCGATCGCCAGCGCCGCGGCCGGTGCCGCGAGCGCCACGATCCCCCCGATCTTACCGAGCCGCAGCCGGGCCGCCGTCCAGGCGCTCGAGGCCTTGGCGCGGTCGTCGAACCGGCCGTGGGCGCCCGGGTCGCCGGACAGCGTCTCGAACAGGTTGTCGGGTGCATCGACCGGCTTCGGCTCGCCCGTGGTCTGGCTCGTCCAACCCGTCCGGAGCAGGACGAGGTCGCCGGCCCTCGGCGAGAGCTTCTGGCCCCAGAGGAGCTTCTGCGCACCCCAGCTCACCGGCAACTCCCGCTCCGGCCGCTCGGCGCAGTGGAGGATGGCCTCGGCCACGACCTCCGGCCGGTAGATCGGCGGCACCGGCTGCGGCTGCAGACCGAGCTTCTGCCGGCCGCGGTCGAACTGGGGGGTGTTGACCGCGCCGGGCAGGATCAGGCTGACGTCGACGCCCGTCCGGTGCTTCTCCTGCTCGACCCGCGCCGACTCGAAGAAGGCGCGCGCGGCCGCCTTGGAGGCGCAGTACGCGGCCTGGAGCGGGATCCCGCGGTAGGCAAGCGCGGAGTTGACGTCGACGAACGTCCCTCGGCTGGCCTGCAGGTGCGGCAGGGCCGCCCGGTAGGCACGGACGCGGCCGAGGAAGTTGACGTCCATCACGCGCCTGACCTCCTCCTCCTCGAGCTGGTCGACCTCGGCGTAGACGGTGACCATCACGGACGCGACGAAGGTGTCGATCCGGCCGAAGCGCTCGACCGCTCGTTCACACAGAGCAGCGGCGTCGGCCTCGCTCGCCGCCTCCCCCGGGACCGCGAGCCCCTCCCCGCCGAGTGCGCCGATCTCGGCCACCGCCTGCGCCAGCGCCTCCGCGTTTCGGGCTGAGACGACGACCCGGGCGCCACGCTCGCCGGCGGCCCGCGCCGTCGCGCGGCCGATCCCGCTCGAGGCGCCGGAAATGACGATCACCTGCTCGCCGACGGGCTTCTTCATGCCCCCTGCGTCCCCGGGGTTCGGCTCGCACAAACGGTGGTACAGTCCCCTCATGCCCTTCGGAATCGGCGTCACCGAGCTCGTCATCCTGCTGGTCGCCCTGCTCGTCATCTTCGGCCCGAAGCGTCTGCCCGAGATGGGCCGTTCGCTCGGGAAGGGCATGCGCGAGTTCAAGGACTCGATCTCCGGCAAGGACGACGACGACGAGGCAGTGCACCACCAGCTGTCCCAGGAGCTGCCGCCCGTCGACGAGCATCCCGTGACGCAGCAGCAGCAAGCGCGCGAGCGCGAAGTCTCCTAGCCTCGGCGGGACATGGTCCTGAAGCGTCTGCCGCGGCGCCTGCAACACGGCGAGGAAGCCACGCTCGTCGAGCACCTCGGCGAGCTGCGCAGCCGGATCCTGATCGCGTTGCTCGCGATCGTGCCTGCGTTCATCGTCGCGTTCGTCTTCCACGAGACGCTGATCGAGGTGCTGACGCGGCCGCTTCCGGACGACAAGAGGCTGATCACACTTGGAGTGACCGAGCCGTTCACGACCGCGGTCAAGGTCTGCGCCTTCACCGCCGTCGCGGTGACGCTGCCGATCCTGCTCTACCAGCTCTGGTCGTTCCTGGCACCCGCGATCGAAGAGGGGAAGCAGCGCACGGTGGCGCTCTTCGCCACGATGGCGACCCTCCTGTTCGCGGCCGGCGTCCTCTTCTCGTACTTCGTCGTGCTCCCGCGCGCACTCGGGTTCCTGACCTCCTTCGGGGAGGAGTTCTTCCAGGTCGAGATCCGCGCGAGCTACTACTTCTCGTTCGTGACGCTCACCATGCTCGCGAGCGGGCTCGCGTTCCAGATGCCGATCTTCATCCTCGCGCTCGTGCGGCTGCGCATCCTCACGGCCGCGAAGCTGCGCCGTAACCGCCGCCTGGGGATCGCGCTGATGTTCGTCTTCGCGGTGCTGCTGCCGACTGTCGACCCCGTCTCGCTCGCGCTCGAGGTGATCCCGCTGATCCTCCTGTTCGAGCTCTCCGTCCAGCTCGCGACGGTGATGGAGCGGCGCTGGGACATCGCCGAGCAGAAGTCGCGCTGGGCCGTGGAGTGAGGATCCTCTCCGCCGACTGGGTCCTGCCGGTGGAGGGGGAGCCGATCGAGAACGGCGCCGTCGCGATCGAGGACGGGCTGATCGCGGCGGTCGGGACGGCGGCCGAGCTCGGCGAGGGCGAGCGGTTCCCCGAGTCGGCGATCGTCCCGGGGTTCGTCAACGCACATACGCATCTCGAGTACGCGGTCTACGCCGGTTTCGGCGACGGCCTCTCGTTCGGGCCGTGGATCCTCCTGCACGTGGAGCGCAAGGCCCGGCTCGACCGGGAGGACATGGAAGCGATCGCACGCCTCGGCGCGGCAGAGTGCCTGCGCTCGGGGGTGACGACCGTGGGGGATCTCGCCTTCTCGGGCGCGAGCGCGCACGCGAGCGCGGAGCTGGGCCTGCGCGCGATCGTGTACCTCGAGGTGTTCGGGCGCGAGGCCTCGGAGGCGATGGGCAGGTTCGACGAGAAGCGGGCGTATGTCGAGAGGTCGCTCGGCGATCTCGTCATGCTCGGCGTCTCTCCTCACGCGCCGTACACGTGCTCCGACGAGGTCTACCAGGCGTGCCTCGAGCTCGGGCTCCCGTTGGCCACGCACCTGAACGAGAGCCAGGACGAGCTCGACTGGCTGATCCGCGGGGAGGGCCCGTGGCGGCCGCTTGCCGACGTGCTGCCACCTCCGGGCGGGCAGAGCGGCATCCGCCGGCTCGCAGCAGCCGGCCTGCTCGACGAGACCGTGGTCGCCGCGCACTGCGTCAAGGTCGACGACGAGGAGATTCGCCTCCTCGCACGTCACGGGGTCGCGATTGCGCACTGCCCGCGCTCGAACGCTCTCCTCGGCTGCGGAACCGCGCCATTCGACGCGCTGCGCGGCGCGGGGCTTCGGGTCGGCCTGGGAACGGACGGCGTCTCGTCGGTGCCGTCCCACGACTTCTTCGAGGAGCTGCGCGCCGTGATCGCCGGCGCCCGCGCGCGCGAGGAGCGCGCGGATGTGATCGGCGCGACGGAGGCGCTGGAGCTCGCGACCCTCGGCGGAGCCCGCGCGCTCGGCCTCGCCGACGAGGTCGGCTCGCTCGTCCCGGGGAAGCGGGCCGACGTGGCCGTGCTGTCGCTTTCCGGCTCGCCGTATCTACCATGGGAGGATCCGGCGGCCGCCGTGGTCTACGGCGGCTCGCCCGAACGCATCACGGCTACCCTGGTCGACGGCCAGACGAGATACGAGAGAGGAGGAACCGAATGGCACGAGCTGATCGACGCAGCGTCCGCAGCGCGCGGTCGCATGCTGCAGCGGGCAGCCGCAAGCGCGACAGCGACCTGATCGCGATCGAGGACACGATGTTCTTCAGCCGGATCCGTCGCCACGCGAAGTGGATGTTCGTGTTCCTCGCGCTCGTCTTCGCCGTCGGCTTCGTCGCCTTCGGGATCGGCTCCGACCAGGGGACCGGGATCGGGGACATTCTCCGCGACGGCGGCGGCTCCTCGAGCGGCAATCTCTCCGTGGGCGACGCGCGCGACGAAGTGCGCGAGAACCCGAAGAGCGCGGAGGCCAAGCGGAACCTCGCCACCGCACTGCAGGAGGATGGGCAAACCGACGAGGCGGTCACCGTGCTCACGCAGTACCTCGTCCTCCGCCCGAAGGACGAGGACGCGCTCCGCGAGCTCGCCGGGCTGCATCTCGGCCGCGCCAACACGCTCGCGCAACAGGCGCAGCTCGCCCAGCTCCGCGCCAGCTACCGCACGTTCGGCTCCACCTTCTCCGTGCCGCTCGATCTCGGCGAGGGCGCGACGCTCGGCACCGACCCGATCGACGAGGCGATCTCGACGCAGGCCTCCCAGGAGGTGAGCGAGGCGTACGGGAAGGCCCAGGCCTCCTACCAGCTGGCCGAGGACGCCTACGACAGGCTTGCTGCGGCCGCGCCTCGCGACCCGAACGTGCAGCTCGAGCTCGCCCAGGCGGCGCAGCAGAGCGGGAACGTGACGAAGGCGATCGCCGCGTACCAGCGCTTCCTGGCGCTGGCGCCCGACGATCCCAGCGCCTCGATCGTCAAGCAGCAGATCGAGCAGCTGAAGGCTTCGCAGGCGCCTTCCACGTCCGGTTAGACTCACCCGCGACCGGGAACAACCGCACACATTCTGTCGGCGAGACCGGGGAGCTGCGAACACATGAATTTCGACGTCAAGACCGAGAAGCTCAGCGAGGACCAGTACGTGATCTCCCTGGCGGGAGAGGTCGACCTGTACACCGCGCCGGAGTTCAAGCAGCAGCTGCTCGAGGTGATCGACCAGGGCGGCCGCGATGTGGTCGTCGACCTGAGCGACACGACGTTCATCGACTCGACCACGCTCGGCGTCCTCGTGGGAGGCGTGAAGCGCCTCCGCACGAACGAGGGCCAGCTGTCGCTCGTCTGCAGCGATCGCAACATCACGAAGATCTTCGAGATCACCGGTCTCGACCGCGTCTTCACGATCCATCCGACGCGCGACGCGGCCGTCGGCGCCGGGTCCGCGGCAACGGGGTCCACCAGCTAGGTGAGGCTGCGCGGGCTCGTCGGCGCCTGCGCGGTCCTCGTCGCGGCTCTGGCCGCGACGGGCTGCGGCTCCAGCGGCCTTCCCGAAGCAGGCGACGCGTCCCGCGGCAAGGAGCTCTTCCTCGGCGAGGGCCAGTGCGGCTCGTGCCACGTCCTGGCCGACGCGGGCTCGAAGGGCGTGATCGGGCCGAACCTCGACGACGCCTTCAGGCAGGCCCGGGCGGACGGCCTGGGCGAGGGAACGATCCGCTCGGTCGTGCGAGGCCAGATCGACTATCCGATCGAGTCGCCGAACACCGGCTCGCCCGGGATGCCCGCCGACCTCGTCGAAGGGGAGGACGCAGACGCCGTCGCCTCGTACGTCGCGTCGGTCGCGGGCCTGCCGCCGCGCGGCGGCGCCGAGGCGGGCGGCGGCACGACGACCGGCGGCGGCACGACGACCGGGGAGGAAGGCGAGGAGGGTGAAGCCGGGGCGGCGGACGGCGAGGCGATCTTCGCCGAGGCGGGCTGCGGCGGCTGTCATGCGCTCGAGGCCGCCGGCACGAGCGGGACCGTCGGCCCCGACCTCGACGAGTCGAAGCCCGACAAGGAGCTCGTGATCGACCGCGTCACGAACGGCCGCGGCGCGATGCCCGCTTTCGGTGACTCGTACTCGGCCGACCAGATCGAGGCCGTCGCCGACTACGTCGTCGCCAGCACCGGCGGCTGATCTCCGTCCGCCGCGGACCTGTCTGCGCAGACCTATCGGTCTAGGCTCGCCTCGAGGTCGACCACGACGTGCGTGATCGGCACGTCGAAGCGCTCGCGCGCGTGGCCGACGACGTTCCGCTCGAGCCAGTGCGACCGGCCCTCGGGGTGCGTCGAGATCACGATCTCGTCCGCGCCGAACGTCCGCAGGGCGTCCTCGATCGCCTGTACCGGGTCACCGTCCCCGACCTCGCCGCTCGCCTGGACGCCGTCCTGCCGCAGCCGTGCCAGGCTTGCGTCGAGCCGCCGCTGCGCCTCGGCGCGGGCGCCGTCCTCGTCGGACGCCCATGTGCGTACCTGCGAGTTCAGCGCCGGGCAGACGACGAGGATCTGCTCGCGGACTCCCTCGGACTTGCTGCGGAGGATCTGCATCAGCTCGGACCCGCCGACGGTCTCGTTCGCGATCACGAGGATCCGCCGCTCGTCCTCGGCGCCCACGCGCGTCGGCACCGCCGGCCTCAGCACCGGCTCGTTGGAGCGCGAGCGGAGCCAGAGGATCAGCGCGGCCGCGGTGAGCGCGACGAAGACGACGACGCCGAGCCAGGTCGCGAGCGAGGCCGCCACGACGATCAGGGCGAAGTACCCGACCGTCAGCAGCAGGAAGCGATACGCCTCTGCCTCGCTGCGGAAGGGGTTGCGTGCCATCGCGTCAGAGAAGGTAGATCGTCGCGTACACCACGATCCACATTACGTCGACGAAGTGCCAGTAGATTCCGGGGATCTCGACGCCGTGGTGGTGCTCGGGGCTGAAGTGGCCCCGGAACGCCCGCACGGTCGCGACCGTCAGCAGGGTGAGCCCGACGAAGACATGGGCGCCGTGGAGGCCGGTGAGGCCGAAGAAGATCGTCCCGAACGCCCCGTCGGAGGGGTTGAAGCCGATCCGCGCGTACTCGAGCATCTGCGTGAGCAGGAACGCGAGCCCCATCAGCAGCGTCAGCACGAGCCCGGCCTTCATCCCACTCCGGTTGCCGCGCTTGATCGACTGCAGCGCCCAGTGCATCGTGAAGCTCGACGTCAGCAGCACCGCCGTGTTCACGCCGGCGACGAAGACCGGCAGGTGGAACGGCGGCAGCGGCCACGGCTGGGCGTCGGGGTTGACGACGCGCACGAAGAAGTAGGCCGTGAAGAAGGCGCCGAACAGCATCGCCTCCGACGCGATGAAGAGGAACATCCCGAGCACGGTCGAGCTGACGCGCGAGCTCTGGTTCGCGATCGGCGGCCCGTGCTGGTGAGCAGCGGGCTCGGCGTGCGCGCTCATGCGTGCACCTCCGTGGCGACGTCGACGACGACGTGCTCGACCGGGACCTTCGCGTCGCTCGTCAGCCGGCCGACGAGGTCGCGGCGCAGCCACGACGAGCCGCGCTCCTCGGGGAACGTCGAGACGAGAATCGCGTCGACACGCTCGTCCCGGACCGCGTGCATCGCGGCCGTGTACGGATCCGGATGGGCGATCTGGCCGTGCGCCTCGATCCCCTCCGAGCGCAGCTGGGTCAGCATCGTGCGCAGGCGCCGCTCGGCCTCGGGATGCGCGCCCTGGTCGGGGTCGCTCTGCGGCGACACGATCAGGAAGCTCGTCCTCCCGCCGCCGGCACGGGCCTTCTCGCGGATCCGCTCCAGCAGCTCCCGTCCGAGCACCGTCTCGTTGGCGACGACGAGCACGTTCTGGGTCCCTTCGCGCGCCGCGACGTCGGAGGTGACGTGCGCGACGGGGATCGCGCCTGCGGCCTTGCGGATCTCGTCGAGGAGGTTGCGGCGCCGCCAGCCCGACTTGGCCTCCGGGTGCGTCGAGACGATCAGCTCGTCCGGCTCCTCGATCGCGATCGCATCCTTCACCGCGTCGAGCGGCTCGTTGTCGACGACGTGCCCGGTGGCGGCGACTCCCGCCTCGCGGAACTGCTCCAGTGTCCGGTCGAGCCGCCGGCCGGCGGCTGCGCGCCGCGTGTTGTCGTAGACGACGTATCCCTCGCGCGGCGCATTCACGGGCGCGATCACGACCACGATCGTGTCCGAGCCGGCCACCTTGGCACGCACGGCCTCCTGCAGCTCCTCGCCCAGCAGCGTCTCGTTCGCGACGACGAGGATCTTGCGGCTGCCGTCGCTCACCGCACGACCTCCTCCTCGTGGGCGCGTTCCGGTGCCGTCACGTGCGCGCCGCCGTTCAGCACGGCGTGGCGCGCGCCGGGGACGCCGTACTCGTACGGACTGCCGACCACCTGCGGGATCTCGTCGAAGTTGAACACGGGCGGCGGCGAGCTCACCTGCCACTCGAGCGTCAGCGCACGCCACGGGTTCGACGGCGCGATCGGGCCTCGGGCCCAGCTGGCGATCATGTTGTAGAAGAAGACGATCGTCGACGCTCCGAGCAGGAACGAGAAGATCGAGATGACCATGTTCCAGTCGCCGAACTGCTCCGCGTAGTCGGCGACGCGGCGCGGCATCCCCTGCAGGCCGACCCAGTGCATCGGGAAGAACGTGCCGTTGAAGCCGATGAAGGTGAGCCAGAAGTGGAGCTTGCCGAGCCGCTCGTCGTACATCCGGCCCGTCATCTTCGGGAACCAGTAGTAGACGCCGGCGAAGATCGTGAAGACGGAGCCGCCGAAGAGCACGTAGTGGATGTGCGCGACGATGAAGTACGTGTCCGAGGCGGCGATGTCGATCGGCACCGACGCGAGGAAGATGCCCGAGAGGCCGCCGAGCACGAACATCGAGAGGAAGCCGAGCGCGAACAACATGGGCGTGCGGAAATGGAGCTTCCCCTCCCACATCGTGGCCAGCCAGGAGAAGACCTTGATCCCCGTCGGCACCGCGATGATCATCGACGTGACCATCATCGGCACGCGCAGCCACGGCGCCATCCCCGCCACGAACATGTGGTGCGCCCACACCGAGAAGCCGAGCACGAGGATCGCCATCAGCGAGAGCGCCATCAGCCTGTAGCCGAACACGGGCTTGCGGCTCATCACCGCCAGGACCTCGGAGATGATCCCGAACCCGGGCAGCATCATGATGTAGACGGCCGGGTGCGAGTAGAACCAGAAGATGTGCTGGTACCCGAGCACGTAGCCGCCCTCGGACACGTTGAAGAAGTTCGTGTGCATCACCCGGTCGAAGAGGGCGAAGAACTGCGAGCCGGCGATGAACGGCGTCGCGATCACGACGAGCAGTGAGGTCGTGAAGTTCGCCCAGACGAGGAGCGGCATTCGCCAGAAGGTCATTCCCGGCGCCCGCATCGTGATGATCGTGACCAGGAAGTTGAGCGCGGTCATGATCGAGGAGGCGCCGGCCCACTGGACGCCCATCTGGAAGAAGATGTTGCCCTCGGTGCCCTCGACCGCGAGCGGCGGGTACCCGGTCCAGCCGGCGCCGAATGCCCCGCCCGGCGCCAGGAACGCAGCGAGGAACATGATCCCCGCGATCGGCAGCAGCCAGTAGGAAAGGGCATTGAGGCGCGGGAAGGCCATGTCGGGCGCGCCGAGCATGAGCGGGACGGCGAAGTTCGCGAGCCCGGCGAACGCGGGGATGATGAAGAGGAAGATCATCAGCGCCGCGTGCTCGGACACGAGCCCGTTGAACGTCTGCGTGTCGACGAACTGCATGTCCGGGTTCGCGAGCTCGGCCCGGAAGATCATCGCGAAGAGGCCGCCGACGACGAAGAAGAAGAACGTCGTCACGAGGTACTGGACGCCGATCACCTTGTGGTCGGTGTTGACCTTGAAGTAGTCGCGCCAGCTGTACGCGCCGTGGCCGGAGTGGTCCTCCTCGCGGGTCGGGCGCCCCGAGATGTAGTAGAGCCAGTAGTCGAACGAGCCGATGCCGGCGAGGAACCCGATCGGCGCCGTCGTCAGGAAGCCGACGACCGTGATCACCATCCAGTCCCAGGTCGGCTCGTAGCCGCCGAGCCAGCGGAAGAAGACGACGATCCCCGCGCCGATCGCCCAGAAGAGCGGCGTCATCCAGGCCGCCCGGATGAACCCCGGCTTCTTCAGGTGATCGACGCCGCGACGCGGCGGCGCCGGCGCGTGGTGCGTTTCGTGGTGCGTCTCGACGGCGGTCACTGTTGGCCCTCCACCAGATACTGCACGAGTGCGTCGAGCTGCTCGTCGCTGAGCGAGCTCTCGTAGGTCTCGGGCATCACGCTCGGCTGATACCCGCTCGCGACAACCGCATTCGGATCGACGATCGCCTCGCGGACGTACTCCTCGAGGGGCGCGCTCTGCGGGTCGATCGCGTCGAGGCTCGGACCCACCTGGGCGTCGGTGCCCGCAGGCTCGAACGCGTGGCAGCCGCCGCAGCCGGCGGTCGTGAAGACGGCCTCCCCGGAGTCCTCTTCACCGCCCCCGCCGCCTGCGCCGCGCGAGCCGGCCAGGAACTCCTCGTACTCGGCCTGGTCGACGACGCGCACGGGCGCGCGCATCGTTGCGTGACCGAGCCCACAGAGCTCGGTGCAGACGATCGAGTACTCGCCCTTGCGGTTCGGGGTGATCACGAGGGTCGTCTCGATGCCGGGGACGGCGTCCGACTTCTGGCCGAACTCGGGAACCCAGAACGAGTGGATCACGTCGAGCGAGCGGAGCGTCAGCTTCACGGCCCTGTCGACCGGCAGGACGAGCTCGCCCGAGGTGACCTTCGCGTCGCCCGGGTACTCGAACCTCCACGCGAACTGCTGCGCCGTCACCGCGATCCGGATCGGGTTCGGGCCGGCATTGTCGTTCTTCGCGAGCACGACGGCGCTGACGATCGAGATCGCGGTCACGAGCACCGCCGGAATCGTCGTCCAGACGATCTCGAGGCCGGTGTGGCCGTGGATCGGAGGGCCGTCCGAGTCGTCCTCGGGCTGGACCCGGAACTTGAGCACCGAGTAGACGATCGCGGCCGCCACGACGGCGAACACCCCGATGCAGATGACGGTCGTGAACCAGAACGTGAACTCGATCCGATCCATCTCCTCGGACGCCGAGGTGGGCAACCACGGCACGAGGACGGCGACCAGTGACGCGAGGATTCCCGCGAGGACACCGTAGATCGTGATGCGAACAATCGAGCCCCTGCGCACCGCGGCGAGCCTACATAACCCGTACCCGATCCGGTGCCTCGAACGTTTCCTCCCTGACCCGGACATCCCCGGGCTCGTGAAGACACGGAACCCCCGCTAACAGGAGGCTCAAGATGGGTCTTGGAGTGAGCATTTTCTTGATCGCAGTCGGCGCCATCCTCACCTGGGCGGTCAACGCCACGGTGCAGGGCCTCGAGTTGCAGACGATCGGCGTGATCCTGATGGTCGTCGGCGCCCTCGGGCTCGTCCTCTCGATGATCTTCTGGTCGTCGTGGGGCGGCTTCAGCGGTGAGCGCCGCCGGACCACGTACGTCGAGGACGGTCCGCGGTATTAGCCGTCGCATGACGTGGGATCCGCGAGAGCGGATCCCACGTCGCGCACATCCCTGAAGGGGCCGCTTCGCGGCCCTTTCTGTCGTCTCTTCGTTCTCAGGCCAGCGGGAGCTCGAACGAGAACGTCGAGCCGCGGCCCGGCTCCGACTCGACCCTGATCCGCCCGCCCATCCGGCGCACGATCTCGCGCGAGATGTACAGCCCGAGCCCGGTGCCGCCGACGCCTCGGGAGAGGTTCGGGTCGAGCCGGAAGAACTTCTCGAAGATCCGCTCGTGCTCGGACGCAGGGATCCCGAGCCCGCAGTCGCGTCACGGCGAACCGCACGCGTCCGTTCTCCGGCGTCAGCTCGAGCTCGACGCGACCGCCGTTCGGCGAGTACTTGACTGCGTTCTCGACGAGGTTCACGAGCACCTGGCGCAGCCCGTCCGGGTCGGCGGCGACCTGCGGCCCCGGCTCCGGCGCGACGAGCGCGAGCTCGACGTCGGACGGCAGGTGGGCCTCGGCGGCGGCGAGCACGCCGCGAGCGAGCGCGGTCGCGTCGGTGCTGCCGATCTCCACGGTCGCAGCGCCGGAGTCGAGCCGGCTCGCGAGCAGGATGTCGTTGACGATGCGCGCGAGCCGCTCCGACTCCCCGGCGATCACGCCGAGCATCCCCGCCTCCTGCGCCTCGTTCAGCTCGACGTCGCCGCGCTGCAGCGTCATCGCGGCGCCGTAGATGGCGGCGAGCGGCGTCCGCAGCTCGTGCGAGACGGTCGAGACGAAGTCGCTCTTCAGCTGCTCGACCGCTCGCTCGTCGGTGAGGTCGCGGAACGCGTAGACCGTGCCGTGCGGGAACTCCGCCGCACTCAGCGAGAGCCAGAGCTCGCCCTCTCGCCCGTCGACCGGGAACGTCTGCGGCCGCTCGCCCTGACCCAGCGGCCAGCCGGCCAGCACGGCGTCCGCGGGCGAGCCGACCACCTGCACCTCCGGCAGGCCGGTGATGCGCGCGGCGGCCGGGTTCCAGAGCAGGATGTCGCCTTCGCGGCCGACGAGGAAGACGCCGTCGCCGACGAACTCGAGCGCCTGAGCCGCCTGGGCGCGGCGCCGCAGCTCCTCGACGAGACCCGCGTTGTCCATCGCCACGCCGGCCCTGCCGGCGAGCTCCTGCGCGAGGTCGAGATCGTGCTCGTCGAACCGGTCGGGACGCCGCGATCCGAGCGTGAGGATGCCGAGCGTCTGGCCGCGGGCGACGATCGGCACGAGCATCAGCGACTGGGTGCCGATCCGCTCGAAGGCGGGCCGGGAGGCGCCGAAGCGCACGAGCTCGTCCAGGTACTCCTCGGGGATCGTGCGCAGCAGCAGCGGCTCGCCCTCCGTGAAGGCGTGCGCGATGCGTCCCGAGTCCTCCGCAAGTGCGAACGTCGAGGGCAGCGACTCGAGCACGGGTTGAGCCTCCGGGTCGGCGGCGACGCAGGCAACCCGGGCGAGCAGGCCGTCGCGCAGGAGGTAGACGTTGCAGGTGTCCGCCAGCCGCGGCACCCCGACGTGCGCGATCCGGGACGCGATCTCGTTCTGCTCGAGCGAGGTCGAGAAGAGCTCGCCGGCCTCCGCGAGCAGTCGCAGCCGGTCGTCGGCCCGCTTGCGGTCGGTGATCTCCATGATCACCGCCCCGATGCCGATCACCTCGCCCTCCGGCGTGTGCACGGGGTAGTAGCTCGAGAGCCAGTGGCGCCGTTCGCCCATCTGGAGCGCCTCGTCGTCGGTCGACTCGGTGTGCACGACCGGCTCGCCGGTCGCGAGTACGCGTTCGTAGAGCGGCACCAGCACGGGCGCGAGCTCGCCGATGACCTCGCCCAGCTCACGGCCGACGTGCTCCTCCGGCGAGAGGCCGTTGATCGCGGCGAGAGCGTCGTTGACGCGGACGAAGCGAAGGTCGCGGTCCCAGAAGCCGATTCCGACAGGGGCGGAGACGAGCAGCGTGTTCAGCTGCGCGTACGACTGCTGCGCGGCGCCGAAGAGCAGCGCGTTGTCGATCGCCAGGGCAGCACGGCGGGCGAGCTCGCGCGCGAGAGCGAGGTCGTCGGCTGCGAACTGTCGCCTCGACTCGCCCGTACCGAGCGAGATCGTCCCGAGCAGGCGCCCCCGAGCCTCCAGCGGGACGACGATGTACGAGGTGGCGTCGAGCCGGCGGTAGAGCTCGAGATGCTCCTCGTCCACCGCGGCCCGCGCGAGCGCCTCCTCGCGCGCATCCTCGACCAGGTACGGCACCCCGGTGCGAAGCACCTCGGAGACGGGATGGGCGTCGTTCTCGTCGGGTGGGTAGCGCCGCCGCAGCTCGCGCAGCAGCTGCTCGCGCTCGGGGTCGCGATGCGTGATCACGACCTGGCGGAGGCCGCCTTCCTCCTGCATGTCGACGATGCAGTAGTCGGCGAAGCGCGGCACCAGCAGCGACGCGAGGGCGTCGAAGGTCGCCTCGATGTCGATCGAGGCGGCGAAGACGGCGCCGGTCTCGTCGACGAGACGTGCACGCTCCCGCGCGGCGCGATCGGCGGTGACGTCGTGGATCACGTTGATCACGAGCTCGACGGTGCCGTTCGCGTCCATGATCGGCGTCGCGCGCACGAGCGACCAGCGCTCCTCACCGTCCGGCAGCAGCCGGTAGCCGACGATCCCCTCCTCCGGCCTTCCGGACGCCAGCGCACGCCGGTTCGGGAGCTCCTCGGCAGGCAGCGGCTCCCGATCGTCTCCGATCATCACGAAGCGCTTGCTCAGTTCCGTGCCCGGCATGCCGATCAGCTGCTCGCCCGAATCCAGCCCGAGCAGCCGCGCGGCCGCGTCGTTCGCATACGCAAGCGATCCGTCGGGGCGTTGCGCGCTGATCCCGTCGGCGACGTTGCGAAGAACGACGTCGAGCAGGTTTGCGGTGATCGACGACGACATGCAGGAAGTATCGCCACGGCGGCCGACGGGGTTGAGCCGGAGCGAAGCGAACCTCCAGGAGTCTGCGCGCCGCGTGATCCGCTCCTGCGGATTGCGCGGCATGCGACGGCAAGTTCCGGAGCGAAGCGACCCTTCAGGGGTCTGCGCGCCGCGTGATCCGCTCCTGCGGATTGCGCGGCATGCGACGGCAAGTTCCGGAGCGAAGCGACCCCTTCAGGGGTCTGCGCGCCGCGTGATCCGCTCCTGCGGATTGCGCGGCATGCGACGGCAAGTTCCGGGAGCGAAGCGACCCTTCAGGGGTCTTGCGCGGTCGGGAATCCGCTCCCGCGGATTTCCGACCCTGCGCCGGAGACATGGGCCGTGTAGGGATCGAACCTACGACCTTGGGATTAAGAGTCCCCTGCTCTACCAGCTGAGCTAACGGCCCGCGGCGACGGATTGTAGCCGCCCCGCTGCGCGATCCTCCGCGAACGGGTGGGGCGGGAGAACGGCTTTGCTCTGTACGATTCCGCGCCGATGACCGACGTTGCCATTGTCGGAGCCGGCTACGTCGGCGTTCCGCTCGCCCAGGTGTTCGCCGAGGCGGGGCGCACCGTCGTGCTCGTCGATCGCGACCCCGAGCGGGTCGCGCAGCTGAACCGGGGCGAGAGCTACATCGAGGATGTGCCGTCCGAGGTGCTGAAGCGGCTCGTCGACGACAACAGCCTTCGCGCGACCACCGACTACGACGAGCTCCGCGACGCGGACGCGATCTTGATCGCGCTGCCGACGCCCCTCTCGAAGCAGCGCGAGCCCGACCTCTCGATCGTCAAGGGCGCCGCCGAGGAGATCGCGCAGCGGCTGCGAGAGGGCCACCTGGTCGTGCTCGAGTCGACCACCTACCCGGGCACGACGCGCGAGGAGGTCCTGCCGCGGCTCGAGGCCTCGGGGCTTCGGGTCGGCGAGGGCTTCAACCTCGCCTTCTCGCCCGAGCGTGTCGATCCGGGCCGCGAGGACTGGACGACGAAGAACGTTCCCAAGGTCGTCGGCGGGATCACCGACGCCTGCACCGACCGCGCCGCCGAGCTCTACGGATCGGCCGTCGACACGGTGCACAAGGTCACCTCGCCGGAGTCGGCCGAGCTGACGAAGCTGCTGGAGAACATCTTCCGCTCGGTGAACATCGCCCTCGTGAACGAGATGGCGCAACTCTGTGAGCGGATGAAGATCGACTTCTGGGAGGTGGTCGACGCCGCCGCGACGAAGCCGTTCGGCTTCATGAGCTTCAAGCCCGGCCCTGGGCTCGGCGGCCACTGCATCCCGATCGACCCCTTCTACCTCACCTGGAAGGCGCGGGAGTACGACTTCTACACCGAGTTCATCGAGCTGGCGGGCAAGGTGAACGAGAACATGCCCTGGCACTGCCGGTCGCTGATCTCGCAGGCGCTCAACCACGGCAAGCAGAAGTCGCTGAAGGGATCGGAGGTGCTCGTGCTCGGCGTGGCCTACAAGCCGAACATCGGCGACATGCGCGAGAGCCCGGCGCTCAAGCTGATCGAGCTGCTCGAGACGGGCGGCGCGAACGTCTCCTACCACGACCCGCACGTCCCGGAGCTGCCCGACTACGGCCTCTCGTCGGTGCCGCTCGACCCCTCCCGCTTCGACGCGATCGCAATCGTGACCGACCACAGCGGGATCGACTACGAGGCCCTGGTCGAGAGCGGCCCCGTGATCGTCGACTTCCGCAACGCGACCGGGGAGCGCGGCCGGAAGAGCGACACCGTCTGGAAGCTATGAGCGCGACCACGGTCGGGCTCGTCGGGCTCGGCTACTGGGGCCCGAACCTCGCCCGGAACTTCGACCACCTCGCGCAGCTGACCTGGGTCTGCGACGTCGAGGAGGGAAACCGAGCGTCCTTCGCCTCCCGCTACCCGCGGGCGCGCGTGACCGCCGACTTCGACGAGCTGCTCGCCGACCCGGAGCTGGACGCGGTCGTGATCGCGACCCCGGTGCCGACGCACTACGAGCTCGCCAAGCGGGCGCTCGAGGCCGGCAAGCACGTGCTCGTCGAGAAGCCGCCGGCGATGAAGGGCGCCGAGATGGACGAGCTCGTCGCGCTTGCCGCCGAGCGCGACCTCGTCCTCATGCCCGGCCACCTGCTGCTCTACCACCCGGGCGTCCGCAAGCTGAAGGAGCTCGTGGACTCCGGCGCGCTCGGCGACGTGCTCTGCGTCTACACGAACCGGCAGAACCTCGGGATCGTGCGCGCGAACGAGAACGCGCTCTGGTCGCTCGGCGTCCACGACCTCTCGGTCATCCTCTGGCTGATCGGCGAGGACCCGGTCGAGGTGTCCGCGCACGGCCGCGACTTCCTGAACGAGGGCGTCGAGGACGTCGTCTTCTGCTACCTCCGCTTCCCGTCCGGCAAGATCGCCCACATGCATCTGTCGTGGCTCGACCCCCACAAGATGCGGAAGATGACCGTCGTCGGGAACGAGAAGATGGTCGTCTTCGACGACATGGAGCTGGAGCGCAAGGTGACCGTGTACGAGAAGGGGCCGTGGAAGCAGTCGGCCGGCTACGGGGAGTGGCAGACGCGCACGGGCGACATCCACATCCCCAAGATCGACACGGCCGAGCCGCTCCGGCTCGAGTGCCAGGCCTTCCTCGACCTGATCGCCGGCGACGGCGACCGGCACTCGGTCGCGGAGGACGGCGCGATGGTCGTCCGCGCGCTGGACCGGCTGACGGAGTCCCTGCGTGGCTGACGTTCACCCGACCGCGACCGTCTACGAGGGGACCGTCCTCGGCGAGGGCGTGAAGGTGCTCGAAGGCGCAGTCGTCGGCAAGCAGCCGACGCTCTCGCCGCGCTCGACCGCGAAGCGGGAGCCGCTCGGCCCGACGACGATCGGCGACGGGACGATCGTCTCGACGGGCGCGATCGTCTTCGCCGGCTCCACGATCGGCGCCCGCGTCATCCTCGGCGACCAGTCGTGCGTGCGCGAGCGGGTCGAGGTCGGAGACGACGTCGTCCTCGGCCGTGGGTCCCTGATCGAGAACGACACGAGTGTCGGCGCTCGGACGAAGATCCAGGCCGAGGCGTACGTGACCGCCTACTCGACGCTCGAGGACGACGTCTTCATCGCGCCCTGCGTGGTGACGACGAACGACAACTGGATGGGCCGGACGGAGAAGCGCTTCGGGAACATCAAGGGCCCGACGATCCGCCGCGGCGCCCGCGTCGGGGGCGGTGCGATCCTCTGCCCGGGCGTCGAAATCGGCGAGGAGGCCTTCGTCGGGGCCGGCGCCGTCGTGACGAAGGACGTCCCGCCGCGGATGCTGGTCGTCGGGAACCCCGCGCGGGTGCTGCGCGAGGTCCCCGACGAGGAATTGCTCGAGAACGCCTAGCTCATGCGCGGCTCACGCCGCGCTCACGTCAGCGCTTGACGATCGTGAGCCGGTAGCGGCCCGAGCCGCGCGAGCCGAGCTTGACCTGCACGTAGTAGGTGCCGGCCTTGAGCGCCCGGTAGGGAAGGTACTCCTGCGGGCCGGGCCGCGCGGCCTGGCGCGCAACGAGGTCGAGGGAGGCGAGGTCGTCGACCTTCTCGGTGCCGGGCCGCCAGAGGATCAGGTTCGTGTCGGTGCCCGCCGGCCCGCGAACGCTGAGATAGACCCGCTGCTGCCGCTTGAGCTTGATCGCGTAGACGTCGTTCTGATCGTCCCAGAAGTCGAGTGTGGCCTCGAACCGGCTCGAGCGGCCCCACAGCGCCGCAGCGTCGTCACCGGCGTCGTCGTTCGGCTCGAGCCGGTCGCGCGACGGCGGGCCGCCCGAGAGGAGTTGCTTGAGCGCCGCCGTGACGTCGAGCCGACCCCATCCGGAGAGTGCGTCCCGCTGGGTCGCACAGCCCGCACAGCCCGTGGCGCCGTTGACGTCGTGCGCCGTGCGCGTGAGGAGCTCCGTCACCTGCTCGGGGTTCAAGCTCGGGCGAACCGCGATCAGGACCGCGGCCGCCGCGCTGACCTGCGGGGCGGCGAACGACGTGCCCTGGCCCTTGCGGAAGTCGTCGGGCGCGCAGCTCGAGTAGCCCTGCTCGACGCAGTCCTTGCTCACGGCCGTGAGCGCCCGCGGGAAGGTGGAGAGAATCCCGACGCCGGGCGCGGAGATGTCGTTGTAGATCTTGTCGCGGTGGGAGAACACGGGCACGGAGCCGTCGCGCGCGAGCGCGCTGACGCCGAGCACGTGCGGTAGCGCAGCCGGGTAGCTCGCGTACGGCCACGGCCTGGGCGGCGTCTCCGTGCTGTTCCCCACCGCCGCCACGACGACGACGCCCTTCCCGTGCGCCCAGGCGATCGTCTCCGCCTCGAGCCGCGAGAACGCGTCGCGGTCCGGGTCGCGGGGGTCGCGGAAGCCGCCGAGGCTCATGTTGATCACGCGGGCGTCGTTCTGCACCGCCCAGCGGATCGCCTTCACTTCGGCCTCGACGTCGATCAGGTCGTCGGTGTCGACGACCTTCGCGACGAGGAGCTCCGCCGAAGAGGCGCCGCCGGCGATCCCGACCGTGTTGTTCACACCCGCAGCGATCAGGCCGCCGACGAACGTGCCGTGCCCGGCCTCGTCCACGCGGGCCGAACCGCCGACGAAGCTCTTCGCCTCGGCGATCCTCGGGGCGAGATCCGGGTGATCTCCGTCGATCCCGGAGTCGATCACCGCAACGCGGACCGCGGGGAGCGGCGTCGGTGTGTCCCAGAAGTCGAACGTCCGGTTGAACTCGAGATGCCACTGCTTTGCGGCGAGGACGTCGTTCGGGATGTAGGCGGCGCGCCGCGTGCCGAGCCTCTCGACGTAGGTGGCGCCGGGGAGCTCGCGCAGCCGGGGAGGCGCGGCACGCTCGACGACCAGGGCCGGGATCGGCGCGAGGCTCTCCCCGTCGGGCAGCGCGGCCTGGAGGCGCGGCAGGTCGGCGGCGGAGCCGACGCCGACCGCATACCGCGCCGCGTCGGCGCCCTGCGGTGCGAGCAGCGCCGCCAGCGCGAGCACGAGTGCCGCGCGGGTCACCGCAGCTCGATCTGGCCGGAGAGACCTTCGGCGAACCCCTGGGCAGGCGCCACCCTGACGCGGTAGGTCCCTGGCTCTGGAGCAGCAAGGGCGTACTCGCCCTCGGCTCCGGTGGTCGCCTCGGCGCTGCTGGACCATCCTCGCTCGCTTTCCCGCTGCAACTCCACCTTCGTCCCCGGATCGAGAGGACTCACGGTACCGGTGATCCCGAGAGCGGCGCCGCGCGCGGTCACGCGCGGAGCAACCGGCACCTTCAGCACGGAGCCGACGAGCTTGCCCGCCGCGATCCGGAAGCTCGCCGGTGCGAGCAGCTTCACGCTCGCCTTGAGCGCGGGCGCCGAGAGCTGCTTCCACGCGCCGTCGATCCGCTGCTGCAGGACGGCGCCCTTCACGCCCGCCGCGCGGCCCGTCAGCGCGACGGGCTTCCCGTAGACGACCGGTCCGCCGGGCCGCGCGAGCGAGAGGGTGGCGAGCTGCGTGATCCACGTGGAGCGCAGGCCGCCGGCGCGCCTGAGGTCGGCGCCGCTGATCGTCGATACGCCCGCAGCGGTCGCCACCTGCACGCGCGAGACCCGGCCGGACGTTCCGCGGGTGAGCGTCACGGCCGTCACCGGCGCGCGCAGCTTCAACCCCGTGCGGAGCGTCGCCTCCGCCACCGGTGTGGGTCCCCAGCGATGGACCGGCGAGAGCGCGCTGTGCGGATCGTCGACGCCGACGAGGTAGGGCACCGGCTTGCCGAACACCTCGGCTGCCGCGAGGGTCGTGCCGCCCGAGGTCGAGTGGAACAGCGCGTCGATCGGCTTGCCCTGCCAGAGCAGGACCTCGCCCTTCGTCGCGAGCACCGCCGCCGTCGTCCGCGGATGCTCGCCTGGAATGCCGCCGTAGACCTGGCTGCGGACGTCCGCATAGAGGTCGAAGGTCTTGCCGTTCAGCCGATGGGCGAGCGCGTACGAGCGTGCGGCGACCGCCTGGGCCTTCAGGGCCTCGTCGGGCCAGGAGCTCGGCATCTCCTGTGCGACGACGCCCTGGAGATACTGCTCGAGGCCGACGACGTTGATCGCGTCGAGCTTCAGACCCGTGACCGCGACCTCGATCTGGCCGCGGTATGGCCGGTCGAGCTCGAGCGGCGCCGCGCCGGGCAGGAAGAGCAGCGGGCCGGCGAGCTCCGTCGGCGTCCCGTTGACGTTCACGCGCAGCTTCGGGTCCGAGCGGCACAGGCCCCGCCGGCAACGGATACGTCTTGCCGAAGACGTCGCGGACGCGGAACGGCGCGCGCGAGCGGACCGTCACGCTCGGCTTCGCCTCCGCGACGAGGACGCGGACGCGCGCGACCGACGCCGGCCCCGGCTCGGCGCCCGTGTAGTAGTGGCCGAGGATGGCGTCGTACGACCAGCCTTCCTGGGCGTAGCCGAGCGCGCCGTACTGGCTCATCCCGACGCCGTGACCCCAACCGCGGCCGCTGACGACGAACGTCGTCGCGGTCACGGCGGCCGGAGCGGCCGGGGCGGGCGCGTGGATGCCTGCGGGCGCGGAGACCGCGAGCGCGAGGACGAGACACGTGAGAGCAAAGACCGTTAGCCGCATGGTTGACCCGTTCGCGAGGCTAGCGGAAGAACCCCTGCACTCACGGCTTCTTTACCGAAGATTCATGCCCTCTCCGCACAGGCACTGCGTTTTCAGCCCGGGCGCGACGGGCAGGCGGTCGTGATGAACGGAAGCGTCCTTCCCGACCGCTACCGGAACCCGGAGCGGATCGCGCGTGGCGGCATGGGCGAGGTCTACCGCGCCGAGGACCGCGATCTCGCGCGGCTGGTCGCGATCAAGCTGCTCGCCGACCGGTTCGCCGACAACGACGCGATCCGGGGGCGCTTCACGCGCGAGGCCCTGGCCGTCGCCCGACTCTCGAACGCGCCGAACACGGTCACGATCTTCGACGTCGGCGACCACGAGGGGCGCCCGTACATCGTGATGGAGTATCTCCCGGGCGGCTCCCTCGCCGACCGGCTCGAAGGTGACGGGCCGCAGTCGCTGGGTCGCTCGCTGGCGTGGCTCGGCCAGGCCGCAGCGGCGCTCGACGCCGCGCACGCGCACGGGATCGTCCACCGCGACGTCAAGCCCGGAAACCTCCTCCTCGACGACGACGGCCGGGTGAAGGTGGCCGACTTCGGCGTCGCCAGCGCGGCCGATCTCGGCTCCTTCACCGAGGCGGGCACCGTCGTCGGCACGGCCGGGTATCTGGCGCCGGAGCAGGCACGGGGCGAAAGAGCGACCCCGGCGAGCGACCTCTACGCCCTCGCAGTGGTCGCGTTCGAGCTCCTGACCGGTAAGCGGCCGTTCGAGCGCGAGTCGTCGACCGCCGAGGCGATGGCACACGTGAGCGCGCCGATCCCGCCCGCCTCGGAGTCGAACCCGCAGTTGCCGCCGGAGGTGGATGACGTCCTCGCCCGGGGGCTGGCGAAGGACCCCCAGCACCGCTACGGGTCGGCGTCCGAGTTCGTCCAGGCGCTGCGGGAGGCGCTCGACCGGGCCGCCGGCGCGACGCAGGTGGGGGCACTTCCCCCCGCCGCACAGAGCCGCGAACGGACGAAGCTCCCACTGCTGCTGCTCCTGCTCGGCGCCGCACTCCTCGCCGGCGTGCTGGCGGCCACACTGCTCGCGCGAGGCGACGAGACGTCAGCCCCCACGGGGCCGACCGGACCGCAGACGGTGAAGGAGACGGTCACCCTGCCCGGCACGACGGTCGTTCAGACGGTGACGACGGCGCCGACGACGGCCGCGCCGGAGCCGACGGCCGAACCGGAGCCGACGACCGCCCCGCCCACCGAGAGCCCGGCCACCCTGAACGACCGCGGCTTCGAGCTGATGCAGGCGGGCCGCTACGAGGAAGCGCTGCCGCCGCTCGAGCAGGCCGTCGCCGGCCTCGCAGGAACGGGCGAGCTCGCCGAGGCGTACGCGAGCTACAACCTCGCTTTCACCCGCCGCGCGCTCGCTCGCTGCGACGGCGTCCTCGAGCTCCTCGACCGCTCGGAGCAGATCCAGGGCGAGCGCAAGGAGATCAGCCGGCTCCGGAAGGAGACGGAGAAGGCGTGTGAGGGCGAGGACGACTAGGAGCCGGCGAGGCGCGCCGCGTACTGGCGCTCGTAGTACTCGCGGTACTCGCCCGACTTGATCGGCTCCCACCAGGCGCGGTTGTCGCGATACCAGGCGACCGTCTCGCCGATGCCCTCGTCGAAGGGCTTCCGGGGCGCCCAGCCGAGCCCGCGCAGCTTGCCCGTGTCGAGCGAGTAGCGGCGGTCGTGACCGGCGCGGTCCTCGACGTGCCGGATGAGGGACTCGTCTGCGCCGGTCAGCTCGAGGATCCGGGAGACGATCTCGACGTTCTCGCGCTCGTCGTCGCCGCCGACGTTGTAGACCTCGCCCGCCGCGCCCTCGCGCAGCACGAGCTCGATCCCGGCGCAGTGGTCCTCGACCCAGAGCCAGTCGCGGATCTGGCGCCCGTCCCCGTACACCGGCAGCGGCTCGCCCTCGAGCGCGTTCGTCGTCATCAGCGGGATCAGCTTCTCGGGATACTGGTTCGGGCCGTACGTGTTGGAGCCGCGCGTGATCGACGCGTTGACGCCGAACGTGCGCGCGTATGCGGGGATATGCAGGTCGCCCGCGGCCTTGGCGACGCTGTAGGGGCTCGACGGCCTGATCGGATCGGTCTCGCTCGCCGAGCCGCCGCCCGCGAGGTCGCCGTACACCTCGTCCGTCGAGACCTGGACGAAGCGGGCGCCGGTGCGGCGCACCTCCTCGAGCAGCACCTGCGTCCCGAAGAACTCGGTCCGGCCGAAGTCGGTTGCCCCCAGGATGGAGCGGTCGACGTGGGTCTCGGCGGCGAAGTTGACGATCGCGTCGAAGCCCGCTGCAGCGTCGGCGACGGCCTCGGCGTCGCAGATGTCGCCTTCGACCAGCTCGATCCCCGTGCCGTCGAGGTTCGCCGGGTTGCCCGAGTAGGTCAGCTTGTCGAGCACGCGCACGTGGTCGCCCGCGGCCTGGAGCCGCTTGGCGAAGTGCGAGCCGATGAAGCCGGCCCCGCCTGTGACGAGCACGCGCATCGCGCTCAGGTTACGTGACCGCCAGGAGCCTCGCCCCCAGCAGATCGGCCAGTCCCTGCCCGCCCTGGTGCATGACGACGTTGTGGTTCCAGCGGAAGACGGGCCGCGCGATCGGCGCCAGCAGGTTCATCCACGGCCGGGTCGTCCGCACGTTCCACTCGTAGGTGACGGCGGTCTCGCGGCCGTCGAAGAAGCGCCAGCGGCCGGTTCCGGCGAGCTCGCCGTCGGCGTCCGCCTCGATCAGGAAGGGCCGCTCGATGCTCGTGATCCGCGTCTCGAAGCGGACGGGGTAGGGGATGACGCTGCGCCACTCGTGCCGGTAGCGAGCACCGATGCCGTCGCCGTTGCCGTGCTCGAGCTTGTCGACCTGCTTGACGCCGCGCCACCACGCCGGCCACTGCTCGATGGCGTAGATCGCGTCCCAGACGGCCTCGCGCCGGGCGTCCAGGACCCAGGTCGTCAGGAACGAATAGCTCGCCACACGGTCTCTATTCGTGCGCCGCGCCGGACCGGATGGCCGCGATCGTCTCCCGCAGGCCCTCGCGCCAGTGCGGCAGCGTCGGCGCGCCCTTCTCGCTCCGCAGCACCGAGTAGGCGGGCCGCGGCGCGGGCCGTCCCAACTCCGCCGCCGAGATCCGGCGGACGCGCGTGTCGAGACCGGCCTCCTCGAAGATCGCCTCCGCGAAGTCGGCCCAGCTCGCCTCGCCGTCCGCCGCGACGTGGTAGACGCCGAACGGCAGCGACAGGATTTGCCTCGTCGCCGCAGCGAGATGGCCGACATACGTCGGCGAGCCCCGCTGGTCGTCGACGACCGCGACCTCGTCCCGCTCCGCGCCGAGCCGCAGCATCGTCCGGACGAAGTTGGTCCCCGACGGGCCGTAGAGCCACGACGAGCGCACGATCCAGGCCTTGTCGCCGGCCGCACCCTCGCCGTGGAGCTTCGACCGCCCGTAGGCCGACTGCGGGTTCGGGCCATCCGACTCGACGTACGGCTCCCGCTTGCTGCCGTCGAAGACGTAGTCGCTCGAGTAGTAGACGAGCGGCACGCCGAGCGCGGCGACGTTCGCGGTCGCGCCGACGTTCGCCGCCGCCGCGCCCTGCGGATCCTCCTCGGCTCCGTCGACGTTCGTCCAGGCGGCGGCGTGCAGCACGACATCGGGGGCGAGCCCGGGCGGCGGCGGCTGCTCGACGTCCCACTCCGCGCGGGTGAGGCCGAGGGCGCCGTCGTCGGCGAACTCCGCCACGAGGGCACGGCCGAGCTGGCCGCCGGCCCCGGTGACTAAGTACACGCCCGCAGATCCCGCTCCGAGAGGATCGGCGCGTCCGAGCTCCACAGGTGCTTGACACGCGGATCGGCCCAGCAGACCCCGTGCTCGTCCGGGTCGGCCGGGTCGTACTCCTCGGTCACGTGGTAACAGAAGAGCAGGTCGGTCAGCGCCTCGAAGCCGTGCGCGTGCCGCCCCGGGACGTAGATCGCGACCGGGTTGTCGTCGCCGATGTCCTCGCAGAACGTGTCGCCGGTGTCGCGGTCGAGCACGACGACACGAGCCGTGCCCTGCAGGCAGACGAAGAGATCATCCTGGCCGCGTTCGTGGTAGTGGAGGCCGCGGAGGACGCCCTTGCGGGAGAAGGACACGTTCGTCTGCCGCGTTGGCTTCGGCAGCAGGCTCTCGCGGCGGATCTCGACGAACCAGCCGCGCTCGTCCGCGAAGCGCTGCAGCGGGATCCGACGCAGGCCTTCGATCATGCGAGCTTGTTGACGCCGGTGCGCTCGATCAGGGCGCCGATCTCGCGCAGCGACTCCTGCGTGCCCGCGTCCTCCCACCAGCCGCTGACCCGGTGGCAGGCGAGGGTTCCGTTCTCGGCGTAGTGGCGGTTGACGTCGGTGATCTCCAGCTCGCCCCGCGAGGACGGCTCGAGCCCGCGGATCAACTCGAACACGTCCGGCGCGTAGCAGTAGAGGCCGACGACGGCGTCGTGGGACGGCGGCGCGTCGTAGCGCAGGTCGACGACCCCCGCCTTCTCGACCACGTCGACCACGCGGCCGCCGTCGCCGTAGACGACGACGCCGAACCGCTCCGGGTCGGGCACGTCCTTCACGAACACGGCCGCGCCGTCGTCGCCGTCGACGAAGCTGCGGATCGCCTCCGCCTCGGCGTACTCGAAGATGTTGTCGCCCAGGCACACGACCAGATCGTCGTCGCCCGCGAAGCTCTCCGCCATCCCGACCACCTGCGCGATCCCGCCGGCCTCGACCTGCACCTTGTAGGTCAGATCCAGGTCGAAGAGCGGCTCGCTCGTGCCGCGTCGGCTGAGCCGGCCGTTGCCGAGCAGGTCGATCACCTGGCCCGCGTGGCCCTGGCCGGTGACGATCATCACCTCTTCGATCCCGGCCCGCTCGAGCAGTTGAAGCGGGTAGTAGATCATCGGCTGGTCGCCGACCGGCAGCAGGTGCTTGTTGACGACGCGCGTCAGCTCGCCCAGCCGGGTCGCCTCGCCGCCCGCCGCAATCAGTCCCTTTGCCCTCATGCCGCGCACGATGCTACTGGCCGTGCAGAATGCAGACATGACCGAGCGTGAAGTGCAGCACGACCCGCAGGTGATCGAAGGCGAGGACGAGCTGCCTCGGCAGCCCGCATCGCCGCTCGACCCCTACACACCCGAGCCCGGCCCGGGCCGCGGCGAGCGCCGCGCCTTCCGGGTCATGCGCCTCGCCTGGATCGCGATCGCCATCGCAGTCGCGATCGTCCTGATAGCGCTGCTTCGCTAGCGCGCGCGGATGGTGGCGCTGTAGGCGCCGTCGCGCGGCGAGTAGACGCGCACGCTCGTTCCCGGCGAGGCGGCGACCGCGGTGCTGAAGAAGCCGCGCGCAGCTCGTCCGGCGCGTGGCGCCGCTGAACTTCCAGGCGCCGCCGGCACGGATCTGGACGCGATACGACTGCACGCCCCCGCCGGGGCGGACCTGACCCCAGAGCACGAGCTTGCCGCCGCTGCGCCCTGCCTGGGCGATCGGGAGCGGGAACGCGAGCGCCGCGAGCTTCGGCGCGTCCGGCGATGTTGAAGAGGCCGCTCTGGAAGCGGCTCGCCTCGGGCTCGTCCTTGACGAGGTAATGGATGAGCATGTCGACGCGCGGCGCCTTGTGGACGCGCAGTCCGGACTGCCCGATCAGCTCCGCCTGGCGCTGCTGCGTGACGCCGTAGGCGCCGGTCTGGTAGCCGTACTCGGTCAGCCAGATGCGCTTCGGGCCGAACGCGCGACCCACTTCCGCGATCAGGCGCTCCAGCGTCGCCATGGTGATCGTCTCGCAGTGGCCGCAGCCGCCGCTGAACGGCGTCTCGCGGCTGCTCGACGGATAGGGGTGGTGCGCGTAGACGTCGAGGCGCGCACCCGCAGCGCGCATGCCGCGAATCCAGCGCACGGGTGAGACGCCGCCGGTGGAGCCGCGGGGAGCGGTGACGCCGCCCGCCACCCTGGCACGAGGGATCACGCGGTGGATCGCCGCGTAGCCGGGATTGAGGATCTGGCGCACGTAGACGCTGGCCGACGTCGGCCGCAGCCAACGCGCCTGGTTCGGCTCGTTCCAGAGCAGCCACTGCGTCACCCAGCGGTAGCGGGTCGCTGCCGCCCGGGCGAAGCCGGCGAGCGACGAGGCGCCCGGGGCGAAGTTCGGCGTCCGGCCGCCGTTCGCCCAGCGGGGCGAGCCGACGATCCCGACCACGGCCGGGATCCCCCGGCTACGGAGCCCTTCGAGCACGGCGTCGCTGTCCTCCCAGTCGTACTGGCCGCGGGCGGGCTCGATCCGGTCCCAGTGCAGGTTGAAGCGGACGACGTCCACGCCGAGCTGTTCGAGCCGGTCGAGCCGCTCGTCGAGCGTGCCCGCGCCGTGGGCGAGCCAGGCGTCGTCCTGGATCCCGAAGCGCGCGTTTCCCGACGCACCGGCCGCGGGGGCGGCGAAGCCCACGAGGGCGGACGCGAGCAGGGCTGACAACAGGATGCGCATTGAAACGGGGTTCCCGCGTCTTCCGCTTTCGGAACATCAGGATCCTGTTAACGAATGGGGGAGGGAGCGACGCGAAGAAGGCGTGCGGCCCGCTCGGGCAGCCACCAGTTCCAGCGCCCGAAGAGGCGCATCAGCGCCGGCACGAGCACGGCGCGGATCAGCGTCGCATCGATGAAGATCGCGATCGCAAGCCCGAGCCCGAACTCCTGCAGCCCGACGATCGAGCCGGCTGCGAAGCCGAGGAACGCAGCGACCATCACGATCGCGGCCGCGGTCACGATCCGCCCTGTCCGCTCGAGTCCCTGCGCCACCGCCTCCTCGTTCGAGGCGCCCTCGTCCCAGAACTCCCGCATGCGCGAGACGAGGAAGACCTCGTAGTCCATCGAGAGCCCGAACAACATCGCGAAGAGGAAGATCGGGATCCACGCCTCGACCTGGTCGAACTGGTACAGGCCGAACAGATCCGAGCCGACGCCCCACTTGAAGATGATCACGAGCAGGCCGTAGGTCGCGGCGATCGCGAGCAGGTTCAGGAGCACGGCCTTGAGCGGCAGCAGCAGCGAGCGGAAGGCGCGCATGAGCGTCAGGTAGGTGAGGATCAGCACCGCGAGCACGAGCCACGGGAAGGCGCCGTAGGCGCTGTCGATGAAGTCGATCCCCTGCGCGGGGCCGCCGCCGGCGAGCACGGTCGCACTCTGGGGGAACCGGGCGGCCGGGATCAGCTCGCCCCGCAGTCGCCGGGCGAAGTCCTGCGCCGCGAGCTCGCCGTACTCGTGCCTGCCGGCGATGGTCACGTAGCCGTACCGCCCCGTCGCATCGACGTAAGGCGGCGCCGGCTCGTAGTCGACGCGCGCCGCCTCCGGATCGAGCCGCACCCCCGCGATCAGCCGCTCGATCGCCTCGCTGACAGCCGGGTCGCGGAGCCCATCCGGCCGCCCGGAGTCGACGAGCACCTGCGAAGGCGCGAGCGCCCCCGGGCCGACGGCCTCGCGAAGCACGTTGAACCCGCGAATCGACTCCGGGGACTGCGGCGTCCCCGAGGCGGATCCAGGCGTCAGCTGGAGGTCGAGCACCGGCACGGCCGCGGCGACGAGCACGGTCGCGCCGAGCGCGAGGTAGACGAGGGGCCGGCGCATGATCGAGCGCGCGAGCCGGGCCCAGAGGCCCCGGTCGGCATCCGCCGTCCCCGCGAAGCGGGGGATCGGCAGGCGCAGGCGGTCGCGGAAGTAGGCGGCGACGTGAACGCGGCGCGTCCCTCTGCGCCCGAACAGCGAGAGCAGAGCCGGCTGCAGCGTGACGGCGGCGACGATCGAGACGAGTGGGATCAGGAAGCCGCCGACGCCCATCGAGACCATGAACGGCAGCGGCATGAAGAGCAGCAGCGCGAGCCCGATCGCGACGGTCAGGCCCGAGAAGACGACGGCGCGGCCCGCGGTCGCCATCGTCCGTACGGCGGCGTCCTCGACGGAGCCGCCCGGCTCCAACTCCTCGCGGAAGCGGTAGACGATCAGGAGCGAGTAGTCGATCGCGATTCCGAGCCCGATCAGCTGGACGAGGTTCGTGACGTACACCGCCGTGGTCAGGTAGTGCGCGACGACCCAGACGATCCCGAGGGTGGCCGTGATCGTGCAGGCCGCGACCAGGAACGGCATCAGCACGGCGAAGGAGAGGCCGAAGACCGCGAGGAGCACCGCGAGCGCGATCGGCAGCGCGATCGCCTCCCCCTTCAGCAGGTCCTCCTCGAAGATCGGGTCGAGGTCCGCCTGGATCGCCGGCGTCCCGCTGACGAACGTCTCGGCGCCGGCGGGAGCTCCGATCGCCTCCCGGACCGCGGGCGTCGCCCGCTTGCCCTCCGTCAGCTCGAGCGGTGAGCCGATCGTCCCGAAGAGGACGTTCCGCCCGGCCGCCTGGAGCGGCTGTGCCCGCCCGCCCTCGACCGCGTCGGCGCCCCGCGCGAGCGCGGCCTCGAGCTCTTTCCGCGTCGCCCGGTCGCTCGCGTCGTCGACCCGGAAGACGACGAGGAACGAGCCGTCGTCACGCTGGCCGAAGCGCTGCTCGAGCGTCGACCGCACGTCATCCGAGTCGGTCCCGGGTGTCGTGAACTCGTTCGAGAGCAGGTCGTTGAGCCCGGTGCTGAGCGTCCCGCCCGTGACCAGGATCACGGCCCAGGAGGCGACGACGATCCAGCGGTGGCGGAGGACGAACCTCGTCCAGCGCTCCATCAGGGGTTGCGCGCGGCGCGCCTGAGCGCCTTCCGCTGCCTGATGCGAGGCGCGGCGCGCACGGCGGCGAACCAGACGTAGAGCAGGAACGCCACCGATGCCGCGACGAGCTTCAGGATCCGGCGGACCGGCGTCATGGGTTCGATGGTACAGCGGGGGGTAACGTCTCCCCTGCAATGCCGCGGCGCGACATCGACCGCCTGCAGGGAGAGATCGAGGAGCTGTTCGCCGACCTCTGGCAGGTACCCCGCTTTTCCGGGATCCGGAACGGATTCCGGCCCGCGGTCGACTGCTTCTTCACGGAGGACCCGCCGCAGCTCGTCGTCGTCGTCGAGATCGCCGGTGTCGATCCCGGCGCGATCGAGCTCTCGGTCGAGCAGCGCGCGCTGACGATCTCCGGCACTCGTGGGCGCCCGCGCGTTCCGGGGCAGATCTATCAGCAGGCGGAGATCGAGTACGGCCGCTTCGAGCGCCGGATCCCGCTGGACCAGGACATCGACGCCAAAGCCGCGAGCGCCCACTACGAGGCCGGGATGCTCCGGATCACCCTCCCGATCGCGCCCCGAACGCCGGCCGGGCCCGCGGTCGTGATCGTCGTGCGCAGGCCGTCGTGAGCGAGACCGCGGGCGGCCGCCAGACACTCCCCGTGCTGCCGCTGAAGGAGACGGTCGTCTTCCCGGAGTCGATGACGCCGCTCGCCGTCGGCCAGGACCGCTCGGTGAAGCTGATCGACGACGTCGTCTCGGGGGAGCGGATGCTCGCGCTCTTCGCCGTGAAGGACACGGAGGCCGAGCAGCCGGGCTGGGACGACCTCTACCGGGTCGGCACCGTCGCCGTCGTCCACAAGATGATCAAGGTGCCCGACGGGACGCTCCGGATCCTCGTCCAGGGTGTGCAGCGCATCCGCCTCGTCCGGCCGGTCGACGACGCGCCGTACCTGATCGGCGAGGTCGAGGACGTGCCGGAGGTCGTTCCCGACTCGCCCGAGGTCGAGGCGCTGACGCGGAACGTGCAGCAGCAGTTCGCGCAGATCATCGGAATGACGCCGTACCTCCCCGAGGAGCTGCAGCTCGCCGCCGCCAGCATCGACGACCCGACGGCGTTGACGTACCTGATCGCCTCGACGCTGCGGCTGAAGACGGAGGAGCGCCAGGAACTGCTCGAGACCGCCAACGTCGAGGAGCGCCTGCGCAGGATCGCCGTGATCCTCGGCCGCGAGGTCGAGATGTCGGAGCTCGGCTCGCGGATCCAGTCCCAGGTCGCGAGCGAGATCGACAAGGGCCAGCGCGAGTTCTTCCTCCGCCAGCAGCTGAAGGCGATCCAGGAGGAGCTCGGCGAGACCGACGACCAGCAGGCGGAGATCAACGAGCTGCGCGAGCTGATCGAGCAGAAGCAGCTGCCGGAGCATGCGCGCACGGCCGCGCTGCGCGAGCTGAGCCGGCTGGAGAAGCTGCCGCCGGCCGCGGCCGAGTACGGCGTCATCCGCACGTACCTCGACTGGCTCCTCACGCTGCCGTGGAGCGAGGCGACCGAGGACAACCTCGACCTCGAGCACGCGCAGCAGATCCTCGACGAGGACCACTTCGACCTCGAGAAGGTGAAGGAGCGGATCGTCGAGTACCTCGCCGTCTCGAAGCTGAAGAACGACCTCTCGGGCCCGATCCTCTGCTTCGTCGGCCCGCCTGGGGTGGGCAAGACGTCGCTGGGCCAGTCGATCGCGCGCGCGCTCGGCCGCAAGTTCGCCCGGATCTCCGTCGGCGGCGTCCGCGACGAGGCCGAGATCCGCGGCCACCGGCGCACGTACATCGGCGCGATGCCGGGAACGATCGTCCGCGCGATCCGCGACGCCGAGTCGTCGAACCCGGTCTTCCTGATCGACGAGATCGACAAGATGGGCGCGGACTTCCGCGGCGACCCGGCCTCCGCGATGCTCGAGGTGCTCGACCCCGAGCAGCACTCGAGCTTCCGCGACCACTATCTCGACCTGCCCTACGACCTCTCGAAGGTGCTCTTCATCTGCACCGCCAACACCCTCGACACGATTCCGGGGCCGCTGCTCGACCGCATGGACGTGATCCAGCTCTCGGGCTACACGCACGAGGAGAAGCTCGGGATCGCGAAGCGCTACCTCGTCCCGAAGCAGATCGAGGCGCACGGGCTGAAGAAGAGCCGGATCGCGATCCCGGACCGCCCGCTCCGGCTCGTGATCGCCGAGTACACCCGGGAGGCGGGCGTCCGGAACCTCGAGCGCCAGATCGCCGCGCTCTGCCGCAAGGCGGCCACGCTCGTCGCGACCGGGCACGGCGAGAAGATCCGAGTCGACGAGGAGCGAGTGCGCGAGTGGCTGGGTCCGCGCAAGTTCTCCGCGGACGCGCGCAAGCGCACGGCCGATCCGGGCGTGGCAACGGGGCTCGCCTACACGGCCGTCGGCGGGGACGTCCTCTTCATCGAGGCGACCGCGTATCCGGGCCGGGGGAAGCTGACGATCACCGGACAGCTCGGCGAGGTGATGCAGGAGTCGGCGCAGGCTGCACTCTCGTGGGTGCGCTCGCACGCCGCCGAGATCGGTCTCGCCGCCGAGTGGTTCGCCGCCAACGACGTCCACGTCCACGTCCCCGCCGGCGCGGTGCCGAAGGACGGGCCGTCGGCGGGCGTGACGATGGCGACCGCGATCGTCTCGCTCGTGCGCGGTGTCCCGGTGGACGACGACGTCGGCATGACCGGCGAGATCACGCTGACGGGCCAGGTGCTGCCGATCGGGGGGATCCGCGAGAAGGTGCTGGCGGCGGAGCGAGCTGGGTTGAAGCGCGTGATCCTCCCGCTCGAGAACGCCCACGACCTCGACGACCTCCCGGCCGAGACCCGCCGGCAGCTCGAGTTCGTGCTCGTCGACCATGTCGAGGAGGTCTTCGAGGACGTGTTCCGCGGCAAGGGTGGGAAGCGGCGCCCGCAGCATGCGGCGCTGCACCGGCAGGCAGCGGCCTCGCGCCGGTAGCCGCAGTTTGCAAGGATCGGAGTACGGCAACACTGGTCCGGCGACCACGAAACCGAAAGGACGGGCCGGATGGCCAAGACCAAAGAGAAGCTCTACGACACGGCCGACACGATGAAGCCCTATGTCGACCGGGCTCTGCACGACGAGGATCTGCACGACAACGTGAAGGAAGCCTTCAAGGCTGCGCGGGACGTCTACGCCGAGCTGCTCGGCAACCGCAACCTGACCGGAACCGCAATTCGCGCGGCGACCGACAAGGATATTCAGGACAACCTGAAGAAGGCGGTCGAGGAGCTGCGCACGGCGGCGGACCGGATCCAGGGCAAGGAGGACCACAGCGGCCGGAACACGTTCCTGCTCCTGGTCGGAATCATCATCGGCGTCCTCTTCAACCCGTTCACAGGCCCGCAGACCCGCGGCTGGCTGATGGAGAAGATCACCGGCGAAGAGTCGGACGACTACACGTACACGCCGCCGGCGAGCACCACGTCGCCGAGCACGACGACCGCCGACACGGCCGCCTAGGCGGCTTAGCCGGCTCCGACCGTCGCGCCATCGCCCTGGGAAACCGGGGCGGTGAGCGCGCGGTCCAGCGAGCCGGGGTCGAGCCCGCTCGCGCTCGAGATGTCGACGGAGCCGAGCAGGATCGCGGCAGGTCGCGGCGCCGTCGCGTTCGACGGCACCGGCGGCGCCCAGCCGCGCCCGGCCGCGAACGTGACGTCCTCCAGCCGCCGCCAGGCGCTCAGGTAGGGGAAGGCGTTGACGACGCCGTCGTAGCCGAGCGGCAGCAGACCGACCGGATGGATCTCGAAGTGGAGGTGATACGGCGTCGTCTGGGCGTCACCGGTGTTGCCGACGAAGCCGATCACGTCGCCCGCCCGCACCTCGTTCCCATCCACGGCGAGCGGCGAGAAGGCCGAGAGGTGCGCGTAGTAGAACTGGTTGCCCTGCCGGTCGCGCAGCCAGAGCCGGTAGCCGCCTCGATCGTTCCAGCCGACGGAGAAGACCGTTCCGTCGGCGACCGCCAGCAGCGGCGCGCCGAGCGGCGCGAAGATGTCCTCGCCGTGATGCCATCCGACGCCTGCGCGCGCGGCGCGGAAGGTGTCGGTGAACGAGGAAGGCCCGTAGATGGGGAAGACGTAGCCGGCGGGCGAGAGGGGCGCCGACACGTCCGTCGGCGGGAATCGGAAGACCGAGCCCGGCTTGTTCGGGAGCACACCCGGCTCGGGCGGCTTTGGCAGCGGCTTCTTCGTCTTCGGCGGGACGCCGGCCGGCGGGCCGGGCTTGGCGGGCGTGGTCGTCGTCGGCGTCGGCGTCGGCGTCGGTGCCTCGACCGCCGTCGAGGCCGCGGCCTCGGCGTGGCCGACGAGGAACTCCGTCCCGGCGGGAAGCCCGGCGTGATCTGCAGTGAGGACGACGTGCAGGGCGTTGACCGCGCCGCGCGCGTTCATCGTCCCGTCGGCGACGGGTGCGTCGGCAACCTGCTCGAGCACGATCAGGTAGCCCCAGTCGCCGAGCGGCACACGGAGGTTCGGCGTCGCGGCGACCTGGGCGCCGAGGACGACGAGATTCGTCACGCGTGAGCCGAGGGCGTCCGCCCCTGCGGTCGAGGCCTTCGCGCGCCCGGCCACGCTCTCGGCGGTCACCTCGCCGTTGAAGAGCGTGACGCCGAGCACGTCGCTCACGGCCTGCGCGCCGACGGCACCGGTGTCCCGCGACGAGACGCTCGACGAGAGCGCGCCGGTGCGGACGAGCGAGCCGTCCGCCGGGAAGACGAAGCCGTCCGCGGCGCCGGTGGAGCCCGGTCCCGGGGACGATGCCTGGGCGGCGATGGAAGCCGGCTGGCCGGGGACGAGGATCGAGATCCCGTGCGCGCCGGCTGAGACGACAGCGGGCTGCGAGGGCGTGCTGGCGCCCGTCGCCGCAGCGGCGAGCGCCCCGGCCAGCAGGAGCAGTGCGATCAGCCTCGTAGACACGCCGACCCATTATCCGAATCTCGCGAGACGATGCGCGACGAGTTTCTGAGAATGAGAATCGTTTTCAGCTATCGTCGCCGGCGTGGCGGAGAAGCTCGCACTGCCGGACGGCGTCCGCGCGACTGCCCAGCGGCACGCAGTGCTGCGCGCCGTCGAGGAGTCCGCGGGCAGCTTCACCGTCGCCGAGCTGCACGAGCGCGCACGGAGGATCGAGCCCGGCCTCGGGCTCGCGACGACCTACCGGACGCTCGAGCTGCTGCGCTCGAACGGCGGTGTCCACCCGCTGCTCGGCGAGGGCAGGCCGACGTACGTGCGCTGCCGGCCCGAGCACCACCACCACCTCGTCTGCACGAGCTGCGGCGCGGTCGAGGAGACGGAGCTGTGCGCGGCCCCATCGGAGGCCGAGCTACAGCGCCGCCACGGGTTCAGGGCGGCCGCGCACGAGCTCGACATCTACGGCACCTGCAGGCGCTGCGCGTGAACTGGATCGCGATTCCCCTCGCAGGCGTGACCGTGATCTCGACCCTCGCCGGCGGCGTGGTCGCGCTCCGGCTGGCGCGGGAGCTGACGACGGCGATCGCACTCACCGGAGGCGTCGTCGTCGCCGTCGCGCTCTTCGACGTGCTTCCAGAGGCGATCGAGGCGGTCGACGATCCGCATCTGGTCGGCCTGCTCGTCGGCGCCGGCTTCATCTTCTTCTTCCTCGCCGAGCGAGCCCTCGTCCTCCACCACCGGGACGACGAGGAGCACATCCACGCGCACGCCAACGTGGGCGTGTTCGGCGCCGCCGGCCTCTCCCTGCACAGCTTCATCGACGGCCTCGGGATCGGGCTCGCCTTCGGCCTCTCGACCGAGACGGGGCTGCTCGTCTTCGTCGCCGTCGTCGCGCACGACTTCGCCGACGGCCTGAACACGGTCGGGTTCATCCTCCGCCAGTCGGGCGATCGCGCCCGCGCGATCCGCTGGCTCGCGATCGACGCGATCGCGCCGCTCGCCGGGGCGATCGTCGGCTCGACGCTCTCGATCTCGGAGCAAGGCCTGGGTGCGCTGCTCGCGGTCTACGCAGGGTTCTTCCTCTTCATGGGAGCGACCGACCTGCTCCCGATCGCGCACGAGCACCCTTCGATCAAGCGCGTCGGGCTGACGCTCGCCGGCTTCGGCGCGATCCTCCTCGTCAGCCTCGTCGGCCACTGAAGCTTCGGCTGACTACACGTCGAGCTTGCGGGCGAACTCGCGGAAGCGGTCGCGCGCTGCGTCGTCGGGCCCGAGCTGCTCGTCGTCGCCGTAGCGGGGGTCGCCGGCGATCTCCTCCGCCACCGCCCGCACCTCGCGTGCGATCGCCTCGCGGTTCTCGGGCGACCGGAGCAGGAGGTCGATCCAGTTGTCGGTGCCGTCGTACGGCGGCACGTCGTTGTCGACGAGGAGCTCTCCGAGCTTCACGCCGACGCGGATGTAGGCGAAGGTCCGGAACGCGAGGATCCGCCGCGGCGAGCCGACGAGGCGCTCGATCTCGGGGTCGTCGGCCTGGATCTGCGCGACGATGCTGCCGATCGGCTCGTCGACGAGCGGAAGCCAGATCTCCTCGTGCTCGCTCATGGTTCGGAAGGATACGGGGCGGCGCGACGGGCACGCCACGCGAGTTGCCCGGCCACACCGAGGAGCAGGAGGGCGAACAGGCGCCGCAGCACGTCCTCGGGCAGCGCTGTGGCGATCTGGACGCCCGCGATCGCACCCGCGATCGAGGCAAGCCCGAGCGTAAGCGCGACCCGCCGGTCGACGTTGCCGTAGTGCCGCTGCCGCCACGTGCCGGCCGCGACCGTCGGCAGGATCGCGAGCAGCGACGTCGCCTCGGCCTCGATCTGCGAGAGGCCGAGCGCCACGAGCGTGGGCACGAAGAGGATGCCGCCGCCGACGCCGAAGAAGCCCGCGAGCACGCCGGCGGCGAAGCCGAGCGCGAGCGCGAAGACGATCGTGGTCGCGCTCACGAGACCAGCAGCCAGACTGCGAGCGCCGCCAGCAGCGCGGCGAACGCGAGCGTCAGCACGCGGCCCGAGAGCCGCTGCTGAACGCCGGTGCCGACGACCGCCCCCGCGGCTGCGGGCAGGCCGACGAGGGCGGCGTGTGCGATGTCGACGTGGCCCTCGAAGGCGTACAGGATCGTCCCGGCGAGGGCCGTGACCCCGATCGCGGCGAGCGACGTCCCGGTCGCGCGCTTGCTCTCGAAGCCGAGCGCGAGAATCAGCAGCGGCACGAGGACGATCCCGCCGCCGACGCCGAAGAGCGCGCTGAAGAGGCCCGCGACGAGTCCGATGGCCAGAAGCTTCAGCGGCACCGCTCGTATCCTAGGCCCGTGAACGGCGACGACTCACTGCTCGCCCGCCTCGCCGAGCAGCCCGACCGGGCGGCGATCCTGCTCGACGTCGACGGCGTCCTCGCGCCGATCGTGGACGTGCCGCACGACGCTGCCGTACCCGAGGAGACGCGCGAAGAGCTTCGCCGCCTCCACGGCCTCTATGCGCTGGTCGCCTGCATCAGCGGCCGTTCCGGCGCCGATGCGCGGCGCATCGTCGGCCTGGACGAGCTCGTCTACGTCGGGGAGCACGGACTGGAGCTGGAGCCCGAGGCCGCCGCCTGGAGCGAGCGGCTGCAGCTCTTCGCGTCCACGGTCGACTGGGAGGACGTCGAGCGCAAGCCGCTCACGGTCAGCTTCCACTACCGGCGCGCGGAGGACGAGGAGGCGGCGCTGGCGATGCTGACCGCGGTCGCGACGCGCGCCCGGCACGAGGGCCTCGTCGCCCGGTTCGGCCGGAAAGTGCTGGAGCTGAGGCCGCCCGTCGGCGCGCACAAGGGGACGGCGGTGGCGCACCTCCTCGGCGAACGCGGCCTCGAGCGGGCGCTCTACGCGGGCGACGACACGACCGATCTCGACGCGTTCGGCGCCCTGGCCGGACTCGAGCTCGGTGTCAGAGTCGCGGTCACCTCGGCCGAGGGCCCGCCCGAGCTGCGCGAGGCCGCCGACATCGTCGTCGGCGGCCCCGCTGAGGTCGTGCAGTTGCTGCGGCGGCTCTAGGCGGCCGGAACGGCCGCCGCCTCGCCGGCCGGAGCGATCTCCTCCTGCCGGATCAGCACGAGCGCGGCGACGACACCTGCCAGCGCGATCGCTGCGCCGACCCAGAACGCGATCTGGAAGCCGGAGGTCAGGGCCTCGGGCTGCGCGGCGCCGGAGGTGATCTGGTTCTCCGTCCGCGTGATCGCGATCGTCGAGAGCAGCGCGATGCCGACTGCGCCGCCGACCTGCTGCGACGTGTTGATCAGCCCCGAAGCGAGACCGGCCTCGGCCTGCTGGACGCCCGCGAGCGCCGCGATCGAGATCGGGACGAAGCAGAGCGCCATCCCGAGCGCGATGATCAGGAAGCCCGGCAGCAGGTCGGCGACGTAGGTGCCATCGACAGGGATCTGCGTGAACAGCAGCATCCCGACGGCAAGGAGCGCCATCCCGCCCGCGATCAGCGGACGCACGCCGACGCGGTTCACGAGCGCCGCGGCGACGTTGGCCCAGATGATCGACGTGCCGGCGACCGCGAGATATGCGATGCCCGTCTTCATCGCCGAGTAGCCGAGCACCTGCTGCATGTACAGCGTCAGCATCAGGAACATCGAGAACAGGGCGGTGCCGAGGATGAAGCCGGCAACGTTGGCGCCGAGCACGGTCTTCGTGCGCAGGATCCCGAAGCGCATCAGCGGCTCGGCAACGCGATTCTCCCACCAGACGAAGCCGCCGAGGAGCGCAGCCGAGAGGACGAAGACGCCGATCGTGCGCGCCGAGTCCCAGCCCCAGCTGTGGCCCTGCGTGATCCCCAGCACGAGCGTCGTCAGCCCCGAGGTGACGAGCACCGCGCCGAGAGCGTCGAACGACTTCACGCGGGTGTCCTTGCTCTCGCCGAGCACGACGGGCGCGAGCGCGAACGCGACCAGGCCGACCGGGATGTTGACGAAGAAGATCCATTCCCACGAGAGAGCGTCGGTGAGCACGCCGCCGAGCAGCACGCCCGCAGCGGCACCGAAGCCGCCGACCGCGCCCCAGACGCCGAGCGCGATGTTCCGCTCCCGGCCTTCGGCGAACGTCGTCATCAGGATCGCGAGCGCCGCGGGCGAGATCGTCGCGGCCCCGAGGCCCTGGATCGCCCTTGCGACGATCAACGAGGTCTCGTCCCACGCGAGCCCGCAGAGGAGCGAGCCGATGGTGAACATGATCAACCCGGCCATGAACACGCGCCTGCGGCCGACGATGTCGGCCACGCGCCCGCCGAGGAGCAGGAATCCGCCGAAGACGAGCGCGTAGGCGGAGATCACCCACTGCAGGTTCGCCTGTGAGAACTCGAGGTCGGTCTGGATCGAGGGAAGTGCGACGTTCACGATCGCGATGTCGAGCACGACCATGAACTGGACGGCGCCGAGGAGCGCCAGTCCGAACCATTTCAGTCGAGGTGACGTGACCATCCGCTATCCTTTCACCAGCTTGCACTTGCTAACCGAAAGCCCATACTTGCAAAATGCAAGTCATCCTCTAGGATGATTTCCATCCGGTGAAGAGCTACGGCCAGTACTGCCCGATCGCGCACTCGCTGGGAGTCGTCGGCGAGCGCTGGACGCTGCTCGTCGTGCGGGAGCTGATGCACGGCGCGAAGCGCTACACCGACCTCGTCGACCATCTGCCCGGGATCGGGACGAACATCCTCGCGCTGCGGCTGAAGGAGCTCGAGGCAGCCGGGATCGTCGCCAAGAGGAAGCTGCCGCCGCCGTACGCGTCGACGGTCTACGAGTTGACGCCGGCCGGGCAGGAGCTGCGGCCGGTGCTCCACGAGCTCGCCCGCTTCGGCGCCCGGCTGATGGGGCCACCGCCGCCGGACGCTCTCTCCGAGGGCTGGCTCGTCGACGCGCTCGATCTCGCTCTCGCCCCGCTCTGCCGGGGCGGGCGGATCGCGTTCCGGATCGGCGCCGAGGAGGCCTCGATCGTCGACTGCACGGCAGTCGAGGGCATCGTCGAGGACTACGACGTGCTGGTCGAGGCGGACGCGACCGGCTTCTACCACTTCGTCGTCGACCGACAGCTCGACGCCGTTCGGATCGACGGCGACGCGAGCGTGCTCGAGCCGCTGCTCGACGGCTTCTCGAGCCCCAGTCCGCTTCCCGCCTAGCCGGCTCTCAACACGTCCCAGGCGAGCCGCACGTCGTCCTCCGTCGTGCGCGCGTTTCCCACCGCCAGGCGCAGCGTGTAGCGGCCGTTCAGCTTCGTGTGCGAGAGAAAGACCTCGCCGGTCGCGTTGACACGCTCCAGCAGCGCCTCGTTCTCCTCGTCCGTGCCCTCGCGGCGGAAGCAGACGAGCGAGAACGGCCGCGGCGCCGTCAGCTCCCAGCCCGGAGCCTCGCGCACCCAGCCCTCGAAGAGCGCCGCGAGCGCGATCGACTCCCGGATCGCCCGCTGCAGGCCCTCGCGGCCGTAGCAGCGCAGGACCGCCCACAGCTTCAGCGCCCGGAACTGGCGCCCGAGCGCGGGACTGTACTCCGACAGGCTGGTCACCTCCTCGCTCACGCGCAGGTACTCGGGCACGAGACTGAACGCCGCCCGGAGGTCGTCCGGACGCCTCGTCCAGAGCGCCGAGCACGCCATCGGAGTGAGCAGCCACTTGTGCGGGTTGACCACGACCGAGTCGCCCCGCTCCCAGCCCGCGAAGGCGTCGCGCAGCTCCGGGCAGACGGCCGCCGAGCCGGCGTAGGCCGCGTCGACGTGCAGCCAGACGCCCTCGCGCTCGCAGGCGTCGGCAATCGGGTGAACGGGATCGATCGAGCTCGCCGACGTCGTTCCGATCGTCGCGACGACGGCGCACGCGTCGGTGAGATCGAGCAGCTCCGGCCGCAGGCGGAAGGCGTCGTCGACCGGGGTCGTCCGCACCACGAGTCCGAGGATGCGGCACGCCTTCTCGACCGACGAGTGGGCGTGCTCGGAGCAGACGACGACCCGGGCGCCGGGTTTCGCCTCTCGCGCCGCGGCGAGCGCGGCCATCGTGCCGACCGAGGCCGAGTCCTCGAGATGGCCGTGCAACCCCGCCGGGAGCCCGAGCAGCTGCGCGAGCCAGTCGAGCGTCACCTCCTCGAGCTCCTGCAGCGCCGGCGACGTGCGCCAGAGGACGCCGACCTGGTTCAGGCCCGCTGCGAGCAGCTCGGCGAGGATCCCCGGCTCGGCGCCGGTGTTCGCGAAGTAGGCGAAGAAGCGCGGGCTCTGCCAGTGCGTGACCGCGGGCAGGAGCACGTCGTCGAGGTCGCGGAGGATCGCGGAGAAGGGCTCTGGCGTCTCCGGCGGCGCCTGCGGGAGCGTCGAGCGCAGCTCGCCGGGCTCGACCTGCGCCAGCACGGGGAAGTCGCGCAACCGCTCCAGATACGACGCGACCCAGTCGACGGCCGCGAAGCCGTCCTCGCGGAAGCTCATGCAGGGGCCCCGAGCGGTAGTCGCTCGAGCTCCCGCCAACGATCTGGCTCGTACTCCTCGACCAGCGACACAGAGGTTGGCGCACAGCGGGCGGGAAGCGCGGGCTCCAAGCGGGCTCGCACCTGCGCCAGGCTCGCGTCCACACGCGAGTACGAAACGAGCGTCGCATGCGGCACCGGCCGATCGACTGTGCCGCCGTACGGCGGGAAGTCGGGAAACTCGTCCCACACCGCGCGAGTCAGCTCCTCCAGCCCGACCGCAGGCTCCGGTGCCGCGTATGCAACGACGTCCGGAAACTCGAGCACACGGGAGAGCGAGAACGGAGCGAGCGCCCGATCGGCGAAGAAAGCGCGTAGACCGGCGACGTCGACAGCCGTGAGGGCAGCTCTGGCGATGAACGGATGCAGCAGCGTGACGTGCAGGCCGATGCGGCGGGCGCCGACGGGGTCGAGCTCCGCACGCGCGGCCGCAACGGCCGGAGCAAGCTCGTCGAGCAGCACGACGAGCGCCGTACGGCCCGGCTGCTCGCTCACTTCAGGAGCTGCTCGATCTCGTGCCAGGGGCGCGTGTTCAGGATCTGCTCCTTCGTCAGCCACGCGCGCCGGGCCTGAGCGACGCCGAGGTCGACATAGCGGAGCGCCTTCGTCGAGTGGCCGTCGCTCGAGATCGTCAGCATCAGCCCCGCCTCGCCCGCCAGCCGCGCGTTCGCATCGCGGAGGTCGAGCCGGTCGGGCTGCGAGTTGATCTCGAGGAACGTGCCCGTGGAGAGCGCGCCCTCGACCACCTTCTCGACCTCGATCGTGGACGGGCTGCGGACGCCGATCCGCCTGCTCGTCAGGTGGCCGATGCAGTCGACGTGCGGGCTCTGCATCGCGTTGAGCGCCCGCTCGGTCGGATCCTTGTCGAAGCTCGTGTGCACCGAAGCCATCACCCAGTCGAGCGGCGCGAGCAGCTCGTCGACGACGTCGAGCTCGCCGTTCGCCCGGATGTTGACCTCGATCCCCTTCAGGATCCGGAACGGGGCGAGCCGCTCGTTGAGCGCCTCGATCTCCTCCCACTGCGCCTGCAGGCGTCCGTCGCGGAGGCGCTGAGCGTGGTCGCACAGCGCGAGGTACTCGTGCCCGAGCGCCTGCGCGGCCAGCGCCATCTGCTCGATCGTGGCCTTGCCGTCCGACCACGTCGAGTGCGAGTGGAGGTCACCGCGCAGGTCGGAGCGCTCGACGAGCTCGGGCAGCTCGCCCTTGCGCGCCGCGGCCAGCTCGCCGCCGTTCTCGCGCAACTCGGGCGGGATGTATGCGTAGCCGAGGTGGGCGTACAGCTCCTCCTCGTCCGCCGCCGTGAACTCCTCGCCCGTCTCGACGTTCGTGACCGAGTACTCGGAGACGCTGAAGCCGCGCCGGACGGCGTCCTCGCGCAGCGCGACGTTGTGCTCCTTCGAGCCGGTGAAGTGCTGGAGCAGGTTGCCGTAGCTCTCGGGCGGGACGACGCGCAGGTCGAGCCGGAAGCCCTCGTTCGTGAGCACGGTCGCCTTGGTGTCCCCCTTCGCGATCACGTCGGCGACGTTTTCGCGGGAGGTGAAGGCCTCGATCAGCGCGGGCGGGTCGGTCGAGGTCGCGATCACGTCGAGGTCGCGGAACGTCTCACGCCTGCGGCGCGCCGAGCCGGCCTCGGAGACCTTGACCGCCGCCGGGTGCGCACGCAGCTCCTCGACGAGCGAGAGCAGGAAGGGCAGGCCGTCGCCGAGCAGCCGCCGCGACTCGCGCGGGTCCTTCGGCTCCTCTGCGAGCGCCTTCAGGATCTTCTCCTCGCTCTTCGCGCCGAGGCCCGTGAGAGCGCGGAGCCGCTCCTGCTCGGCCGCCTCCTTCAGCTCCGCGATCGTGGTGACGCCGAGCTCCTTCCAGATCCGGCGCGCGGTCTTCGGCCCCAGCCCGGGCAGCCGCATGAACTTGACCACCTCCTCGGGCACGAGCGCCTTCCGCTTCGTCAGCGCCTCCATCTCGCCCTTCTCGACGATCTGCACGATCTTGTCCTCGATCGTCTTGCCGATCCCGGAGAGCTCCTTCGCCTTCCCCTCGAGCGCGAGCTGGGCGACCGGGCCGCCCGTCTCCCGGATCCGCGTCGCCGCACGCCGGTAGGCGAGGACGCGGAAGGAGTCCTCGCCCTCGAGCTCGCTCAGGTCGGCGAGCAGCTCGAGCTGGTCGGCCAGCTCGTCGTTCCTCGGCAGTGTGGTGGCCACCGCTAGCGATGATACGGAGGTGCGGACCTATGTCTGCCTCCCCACCTACAACGAGCGCGAGAACCTCGAGCCGATGCTGCGGGCGCTCGTCGACGTGCTCGGCCCGGACGACCGCGTGCTCGTGATCGACGACAACTCCCCCGACGGCACCGGCGAGCTGGCCGACCGGCTGGCGGCCGAGCTCGACGCGGTCGAGGTGCTGCACCGGCCGCGCAAGGAGGGACTCGGACCGGCGTACCTCGCCGGCTTTCGGCGGGCGCTCGAGACGGACGCGGAGCTGATCGTCGAGATGGACTGCGACTTCTCGCACGACCCGCAGGACGTGCCGCGGCTGGTCGCGGCCGCAGCGGACGCCGATCTCGTGCTCGGCTCGCGGTACGTGCCCGGCGGAGGGGTCGAGAACTGGGGCGCGATCCGGCGCGCGATCTCCTGGGGCGGCTCGCTCTACGCCCGCCTCGTCCTCGGCGTCCCGGTGCGCGACCTCACGGGCGGCTTCAAGTGCTTCCGCCGTGCGGTCCTGGAGGCGCTCCCGCTCGGCGAGGTCCGCTCGCGGGGCTATGCGTTCCAGATCGAGCTGACCTACCGCGCGTCGCGGAAGGGGTTCCGCGTCGTCGAGATCCCGATCCGGTTCGCCGACCGCGTCGTCGGCGGCTCGAAGATGTCTCGGGCGATCGTGCTCGAGGCGATCTGGAAGGTGCCGCTGCTCCGGCTGGCCGCGCTGCGGGGCACGCTGTGAGGGAGGTGACCGACGCCACCTTCGAGGCGGAGGTGCTCGCCGCGCCCGGCCCGACGATCGTCGACTTCTGGGCACCCTGGTGCAAGCCGTGCAAGGCGATCGAGCCGCTCCTGGAGGCGATCGCGGCCGAGCGCGGCGTCCGGCTCGTCCGGATCGACATCGACGAGCACCTCGCCGTGCCAGGCCGCTACGGCGTCCTGTCGCTGCCGACGGTGATCCTGTTCGCCGACGGGGAGCCGAGGGCGATGGTCGTGGGTGCCCGCCCGCGCGGCCACTTCGAGCGCGCGTTCGAGGAGTGGCTGCCCGACGCGTAGCCGCCTAGGCGGTGAAGTGCTCGTAGCCGCGGAGCTCGTAGGGCTCGCCCCCGCGCGTCAGCAGCACCCCCTCGCCCTCCTCGCAGCGGCCGATCACGGGGAAGTCGAGCGGATCGGGCGTCGTCGCGAGCAGCTCGAAGTCCTCGCCGAAGCCGAGGTCGTCGACAGTGCCGGCGAGGGGCACAGCGTCGAGGTCGATCACGACTCGGCAGCCGGAGCGGCGCGCGATGTGGCCGGCGTCGACGGCGAGCCCGTCCGAGACATCCAGCATCGCGCTCGCGACGGAGCCGAGCCGAAGACCCTCTTCGATCCGGATCGGCGGGCGCAGGTAGCCCCGCTGGCGGAAAGCCGCCCCGGCCGCACCGAGCGGGCCGGTGACGACGACGGCGTCACCCGGCCGCGCGCCGGCCCGACCGGGGACGCGGTCGGAACGGCCGACGGCGGTGACGCTGAGGACGATCCCGTCCGCGCGGGTCGTGTCGCCGCCGCGCACCGGCACACCGGCCGCAGCGATGCCCTTGTAGAGCTCCACCACCTGCTCGACCTGCACGTCGGGCGGCGCGGCAAGGGTGACGAGGAGCGCCTCCGGCCGGGCCGCAGAGGCCGCCAGGTCGCTGATGTTGACCGCCGCGGCGCGGAACCCGAGCTCGCGCCACGAGAGCCAGTCGAGCCGGAAGTGGACGCCTTCGACGAGCGCGTCCTGCGTGACGACGACGCCGTCGGAAAGCTGCGCGGCGTCGTGCTGCGTGCCCTGGATCAGGCCGCGCGACTCGAGCTCGTGCAGGACGCCGAGCTCGCCGGCCTCAGAGAGCTTCATCGACCGCCGCCCGGAGCGCCTCGATCTCGGCGACCGCGCGGATCACCGCCACCCCGGAGGCGCCTGCACGGATGCAATCGGCGGCGTTCGAGGAGTCGATCCCGCCGATGGCGACGACCGGGATCGAGACCGCAAGGCAGACGTCCCGCAGCCCGTCGAGGCCGATCGCCGGCGCGGCGTCAGGCTTCGACGGCGTCTCCCAGACCGGGCCGGCTCCGAGGTAGGTTGCGCCGGAGTACTCGGCGACCGCGGCCTCGCGCCGTGTCGTCACCGAGACCCCGACGCGAATGCCGGCCTGCCGCGCCAGCTCGATCCCGGGGTCGCCCTGGCCGAGATGGACGCCGACGCCGAGCGCGAGCGCCGCGTCGACGTCGTCGTTGACGACCAGCTCGGCGTCGAGATCCGCGAGCGCGCGGCCCAGCGCGACGACGTCTGCGGTCGGCGCGCCCTTGAGCCGGAGCTGGACGACCGTGGCGCCGCCGGCGGCCGCACGGCGCGCGGTCTCCTCGTCCGCCACGAGCGCATGCAGCCTCACGACACCTTCGCCCGCGAGCTCAGGGTCGCCGGCTCGAGCCCCGCGAGCGCGTCGTAGAGCGCGACGTGGAAGCTGCCCGGGCCACTCGCTCCGGCGGCAGCGTCTTCCCCGGCCACGCCGAAGGCGACGAGCGCCTCGACGGCGGCGATGAACGAGTCGTCCTGCGCCGCCAGAAAGCAGCCGGTGATCGCCGTCGACATGCAGCCGGTGCCCGTGATCGAGGCCATCAGCTCGTGGCCGTTGGCGATCGCGGCGGACCGCTCGCCGTCGGAGACGTGGTCGACGGCTCCCGTGACCGACGCGACCAGCCCGAGCGTCCGAGCCGCCTCGCGCGCCAACTCGGCCGGGTCGCCCCCGGCCCCGACCGACTCGACCCCGCGCACCTCCGCCTCGACGCCGACGAGCGTCGCGACCTCGCCGGCGTTCCCGCGCAGCACCGCGACGTCGAGCTCGCCCAGCAACCGTTGTGCCGTCCGCGTTCGATACGTGGTCGCGCCGGCGCCGACCGGGTCGAGCACGATCGGTACGCCGCGCGCGTTCGCCTCCTTCCCGGCGACGATCATCGCCTCGATCCAGCGCTCGGAGAGGGTGCCGATGTTGAGGACGAGCGCGCCCGCGAGCCCGACCATCTCCGCCACCTCCTCCTCGGCATGCGCCATCACGGGGAGCGCGCCGAGCGCGAGGATCGCGTTCGCCGTCTCGTTCATGACGACGTAGTTGGTGATGTTGTGGACGAGCGGCCTGCGCTCGCGGATCGCACCGAGGGTCGAGCCGGGGTCGATTGTCATCGCCGTCCTCTCACGTCGAGAGCGTCTACGGGCCCCTCGCCGGCGCCGATCTCGACGAGGCCGTTGCGGACCGCCGCCGATGCTGCGGCCGCCGCGCCGCCGGCCGCCTCGGCGAGCGGAAGCCCTCGAGCGAGAAGCGCAGCGAGTGTCGCCGAGTGCGTGCACCCGGCACCGTGGGTCGCCGCCACGTCGTGGCGCTCGACCTGGAGCTCGAGATGCTCGCGGCCGTCGAAGAGATGGTCGACGGCCGTCTCACCGTGGCCGCCGGTGACGAGGGCGGCCGGCGCACCAAGCTCCACGAGCCGCTCGGCGAGCTCGCGCCGCGGCGCACCGCGCAGCCCCGTCAGCGCCTCGGCCTCGGGCAGGTTCGGCGTCACGACCGCCGCCAGCGGGAAGAGCCGCCCGATCAGCGTCTCGACGGCGTCGTCCTGGAGCAGCTGCGCACCCGAGCTGGCGATCAAGACGGGGTCGACGACGAGCGGGACGGGATGGCTCTCCAGGAACTCGGCCACCGCCTCGATGATCGTCCGCGAGAAGAGCATCCCCGTCTTTGCGGCATCGACGCCGATGTCGTCGAAGACCGCGTCCAGTTGCGCTCGGATGAAGTCCGGCGGCAGCTCGTGCACCGCCGTCACGGCGGTCGTGTTCTGCGCCGTCAGCGCCACGAGCACGCTCGAGCCGTGCGCACCGGCGGCGGCGAACGCCTTCAGGTCGGCCTGGATCCCTGCTCCCCCGCCCGAGTCGGACGTGGCGATCGTCAGTGCGCGCGGTACCACTCAACTCCCTTCGCCGGTACGAGCCGGATCAGGTTCGACGGGTGTGATCTCAGCCCCGCTCGGGGCACCCCGGTAGATCGGAGCGAAGGCTAGCGTAGGAGCTGTGAGCGTCGTCAGCCCTTCCTGGCTCGATCTCCTCAAGGGAGAGGAGCTGGCGCACCTCTCGGTCGAGCCGCCGCGGACGGGCCGAACGGAGCCGTTCCCGGACGACCTCGATCCGCGGGTCGCCTCGGCGCTCGTCGCGCAGGGGATCACCGCGCTCTACCGCCACCAGGCGGAGGCCTGGGAGGCGCTGCGCGCGGGCGGCAACGCGATCGTGACGACGAGCACCGCGAGCGGCAAGAGCCTCGCCTTCAATCTGCCCGTACTCGACCTGCTCGCGCGCGAGCCGAAGAGCCGCGCGCTCTACCTCTACCCGACGAAGGCTCTCGCCCAGGACCAGGCGCGCGCGCTCTCTGCGTTCGGGGTCAAGGGCGTGAAGGCCGCGATCTACGACGGCGACACGGAGAGCGAGCGCCGCTGGCAGATCCGCAAGTGGGCGAACACGATCCTGACCAACCCGGACATGCTCCACATCGGCGTCCTCCCGCATCACGACCGCTGGGGCGACGTGCTCGCGAACCTGCGCTACGTCGTCGTCGACGAGGCGCACGTCTACCGCGGCGTCTTCGGCTCCCACGTCGCCAACGTCCTGCGCCGCCTGCGCAGGCTCGCTCGGGCGTACGGCTCGGAGCCGCAGTTCGTGCTCGCCTCGGCGACGATCGCCAACCCCGCCCAGCTGGCCGAGTCGCTCCTGGGCGAGGCGGCCGTCGTGGTCGACAGCGACGCCGCGCCGGCGACCGAGCGGACGATCGCGCTCTGGAACCCGGAGCTGCTCGACCCCGAGCTCGGCGTCCGTGCGAGCTCGCTCGGCGACGCCTCCCGCCTCCTCGCCGACTTCGTCTCGGCGGGGCAGCGGACGATCTGCTTCGCCAAGAGCCGCCGGGCGGTCGAGCTGATCCATCGCTTCGCGTCGCAGCGGCTCGAGCCGGCGCTCGCGGCCCGCCTCGCCCCGTATCGCGCCGGCTACACGCCGGGCCAGCGACGCGAGATCGAGCGGCGGCTGATGGCGGGCGAGCTGCTCGGCGTCACCGCGACCGACGCGCTCGAGCTCGGCATCGACATCGGCTCGCTCGACTGCGCCATCTCCGTCGGCTTCCCGGGCACCGTCTCCTCGCTCCGGCAGCAGTGGGGCCGCGCCGGGCGCCGGACTCCGGGGCTCGCCGTTCTCGTCGCGAGCGAGGACGCGCTCGACCAGTACTTCATGCGCGAGCCCGAGACACTGCTCGCTCGCACCGTCGAGGCGGCGATCCTCGACCACTCGAACCCGCGCGTTCTCGACGGACACGTCCTCTCGGCCGCGTTCGAAGGGCCGATCGACGAGCGGGACGCGGAGACGCTGGGGCCGGAGGCGCTCGAGCGCGCCGCCACGCTGCCGGAGCTCAAGCACACGGACGCCGGCTGGGTCTGGGCCGGAAAGGACTACCCGGCCGCGCGGGTCCTGCTCCGCTCCGGCGAGCCGGATTCGTTCACGGTCGTCGACGCGGAGACGGGGACCGTGCTGGGGACGGTCGAGCGCTCACGGGCGTACTCGACGGTGCACGACGGAGCCGTCTACCTCCACCTCGGCGAGCAGCACCTGGTGCGGCGACTCGACGTCGACGCCCGGACGGCCCTCGTCAGTCCGGCGACGGTCGACTGGTACACGCAGCCGAAGAAGGAGACGTCGACCGAGATCGTCGAGCCGCTGCGGTCGGAGCGCCGGCTCGGACTCGAGCTCGTCTTCGGCCGTGTCTCCGTCACCGAGCGTGTCGTCGCGTACCAGCGCAAGTCGATCAGCGGCGGCGACACGCTCGAGACGATCCCGCTCGATCTCCCCGAGACGAGCTTCGAGACCGAGGCCGTCTGGTTCTGCCCCACGCCGCGCCAGCTGGAGGGGCTCGAGGAGATGCCGAAGCTCCTCTCCTCGCTCCACGCGGCCGAGCACTCGCTGATCGCGCTGCTGCCGCTCTGGGCGATGTGCGACCGCTGGGACATCGGCGGCCTCTCGACCAACGTCCACCCGCAGACCGGCCTGCCGACGATCTTCGTCTACGACGGCCACGCCGGCGGCGTCGGGATCACCGAGCGCGGCTTCGAGCGCTTCGAAGGGTGGGTCGAGGACACCGCGAAGATGCTCGCCGGCTGCCCGTGCGAGCAGGGCTGCCCCAGCTGTGTCCAGAGCCCGAAGTGCGGCAACCTGAACGACTACCTCGACAAGGCCGGGGCGCTGACACTGCTGCGGCGCCTGCTCGCGGACTAGCCGACGAGGTGGATGTTCACTCCCCCTGTCGATTCGGCGACACCTCGTTCGTCTCCGTGATGAAATCGAAGTCCGAGAGGAGGCACGAATGCAGTACCTGGCACTGATCTACGGGGACGAGAGCCGGTGGGCCGGTCTGTCGCCGGAGCAGCGCGAGCGGGAGATGGGCGAGTACATGGCGCTCTCGCAGGCGGACGTGACGAAGGGCGGGCACGAGCTCGACTCGATCGCGACCGCGACCACGGTCCGCGTCCGCGGGGACGAGACGCTCGTCACCGACGGGCCCTTCGCCGAGCTGAAGGAGGCTCTCGGCGGCTACTACGTCTTCGAGTGCGACTCGATCGACGAAGCGTGCACCTGGGCGGCGAAGATCCCGGCCGCGCGGCACGGCGCGATCGAGGTCCGGCCGGTCTACGTGGACGGAGGTGGGCAGTCGTGAAGTACGCAGCGCTGCTCACGAACAACGCCGAAGACGTCGCGGCCTGGGCGGCCATGTCGCCGGAGGATGCCGCCGCCGCCCGCGCGGAGGAGGTGCCGAAGTGGGAGGCGCTCTTCGGCGAGCTCGCCCCGACCGGCGCGCTCGGCGACGGCTTCGAGCTCGACAGCCCGACGACCGCCAAGACCGTCCGCGTCCGGGGCGGCGAGACGCTCGTCAGCGACGGGCCGTTCGCCGAGACGAAGGAGCTGATCGGCGGCGTGATGGAGATCGAGGCCGACGACCTCGACGCGGCGATCGCGATCGCGGCGCGGATCCCAGTCGTCTTCCGGGCCTCCGTCGAGCTGAGGCCGGTCATCGAGCATTGACCCTGCTCACGTGGCGGCCAGGGGCGTGAGCGATGTCGGCCGGATCTTCCGTGAGGAGTGGGGCCGTGCCGTCGCAGCTCTCACCCGCGTCCTCGGCGACATCCAGCTCGCCGAGGACGCGGTGCAGGACGCGTTCACGATCGCGATCGAGCGCTGGCCGCGGAGCGGCACGCCGGCCAATCCCGGCGCCTGGATCATCACGGCCGCACGCAACCGCGCGATCGACAGGCTGCGCCGCGAGCAGACCTTCAAGCGGAAGGCCGAGCTGCTCGCACGGCTCGAGACGCTGCCCGCCGACGAGGACGATGTGAGCCCGATCCCCGACGACCGCCTGGCGCTCGTCTTCACGTGCTGCCATCCAGCGCTCGCAGCCGAGTCGCGGGTCGCGCTGACGCTGCGCGAGGTCGCGGGCCTGACCACCGCGGAGATCGCCCACGCATTCCTCGTCGCCGAGCCGGCGATGGCGCAGCGGCTCGTCCGGGCGAAGCGGAAGATCCGCGATGCCGGCATCCCGTTCCGCGTCCCTCCGGACCATCTCCTGCCCGAGCGGCTGCGCTCGGTGCTCGCCGTCCTGTACCTCGTCTTCAACGAGGGCTACTCGGCCAGCGGCGGCGGCGACGCCGTCCGGGACGACCTCTGCGACGAGGCGATCCGCCTGGCGAAGCTGCTCGCCGTCCTCATGCCCGATGAACCGGAGGCGCTCGGCCTGCTGGCGCTGATGCTCCTTCACGATGCACGGCGCGAGGCCCGGATCGGACACGACGGCGAGATCGTGCTGCTCGCCGATCAGGACCGCAGCCGCTGGAACAGCGCCCGCATCGACGAGGGGACCCGGATGCTCGACCGCGCGCTCGCGCACCGCAGTCCGGGCAGCTACCAGCTCCAGGCGGCGATCGCGGCGCTGCATCTGGAGGAGACCACCGACTGGCCGCAGATCGCTGCGCTCTACGACGAGCTGGCGCGGATCGAGCCGACTCCGATCGTCGAGCTGAACCGCGCCGTCGCGGTCGCGATGGCGCACGGGCCGGAGTTCGGGCTCGAGCTGATGGAGCGGATCGACCTGCCCGGGTACCACCTCCTCTACGCCGCCCGCGCCGACCTCCTCCGCCGCCTCGAACGGCGGGAAGAGGCCGCTGCCGCCTACCGCGACGCGCTCGCCCTGGAGATGAACGCCGGCGACCGGGCGTTCCTGGAACGACGCCTCGCCGAGGTGGTACGTTCGTGACGTGTACCGCAAGCGCCTGCCCCAGCTCGACGGCGGCGTCTTCCTGACCGACGGCGGCATCGAGACGACGCTGATCTTCCACCACGGGCTCGAGCTGCCGCTGTTCGCGGCGTTCGACCTGCTCAAGGACGACGAGGGGACCGAGCAGCTGCGGCTCTACTACGCGCCCTACGCGATCGCGGCCCGCGACCGCGGCGTCGGCCTCGTGCTCGAAAGCCCGACCTGGCGCGCCAGCCCGGGCTGGGCGGCGAAGCTCGGCTACTCGAACGAGGAGCTCGACGCGCTCAACCGGAAGGCGATCGCCCTGATGGAGGAGCTGCGCGCCGAGTACCAGGGCCAGGCGCCGATCGTGATCAGCGGCTGCGTCGGCCCGGAGGGCGACGGCTACGCGCCCGACACCATGCTCACTGCCGACGAGGCCGAGCGGTATCACCGGGTCCAGATCGGAACCTTCGCCGACACCGCCGCAGACATGGTCACGGCGATCACGATGACCTACGCGGAGGAGGCGACCGGCGCCACCCGGGCAGCCGCGGCGGCGGGGCTCCCGGTCGTGATCTCGTTCACGCTCGAGACGGACGGGCGGCTGCCGAGCGGCCAGGCGCTCGGCGGCGCGATCGCCCAGGTCGACGACGCAACGGACGGGGCGCCCGCCTACTACATGATCAACTGCGCCCACCCGACGCACTTCGAGAGCGCGGTGTCGGGCGGCGAGCCGTGGGTGCAGCGCGTGGGCGGGCTGCGGACGAACGCGTCGACGAAGAGCCACGCCGAGCTCGACGAGGCCGAGGAGCTCGACGAGGGCGATCCGGCCGACCTGGCCGCGCGACATGCGAGGCTCCAGGCGCTGCTCCCGAACGTGAACGTGCTGGGCGGCTGCTGTGGCACCGACCACCGCCACGTCGACGCGATCTGCGACGCCTGGCTTGCCGAGTCACCGGCGCGCGCGTAGAGAATCACACGATGCGCGTCTCGGCGAAGGTGGATTACGCGCTGCGTGCGCTGACCGAGCTGGCAGCGTCCCCGCCCGGCTACGTCAAGGCGGAGCGGCTCGCGACGGCGCAGGAGATCCCGCTCAAGTTCCTCGAGAACATCCTCCTCGAGCTCCGGCGGGCCGAGATCGTCGGGAGCCAGCGCGGCGCAGAGGGCGGCTACCGGCTCGCGAAGCCGGCCGCCGACGTCAGCCTCGCCGACGTGATCCGCGCGGTCGAAGGGCCGATCGCGACCGTGCGCGGCGCGCGCCCGGAGGACGCGGCGTACACCGGCGCCGCGACGGGGCTCCGCGACGTCTGGATCGAGCTGCGGGCAAGCATGCGCGGCGTGCTCGAGGAAACGTCCCTGGCCGACCTCGTCGAGCGCAGCCGCGCCTAGGCGAAGACGCGTTCCTGCGCCGCGCGGACGTAGACGATCTGGCCGTCCGCGAGCTCGAGCTCCTCGCACTGGTCGCGCGTCAGCTGCGCCCAGACCTTCTCGCGGTCGGCGCGGACGAGCTCGACGCGCACCTCGAAGCCGAGGTGGACGATCCGCTCGATCATCGCCTCTGCCGCATCCTCGGCCGGGCCGAGCAGGATCTCGAGGTCGTGCGGCCGCACCCACGTCTCGCCGACACGCGTGGTCGGGCCGACGAAGCTCATCACGAACTCGCTCGCCGGCTCCTCGTAGAGCTCGCGCGGGCCGCCGACCTGCTCGATCACACCGTGGTTCATCACCGCGATCTGGTCGGCGACCTCCATCGCCTCCTCCTGGTCGTGGGTGACGAAGACGGTCGTCACGTGGACCTCCTCGTGCAGGCGGCGCAGCCATTCGCGCAGCTCGGCGCGGACGCGCGCGTCGAGGGCACCGAACGGCTCGTCGAGGAGGAGCACCTCCGGCTCGACGGCGAGCGCGCGGGCGAGCGCCATCCGCTGCCGCTGGCCGCCCGAGAGCTGGGCGGGGTAGCGGTGCCCGAACTGCTGCAGCTGGACGAGCTCGAGCAGTTGGTCGACACGCTCGCGGATCTCCGCCTTGGGCCGCTTCCGGATCGTCAGCCCGAAGGCGACGTTGTTCCCGACGGTCATGTGCTTGAAGGCGGCGTAGTGCTGGAAGACGAAGCCGACGCCCCGCTTCTGCGGCGCGAGCGCAGTGGCGTCCTCGCCGGAGATCACGATCTCGCCGGTGTCCGGCGTCTCGAGCCCGGCGATCACGCGCAGGAGCGTCGACTTGCCGCTGCCGCTCGGGCCGAGCAGCGCGGTCAGGGAGCCGGTCGGCACCTCCAGCGAGACGTTGTCGAGCGCGACGAAGTCGCCGAAGCGCTTCGAGATCCCGGTGGCGACGATGCTCATCAGGCCGCTTCCTCCTTGGGTCTGATCACGGTCATGGCAACGAGCACGAGCACGGCGATGAGGGCAAGCACGATCGAGATCGCGTACGCGCCGGCGAGGTCGAACGACTCGTAGCGCTCCTCGACGCGAAGCGTTGCGGTCTCCGTCTCGCCCTGCAGGCGGCCGGAGACGACGGCGACGGCGCCGTACTCGCCGAGGCAGCGCGCCGTCGTGAGGATGACGCCGTAGATCACCGCCCAGCGGATCGCGGGCAGCGTGATCCGCCAGAACGTCTGCCAGCCGTTGGCCCCGAGCGTGCTGGCCGCCTGCTCCTGCTCGTCCCCGATCTCGCGCAGGGTCGGGATCACCTCGCGGGCGACGAACGGCAGCGAGACGAAGATCGTCGCGATCACCATCGCGGGGAGCGAGAAGAGGATCTGGATCCCGTGGTCGCCGAGCCAGCCGAACCAGCCGTCGCGGCCGTAGAGCAGGAAGAGCGAGAGGCCGACGACCACCGGCGAGAGCGCGAGCGGCAGGTCGACGAAGGCGTTCACGATGCCCTTGCCCCGGAAGCGCCGGCGCACGATCGCGAGCCCGCAGGCGATCCCGAAGATCGTGTTCAGGGGCACGGCGATCGCCGTGATGATCAATGTCAGCTTGAACGCGTTCACGGTCTCCGGCGTCGAGAGCGCGTCCCACGCGGGCCCGAAGCCGTCCTCGAACGTCCGGTAGAAGACGAGCGCGAGCGGGCCGACGAGGATCACGCCCAGATAGCCGAAGGCGATCGAGCGGAGGCCGAACTTGCGCACGACCCTAGTCACGGTCGTGCCTCACCGCAAAGTGGCGGATGGCGCCGATCGAGAGCAGGAGCCCGAACGAGATCGCGAGCAGGACGACCGCAACCGCAGCAGCACCGGCACGATCGCCGCTCTCGATCCGGCTGAAGATGAAGACCGAGGAGACCTGCGTCTTGTAGGGCAGGTTCCCCGTGATGATCACGAGCGAGCCGAACTCGCCGACCGCCTTCGCGAACGCGAGCGCGACGCCGGAGAGGATGCCCGGGAGCACGTTCGGGAAGACCACCCGGCGGAAGGTCTGCCAGTTGCTCGCTCCGAGCGACTTCGCCGCCTGCTCCATCTCCTCGTCCAGCTCGATCAGCACGGGTTGCACCGTCCGGACGACGAACGGCAGCGTGACGAAGAGCATCGCCAGCACGATCGACGTCGTCGTGAACGCGACGTTGATCCCGATCGGCGACTGAGGCCCGTAGAGCGCGAGCAGCGTCAGCCCGGCGACGATCGTCGGCAGCGCGAACGGGAGGTCGATGATCGCGTTCACGAGCGACTTCCCCCGGAACGAGTCGCGCACGAGCACCCAGGCCGTGACCGTGCCGAGGACGGCGTTGATCAGGGCGACCGCGATCGACGTCGAGAGCGTGAGCTTCAGCGCCGCGATCGCCTCCGGGCTCGTGACCACCTCCCAGAACCCTTCCCAGCCTCCGTTCAGCGACTCGAAGATCAGCGCGGCGATCGGGAGCCCGACGATCAGCGACAGATACGTGGTGACGAGACCGAGCGAGAGGGCCGTGGTGGCCCTCTCGCTCTGCAGCTTGACCGGTCTGGAGGCGACGTCGACGGTGCTCATACGAATAGGCAAAGCTAATCGACAGCATAAGCGCCGTCAATTCGAGAAGGTTAGCCCGTGACGCCCCCGACCTGCCGTTCGATCCGCGCCATCACGCCCGTGCGGGGGTCGAAGAACCGCTTCTGGACGCGATCCCAGCCGCCGAGCCCGAGCTGCTCGATCGTGAATTGACCGGGCCTCGCGGGGAACTTCTTCGTGAACTCGCGGGCGACCGCCTTGTTCACGGGCCGATACCCGTGCTCGGCGAAGGTGCGCTGGGCGGCCGGCGTGCGCAGGAAGCGGAGGAACGCGTTCGCCTCCGGCTTGTGGTCACTCGTCTTCAGGACCGCGATCGGGTTCTCGATCAGGATCGTCGAGCGCGGGATCACGAACGGCAGCTTCTGGCCCCGCGACTGTGCGAACAGGGCTTCGTTCTCGTACGCCAGCAGGACGTCGCCGCGGCCCGCGTTGAACGTCTGCAGCGAGTCGCGAGCGCTCTTGTCCTGCGAGACGACGTTCTTGAACAGCTTCAGGAGGTAGTCCTGCGCCTGCTTGTCGGTCTTGCCGAGCTTCCGCTGCGCGCCGTAGGCCGCCATGACGTTCCAGCGCGCGCCGCCGGAGGTGAACGGATTGGGCGTGACCACCTGGACGCCCGGCCGGATCAGGTCGTTCCAGCCACGGATCTTCTTCGGGTTGCCGTCGCGGACGACGAAGACGACGAGCGAGTTGGTGACCATGCCGCGGTAGGACTGCCGCTTCCAGTTCGCATCGACGAGACCCGCCTCGACGAGCTCGTCGACGTCCGGAGCGAGAGACAGCGCGACGATGTCCGCTTTCAGTCCCGCCTTGACTGCACGCGTCTGGTCGCCCGACGCCGCGTAGGACTGGCTGAAGCCGACGCCGTCGCCGGCCTGCGTCTTCTGGAACTCGGGGATCAGCTGGTTGTAGGCCTCGCGCGGCGTCGAGTAGGCGACGAGCGAGAGCCTGATGTCCTTGGTCGAGGCGGCGGCGACGGACGAGACGACCGCAGCCGCGAGGAGAGCGAGAACCATGAGTCTCCGGCGCATGAGCATCCTTTCGAGCTTGTCTACCGATTTACTTGAGATTCGGAGTTCTAATGACAGGAATAAGCTTTGTCAATTCACAACCGTTGCTGCGAGAATCGTCGGATGCGTGAGGCGCGCGGTGGGGTACTCGTCGTCGGCGGCGGCTTCGCGGGCGGCTATGTCGCCCGCCTGCTCGGCAGGCGGGGAGCGACGATCGTCAACCCCGAGAACTTCATGCTCTACACGCCGATGCTCCCCGAGGCGGCGTCGGGGACGCTCGAGCCCCGCCACACGGTCGTGCCGCTGCGGCAGATGTGCCCGCACGCGGAGCTCGTGCTCGGCCGCGTCACCGCGATCGACGAGGCGGCGCGGTCGGCGAGCGTCGAGACACCCGACGCGGGCGCCTTCGAGATCCACTACGACCAGCTCGTGCTGGCGCTTGGAGCCGTGCCGCGCACGTTTCCGGTGCCCGGGCTCGCCGAGCACGGCCTCGGCTTCAAGGACCTCACCGACGCGATCCACCTGCGCAACCGGGTGCTGCGCGAGCTCGAGGCCGCCGACGCAGAGCTCGCGTCGGGAGACGCGGCGGCTCACCTCGGTTTCGTCTTCGTCGGTGCCGGCTACGCGGGCGTCGAGGCGCTCGCCGAGCTCTCCGACCTGACGCACGACGCGCTCCGCTGGTACCCGCGCCTCCGGGGCGTGCCGCAGCGCTGGGTGCTCGTCGACGCTGCGCCGAAGATCCTCTCCGAGATCCCCAGCCGGCTCGGTGACTACGCCGCGAGGGAGCTGTCGGGGCGGGGCGTCGAGATCCACGTCTCGACGACGCTCGAGTCGTACGACGGGAACGAGGCGGTGCTCTCGAACGGCACCCGCATCCCGGCTCACACACTCGTCTGGACGGCGGGAGTGAAGGCGAGTCCTACACTCGGCCAGTTCGGGATGCCGCTCGATGAGCGAGGCCGGGTCACCGTCGACCCCTATCTCCGCGTCGCCGGCCACGAGCGGGTCTGGGCGCTCGGAGACTGCGCGGCCGTCCCGAACCAGGCGACCCCGGGCCGGCTCGATCCACCCACCTGCCAGCACGCGCTCCGCCAGGCGCGCCGCGTCGCCGGAAACCTGAGCGGCGACGAGGCCCCGTACCGCTACAAGATGCTCGGCCAGGTCGCGACCCTCGGCCGCTACAAGGGAATCGCCGACGTGATGGGCGTGATGCTGCGCGGCTTCCCGGGGTGGTTCGTCACCCGCAGCTACCACCTCCTCCAGCTGCCGCTCGTCTCGCGCAAGCTCCGCGTCGTCGTCGACTGGACGACCTCGCTCTTCTTCCGTCGCGACATCGCCGAGCTCTCCGGCCTCGGCCACCCGGAGCGGCTCGACGGGTGAGCAGCGCCGGCCGGCTGCGCTGGGTCGTGGAGACGCTGGAGCCGCGGCCCACCGACGATGTGCTCGAGCTCGGCGGCGGCAACGGCGCCGCGGCTGCGCTCGTGCTCGACCGGCTCACAACCGGGACGCTCGCGGGGATCGACCGCTCGCCGGTCCAGACCGAACGGGCGCAGCGGCGCAATGCGGCGAGCGTCGCCGCCGGCCGCGCCCGCTTTCTCACCTGCGCGCTGGAAGAGGCGGACTTCGTCCCGGCGAGCTTCGACATCGTGTTCGCCGCGTCGGTCAACCACTTCTGGACGAGGCGGGCCGGCCCGGAGCTGCAGCGGCTCGTGCAGCTCCTGCGCCCCGGCGGCAGGCTCTGGCTCTTCTACGAGGCGTTCGACGCTGCCGGCGCCCGCGTGCTCGAGGCGAAGCTGCGCGAGAGCTTCGCCGATGCGGGGCTCGAGCCGCTGGTCGAGCGGAACGGCCGGAGGCTGGTGCTCTCGGTGGATGCCTAGCGGAGCGTCTTCAGCGCCGCGGAGAGCGACTGCTTCGTCGTCAGGACGCCCTCGAAGAGGTCGCCCTCGCGCGCGACGCGCTCGAGCACGGCGTCCATCGTGAACGCGAACGGGTCGAGCGAGTCGTTCACCTCCTCCCAGCGCAGCGGCGTCGAGACCGGCCCCCCCGCCTTCGGCCGCACCGAGTACGCGGAGGCGATCGTCTTCCCCTCGCCGTTCTGGTTCGAGTCGATCAGGACGCCGCGCCGCTTCGCCCTCGTCCACTCGGTCGTGACGAGGCCCGGATGCGCCCGCGCCAGGGCGCCGGCGACGATCTCCGAGAACTCGCGCGTCTCGGCGTACGTGTGCCGCCGTGCGACCGGCACGAGAATGTGGATCCCCTCCGAGCCGCTCGTCTTCGGGAACGACTCGAGCTCGAGCAGCTCGAGCGTCTGCTTGATCAAGAGCGCGACCTGGATCGTCTCGGGGAAGCCGACGTCCGGAGACGGGTCGAGGTCGAAGAGCACCCAGTCCGGCCGCGAAGGCTTGTCGACCCGGGAGTACCAGGTGTTCATGTCGATACAGCCCATGTTCACCACCCAGAGGAGCGCGAGCTCGTCGTTCACGAGCGGGAAGTCGATCAGCCGCCGCTTCGGCGGCCGGTCGCGCGTCGATGCCTCGAACCTCGCCGTCGGGATCCAGTCCGGCATGTGCTTCGGGGCGTCCTTCTGGAAGAAGAACTTGCCCGTCCACCCGTCCGGGTAGCGCTTCATCGTGAACGGCCGGTCGCGCAGGTGCGGCAGCATCGCCGGCGCCACATCCCGGTAGTACGCGAGGAGATCGCCCTTGGTGATCCCCTCGTCCGGCCAGAAGACCTTGTCCAGGTTGGAGAGCTTCAGCACGCGCTTCCCCTTCCGGACCTCCTCCGGGATCGGCGGTCGCTCGCGTTGCACGTCGCTCACCGCCTTGTCCTCGCGCAGCCCCTGGTAGACCGGCGCGCGCAACCGGCCATCGTGCGTCCACTCGGCAAAGCGGACCTCCGCCACGAGCTTCGGCTCCACCCAGACGACGTCGCCCTTCTTCACGCGCGGCATCTTCGGGACCTCGGCGAGCGGCGACGTGTCGCGGCGAACCGGCTCCAGCTGCCGCAGCAGCCGGTCGATCTCCGCGTCGTCGAAGCCGGTGCCGACGTTCCCGACCCAGCGCAGGCCTGCACCTTCGTTGACGGCGAGCACGAGCGAGCCGAAGCGTCCCGAGCGGCGGCCTTGACCGCTCGTGTACCCGATGACCACGAACTCCTGGCGGCCCTGGGTCTTCACCTTCAGCCAGTCGCGGCTCCGCCGACCCGGCTGATACGCGGACTCGGCGCGCTTGCTGAGGACGCCCTCCAGCTCCTGGTCTGCCGCCGCTCGGTAGAGGCCCTCGCCGTCGTCGAACGTCTCGGAGAGGCGAACGGTCCGATTGCGTCGATCGAGGAGTGCCTCCAAACGCTTCCGCCGCTCGGTCAGGGGCCGGTCGATCAGCGGCTCGCCCTCGACCTCGAGCACGTCGAAGACGTAGAGGACGAGTGGCCCCGATCCCTGCTGCATCGCCGAGAAGCTGGCGCGCCCCTGCTCGTCGAGCGCGCAGACCTCCCCGTCCAGCACACAGTCCGGCGTCTTCACCGCCTGCACGACCGCGCGCGCGACCGACTCGAAGCGGGCCGTGAGCGAGTTGCCGTTCCGGCTCGTCAGCTCGACCTCGCCGCCGGCGACGGTGACGATCGCGCGGTAGCCGTCCCACTTCACCTCGTGCAGCCACTCGTCGCCGCGCGGCACGTCGTCGGCGAGCGTGGCGAGCATCGGCTTGTACGAGCGCCGCTTGCGGCCGGGCTCGGCCGCGGCTGCCTCCTTCTTCTTCACGAGCAGCCAGTTCTTCGGGTCACCGCCGAGCTTCGCCGGCACGAGCGTCCACTCCCCGTTCAGCCGCTCGCCGTGCAGCTCGACGGTCAGACCGCCGTTCGGCTTCTCCTCGACGAGCTCGTAGGTGCCGTGATCCCAGATCTCGACGGTCCCGGCACCGTAGTTCCCGGCGGGGATCTCGCCCTCGAAGGTCGCGTACGAGAGCGGGTGGTCCTCGACGTGCACGGCCAGGTGCTGCGTGCCGGGCTCGAGCGGGACACCCTTCGGCACGGCCCAGCTCAGGAGCACGCCGTCGCGCTCGAGCCGGAAGTCGTAGTGGAGCCGGCGCGCGTCGTGGCGCTGGACGACGAAGGTCGGCGCCTTGCCGCGCCGGCCCTTCGCGAACGGCTCCGGCGTCTTGCCGCGGGTGCGCTTGCGTTCGTAGTCCTTCAGCGAGGCCACAGCAAATTAGATACCCGTTGCGGAGGTTTGACGACGGCGCGAACGGAGATCGACAGAAGGCGCAGCCGTACCGGCGCGCGATCTCTTCTCCACCGAAGCGGGGGGTCAGTTGAGGCCGGCTTTGCCGGCCTCAACGCATAGTCAAGCGGTTTGCGGGCCGCATTCGGGACGGGGGAAAAGCCTGTGGAAGCTGTGGAAAGACTCGCTGGACCCTGTTCGCACTCAGGCGAGCACGCCCATCGCCCTGAACTTCGCGCGCCGGGCCGCCCGCAGCTCCTGTGACGTCGCGCCGGCGAGCTCGTCGAGCGCGTCGCCGATCGCAGCGGCCAGCAACCGCGCCGCCTCGTCCGGGTTCTCGTGCGCCCCACCCTCGGGCTCGGGGACGATCCCGTCGATCACGCCAAGCTCGAGACAGTGAGCGGCGTCGGGCTTGAACGCCGCGGCCGCCTTACGCGCTTCGCCCGCGTCCCGCCAGAGGATCGCCGCACAGCCTTCCGGCGAGATCACCGAGTAGATCGCGTTCTCCTGCATCAGGACGCGGTCGGCGAGCGCGATCGCGACGGCGCCGCCGGAGCCTCCCTCGCCGATCACGCACGCCACCGTCGGCACGCCGAGGCGCGCCATCCGGGCCTGCGACCGGGCAATCGCGCCGCCCTGGCCGTGCTGCTCGGCGGCGACGCCGGGGTAGGCGCCGGGCGTGTCCACGAGTGTGACGACCGGGAAGCCGTGCCGGTCGGCGAGCTCCATCACCCGCATCGCTTTCCGATAGCCCTCCGGATACGCCATGCCGAAGTTCCGCTTCGTCCGCTCCTTGATGTCGCGCCCCTTCTGATGGCCGATCACCGCAATCGTGCGGTTCTCGAGCTTGCCGAGCCCGGTCACGAGCGCGGCGTCGTCGGCACGGCCGCGGTCGCCGTGGAGCTCGAACCAGTCCTCCAGCATCCGCTCGACGTAGTCGAGCGTGTAGGGCCGGTCCTGGTGCCGTGCGAGCTCGACGGACCTCCAGATCTCCTCGTCGGTCGGCTCGGCCTCGATCCGGTCGAGCTGCCGCTGCAGCCGCTCGAGCTCGCCGGAGAGGCGTGCCCCGCGCAGGAGGTCGAGCCCGCCCAACTTGCTCAACCGGTCCCGCAATCTGATCTCTGCATCCCGCGCCACCCTACTCCTGTCCGAAGAGTCGAAGCAGCTGTGCGAGCGTGCGACGCAACTCAGGCCGGGGCACGATCGCGTCGACGTGGCCGAAGCGGAGATTCGACTCGGCGAGCCCGAAATCGTCCGGCAGCTTCTCCCGTGTCGTCTGCGCGACGACGCGGGGACCGGCGAAGGACATCAGCGCGCCCGGCTCCGCCAGCAGCACGTCGCCCAGGCTCGCGAAGCTCGCGAGCAGACCGCCGGTCGTGGGATGGGCCATCACCGAGATCAGCGCGCAGCCTGCGTCGTGCAGCTCCTCGACCGCGACGACCGTCTTCGGCAGCTGCATCAGCGCCAGGATCCCCTCCTGCATCCGCGCGCCGCCGGAGGCGGAGACCGAGATCAGCGGCACGCTCGAGGCGGCGGCGCTCTCGCAGGCGCGCGCGAACTTCTCCCCGGTGACGGAGCCCATCGAGCCGCCCATGAACGAGAAGTCCATCACCGCCAGCTCGCAGGGGATGTCCTCGATCGTCGCCGCTCCGACGACGAGGGCGTCACCGAGGCCGGTCGCCACCTCCGCCTCCGCGAGCCGCTCCTTGTACGCGCGCAGGTCGAAGAATCCGAGCGGGTCGGCGGAGCGCAGGTCGGTCGCCTCCTCGGCAAAGCTCCCGGCGTCCGCGAGCTGCTCGATCCGCTCCCGCGCCTTGACCGGGAAGTGGTGGCCGCACTGCGTGCAGACGCGCAGGCTGGCGGCGAGCTCGTCGTCGCGATAGTGCGAGCCGCAGCCGGGGCAGGTATTCGGGTGCTTCTTCGGCGGCGGCTCCGGTGCCTGCTTGTGCTCGATCGAGACGTCGATCCGGGTCGATTCGGACATCGTGCGATCTTAGACCCGCGCCTCAGTGGTGGGGTTACAAGCGCTAGAGCCCGAGCGCGGCCGCGAGCCGGGCCAGCTTCGGCTCGTTTCCCTCGTCGCGGACGAGCCCGGTGAAGCCGAGTCCGGCCACACGCGTGCGCGAGGCGAGCTCCGCGAGCAGGCTCTCGACCTCCGCGAGCCGAAGGCCGTCCGGCTCGGGCATGAAGACGGCCAGCTCGCCCGGTTCGAACGAGTCGCAGTCGAGCGCGACGTAGACCGCGTCCGCCCCTGCGAGCGCCCGTTCGATCGCACCGTCGCCCGTTTGGATCCCGGCGGCCTCGATGAACTCGACCTCGGGCGGGTCGAGGTTGCGGGCGCCCACGAGCGCCACGTTGCGGGGCAGGACGGCGCCGTCGTCGATCACCATCCGCAGCGGCATGCCCCACGCATTCCCGGACGGCGAGGTCTCGGGCGTGTTCAGATCGCCGTGGGCGTCGATCCAGACGACGGCGAGACATTCCTCGCCCGCGGAGAGCGCCTCGATCGCGCCGACGTGGGAGCAACAACAGCCGCCGAGGACGATCGGCCGGTCGGGCAGCTCGCTGGCGAGGAGCAGGTTCTGCTCGGCGAGCGTCTCCGCCTCGATCACCGCGGCCTCGGGATAGGGCAGCTCGGTGTGCGCCGCGTCGGCCATCGTCTCGCCGCCGTCGCCCCAGGCCCGGGGGACGCGGACGAGCCCCGCGGCGAACTCGCGCCCGCACGCGTGGCACTGGTAGTCGGGCCCGAGCGCGACCGCCGTCAGTGTGCGGCAGTCGGGGCAGCGGGCGCGCAGCCGGCTCATGCTCGAACCGGCCGGTCGAAGAGGGCGGTGTCGCGGTAGACGCGCATGCCGGCCCGCTCGTAGAGGCGGGTGGCGCCCGTCGGGCTCGACGCATCGACGCCGAGCGTCCCGCGCGACCAGCCCCGCCCGCGGAACGCGTCGAACGAATGGAGGAGCAGCGCCTCGCCGAGGCCCTGCTTGCGCCACGGCCGGCGGACGCCGAGCGTCCCCACGTAGCCCGCCGTCGGATCGGTCGAGCTCTGCCTGCAGAGCGAGAAGCCGGCAAGCTCGTCGCCCGCGAACGCCAGGAACCACAGCGAGGGGTCGAACGTCTCGGTCCTGGTCATCCAGTGCGCCCACTCGTCGAACGTCTCGTCGATCGGATCGGAGGTGTCCCGCCAGACCTCGATGACGGTGTCGTAGACGAGCCGGTGCTCGTCCTCGCGCACCGGGCGGACGGTGATCCCGTCCGGCCAGGCCGGCCGTCGTGCCTCCCCGTCGAGGTCGATCTCCATCCGGTAGGAGTGCCGGGTCGGTGCGAAGCCGAGCGCGGTGAACGCGTCCGTGATCCGCCGGTCGTCCTCGGACGTCCACACGCGGAGGCGGCCCCTCTCTGTCCGCTCCTCCAGCCACGAGACGAGCGCCGGCACGACCTCGTCCGCGTCCGCCTGCGGATCGACCTTCACGTCGCACCACCAGAGTGGCGGCTCCTCACGCGTGGCGTCGACATCGGCGTAGCCGATCAGCCGGCCGTCGCGCTCGAGCACGCGGATGTCGTTCTCGACCTCGACGTACGGCGTCGTCAGCCAGAGCCGCAGTTCCTCCGCGGTCGCGTCCGCCTCGCCGAAGGCCGCGAGCTGATGGGCGTTCATCAGCTCCAGCATCGCGTCGAAGTCGTCGTCGCGCGGCGGCCGGAGTGTCATGCCGAGACGAGCTCGTCGAGCGTGTCCGGCAGCGCGGAGAGGTCCGGGAGCTCCCGATCGGGCTCGGTGTCGGCCTTGTGCGCGAACGAGTCGGCACCGCCGCGACTGATCCACACGGTCTTCAGCCCGAGCTCCTTCGCGGGTGCGACGTCGTGGTAGGCGCTCGCGCCGACGTGGACGTGGCGCTCCTTCTCGGCTGTCGTCGTCTCGAAGAATCGCTGCCAGTGGCCCGGGTCCGGCTTGTAGGAGCGGACGTCCTCGGCCGTCACGATCACGTCGAACGGCACCCCGAGCCGTTTCTCCGACTCGATCATCAGCGCGTGGTCGATGTTCGAGAGGATCGCGAGGCTCCAGCCCCGCCGGCGCAGCTCCTCGAGCGCCTTCGGTACCTCGGGATACGGCGGCCAATCGGGGAGCGACTGCGCGAGCGCGCCTCCCTCGCCCTCCGGGATCCCGTACCCGACCTCGTTCGCGAGCCGCTCGAGCGTGAGGGCGAGCACCTCGCGGTAGGTGCGGTAACCCGCGCCCTGCACCTCCGGCTCGAGCTCGTGGTAGCGGCGCAACAGCGTCGGTGCCTGCTCGGCGCCGTACAGCTGCTCGAGCACGCTCCCGATGCCGGCGTTCCAGTCGATCAGGGTGCCGTAGCAGTCGAAGGTCGCCCACCGGGACATGGGCGGGAGCTTACTGTTGGCCCGTGCTCGTCCGCCCCCTCGAACCAGACGACTATCCGGCCGTCGCCGCCGTCTTCGCCGAAGGAATCACGACCGGCCTGGCGACCTTCGAGACGACCGTCCCGAGCTGGGAGGAGTGGGACGCGGCGCACCTCCCGGCACACCGGTTCGTCGCGGACGTCGACGGCGAGATCGCCGGCTGGTGCGCGGTCGTCCCGTACTCGCGCCGCGCGGTCTACCGCGGTGTCGGGGAGGAGAGCGTCTACGTCGCCGAGCGGGCCCGGGGACGCGGTGTCGGCCGAGCGCTCCTCGAAGCGGTGATCGAGAGCGCACGCGCGGGCGGCCTCTGGACGCTCCAGGCGGGGATCTTCCCGGACAACGGCGCCAGCCTGGCCCTCCACCGTGCGCTCGGGTTCCGCGAGGTCGGGGTCAGAGAGCGGATCGGCCGGCTGAACGGCACGTGGCGCGATGTCGTCCTGCTCGAGCTGCGTTTCTAGACCGGCTTGACGTAGCGGCGGCACGGGACGGCGACGGTGCTTCCGTCCTCGACGGCAGCGTGGTAGTCGAAGCCGCCGTCGTCGCGCCAGCCCATCCGCTCGTAGAACGAGCGCGCGCGCCCGTTGCCGTCCACGACGGCGAGCCAGGCGACGTCGTGCCCGTTCGCCTTGACCTGCCTCTCGGCCTCGGCGAGCAGCGCGTCGGCGACGCCCTTCCCGCGGTGCGCCGCCGCAACGTAGACCTGCTCCGCCTCGTCTCCGACGACCATGATGAAGCCGGCGACCTCGCCGTCCACGACGGCGACGGTCGTGTCGCTCACGCGCTCGGCCGCACGCGTCGCGAACGACTCGTCCGTCCGCACCGCGGCAAGCGCCTCGGGCACGAGCCCGAGGTGGCCGTCGCGCCAGCCGCTGCGCCAGATCTCGGCGACCGCGGCCGCGTCGCCGGGCTCGGCCGGCCGGATCACTCGTCGTGCTTGCGGAACACGACGCAGGCGTTGTGCCCGCCGAAGCCGAACGAGTTCGAGACGCCGACCCGGATGTCCGACTCGCGCGCCTCGTTGGGGATGTAGTCGAGGTCGCACTCGGGATCCTCGGCCTCGTAGTTGATCGTCGGCGGCAGCACGCCGCGCTCGGTCGCGAGGATGGTGAAGATCGCCTCGATCGCCCCGGCGGCGCCCAGGCAGTGTCCGGTCGCGCCCTTCGTGGAGCTGACGGGGGTCGCGCGCGCGTTCTCCTCGCCGACCGCGAGCTTGATCACTCGGGTCTCGGAGGCGTCCCCGAGCGGGGTCGAGGTGCCGTGCGCATTGATGTAGCCGATCTCGGACGGGTCGATACCCGCGTCGGCGAACGCCATCGTCATCGCACGAGCCGGGTTCGTGCCGGACGGGTCGGGCTCGGTGATGTGGTTCGCGTCCGAGGAGACGCCGTACCCGATCAGCTCAGCGTAGATCTTGGCCCCGCGCGCCTTCGCGTGCTCGAGCTCCTCGAGGACGACCGCGCCGCCCCCCTCACCCATGACGAAGCCGTCACGGCCCGCGTCGAACGGTCGCGACGCCCGCTTCGGGTCCTCGTTCCGGCGCGAGAGCGCGCGCATCGCGCCGAAGCCGGCGATGCCGACACGGGTGATCCCCGCCTCCGTGCCGCCGCAGATCATCGCATCGGCCCGTCCGAGCCGGATCGCGTCGGCGCCCTCGCCGATCGCCATGTTCGAGGCGGCGCAGGCGGTGCACTGGGAGGAGAGCGGGCCACGCGTGCCGAGCTCCATCGAGACCCAGCCGGCGCCCATGTTCGGAATGATCGCGGTGATCGAGAACGGGTTGACCCGGTCCGGCCCGCGTTCGATCAGCGTCTCGTAGCAGTCCTGGAAGGCGCCGAGACCACCGATCCCCGTGGCGATCGACGCGCCGACGCGATCGGACTCCTTCGAGATCTCGAGTCCGGAGTCGGCTTCCGCCTGGCGGGCCGCGGCGACGATCATCTGCGCGAAGCGGTCCATGCGCCGTGCCTGCTTGCGCTCGATCCACTGCGTCGGGTCGAAGCCCTTCAACTCGCAGGCGAAGTGCACGGGGAACTCGTCGGCGTCGAACTGCTCGATCTCGGCCGCCCCCGACTCCCCCGCGATCAGGTTCGACCACGAGGTCTCGACGTCGTTGCCGAGCGGCGTCACCATCCCGAGCCCGGTCACGACGACGCGTCTTCTTCCGTTGTCTCCAGCCACTTACATCCCCAGTCCGCCGTCGACGAGCAGCACCTCGCCCGTGATGAACGAGGCGGCGTCGGAGCAGAGGAAGCGTACCGCTCCGGCCACGTCCTCCGGATCGCCCAGCCGTCCGAGCGGCGTCTGCGCCAGCATCGTGCCCGTCGCCTCCTCGGGGAGCACGTCGGTCAGCTGCGTCTTCACATAACCGGGTGCGACGACATTCGCGCGGATGTTGCGCGAACCGAGCTCCCGCGCCAGCGACTTCGTGAAGCCGATGATCCCGGCCTTCGAGGCGGCGTAGTTCGTCTGGCCCCAGTTGCCGTGGACGCCGACGATCGACGAGATGTTCACGATCGAACCGGCCCGCTTCTTCATCATCGGCCTCGTCACCGCTCTGCAGGTGTAGAAAACCGAGGCGAGATTGGTGTCGATCACCGTCCGCCAGTCGTCGTCGGACATCCGAGCGAGCAGCCCGTCTCGCGTGAGGCCGGCGTTGTTGACGAGGATGTCGAGGTCCCCCGCCTCCTCGACGAGCCGTTTCGCGTCGTCGGCGCTGGAGACGTCGGCCTGGATCGCGCGACCGCCGAGCTCGCCCGCGAGCGCCTCGGCCTCGTCCTTGCCCGAGCGGTAGCCGACGACCACGGAGGCGCCGGCACCCGCGAGCTCGATCGCGATCGCCTTCCCGATTCCCTTCGACGCGCCGGTGACGAGGGCGGTCTTCCCCTCGAGGGACGCGAACTCAGGCAAGTGCGTCCTCGAGCTCGTTCAGGGACTTGAGGTCGTTCACGGCGATGGTCTTCACGCCGCGGTCGATCCTCTTCAGTAAACCGCTGAGCACGTTGCCGGGGCCGACCTCGACGAAGACGGTCACCCCCTTGCCGATCAGCTCGCGGGCGGCCTGTGTGAACTTGACCGGCGCAGTCAGCTGGCTCACGAGCAGCTCGCGGTAGTGCGCCGCTTCCTCGAGTTTCGCCGTGACCGTGGACATGAACGCGGTCCGAGGATCGGCGAAGTGGATCTTCTCGACGGCCGGGCGCAGCTTGTCGGCGGCACGCTCGACGAGCGGCGAGTGGAACGCGCCCGAGACCCGCAGCCGGACGGCCCGGCGGGCGCCCTCCCGCTCCGCCTCGGCACAGCACTCCCCGACCGCGAAGTCCTCGCCCGAGATCACGATCTGACCGGGGCAGTTGTAGTTCGCAGGCCAGACGTTCGAGATCTTGCGGCAGAGGCCCTCGACGACCTCGTCCGCGAGCCCGAGGATCGCGGCCATCGAGCCGGGCCGGTCCCGTGCCGCCTCTGCCATCGCGATCCCGCGCTGCGTCACGAGCCCGATCGCCGCGTCGGCCGGGATCGAGCCCGCGGCTCCGAGCGCGGCGAACTCTCCGACCGAGTGGCCGACGACGAAGTCCGGCGTGATCCCGCGCGCGCGGATCGCCTCGTTGATCGCGAGGCTGGTCGCGACAAGGGCCGGCTGCTGCAACTTCGTGTCCAGCAGGTTCTCGACCGGATCGTGGAAGCAGATCTGGCGGAGATCGAGGCCCGACGCGGCGCTGCCGGCCTCGTAGACGGCCATCGCCTCGGGCACTGCCTCGGCGACGTCGCGTCCCATCCCGGCCTCGTACGAGCCCTGGCCCGGGAACATGAAGGCGATCTTGGTCACGCGGCTACTCCTCCTCGATTCCACTCGATCAACGCGGAGCCCCAGGTCAGGCCCGCTCCCATTCCGGTCATCAACACCAATTCTCCCTCGCGGAGGCGGCCGTCGGCGGCCGCGTCGGCGAGCGCGAGCGGGATCGAGCCCGACGACGTGTTCCCGAACCGGTCGACGTTGACGACGACCTTCTCCTCCGGGATCCCGAGCTTGCGCGCGGCGTGGTCGATGATCCGCTTGTTCGCCTGATGCGGCACGTAGACGTCCACCTCGTCGACCGTGCGGCCGCACTCGTTCAGCACGGCCTCCGCCGACGAGACCAGCACGCGCGTCGCGAACTTGAACACCTCGCGGCCGTTCATCTTCACGAGCCGGTCCGCATCCTCGAACCGCCGCGAGCCGGAGCCCGGCAGCCAGAGGTGCTCGCCGCCGCCGCCGTCCGCGCCGAGCTCGAAGCCGAGGAAGCCGCCCTCGTCGACCCGCTCGAGCACGACCGCGCCGGCCCCGTCGCCGAAGAGCACGAGCGTCGAGCGGTCCCCCCAGTCGAGGATCTTCGAAAGGACGTCACCGCCGACGACGAGTGCCTTGTTCGCGAGCCCGCCGGCGAGCATTCCATACGCCTGCGCGATCGCGTAGACGAATCCGGTGCAGCCGGCGAGGAGGTCGTAGGCGGCCGCGTCCGGCATCCCGAGCTCGTCGGCGAGGATCGCCGCGCTCGTCGGGAACATCATGTCCGGGGTGACCGTGGCGCAGATGAGCAGGTCGATCTCGTCAGGGCGGGTGCCCGAGTCCTCGAGCGCCGCGACCGCGGCGGGGCGGGCGATGTCGGTCAGCGCCTCGTCGTCGGCGGCGAAGCGGCGCTCCCTGATCCCGGTCCGCTCGACGATCCACTCGTCGGTGGTGTCGACGAACTGCTCGAGGTCCTTGTTGGTGAAGACGCGGTCGGGGACGTGAACGCCGAGGCCGGTGATCCCGATCCGGCGCCCGTTCGCCGACCCGATCACGATGACCTGTCCACGGCGAAGGTGAGCGTGCCGCGCACTGCGAGCTCGCCGTTCACTGTCGCGCGGGCCTTGCCCTTCCCGATCGGGCCGCGAACGGTCTCGAGGTCGCACTCGAGCGTGAGCTCGTCGCCCGGCCGGACGACCCGCTTGAAGCGGACGTCGTCGATGCCGGCGAAGAGCGCGATCCGGCCGCGGTTCTCCTCCTCGCTCAGCACGGCGACGGCCCCGGCCTGCGCCAGCGCCTCGACCATCTTCACGCCGGGCATGATCGGGTTGCCGGGAAAGTGGCCCGCGCAGTCCTCCTCGGTGACGAGCTTGCGGGCGACGACGCGCCGGTTCGGCTCCAGCTCCGTCACCTCGTCGAGCAGGAGAAAGGGATCGCGGTGCGGCAGGATCTCCTCGATCGCGGCCTTGTCGAGCGGGAGCTTCACGCGGAGAGCCTCTCGCGGAGCCCGTTCCGGCCGCGGTGGGCGTAGCACTTCGCGGTCCCGACCGGCATTCCCTCGGAGCCGGCGATCTCCTCGAAGCTGAAGTCGAAGGCGTGCTTGAGCACGACCACCTTCGCCTGCGCCGGCGCGATCTCCGCCAGGTGGGCGCCGAGCTCGGCGCGCAGCTCGGAGTCCTCGGCCGCCCGGGCGGGGTCGCCGTCACGTGCCTCGCGGCGATCCTCGACGAGCGGCTCGCAACGCCGGGCGAGCTGGCGCTGGGCGACGTCCCGGCACGCGTTCACGGTCAGCCGGTGCAGCCAGGTCGAGAACGACGACTCGCCGCGGAACTGCGGCAGCTTGACGCACAGCTTGGCGAGCGCGTCCTGCGCTGCGTCGCGGGCGTCCTCGCCGTCGCGCAGCAAGTGGCGCGCGAGCCGCTCGACGCGCGGTGCGTGCCGCTCGCAGAGCGCCGCCAGGGCATGCCGGTCGCCGTCCTTCGCTCGCTTCACCAGAATCGGATCGCTCAGCCTCTCGTAGACCAGCGGCTCGTCATGCCGGAGGTCCTGACCGATTGGACGCGATCTGCGCACGGGCGGTTGCACCTGCCGAGTCTACGGACTCGTGCGGCGCTACCGCTTCGACGCTGGGATGCTCTTGTTGCCGGCGGGATCCCAGGCGACGGCGCGAACGATGCCGAGACGCGGCGCTTTCGGGACGAGACGGGTTCCCGCCGCGGCGGCGTCGTAGACGAGGCTGCGCGTGCCGAAGCGCAGCGTGAGCCGGGCCGGCTCGCTGACCCAGATCCGGAGCGGGCTCCGCTGAACGATCCTGAGGCGCGGCTGACGCGTGTCGGCCGAGAACGGGAGCGATGCGATCGAGGTGGCGATCGGATCGGTCGCCTCGACCACCGCCTCGTACGTCCCGTCCAGGAGCCTGCCGACGCGCTTCGTCCCGTCCCACTGCACCCGCTGGACGCCGGGCTCGAGCGGGCCTGCGAACGGCGTCGCCACCCACTTGCCGTTCCTGAGGATCCGCAGCCGCACGTCGGCAGGGGAGGCGAGGGCGAAGCTGAACGAGATCCGGTCGGCACGCCCGTCCGCGTTCGGGCTGAATGCGAGCCGCGTCGCGGCGACGGCGCCCAGCGTCCGGGTCACCGCGAGCGGCGTCGAAGCGGACACGACCTGGCCGCCGGTGGCGTTGGCTGTGAGCTCGATCCGGAAGACGCCGTCCGCGAGCGGGGTCGGATCGAAGCGGAGCACGTGCTCGCCCGCGCGGCGCCACGCCCTCGGGAAGGACGCCACTTCGGCGCCGAGGATGTCGAGCACGCGGACGCCGACGTTCGCCGCCGTGTTGAGGGTGTAGGTGACCGTCGTGCTGTCGGCGCTCCCATCGCCGTTCGGCGAGACGGTCTCCGGGTCGGCGGCGAGGCCGGCGATGGCGAGCGAGATGTCGCCGCCGCCGATCGCTCCTTCGGCGGGCGTCACATCGACCCCCGACCGGATCGAGTACGAGTAGCTCCCCGGCAACAGCGCCCTCGCGTCCCAGGTCCAGTCCACCGTCGGCCCGGTGCCGGTCGACGACCCGACGGCGTTCCCGGCCGCGTCGTAGACGTCGACCGTCCAGGGCAGCGCCGCCGAGAGCTTCGCGCGGAATCGGAGCGTGCCCGGGACCGAGCCGGACACCGTCGGCGCGTACAGCTTCGGCAGGCCGAGCCGCGAGACCTCGCCGCCGATCGAGTTCAGGAGGTTGTAGAGAGCGGTGCCCGGGCAGTCGGTGAAGCCCGTGTCGCGGTGGCCCGAGACCGTGCGGAGGAACACCGGCAGGCCTGCGGGAAAGCGCGCGTTGCCGCCGGAGATGAACGATTGCGTCGTCGCCGGATCGACGTGGGCGAGGTCGAGCCGCCAGGCGAGCAGCCGCGCGACCGACTCGCGCGCCTTCGGCGTCACCGCGAGGGAGCTGTACTCGCCGAGCACGGCCACCCCGACCGAGCCGGTGTTGAAGCCCTCGGCGTGCGCCCCGACGACGTTGCGCTCGACTCCGCCGTAGCGGCCCTCGTAGACGGTGCCGAAGCGGTCGACGAGGAAGTTGTAGCCGACGTCGTTCCAGCCGTTGCCCTTGACGTGGTAGAGCTGGATCGCGCGCACCAGCGCCGGTGCCTCCGCGGCGGTGTAGCCGTTGGCGCCGGCGGTGTGATGGACGAGCGCCAGCCGAAGCGTGGCCGCGAACGACGGGCCGGCGCGGCGGATCTTCTCGTCCGCGTTCCAGCCCTTCCGCGGCACGATCGCGGGCGCTGCAGCCTTCTGCAGCGTCCGCGCGGGGACCCCGGCGGCCGGGCTCCAGACGAACCACGCGCGCAGCCGGTCGACCCGACCGCGGTGCCGGTACTCGATCCCGTTCGAGGCGCCGACCCACCAGGGGTTGCCGAGCCGCCAGCCGCTCGCGCGGACCCGCTCGGGGGTGCCGGCGTCGGGACGATCCTCGACCTCCGGCGCGGCGTCCTTCCACCCGCTCCAGCGACCGTCCGTCGAGCGTGTCCTGAACTGAACGGTGCCGCTGCCACGCCAATGCAGGCCGACGAGGTTGAAGCGCGCGGGCGGGGCGCTCGACGCGAGCAGCCGCTCCCCGGCCAGCGGCACGTCGCGCGAGACGATCGTCGCCTCCTGCGCCAACGCGGGCGCCGGCAGCGCGAGGACGAGGCCGATGAGGAGGAGGGGGCGTGTGGGCACGGCGGCGTCTCCACCGAAGGGTGGCGGCTTCCCCCTTCGGCGACAAGAGCCCGGCCCCTCGTTTGACCGAATCCTTACAGCTAGAGTCAAGGCGTGGCGGGCCTCAGACGGGCAGCCCTGGTGGTCGCCGCAGCGGCAGCCGCGGCCGGCCTGGCCGTTGCCGCACCCGCCGCGGACTCGAGCCCCCGCGTGCTCGTCGCCGAGTTCGAGAACGACGTCAACCCCGTCACCCAGGACTTCCTGCTCGACGCGATCGAGCGCGGCGAGGAGGAGGGCTACAACGCGGTCGTGATCGAGATGGACACCCCCGGCGGGCTCGCCTCGTCGATGCGCGAGATCGTCAAGGGAATCCTCGCCGCGGACGTGCCGGTGGTCGTCTACGTCGCGCCCCCGGGGGCGAGCGCCGACTCCGCGGGAGCCGTGATCGGGATGGCGGCCGACGTGCTCGCGATGGCGCCGCAGACGAACATCGGCTCCTCGACGCCCGTCTCGATCGGCGGCGAGGACATCTCCGACGACCTGCGGCGCAAGATCGTCAACGATGCCGCCGCCTATATCGGCGAGCTCGCGCGCGAGCACGGCCGCAACGTCGAAGTGGCTCGCGAGATGGTCACCGAGGCGACGAACCTGGGCGCGACCGAGGCGCTCGAGCAGAACGTGATCGACGTGATCGCAGAGGACTATCCCGACCTCTTCCGTCAGATCGACGGGATGACGACAGAGCCGAAGGGCCTGACGATCTCGACGCCGCCGGAAACACAGATCGAGCGGGTCGAGCTCTCGACGTGGAAGCGGCTGCTCGACCTCCTGATCGACCCGAACATCATCGCGCTGATGCTCTCGATCGGCCTGATCGGGATCGTGGTCGAGCTCTGGAACCCCGGCCTCGTCTTCCCCGGCACGGTCGGCGCGATCTCGCTGATCGTCGGCCTCTATGGGCTCCAGGTGCTGCCGATCTCCGCCGCGGGGCTGCTCCTGATGCTGCTCGCGGCCGGATTCTTCATCGCCGAGGCGTTCATCGTCTCGCACGGTGCCCTCGCGGTCGCCGGCGCCGTCATGTTCGTGATCGGGGCGCTGATGCTCTTCGACCCGGCCGGCGACGCCTACCAGGTCTCGATGCCGGTCGCAGTCGCGATCGCGGGCACGCTCGCGCTCCTGTTCGGCCTCGCGCTGACGAAAGCGGCCCAGGTGCGGCGCGTCCCCGTCGCCGTCGGCTCGCACCGGCTCGTCGGCGAGCCGGCCGTCGTCCGCGGCGAGAACCTCGTCTTCGTCGACGGCGAGCTCTGGCACGCGCGCGGCGCCGACGACGTGCCTCTCGTGCCCGGCGACCAGCTGGTCGTGGAAGGGGTCGAGGCGGAGACGCTCGAGCTCGTCGTAGGATCCCCGCAGCCCGCACCGACCCTCGAGCCCGAAAGGACGTAGAGACGCCGTGGTCGCACTGATCGCCATCGCAGCAATCGCCTTCCTGCTGTTGCTGTTCCTCTTCGCCGCCGTCAAGGTCGCGCGCGAGTACGAGCGCGGCGTCATCTTCCGCCTCGGCCGTCTCCTCCCCGAGCCGAAGGGCCCCGGCCTCTTCCTGCTGATCCCGGTCGTCGACCGGATGGTCAAGGTCGACCTGCGCACGATCACGCTCAACGTGCCGCCGCAGGAGGTGATCACGAAGGACAACGTCCCCGTGCGGGTGAACGCGGTCGCCTACTTCCGGATCGTCGAGCCGAAGAACGCGATCGTGCAGGTCGAGAACTTCATGGTCGCGACATCGCAGATCGCGCAGACGACCCTGCGCTCGGTGCTCGGCCAGCACATGCTCGACGAGCTGCTCTCGGAGCGCGACAAGATCAACGCGATCCTGCAGAACATCATCGACGAGGCGACCTCGCCCTGGGGCGTCAAGGTCTCGATCGTCGAGGTGAAGGACGTCGAGATCCCGACCGGGATGCAGCGTGCGATGGCGCGCCAGGCGGAAGCCGAGCGCGAGCGGCGCGCGAAGGTGATTGCGGCCGAGGGCGAGTTCCAGGCGTCGCAGAAGCTCGCGGAGGCGGCCGACGTGATGGCGCGTTCGCCGATGGCGCTGCAGCTGCGCTACCTGCAGACGCTGCTCGAGATCGGAGCGACGAACGCGACCACGATCGTCTTCCCGGCGCCGATCGACATGCTGACGGCCTTCATGGGCAAGGCGGCCGGCGAGAGCGGCGGCGGGACGAGCTAGACGACGAGCTCGGTGTTGGCGGCCCGGAAGCGGCGGGCGGCTTCGATCGCGGCGCCGAGGTTCAGGCCCTTGTCCTTGGCCTGCTTGATCAGCATCACGGTCTCGAGCGCCTCGATGTCGTAGATCCGCTGCTTCTTGCCCTTGGTCGGGATCTGGGCCTTGTTCGTCCAGTAGTCGAGCTGCATCTTCGAGATGCCCGCGATCTGGCAGACCTGGCCGAGGTAGAGCTCGATCTTGTCGAGATGCTCGGTGAGGTTGACGGGCTCGAGGATGTCCACCTGCGTGTTGTAAGCCATGCTCATCCCTTTATCGGCGGATACGACGACCCCTCGGGACGAACATATACACGCTTCTGACCGGGATTTGGAAGAGGTACGCGGAGAAATCGCGAGGATTCGGCTCAGTCGTCGCCGTCGGCCTCGCCGGGGGCGGTCGGGAAGCCGTCCTCGTCGAAGTCGGGCTCAGATGCGGGCTCGACCCCGGCAGCTGCGGCCGCCTCGGCCGCCTCGTCGACCGCTGCGTCGGACGCGTCGCTCTCCATCACGAGCGCGAGGCTCGAGACCTTCTCCTCATCTCCACGAAGCCGCATCACGATCACGCCCTGGGTCGAGCGGCCGAGCCGCTTGACCTCCTCGACCGAGATCCGGATCACCGTGCCGCCGGTGGAGATCAGCATCACCTGGTAGCCGTCGCGGACGACCCGCGCGCCGGCGAGCTTGCCGCGCGCCTCGGAGAGCTGGACCGTCTTGACGCCGAGGCCGCCGCGACCCTTGACCGGATAGTCCCGGACCGGCGTGCGCTTGCCGAACCCGTTCTCGGTCACGACCAGCAGGTCGGTGTCGTCGTGGGCGATGTCGACCTCGATCACCTCGTCGTCGTTGCGGAGGTTCATGCCGCGGACGCCGGACGCGTCCCGGCCCATCCCGCGGACCTCGGACTCGTGGAAGCGGATCGCCTGGCCGCCGCGCGAGACCATCAGGATGTCGTCGTCGCCGTCGGAGAGACGCACGCCGACGAGCTCGTCGTCCTCGCGCATCTTGATCGCGATGATCCCGTCGGCCTTGAGCGGCGTGTTGTAGGCGAGGAACTCCGTCTTCTTGACGACGCCCTTCTTCGTCGCGAAGACGAGGAACTTCGCCTCCTTGAAGTCGCGCGTCGCGATCACCGCCTTCACCTGCTCGTCCTGGCGGAACGGCAGCAGGTTGACGATCGCCCGCCCCTTCGACTGGCGGGACCCGAGCGGGAGCTCGTGCACCTTGAGCCGGTAGACCTTGCCGACGGTGCTGAAGAAGAGGACGTAGTCGTGGGTCGAGGCGACGAAGAGGTGCTCGATGTAGTCCTCGTCCTTGAGGTCCATCCCCATCACCCCGACGCCGCCGCGGCGCTGCTCGCGGTACGCGCTCACGGGGAGCCGCTTGATGTAGCCGGAGCGGGTGATCGCGATCACCATGTCCTCCTCCGCGATCATGTCCTCGAGTGAGAGCTCACCCTCGGCGGAGGTGATCTCGGTGCGGCGGTCGTCGTTCTTCCCGTACACCGTCTTCAGCTCGAGCAGCTCCTCGCGGATGAGCGCGTCGACACGCGCCGGGTCGCCGAGGATCGTGCGCAGCTCGGCGATCCGCTCCTGCAGATCGGCGTACTCCGCCTCGACTTCCTTGCGCCCCAGCCCGGTGAGGGCGCGGAGGCGCAGGTCGAGGATCGCGGTGGCCTGGATCTCCGAGAGGTCGAACTGCGACATCAGCTGCTCGCGCGCCGTCTCGGTGTTGGCGGCGGCGCGAATGACGCGGATCACCTCGTCGAGGTTGTCGAGCGCGATCAGGTAGCCGGCGAGGACGTGGGCGCGGTCCTCTGCCTTGCGCAGCTCGTGCTTGGAGCGGCGGATGACGATCTCGCGCTGGTAGTCGAGGTAGTGCCGGACGAGCTCGAGCAGCGAGAGCGTCTTCGGCACGTTGTCGACGAGCGCGACGGCGTTGTAGCCGAACGTCGCCTGCAGCGAGGTGTGCTTGAAGAGCTTGTTCAGGACGACCTGCGGGATCGCGTCGCGCTTGAGCTCGATCTGGATCCGCATCCCGGTCCGGTCGGAGTGGTCGGCGAGATCGGAGACCTCGGTGATCACCTTGTCCTGGACGAGGTCGGCGATCTTCTTGATCACGCCGGACTCGCCGCCCTTCTTGACGCCGTAGGGCAGCTCGGTCACGACGATCGCGCTCTTGCCACCGCGGAGCTCCTCGACGTGCGCGCGGGCGCGCATCACGATCCGGCCGCGGCCGGTGCGGTAGGCGTCGCGGATTCCCTGGCGGCCGATGACGATCGCGCCGGTGGGGAAGTCCGGTCCCTTGACGTGCTTCATCAGGTCGTCGACGTTCGCCGGGGTGTCGGTGGAGTGCTTGTCGATCAGCTCCACGATCGCGTCCACGATCTCCGAGAGCCGGTGCGGCGGCATGTTGGTCGCCATCCCGACCGCGATCCCGGCCGAGCCGTTGACGAGCAGGTTCGGGAAGCGCGACGGCAACACAGTCGGCTCCTTGCGCGACTCGTCGTAGTTCGGGCCGAAGTCGACGGTGTCGGCGTCGATGTCGCGCAGCATCTCGGTGGCCATGCGCGCGAGCCGCGCCTCCGTGTACCGCATCGCGGCCGGCGGATCGTCGTCGATCGAGCCGAAGTTGCCCTGCCCGTCCACGAGTGGGTAGCGCAGGCTGAACGGCTGCGCCATCCGGACGAGGGTGTCGTAGATCGAGGCGTCCCCGTGCGGGTGGTACTTGCCCATCACGTCGCCGACCGTGGCCGCGGACTTCTTGTACGGCCGGTTCGGCTGCAGGCCGGCCTCGTGCATGCCGTAGAGCACGCGCCGGTGCACCGGCTTGAGGCCGTCGCGCACGTCGGGCAACGCGCGCCCGACGATGACGCTCATCGCGTAGTCGAGGTAGCTCGAGCGCATCTCCTGCTCGAGCTCGCGCGACTCGATCCGGCCGCCGCCGAGCGGCTCGACGACGTCAGACATCTCTCATCGGGGAACCCGTGGTTCCGGCGTCCGGCCGAAGACCGGCGCGCATCTGAAAGCGGCTAGACATCGAGGAACCTCACGTCGCGTGCGTTCTCCTCGATGAACGCGCGGCGGGGCTCGACCTGGTCGCCCATCAGGGTCGAGAAGATGCGATCGGCCGCAGAGGCGTCCTCGACATCGACGCGGACGAGCAGCCGGCGGGACGGATCCATCGTGGTCTCCCAGAGCTGCTCCTCGTTCATCTCGCCGAGGCCCTTGAAGCGCGAGAGCTGCAAGCCCTCCTTCGCGAGATCGAGCGCGTCGTACCGGAGCGAGCCGTACGTCTCGGCGCCACGGCGCTTCTTGCCCGAGGCGAGCGCGAACGGCGGCGGGCCGACGATCTCGAGCAGCTTCCCGTACGCCTTGCGCAGATTGGCGTAGATCGGCGAGGCGAACAGCTCCGCCGGCAGCGTCACGTGGGTGGCGGAGCTCGTCTCGGTCTCCACGACCTTGACGTCGAGCGAGCCGTCGTTCGAGTCGAGGATGCTGAGCGCGTAGCCGTTGTCCGGGTGGGTGTCGATCGCCTTGCCGAGCTCGACGATCGAGGCGATGTCGTTCTCGACGATGCGGTGCGTGATCACGAAGTCGGCGGCCGCCGGGCCATAGTCGGCGCGGAGGCGTGCCAGCCAGCCCTCGAACTCGGCCAGCGCACCGACGAAGCGGCGCCAGCGGGTCTCGGTCAGCTTCAGGGTCGCGCCGTCGCGAGCCGTGATCTCGAGCTCGCCGACGCGCTCGCGGACGAGCAGCTCCTCGAGCTGGGCGTCCTTCTCGAAGTAGTACTCCTGGTTGCCGAGCTTGACCTTGTAGAGCGGCGGGACGGCGATGTAGACGTGCCCGCGGTCGATCAGCTCCGACATCTGCCGGTACAGGAACGTGAGGATCAGCGTCCGGATGTGCGAGCCGTCGACGTCGGCGTCGGTCATCACGATCACGCGGTGGTAGCGCAGCTTCGAGATGTCGAGCTCGTCGCCGATCCCGGTGCCGATCGCCGTGATCATCGCCTGGATCTCGTTGTTCGAGAGAACCTTGTTGATCCGGTTCTTCTCCGAGTTGATGATCTTCCCGCGCAGCGGCAGGATCGCCTGGTAGGTGCGATCGCGCCCCATCTTGGCCGAGCCGCCGGCGGAGTCGCCCTCGACGATGAAGAGCTCCGCCGACTCCGGGTCCTTGATCGAGCAGTCGGCCAGCTTGCCGGGCAGCGAGCTGTTCTCGAGCGCGCTCTTGCGCCGGGTCAGCTCGCGCGCCTTGCGTGCCGCCTGGCGGGCGCGGGCGGCAGAGACGGCCTTCGTGATGATCTGCTTCGCGTCCTGCGGATTCTCCTCGAGGAACTCGGCGAGCCTCGCGTTCACGGTCGACTCGACGAGGCCTGCGATCGGCGGGTTGCCGAGCTTGGTCTTCGTCTGTCCCTCGAACTGCGGGTTGGCGAGCTTGACGGAGATCACGGCCGCGAGGCCCTCGCGCACGTCCTCGCCTTCGAGGTTCTCCTCCTTCTCCTTCAGCAGGCCCTTGTCGCGCGCGTACTTGTTCAGCGTCCGCGTCAGCGCCGCGCGGAAGCCCTGGAGGTGGGTGCCGCCCTCGTGGGTGTTGATGTTGTTGGCGAACGAGTAGACGGAGTCGACGTACGAGGTGTTCCACTGCATCGCCACCTCGACGTGACCGTGCTCGCTCTCGCCGTCGAAGAAGACGATGTGCTTGTGGACCGGGTCCTTGGCGTCGTTGACGAACGCGACGAAGTCCCTGATCCCGCCCTCGGCATAGAACTCGTGCCGCTCTTCGCCCTCGCGCTCGTCGACGAGCACGATCCGGAGGCCGCGCGTCAGGAACGCCGTCTCGCGCAGGCGCTGGACCAGGGTCGAGAGCGAGAAGTCGACCTCCTCGAAAACCTCCGAGTCGGGCAGGAACGAGATCGTGGTCCCCGTCTCGCCCTTCGGGACCTCGCCGGCGATCTCGACGTCGCCCCGCGGGACGCCGCGCTCGAACTCCTGGCGGTGGATCCTGCCGTCGCGCTTGACCTCCGCGACGAGCCGCTCCGAGAGCGCGTTCACGACCGAGACGCCGACGCCGTGGAGGCCGCCGGAGACCTTGTAGCCGTCGCCGCCGAACTTGCCGCCGGCGTGCAGCTTCGTCAGCACGACCGTGAGCGCGGAGAGGCCCTGGTCCTCGATCACCTCGACCGGGATGCCGGCGCCGTGGTCGGTGACCGTCACGGAGTTGTCCGGATGCAGCGTCACCTCGACGTAGTCGTTGCGGCCCGCGAGGGCCTCGTCGACGGCGTTGTCGACCACCTCGTAGACGAGGTGGTGGAGGCCGCGCGGGCCTGTCGAGCCGATGTACATCCCCGGCCGCAGCCGGACGGGCTCGAGGCCTTCCAGAACGGTGATGTCTTTTGCGGTGTAAGCGGTTTCGGTCATGAAAAAAGCCCTGCAAATAGCCGCTTTGCGGGCGAAGTCAAGTGTATCAGAAACACCGGTCGTCGGCCTCGTCTGGACGGCCTCTCGCGAGGCTCGCGGCGGCCGCTCTCGCGACCAGCCGGCGCAGCTCGGCGTCCTCGATTCCGGCCGCGATCGCGGCGGCCTCCGCGACCTCCTCCGGCGTGGCCATGACCCGCTCGGACTCGCTCTCGGCGGCGCGGTCCGCAGGTGGGTCGGGAACCGGTCCGGGAGCGAAGGAGAGCGCGCGGGGCGAGGCCGTTCCGAGCTCGGCCCGCAACTGCTCGAGGACCGTCTCGGCCAGCCGGCCGAGCTCGAACGCCCACGTGGACGAGACGGTCGCGACGTGCAGCGTGCCGTCCCGGGCGACCCGCGCCGGCCAGGCGTTGCGGGCGATCGTCTCGCCGACGGCTCGCGGCCAGGCGCGGGCGATCGTCGCAGTGCCGCCCTCGAGCGGGCCGAACCGGCTCAGCTCCCGCCGCACCTCCGCGTCGACCCGCTCCATCACGCCGCCCGCACCGCTCCCGGCGTCACCTCGAGCCGCTGGGCCGGCTCGAGCGGCAGCGCCTCCGCACCGGTTGCCGTCACGACAGCCTGTCCGACCCGACCGATCCGCTCCGCCAGAATCCGCCGGCGCGACGCATCGAGCTCGGAGAGAACATCGTCCAGGAGGACGAGCGGCGGCGTCCCCCGCTGCTCGGCGATCACCTCCGCCTCGGCGAGCAGGAGCGAGAGCACGGCCATCCGTTGCTCTCCCTGCGAGCCGAATGTGCGCAGATCACGACCGCCGGAGCGCACGGCGACGTCGTCCAGGTGCGGGCCGAGGCCGGTGACCGCTCGCTCGAGGTCACGCTCGAGCCGGGCCTCGAGCGCTTCGACGGTCGGCGGCTCGCCGGTGTACTCGAGCTCCGCATCCGGGAAGCCCGAGCTCGCCCGCGCGCTCCGCGAAGGCGGGCGACAGCACGCCGAGCGCCTCCCGCCGATGGGCGACGAGCTGCGCCCCCAGCGTTGCCACCTGCTCCGTCCACGGCGCCACCGCATCGCGGCTCGACACGCCGACCTGGACGCGGCGGAGAGCCGCATTCCGCTGCCCGACCGCGGCCGCGTACTCCACGGGCAGCGTGGCGCGGCTGGGCTGCAGGCGCCCGAGCGTGCGGTCGAAGTAGGCGCGGCGGGCGGCAGGCCCGCCCTTGACGACGGCGAGGCGGTCGGGCGTGAAGACGAGCGTCGCCACCTCGGCGCGAAGCTGCTCCGCCGAGCGAAGGGCTGCCCCGTTCAGCTTGGCCCGCTTCCCCGTCGGCTGCAGGGTCACCTCGAGCTCGAGCCGGCGGCCGGCACGGTCGCCCCCCAGCGCGACCCGCGCTCCCTCGGCGCCGAGCCGGACGAGTTGCTGGTCTGCCCGCGTCCGCGGGGAGAACCCCTGTGTGCCGACGTGCAGGGACTCGAGCAGGTTCGTCTTCCCGGCTCCGTTGTCGCCCGTCACGAGCACGAGACCCGGCTCGAGCCCGAGCTCGAGGCGTTCGTACGAGCGAAAGTTGCGGAGCGTGACGTCCCGGACGACCAGGCTCTGCTTCTCTTACCCCGCCAGCCTGATCGGCATGATCAGGTAGGTGAAGTCCCCGGCCGCGTCCTCGAGGATCGCCGGCCGGAGCGGGTTGATCAGCTTCACGCGCACGTCCTCGCCGACGATCGAGTCGACTCCGTCCCGGAGGAACTCCGCGTTGAAGCCGATCACGAACTCCTCGCCCGAGTACGCCGCGGGCATGGTCTCCTGCGTCTCGCCCACGTCCTGCGTCTGGGCCGAGACGGTCAGCTCCCCTTCGGCCAGCCGGAGGCGGAGCGGGGAGTTCCGGAGCGCGAGCACCGACGCGCGGCGGACGACGTCGGCGAGCTCCGACTTCGGCAGCGTCAGCTCGACCTCGAACGTCTCCGGCAGCAGCTGGCGGTAGTTCGGGAACTGGCCGTCGATCCGGCGCGTCGTCAGCCACGCGTCCGAGCTGTCGGCCGTGCCGGTGCCGAAGACGACGTGGTTCTCGTGGACGCCGAGCTCGACGGTGTCGCCGGTAGCGAGCCGCGAGAGCTCCGTGAGCGCGCGTGCGGGGATGATCGCCTCGAGCTCCGGCGCGGTCTCGCCCAGCTCGGTCTCCTTGACGGAGAGCCGGTAGGAGTCGGTCGCGACCATCACGAGCTTGCCGGCCTCGAAGCGGACGAGGATGCCGGTCAGCACCGGACGCGACTCGTCCCGTGAGGCGGAGCGGGCGACCCGGTCGACGGTCTCGAGCAGCGCCTCGCGGTCGATCGAGTGAAGCTGCGCGTCGACGGCGGGCAGCCGCGGGAAGTCCTCGGCGTTGAAGACGTGCAGGCGCGAGCTGTACGAGCCCGAGACGATCTGCACCGTGCCCTCCTCGGGGCGGTACTCGATCGTGACCTCGCTCTCGGGCAGGAGGCGCGCGAGCTCGACGAGCGGCTTGCCCGGGATCACAACCGCGCCTTGGCCTTCGACCTCCGCATCGAGGGTCGTGCGCAGCGACAGCTCCATGTCGGTGGCCGCGAGCGTGAGCGTCTCGCCGTCGGCACTGAGCAGGATCCCGGACAGCACCTGCACGGTGCCCCGGGTCGACACTGCGCGGGAGACGATTCCCAGCTTCGCGACGAGCTCGTCACGGGCGGCGCTGATCTTCATCCCGGTGCCGGTTGCCATCGCCGCCATCGTCCCATTTTCCTCGAGCACGGGCTCCGCTGCTGCTCCCGCCGTCTCTGTCTCCATAGGTCTTTAAATCCTCTCGTAGAAGTCATAGGGAGTGTGGACGACGGGGAAGACGGACGAATCCGGCTCCCCGAGCGGGTTTCCGCGGTGGGTCCAGTCCGTGGAGAACGCGCGCCTTTCAACAGGCTCGCGGCTGTTTCGCAAGGTTCCCACAGAAATCACCCGGCCTGCTTGATCCGTGCGGTCAGCTCCTGCACAAGGTTGTACACAGAGCGGTCCTCGCGGATCATCCCCTCGATCTTCGCGTTCGCGTGCATCACGGTCGTGTGGTCGCGACCGCCGAACTCCTTGCCGATCTTCGGCAGCGACGAGTCCGTGAGCGCCCGCGAGAGGTACATCGCGACCTGGCGCGGATAGGCGATCGACTGCGAGCGCTTGGCGCTGCAGAGCTCGTTCACGGTCATCCCGAAGCGCTCGGAGACGGTCTCCTGGATCCGGCGGATCGAGATCTCGACCGACTGGCCCTGGGGGAAGACGTCCTTGAGCACGTCCTCGGCGAGCTCGACCGTCATCGGCCGGCCGGTGAGCGACGAGAACGCGACCACCCGCGTGAGCGCGCCCTCGAGCTCGCGGATGTTCGTCGTCACCCGCTCGGCGACGTATGTGAGCACGTCCGGGTCGGGAACGTGGATCCGGTCGGTCTTCTCCTTCTTGCGCAGGATCGCGATCCGGGTCTCGAGATCGGGCGGCTGGATGTCCGTGATCAGCCCCCACTCGAAGCGCGAGCGCAGCCGCTCCTCGAGCGTCGCGATCTCCTTCGGCGGCCGGTCGGACGAGATCACGATCTGCCGGCCCGCCTCGTAGAGCGAGTTGAAGGTGTGGAAGAACTCCTCCTGGATCCGCTCCTTGCCCTCGAAGAACTGGACGTCGTCGACGAGGAGGACGTCGTAGGTGCGGTAGCGCTGCTTGAAGCCCTCGATCCGCTTGTCGCGGAGCGAGTTGATGAAGTCGTTCATGAACGTCTCGCTCGTGACGTAGCGCGCCGTCAGCCCACTGCCGTGCTCGCCGACGTACTGACCGACCGCCTGCAGCAGATGTGTCTTCCCGAGCCCGGTCCCGCCGTAGATGAAGAGCGGGTTGTACGCCTGCGCCGGCGCCTCCGCGACTGCGAGCGCCGCTGCGTGGGCGAAGCGATTCGAGGAGCCGATCACGAAGAGGTCGAACGTGTACTTCAGGCTCATCGAGCCGCTCGCGGCCGGCTCGGGAGCGCGCTGGCGGACGGGTTGCTCGAGCGAGTCCGTCCGCGGCGTTCTCGGCCAGGGCCTCGTCGCGCACGCTCAGATGGATCCGCCGCTCGTGGCCGGTCGCGTCCTTCACGGCCGCGCGGATCAGGCCGAGGAAGTGGCCCTCGATCCACTCCCGGGCGAAGTCGTTCGGAACCGAGAGCACGAACGCGTCGTCGGTGAGAGCGACTCCCTCCGCGTTGCCGAACCAGTTGCCGAACGTCGATTCGTTCAGCGCCCCCTTGAGCCGACTCGAAACCTCGTTCCACAGGGTCTCTGCGGTCAGCTCGATCTGGTGCTCCACGCGGGGGCCGGCTCCTTGCATCGGGGGTCGGGGAGCGGCGAGCATAGCAGCGTCTTCGAGCGCCCTCAACTGCCGCGCCGGGGGCAAAACATGCCAATTTGCAGGGATTTTTATACGTCCACACCACAATCCACAGCTGTGGAGAACCTGTGGGAGACGGTGCTCCGCGGTGGCCGTTTGCGGGTGTTTTCCCGGACCCACTCCGGGTGTGGATAACCGATTTTCGAATGCCTCGTCTATACTTTCGCTCCGCCTCGCGGCGGCCCCGCTTTCTCGACTCGGAGACATTCTTTTGAAGCGCACCTACCAGCCCAACGTCCGTCGCCGGAAACGCAAGCACGGCTTTCGCGCCCGCATGTCGACCGGTGCCGGGCAGGCGATCCTGAAGCGCCGGCGGGCCAAGGGCCGCAAGCGGCTCTCCGCCTGAGCTCGCCCGACTATCCTCGCCTCGTGCAGCGCCGCCACCGCCTGTCCCGTTCGCGGGACTTCGACGCCGTCTACCGCAGCGGCCGCTCCGCGTCGACGCGATTCCTCGTCCTCTACTGGTTCCCTCGGGAGGAGTCGGACTCGGATGAGCCGCGCCTCGGTCTGGCGGTGCCCAAGTCGGTCGGGAACGCCGTCGTGCGCAACCGGATCAAGCGCCAGCTGCGCGAGACGTGGACGGAGCTCGCCGGCCGGGCGCGGCCCGGGCACGACTACGTGCTCGTCGCGAGGCCGGGACTGGCGGAGCCCGCCGACACGCGCGGCCACGAATGGCTTGCCGAGCGCGTGACCGAGGTGCTCGAGAAGGCCGCCGCGTGAAGTACCTGGGCATCGGCTTGGTCTACGCCTGGCGGTACACGTTCGGCCTGCTGACGCCGGCGAACAGCTGCAAGTACCACCCGAGCTGCTCGCAGTACGCGCTCGACGCGCTGCACGCGCACGGGCTCGTGAAGGGGTCGGCGAAGGCCGGTTGGCGCCTGCTCCGCTGCAACCCGTGGAGCCACGGGGGAGTCGATCCCGCGTGATCGTCGCCGGGATCCTCACCCCGCTCGAGGACCTGCTCACGTGGGTGCTGACGAACCTGCACGACACGGTCGGGCTCACCTGGGCGTGGTCGATCGTCGGGCTCGTGGTGATCGTCCGGATCCTGCTCGTGCCCCTGACCGTGCGCCAGATCCACTCGATGCAGAACCTGCAGGCGCACGCGCCGGAGATGAAGGCCATCCAGCAGCGCTACAAGCACGACAAGCAGCGGATGAACCAGGAGATGATGGCCTTCTACAAGGAGAACCAGATCAATCCGGCCTCCTCGTGCCTGCCGATCCTGGCCCAGTTCCCGGTCTTCATCGGCCTCTTCTTCGTGCTTCGCGACTTCGAGGAGGAGATCCTCAGCCAGCCGCAGTACCAGGGCACGAGCACCGAGTGGCTCGGTCTGATCGACATCACCGACGACACGAAGGTCGGCTGGGGGCCGCTCCTGATCGTCCTCTACGGGATCAGCCAGCTGACCTCGTCCTACCTGATGTCGCAGAACATGCAGCCGGCACAGCGCGCGATGCTGCTGATCCTTCCGATCGCCTTCATCCCGTTCGTGCTCAACTTCCCCTCCGGCCTGATGCTCTACTGGCTGACCACGAACCTCTGGACGACCGGCCAGGGGCTGATCACGCGCCGGCTGACGCCGAAGCCGCAACCGCCGCCGAAGAAGAGCTCGAGAACACCGCCCAAGGGTGAGACCCCCTCCGCGGACGGAGCGGCCGGCGAAGCCTGCCCAGGAGAAGAAGCCGGCGGCCGCGCCGCCGCGCGTCCGCAAGGTGAAGCGGAAGAAGGGCGGGTCGCGCCGGTGAGCGAGATCACGGTCGAGACCACGGGCGAGACCGTCGGCGAGGCGAAGTGGGCGGCGCTGCGCGAGCTCGAGCGGATGCACCCCGGGGTGGACAAGGAGGCGGTGCGTTTCCAGGTCGTGAGCGAGGGAGAGCGCGGCCTGCTCGGGGTCGGCTACGAGCCGGCGCGAGTGATCGCAAGCGTGGATGGGACCGCCGCCCCCGCGCGAGAGCCGCTCGCTCCCGCCGAGGCCCGCGACGGCGAGAGCGCGGACGCGGCGCGCCTGCGCGAGGTCGTCGAGCGGATCGCGTACGAGATCGGCGTCCGCTGCACCGTCGAGATCGAGGAGACGGAGGAGGAGATCCGCGTCGTCTGTGAAGGGGACGACCTCGGGATGCTGATCGGCCGCCACGGCCAGACGATCGACGCGATCCAGTACCTCGCGAACGCGATCGTCTTCCGCGGCCGCTATGACGAGCGCAAGCCGCTCGTCGTCGACGCGGCCGGGTACCGCGGCCGGCGGCAGGCGACGCTCGATGCGCTCGCCCTCCGGATGGCCGAGCAGGCGAGCGCGACCGGGCAGCGCGTCGAGCTCGAGGCGATGACTGCGGTCGAGCGAAAGATCGTCCACGAGAAGCTGAAGGACGATCCCGAGATCGAGACGGCGAGCGAGGGCACCGAGCCGAATCGATACGTCGTGATCTACCCGCGCCACGTCGACGTCTTGACCTCCTCGATCGGTGGCTCGCCGGCGTGCTCGCCACGCCGGGGTTGACCGCGATCCAGGATCCGGCTGAGGCCCGGCGCGTGCTGCTCGACGACGCGCTGGCCGGCGTCGAGCTGGTGCGGGGCTTCGACGGGCCGATCGTGGACGTCGGCAGCGGCGGCGGCACGCCCGGGATCCCGCTCGCCGCGACGCTGCCCGACCGGCAGGTGACGCTCCTCGAGGCCGAGCGGCGGAAGACCGAGTTCCTGGCGGGCTGGACGGCGGAGCTGCCGAACCTCGCGGTCGTCTGGGGCCGCGCCGAGGAGCAGCCCTGCGACGGCTACGGCGTCGCGGTGGCGAAGGCGCTGGCACGTCCACCGGTCGCCGTCGAGTGGTGCCTGCCGCTCGTCCGGGAGGGCGGCGCCGTCGTCCTCTGGGTCGGCCCGTCGGCCGAGCCGGACCGGATCGCTCGTGCTGCCGAGCAGGTCGCCGGCGAGGCGGTGGAGTTCCGACCCGGCTTCGCAGTCGTGCGCAAGGTCGGTCCGACCCCGGCTGGGTTTCCCCGCCGGCCGGGGATGGCGAAGAAACGGCCGCTCGCCTAGGCGGGGCCGAGCTCTTCGAAGAGCGTCAGCTGCAGTCCTGCTGGTCCTTCGAGCCGCGCGTTGAGCGAGCGCCAGGGCGTCTCGGTGGGCTCGGCGAGCACGCGCGCGCCAGCGCCGGCGAGCCGCGATGCCGCCTCCCGGGAGTCCTCGACCTCGAACGCCAGCCGAACGTGTCCGGCGACGCGCCGGCCGACCTCGACCTCGTCGACGAACTCGGCGTGCTCCGGCTCGAGCAGCTCGAGCGTCGCCCGGCCGGCCTCGAGGATCGTCACCCGGCCGCGGCCGGAGAACGCCGCCACCTCGCGGAGACCGAGCACGTCGCGGTAGAAGCGCAGCGCCTCCTCGTAGTCCTCGGCGGTCACGCAGACGCGCAGCTCGCGAACGGTCACGACTGCAGCATAGGCTCGGCGTTCCGGAGCCGGATGCCGCTGAACTCGAGCGTCGAGCCGGCAAAGCGCACGAGGCGAGGATAGTCCGAGGGCCTCTCTAGACTCGGAGTGTGCCCGGCACCATCTACGCGGTCGCCAACCAGAAGGGTGGCGTCGGCAAGACGACCACCGCCGTGAACCTCGCGGCCTGCCTCGCCGAGGCCGGCGAGCGGGCGCTCCTGATCGACCTCGACCCACAGGCGAACGCGACCTCCGGGCTCGGAGAGAAGGCGAACGGCACCTCGAGCTACGACCTGCTCGACGGCGCGCCGGTCGCCGAGATCGCACGGCCGACGCGCTTCGGCAACCTCGAGCTCGTGCCGTCGAAGCCGGCGCTCGCCGGCGCCGCGGTCGAGCTCTCCGAGCATCCCGACGGGGAGCGCTATCTCCAAGGCTCGCTCGCCGGTGCGCGCGACCGCTACGGCTTCGTCTTCCTCGACTGCCCGCCCTCCTTCGGGCCGCTGACGGTGAACGCCCTCGCTGCCGCCGACCGGGTGATCGTGCCGGTGCAGGCCGAGTACTACGCACTGGAGGGCCTCTCGCAGCTGCTCGGCTCGTTCGAGCTCGTGAAAGCGCGGCTGAACCCGCGGCTCGGGCTCGCCGGGATCCTCCTGACGATGGTCGACGGCCGAACGCGCCTTGCCGCAGAGGTCGAGGCGGAAGTGCGGAGGCACTTCGGCGACCTCGTCTTCTCGACCACGGTGCCGCGCTCGGTCCGCCTCGCGGAGGCGCCGAGCCACGGTCTCCCTGCGATCGCCTACGACCGCCGCTCCTCGGGCGCGGAGGCGTACTGGAAGGTGGCGATGGAGCTTGTCGAGCGCGCCTAGACGCGGCCTCGGGCGCGGCCTCGAGGTCCTGATCGGCGGTGCCGAGGGCGGAGCGGGCACGCAGCTCGCCGAGCTCCCCGTCGACGCCATCCACGCGAACCCACGGCAGCCACGGCGCCGCTTCGAGCCCGAGGCGACGAGCGGGTTGGCGAGCTCGATCAAGCAGCAGGGCTTGCTCCAGCCGATCGTGGTCAGGCCGCGCCGGGCGGGCGGGTACGAGCTGATCGCCGGCGAGCGACGCTGGCGCGCCGCGCGCGAGGCCGGGATCGAGACCCTGCCCGCACTCGTCCGCGAGGCCGACGACCGCGACACGCTCCTGCTCGCGCTCGTCGAGAACGTCGCCCGCGAGCAGCTCTCCCCCGTCGAGGAAGCGCGCGCCTACGCAGCGCTCGTCGACGAGTTCGAGCTCTCGCTCGGAGACGTCGCCGGGCGCGTCGGCCGCTCGAAGTCGTCCGTCTCCAACCGCCTCCGGCTGCTCGAGCTGCCCGAGGAGGTGCTCTGGATGGTCGCCCGCGGGGAGCTCACCGAAGGGCACGCCCGCGCCGTCCTCTCGCTGCCGGATCACGACGCTCGCAAGAAGCTCGCGAAGCGGATCGTCCGCGACGGGATGTCCGTTCGCGCGGCTGAGAAGGCGGCTCAGGAGGGCGGTGCCGCCCGCCGTCCCCGCTCGGCCCCGGCGGTCGATCCGGCGCTTGCCGAGCGCGCCCGTGGCGCCGCCGAGCGCCTGACCGGCCTCCCGGCGCGCGTCAGCGCGGGCAAGCTCGAGATCCACTTCGGCGAGGAGCTCCGGCTCGAGGAGCTCGTCGAGGTCCTCGAAAGTCTCTAGCTACAATCGCCGACTCGCGGGCGATTAGCTCAGTTGGTTAGAGCGCCGCTCTGATAAGGCGGAGGTCCCTGGTTCGAATCCAGGATCGCCCATGCATGTTGCGCAAGGTCGAGACCCGCGGAAGCGGATCCCGACCGCGCGAAGACCCCTGAAGGGGCCGCTTTCAGCGGCCCGGCTCACTTGCGATTGGCGGAGTTAGTGCACGAGCTGCGTGCGCCGGACGTAGTCCTCGACGGCGAGCAGGAAGTTCGCGTCACCGGCGATCTCGGCGATCGTGCCCTTCGTGCTGTCGTCGAGCTCGTCGTCGTGGCGGAGGTTCGCGATGAAGGGGCCGAGCGTGCCCGCCTGCGACATGGCGGCCATCCGGAGGCAGATTCGCCTCGTGTGCTCGTCCTGCGTCACCGCTTCGAGCGATTCGATGTCGTGAAGCCAGAGGTCGACCATGCTGACTCAACGCCGCCGGTGAGGCGCCGGATACGGCTACCCGTCTCAGGGATCGCCCCGCACGGCCGCGCTGCCGATACAGCGGAGCACGCGCCTTGTGGCGGCGCGGTGTGCGGACATGAGGATCGGAGACCAGTTCGCCTACGAGGGTAGGCGCTACGTCGTGCACGGCATCGACCCGATGGGGGTGCCCGGCCGACGCGCGGACCTGGAGGATCTCGAGACCGGCGAGCAGATCCGCGTCCCGATCGCAGAGCTCGTCCCCCTCGAGATTCATCCTCGTAGGCCGTGGCTACACTGAGCGGGAGGCCCTGCCGATGCGAGAAATGGTCATCTACGGCGTCAGCTTCGACATGGTCGGCAAGCAGCCGATCGTGCTGCTGAAGACGGTCGACGGCAACCGGTTCCTCCCGATCTGGATCGGGCATCCCGAGGCTGCGGCGATCCTCGTCAAGCTCCAGAACGCCGTCTCCGCGAGGCCGATGACCCACGACCTCCTCAACGACGTCGTCGGCCAGCTCGACGCCGAGGTGGTGTCGATCGCAGTCACCGAGATGCGCGAGAACACCTACTACGCGCGGATCACGCTGCAGCAGAACGGCTCCGAGATCGAGGTCGACTCGCGGCCGTCGGACGCGATCGCACTCGCCGTGCGCGCGGGCGCCAAGATCTTCGTGGCGGACGAGGTGATCGAGGAGTCCGGGGTCGAGTTCGAGGGCGACGCCTCGGATGACGAGATCGCAGCCGCCGCCGGCGTCCCGCCCCTTGCGGAGCTCGACCCGGACGAGTTCCGCGCCTTCCTCGACACGGTGTCACCCGACGAGTTCGCGGCCGACCCGGAGGACAGCTAGGTCTCGTCGCTCCGCCCGACCTCCCGCTTCGTGAGGTCGAGCAGCTCGGTGTAGATCTCGCGCAGCCCCGCGGGCGAGAGCGGGCCGCGGTTGGTGCGGGTCAGGAACTGCAGCATCCACTCCTCGCGGGCCGGGTCGAGGAACCCGATCCCCCGCTCCTCCTTCACGCGTTTGAGCTGGGCGACGAGCTTCAGGCGCGTGTTGAGCGCCTCCACGATCGCGACGTCGTTCTCCGAGAGCTGTTCGCGCAGTTGCCGGATCAGCGGATCGTCGTTTGCGCCGGACATGTCAGAAACGGGCGACGACGGTCGTCCCGAAGCCGGCGCAGCCGTGCGACGCGGGAGGGGCCGGGACCGGCGGGTAGCCGTGGATCGCGCCGCGCACTCGCCCGACAATAGCGCCAGGGTCAGAGGAACAACGGCGCGATCATGCCGACCGCGTTGAAGGCGCTGTGGACGATGAAGGCCGGGTAGATGCTGTTCGTGCGCAGGCGGACGATCGCGATCACGATCCCGAACCAGATGAACGCGGCGAGCGAGAGCACGAGCCCGTGTCCGAGCCCGAAGAGCACCGCGGTCACACCGACGGCGACGGGCGCGGCCGTCCGTGCCAGCAGCAAGGACAGGCCGACGCCGCGGTAGAGCAGCTCCTCGGTGATCGGCGCCGCGAGCACGACGGCGACGAAGCTGAGCGCGTAGGCACCGGCACGGCTTCCGTCCCAGCCCTCCGGCGTCAGGTTCTGCTCGTCGCCGGCGTCCGACAGCGAGAGCGCGGCAGCGGCGCCGATGTAGATCACGACCAGCGCTCCGAGGGCGAGCCCGAGCGCCCGGCCCCAGGACGGCGGTGGCCGAAGCGCCAGGACCTCGCGCCTCGGCAGGCCGATCGTCAGCGCGAGCACCAGCGAGAACAGCACCGCGTACCCGGCGAGGCTGCCGACGGCGAATTCGTACTGGTAGATGATGTCGTCGTCGGGAGGCGGCCCTTCGCTGCGGCCGTAGAGGTTGAGCGCCGCGAACGCGCTGACGAAGAGGAGCCAGAGAGCGAGTCTCATCGCGCCATTGCAGCAGAGGCGCGCCCGTCATCCTTTGAGGAACCCGCGGCCGGCCGTCGAACCTGACCGCCATGGAGCTGTGGCTGCGCCTGCTCGTGATCGGGATCGTGCTCGGCCTCACGGCCGCGGCGGTGCGGCTGATCGACCGCCGGATCATGGGCGCGAACCGCTCCCCCGAGGCGCTGACGCGCTACAAGGTCCTGCGCCGCACGATCGCGGTCGCGATCGTCACGGTGGGCGTCCTCTCGGCGCTGCTCGTGATCCCGCAGGTGCGCGCGGTCGCGGGCGGCCTGCTTGCATCCTCCGCGATCATCGGATTGATCATCGGCTTCGCGTCGCAGCGGACGCTCGGCAACTTCGTCGCCGGCCTGATGATCGCGATGACCCAGCCGCTCCGACTCGGGGACTGGGTCTCGGTCGGAGGTGTGGAGGGCGCCGTCGAGGAGATAGGGCTGATGTACACGTTCATCCGCACCGAGGACAACGCCCGGCTCGTGATCCCGAACGAGAAGTTGGCCTCGGATACCATCACGAACTCCACGATTCGCAGCGCTGCGAAATACGCCGAGGTCACTGTGCAGGTTCCGCCCACGTCAGACCTTCGCCGGCTCGTCGAGGACCTTCGAGCGGAGGTTCCCGGTGACCGGAACGAGGTCTTCGTCTCGTCTCTCGAGGGGTCTCCGACCCTGACGCTTCGCGCTTGGACCGAGAACGAGGCCGCCGCCGAGCGGCTCGAGCAGGATCTGCGCCTCCGTGTCCACGGCCTGCTGCGCGAGCGCGGGATCGTCGCATGACGCCGCCGCGCGGAAGCAGCCGTGGCCTCGACGACGAGATCTACGCGCGCCGGCGCCGCAAGCGCAAGCGGGTCGAGCGGAAGACGACGCGCCGGCGCGCGGTCATCCTCGCCCTCGTCGCTGTGCTCGGCCTCCTCTTCGTCGTCGCCGGTGCGGCGGTCACCTCGGTCGCGACGTTCGGTTCCTCCTGCGACCTCAACTCCCTGCAGCAGGTCGAGATCGGCTCGAACACCTTCATCTACGCGGCCGACAACTCCCGGCTCGGCGTGATCCCCGCAGAGCGGAACCGCCAGCCCGTCCCGTACAAGCGGATCAGTGCCTGGATGCCGAAGGCGACGGTTGCGATCGAGGACCGGCGCTTCTACCAGCACGACGGCGTCGACGTCGAGGGCATCGCACGGGCGCTCTGGAAGAACGTCAGTGCCGGCCAGGTGGTGGAGGGCGGCTCGACGATCACGCAGCAGCTCGTGCGCAACCTCTACATCGGGCGGGAGAAGACCGTCGAGCGGAAGCTGAAGGAGGCGTGCCTCGCGATCAAGCTCGACAAGGCGTGGACGAAGAACCGGATCCTGGTCACGTACATGAACCAGGTCTACTACGGCAATCTCGCCTACGGCATCGAGGCGGCCGCGCAGACGTACTTCTCGAAGAACGCGAGCGAGCTCAACCTGCCCGAGGCGGCCCTCCTCGCCGGCCTGCCGCAGGCGCCGAGTACCTACAACCCGTTCCAGCGGGAGCAGGTGGCGAAGGCCCGGCGGAACCAGGTGCTGCTGGCGCTCCGGAGCGAGGGTGTGATCAGCCAGGAGCAGCACGACTGGGCCGTCAAGCGCGGCCTCGGGCTCAAGGCGGGCAAGCTCTACAAGGAGATCCGCGAGCCCGACTTCTTCGGCTACGTCCGTGACCAGCTGATCGCCGAGTACGGGGCCGGCACCGTCCGCTCGGGCGGGCTCAAGGTCTACACGACGATCGACCCGCGCTTCCAGCGCGCCGCGCAGAAGGCGATCCGGGACACGCTCTACCTCCCGGGCGACCCGGCCGCGGGCGTGATCTCGATCAACCCGAAGAACGGCGCGATCCGGGCGATGACGGCCGTGATCCCCGGCAACAAGAAGAACCAGTTCAACCTGCTCTCGCAGGCGCGGCGCCAGTCGGGCTCGACGTTCAAGACGTTCGTGCTCGCGGCGGCCGTCGAGAAGGGAATCGACCCCGAGTCGACGACGTATCGCTCGGCGCCCTTCTTCTACCGCCCCGACCCGGACGGGAACTGCGAGGACGGAACCTGGTGGTGCCCCGAGACCTACGACCACAGCTACACGGGCTGGACGACGATCGAGCGGGCCACGCTCCGCTCGGACAACACCGTCTACGCGCAGCTCACGCTCGACGTGACGGCGGAAGCCGTGGCCGAGATGGCGCGGAAGCTCGGCGTTCGCTCGCCGCTCGCGGTCGACGGCGCCTACGTCCCGTCGATCGGGCTCGGCGCGATGGACGTCTCCCCGCTCGACATGGCGTCGGCGTACGCGACCCTCGCCGCGGGCGGGGTCTACTCCGAGCCGATGGCGATCCGGAAGGTGATCCTCCCGACAGGCGAGGACACGAACGCCGGTTGGGGGAAGCCGAAGCGCAAGCGGGTCATCTCCGACGGCGTCGCCTACACCGTCACGCAGATCCTCGCGCAGAACATGCAGTACGGCACCGGCACCGGCGCCAACTACGGGCACCCGGCCGCCGGCAAGACCGGCACGACCGAGGAGCACTCCGACGCCTGGTTCTGCGGCTATACGCCCCGCCTCGGCACGACCGTCTGGGTCGGCTACCCCCGCGGCAAAGTGCCGATGGAGAGCGTGCACGGGATCTCCGTCACAGGTGGCAGCTTCCCCGCGCAGATCTGGCGTCTCTTCATGAGCTCTGCGATCGGCCAGCTGGAGCCGGAGGACTTCCCGGAGCCGCAGGACTGGCCCGAGTGGGTCGAGTTCGAGCGCGGCCAGTACGCGCGCTCGTTCGGCTACTACGACGACACTGACGACTACACGCCCCCGGCAACGACGGAGGAGGAGGGGACGGAGACGGAGGAGCAGACGGATTCGGTTCCCGATGCCCCGCCCGCCTCGCAACCGGTCGTGCCGCCCACGACGCCACCGCCGCCGACCGAGCCGCCCGCGGAGCCCGAGTAGCCCTGAGCCGGGCCGCATTGCTCGCGGCTGCCGCGATCGCGTTCCTGGTCGCGGGCTGCGTCGCGTGCGCGTGGGTCGAAGGGGCGCCGCTCGTGCCGGCGAACGGCGGCCGCGCGGACGGGGGATCGCTCGGCAGTCTCTTTCTGGCGCTGCTGGCGCTGGCCTTCGTCGCATACCTGGCCGGCCTGCTCGTCCTCCGCCGCTCGCGCGCCGTGCTTCGGTGGGTGGTCGGCGCTGCGGTCGTGATCCAACTCGTGCCGCTGGCTGGACCGCTGTTGGTCTCGACCGACGCCTGGACGTACTGGGAGTACGGCCGGATCGCAGCGGTGCACGACGCCGACCCGTACGTCGACACGCCGAACGAGTTCCCCGACGACCCCGCGTACGACAAGGCCGGGGCGGACTGGCGTGACACGACCTCGGTCTACGGGCCGGCGTTCACGCTCCTCTCCGAGGGTGTCGCGCTCGTCTCCGGGTCGTCGGCCGCTGCCGCAGCCTGGATCTTCAAGGTGCTGGCGGCGCTCGGCATGCTCGGGTGCACGTTGCTCGCGGCGAGACTCGCCCGCGACAAGGTCCTGGCGGCCGCGCTCGTCGGCTGGAACCCGCTCTTCGCGATCCACTTCGCCGGCGGTGGCCACAACGACTCGTTGCTGATGGCTGCGACGCTCGGCGCGCTTGCACTCGCCGCGGCCGGCAGGCGACAGCTCGCCGGCGCCGCGTGGGCGTTCGCGATCCTGGTCAAGTGGATCCCGCTCGTCTTCTTCACGCTGCGCGCGATCGCAGCCCGCGCGAGTCGGAGGCCGGTCGGCCACGTCGGGTTCGCCCTGACGGCCGGCCTCGTGCTCGCACTCGCGACCTGGCGCTACGGCTTCGACTGGCTGCGGTCGGCCGGGCCGCTGGCGCGCAACGTCGAGGAGCAGTCGAGCTATGCGCTGCCACATCGGCTCGAGCAGCTCGGTCTCCCGCACGACCTGACGCTCGCGCTCGCGGCGCTCGGGCTCGTGGCCGGGCTCGCCTGGCTCGCGCGCGACGCCTGGCGCGGGCACGTCCGTCTCGGCCTTGCCGGCTGCCTTCTCCTCGCGACGACCCCGTGGCTGACCCCGTGGTATGCGATCTGGGCGCTGCCGCTCGCGGCCGCCGAGGACGATCGCTCCGCGCAGTTGATCGCCCTCGCGTTCTGCGCCTACCTGCTGCCGCAGGCGATCCCGCTCTAGCGGCGTCGGAACACGAGGATCCCGTCCTCGGCGAAGACGAGGCGCCAGTCCGGGTCGCGGCGCAGCGCGGCCAGTGCCGCGCGGGCGCGCTCCGGTCTCAGGCTGTCGAGGTAGGTCAGCCGGCGCGTGTCGACGGCCACCCACTCCGCGTCGCGCAGAACCGGGAAGCTGAGGATCCGGCGTCGCTCCGACAGGTGTGCGCCGAGCGAGTTCGTCGCGCTGACCGGAGCGCCGGCCGGCACGGCCGCCAGCGCCCGTCGTGCCGCCGCGTCGTGTGGGCCTGCGTCGACGTCCACCCTTCCGACCGGCCCGAGGACGACCGCGCCGAGAAGGGCCGCCGCTGCAACGAGGTAGGCCGCACGGGCCCCGATTCGCTCGACGCCGTAGACCGTTGCGGCGAGGAGCGCTGGGGCGGCCGTCGCCGCGTAGTGGGTCTTGACCGAGGTCTGCGTGATCGTGCTCGAAAGGAGGTTGAGTCCGAGCTCGGGCAGCGCGGCGAGCAGCGCCAGCGGTGCGGCGAGCGGGAGCAGGCCGAGCGGCAGGAACAGCGCGGCGAGGTACGCGAGGTCGCGGCCGTCGAGTGTGGGATCGTCGTAGCGGCTCTCGAAGGCCGACGAGCCGGCCGGCGCGAAGTGAGGGACGACGGCGAGCGCCGCCAACAGCGCGACTGCACCGGCGACACCGGCGATCGCGAGGCCGGTGCGCGGCGCCCTGTAGCGGATCGCGTACCAGAGGCCCATTCCGGCGACGGCGAGACCGACGTGCTCCTTCGCGGTCATTGCGGCCGCCGCGCAGAGCGCGAACGGTACGAGCCGGCGCTCGTCGAGGAACCACCACGCGAAGAGCAGCAGCGGGCATGCGAGCGCGACCGGGTGGAAGTCGCTGACCGTCAGCCACTGCACGGGCGGATAGAGGAGATAGGCGACTGCGAGCGCCGCCGCCGGCCGCTCGTCGTCGAGATGTGAGCGTGCCAGCCAATACACCGGCAGCGCTCCGAGCGCGACGGCGCCGGCCTGGACGACGAGGAGCAGCTCGGGGCTCGGCCACAGCCACCACAGCGGCGCGAGCACGACGAGGATCGGGTCGAAGTGCGCGCCCAACCTCGAGATCTGCTCTCCGTGCACGTCGGTGACCGAGAGCACGTCTCCATTCGCCGTCGACCAGACGGCCTGCGTCATGTTGCCGAGGTCGAACCGGCCGCTCCCGAACGCGCGGTGGCGGAGCACCGAGAGCGTGCCGAAGACGGCGGCGAAGAGGGTGGCGGCGAGCCAGACGAGCCGGTGAGGCCTCATCGTTCGAGCAGCCGCTCGATCAGCGCCCGCCAGCGCGCGCCGAGGACCTCCTCGCTCGCGTGCTCCCGATAGGCCGCGAGGCCTCCTGCGCCGATCGTTCGAGCCAGTGCCGTGTCGGCGGCCAGCCGCCGCAGCGCGGAGGCCAGTGCCGTCGGATCCCCGGGCGGCACGAGCAGGGCGCTCTTGCCGTCGGCGAGCAGCTCACGAGCCGCCGGCGTGTCCGCTGTCACGAGCGGCGCTCCGCACGCGATCGCCTGGAACGCCTTGTTCGGGATCACGCGGGAGGCCTTCGCGGACGTTCCGAAGACCCCGAGGGCGGCGCCGGCCCGCTGGTACTCCGCCGGCAGCCGCTCGTAGTCGACCCAGTCGACCCACTCGACGTTCGGCGGCCGGCCGACCAGCAGCGCCTCGAGCTGCCCGTCGCCGATGATCCGGAACGGGAGCTCCGGAGCGAGCCGCGCGGCGTCGAGGATCGTCTCGAGCCCGTGCAGGGGGATCAGCTTGCCGACGAAGAGGACGTGGAACTCGTCCTCGGGCTGCCAGCCCGGGCCGGAACAGCCGCTCCTCGGCGCCGACGAAGCACACGGCCGTGCGCCTGTCGTCCAGGCCGCCCAGCTCTGCCAGGTGGCGGGCATTCTGAGCGGTGTCCGCGACGACGAGGTCGGAGCGGCGCAACGCGAGGCGGTCGACGCGGCGCAGCATCGCGGCGGCTGCAGATCTCGGGGCGAAGCGAGAGCGGTCTTCGACGAGCGTCTCGTGCAGCGAGATCAGCGGGTTGAACACGACCGGCCTGCCGCGTGCGATCCGCCGTGCCGCCGGCACGTCGAAGTGTCCCGGATAGCCCACGACCACGGCGTCGAAGCGCTCGCGGCGGCCCCCGAGGAGGAGCCGGGTCTCGGCGACGCCGACGCGTGCGGCCGCGCCCAGGCCGAGTGACCAGTTGTGTCGACGCCGCTCCCAGACGCCCGCGTGCCGCTCGATCACCTCCACGCCTGCTCCGCGCAGGCATGAGATCACCTGCGCGTTGCGCGGGTAGTCGCGCTCGTACGTGCCGAAGTAGAGAACCCTCAAGTCAGCGCAGGATCTCGTCCACGTGCTGGTCGAGGGCGCGGCTGCCGGTGCGCTCCTCGTGGTGGCTCGCCACGAGCTCGCTGACGAGGCCGAGCGAGACCAGCTGCACGCCGACGACGACGAGCAGGACGCCGAGCGTGAGCAAGGGCCGGTGGCCGATCGCCTCGCCCGAGACCTTCAACACGGTCAGGTAGGCGAGCACGATCGTTCCGGCTGCCCCGAGCAGCAGGCCCAGGCCGCCGAAGAGATGCAGCGGCCGATGCCGGTAGCGGCCCATGAACGTCACCGTCAGGAGATCGAGAAAGCCCCGAACGTATCGCTCCATTCCGTAGCGCGAGCGGCCGTGCTCGCGCGGCCGGTGGTTGACGGGCAGCTCCGCGACGCGGAAGCCGCGGTAGTGGGCGAGGACGGGGATGAAGCGGTGCAGCTCCCCGTAGATGCGGATCCCGCTCAGCACCTCGGCGCGATACGCCTTGAGGCCGCAGTTGAGATCGTGCAGCCGCAGTCCCGAGAGCCGCCCGGTGACGCGGTTGAAGACCCGGGACGGGAGCCGCCGCGAGAGCGGGTCGCGCCGCTTCGTCTTCCAGCCCGACACGAGGTCGAAGCCCTCGTCCAGCTTCGCGAGCAGGCGCGGGATCTCGGCAGGGTCGTCCTGCAGGTCGCCGTCCATCGTGACCACCACGTCGCCCTGTGCCTCTTCGAACCCGGCCTGGAGCGCCGCGGCCTTGCCGAAGTTGCGCCGTAGCCGGACCACGCGGATGTCGTCGTGAGCGGCATGCAGGCGCGTCAGCGCGGCAAAGGTCCCGTCCGTGGAGCCGTCGTCGACGAAGACGACCTCCCACCGCCGCCCGAGCGGCTCCAGCGCGGCGACGAGCTCGTCGTGCAGGAGCGCCACGCTGCGCTCCTCGTCGTGGACCGGGACGACCACCGAGATCACGGCCGTTAGCGTATGTCTCCGATGCCTGGGCTGCTGTCGATCGACGAGGCGCTCCGCCGTGTTCTGGCGCGCGTGGCGCCGCTCGACTCCGAGCGGGTCCCGGCGGCGGGTGCCGCCGGCCGCGTCCTCGCCGCGGATGCCGTCGCGGTCGTCGACCTGCCGCCGTTCCGCAGTTCGGCCATGGACGGGTACGCGCTCCGCGCCGAGGACGCGCCGGGCCGGCTGCCGATCGTCTTTCGAATCGCGGCCGGGAAGCCGGCCGAGACGGCGCTCGAGCCGGGCGAGGCGATGGCGATCTCGACCGGCGGCGCCGTCCCGGAAGGGGCGGACTCGGTCGTCCCGATCGAACTCGTTGCCGAAATAGACAACAAACTGGAAGTCTCGAACCCCGTCGTCGAGGGCGCGAACGTGAGGCCAGTCGGCGGCGACATCCGCAAGGGTGAGACCGTGCTCCGTGCGGGGACGAGAGTCGGAGCCGCGCAGGTCGGGGCGCTCGCAGCGGCAGGCGTCGCCGAGGTCGCCGTTGCCCGGCGACCGAACGTCGTCGTGCTCAGCACGGGGACGGAGCTGAGGGGTCCCGGCGAGGACCTCGGGCCAGGCCAGATCTACGAGTCGAACAGTTCGATGCTGGAGGCGGCGTTTCGCGCGTCCGGTGCGGATGTCGAGCGGCTCGGCCCTGTCGCCGACGACGAGTCCGAGCACCGGCGCGCGCTCGAGCGAGGGCTCGAGGCCGACGTGCTCGTCAGCTCCGGCGGCGTCTCGGTCGGGCCGCACGACCTCGTCCGGCGGATCCTCGGCGAGCTCGGAGTGGAGGAGGACTTCTGGGGCGTCGCCGTGCGGCCCGGCAAGCCGCTGGCCTTCGGCACACGGGGGCGGACGCTCGTTTTCGGCCTGCCGGGCAATCCGGTGTCGTCGCTCGTGTCCGTCGAGCTCTTCGTCCGCCCGGCGCTGCGCGCGCTGCAGGGCGAAGCCGATCCGGGGCCGGACTACGAGGTCGCGCGGCTGGCCTCGCCGCTCCGCCGGAACGCGGCGCGGGACGAGTTGGCCCGGGCCTGTACGGCGCGGGACGACGACGGGATCACACTCGAGCCGCTCAGCGGCCAGGAGTCGCACATGATCGCCCGGGCGGCCGGCGCCGACGCGCTGGTGCTCGTCCCGATGGGCGAAGGCGAGCTTGCCGCCGGCGATCCGGTCCGGTACCTCCGCCTGCGCTAGGAGGCCTTGGCCGGGGGCGGCTCGTCAGCCTTCCAACGCGTCCCGCTCGTCGCCGGTTCCGAGGAGGCGGAGCGGCCGCGCCGGCCTTCGCCGGTTCGTGTTCGAGTACGGCGCGTACCGGCCCACGGCGAGCGCCGTCAGCTGGGCGGCGACCGCGAGCCAGGCGCAGCCGAGCACGACCACGATCCACGGGACGTACCCGACCGAGACCAGCGAGAGCAGGTACCACGGCGTCTGCAGCCCCAGGTCGAGCCGGGTCGAGAACGAGAGCAGCAGGATCAGCGGCCCGAGGAACCCCAGCACGAGTAGGCCGCCGCGGACGAGGGGCGTCGAGGACTGCGCCTGCGGCAGCCAGAGCCACGCGTACAGCGACGGCAGGAGGTAGACGAGCGAGAACGGGTTCGTCGCGACGACGAGCAGCGCGATCAGCCCCAGCGCCAGGAGCGCAACGGTATGGCCTGCGAGCGTCTCCTCGGGCCGCACCGGCCGGCGGGGGATCAGCCGCTCGCGGGAGACGAGCCAGCCGACGAAGAGCGTGGTGGCGAGGATCCCGATCACGACCGGCGAAAGCTGGTAGAGGCTCGGGTCCGGCGGCAGCGGCCGCGCTTCGCCCTCCGGGAAGGCGCCCAGCTGCGCGGCGATGAACACGACTGCGCCCGCGTAACCCCAGAAGAGCAGTCGGCTCCGCAGGCTGCGGCCGGCGGGCGAGAGCGGGATCCGGCGGCGCCGGCAGTGGGCGAAGAGGTCGATGGTGCCGATCAGGAAAGGCAGCAGCGCCGTCAAGAGCACGAGCTCGATCGCCCACCCGCGCACGATTCGCGTGCCGAGGTAGATGTAGCTCGTCGTGCCCTGCGCGAGCTCCAGGCCCGCGTCGAGCGAGCCGATCAGGTTCTGCGACGCGCGCCCGAGCTCTCCGAGCCGCTGGACGTCGAACGTGTCGTCCGCGAAGCCCTGGGATGCCGCGTCGGGCAGCGTCGTCAGCGTCACGGCCGGGACCCCGCGCGTGACGAACGGGCCCTGCTCACCGAGGGTGAAGGGAAACCCGAGATCGAGGAGCTGCCGAAAGGCGGGTGCGTGGATGGGCTCGCTCCCGGACTCCTCGAGGACGCGGAGCGCAGCCGTGCGGACGAGCGACGCCGATGGGGAGCGCGCCGTATCCCCGGCGATCAGCAGCCGTGGGAGTCCGATGCCGGCGATCGCGTCCAGGCTGATCACGGCGAGCGCGTTCTCGTGATAGGGCGAGCTGTCGGCGAAGCGGGCCGCGCCGATCGCGCCGTAGGAGCCACCGTCGGTGGAGACGAATACGAGGGTGTGTGTCGGCCGCGTCTGGACGAGCGTCGATCCGCCCACCGAGGCGTACGAACGCGCGAGCTCGATCAGCGCCGCCGTCCCGGACGCATTGTCGTTCGGCCCGCCGCCCTCACCGCTGTTGTCGCGGTGTGCGGTGATCACGATCGTCCGCTGGGAGGCCCCACGGACGACGGTGACGAGGTTCTGGAGCTCGACTTCGCCGCGGCCCGGGATCTGCGCTCGGAAACGCTCGACCCGCGGCGTGAAGCCGTAGAGCCCGAACTGCTCCGAGACCCAGGTGGCCGCTCCGAGCGCGCCCGACGATCCCGGGGAGCGGTCCGGGTACTCGCGTGCCAGCTCGCGTGCGAGTTGCTCCGCGATCGCCACGTCGAAGGTCGGCGGCAGAGTCGGTGCCGGGAGCGGCTGCGGTCTCGCGACGCTGAAAGCAGCCAGGAGCAGGGGGAGCGCGACGAGCAGCCAGGTCCCCCGCACGAGCCGCGCGTTGACCGGCCGCTCGACGGAGCCGCGGCGGGGACGCCCGCGCGGTGCGGGCGCTCGTCTGGGCGGCGCCATTGCCCGGCCAGTGTAGGGAACTCCGCGGCCGTCTCCGGCGTCCCGCACCTCTAGCATTCGCTCATGGCCGACGCCTCCACCATCCTCCTCGTCGACGACGAGGACGCCATCCAGAAGCTGCTCACCTATCCGCTCGAGCGCGACGGCTTCAAAGTCGTCCACGCACGCGACGGCGAGGAGGCGCTCGCGCGCTTCGCCGAGGAGGACGTCGACCTCGTCGTGCTCGATCTGATGCTGCCGCGACTCGACGGGCTCGAGGTCTGCAAACGGCTCCGCGCCGAGAGCACGGTGCCGATCATCATGCTGACCGCCCGCGACGACGAGCTCGACAAGGTGCTCGGCCTCGAACTCGGCGCCGACGACTACATCACGAAGCCGTTCTCGATCCGGGAATTCCGGAGCCGTGTCCGCGCACTGCTCCGCCGCGCCGCCGCGCCGCGGCCGGGCGAACGCCGCGACGACGAGGTGATCGAAGCCGGCGAGCTGACGATCGACGTGCCCCGGCGGACGGTCGAGGTGCGCGGCGAGGAGGCGCAGCTGACCTTCGTCGAGTTCGAGCTCCTGCGCGAGTTGGCCTCCGCCCCCGGCCGGGTCTTCTCCCGCCGCCAGTTGCTCGAGCGCCTCCGCGGCGGCGCCGACTACCGCGAGCCCAGGACGATCGACGTCCACGTGCGCCATCTACGCGAGAAGATCGAGCAGGATCCGCACGAGCCGAAGCTGATCCTCACGGTTCGCGGGGTCGGCTACCGCTTCCGGGAGCGGTGAGCCGGGGGTGGGTCGTCTGCAGCTCCACGGCATCCGCCTCAGGCTGGCCCTCGCCCTGCTCGTCGTCGTGGCGGGCTCTCTCGGCGTCGTCTACCTGATCGTCGTTCCCACGCTCGAGGCCGAGCTGATCGACGCGAAGCTCGACCAGCTCGAGGAGGACGCCTCGAGCGTCGTCCGGACCTACGGGATCGACATCGGCAGCGAGCAGGAGTTCGCCGAGAATGCCGCCTCGGTGGTGCAGGCGCGCGTCGTCGTCTACTCGCTGCTGCAGGACCAGCTCTTCATCTACGGCGACTCGAACACGTCGCAGTCGCGCGACGTCGCCCGGGATCCGGTCGCGCGGCGCGCATCGCTGACTCGCAAGCTGCAGCGCGGCACGGTCGAGCGCGAGGGCCGCCGGTTCGCGGAGCTCGCGGTGCCGCTCGAGGACGAGGGGGTGGTGATCCTGCTCAGCGACTCGCTGGCGGATCCGATCTCGAGCCTGAAACTGATCGAGCGGCGGCTGCTGTTCGCCGGCCTGATCGCTCTGCTCTTCGCCGTCGTGACGGGCTACGCGGCTGCGTCGGTCCACGCCAGGCGCATCCGTCGGCTGGAGCGGGCCGCGGAGCGGATCGCGGACGGGCGGTTCGACGAGCCGGTCGTGGACACCGGAAACGACGAGCTCGGTGACCTCGCGTCGGCATTCGAGCGGATGCGCGTGCGCCTGGAGAAGCTGGACCGCGCTCGGAGCGAGTTCATCGCGAACGCATCGCACGAGCTGCGCACGCCGCTCTTCTCGCTGGGCGGCTTCCTCGAGCTGATGGCGGACGAGGATGTGGACGACGCGACGCGACAGGAGTTCCTCGCGACGATGCGCGAGCAGGTCGACCGGCTCGCGAAGCTCGCGACGGACCTGCTCGACCTGTCCCGGCTGGACGCCGGCCGGATGCGTGTCGAGCACGAGCCCGTCGACCTCGGCGAGATCGCCCGCACTGTCGCCGCGGAGGTAGGTGCGCTGGCGGAACGGAGCGGTCACGCCGTCGAGGTGGTGGTTCAAGGCAGCCCCGTCGCGCGGGCGGACGAGCTGCGCGTGCTGCAGGTCGTCCGCGCGCTCGTGGACAACGCGCTCACACACACTCCGCCCGGCACGCACATCACACTGGTCGCCCGGGCCGATAAGGAGCACGCCTACCTCGAGGTCGAGGACGACGGCCCCGGCATCGCGCCGGAGCACGCGCCGCATGTGTTCGACCGCTTCTACCGCGGCGAGGGAGCCGTCGCCTCCGGCAGCGGGCTCGGGCTCGCGATAGCGCGGGAGCTCGCGCAGATGATGGACGGCAAGGTCGAGCTCGAGTCCCAGCCGGGACGCACCCTTGTCCGCGTCGCGCTCGGTGCGGCGCCGACCTCGGTCGCGGCTCCCGCGGCCGAAGCACCCGTTTTCACGTGAAAACGGCCTCGACCTCGCTACAGTGAGCGCGATGCGCGCCGGCGCCCTTGCAGCAGTCTCGATCGTCGCCGCGTGCCTCGGCGCGGTCGTCGTGCTCGTGGTCGGCGCCGCCACGGGCTGGGTCGACGGCGACAACGATGTGCGGACGGTGGTTCTCCCGACGGTGCCGACCGAGTCGGGGGTGGCTGCGTCGACTGCCGCCCCGTTGGTCGGGAACACCTTCGATCCCGCGCGGATCTACGCCAGTCGCTCCGAGGGCGTGGTCACCATTTACTCGTACTTCGCCAACGGGCAGCGCGCGCAAGGGTCCGGGTTCATCGTCTCCGACACGGGCCACATCCTCACCAACTCGCACGTGGTCACGGACTCCGGGGCCGACGCCGCGATCGTGAAGGGCGCGGAACGGATCTACGTCGTCTTCCACGACGGCGACCGGATTCCGGGCTCGATCGTCGGCTGGGATCTCTTCAACGACACGGGGCTCGTCAAGGTCGACCCGAAGGATCACGCGGTCACGCCCGTCCCGCTCGGGGACTCCAGCCGCGTCGTCGTCGGCGAGCCCGTCGCGGCGATCGGCAGCCCGTTCGGGCAGGAGAGCTCGCTCGCGGTCGGCGTCGTCTCCGCGACCGAGCGCTCGATCGACTCCCTCACGTCCGCCTATGACGTCTCGGACGCGATCCAGATCGACGCTCCGATCAACCATGGGAACTCCGGCGGCCCGCTTCTGGACGCCCGTGGGCGCGTGATCGGGATCAATGCGCAGATCCGCTCCGACTCGGGCAATGCCGAGGGCGTCGGCTTCGCGATCCCGATCAACTCGGCGCGCCGCTCGATGGAACAGCTGATCTCGACGGGGCGTGTTGCCTACGCGTACGTCGGCGTGACGACCCAGGACGTCACGCCCGCGCTCGCGCGCCGCTACGGCCTCGGGGCGCCGCGCGGCGCGCTGATCCAGTCCGTCGTCGACGGGGCGCCGGCCGAGCGTGCCGGCTTGCGGGGCTCCTCCAACGAGGAGGTCTTCAATGGCATCCCGATCAATCTCGGCGGCGACCTGATCGTCGGCTTCGCCGGACGCAAGGTCGAACGCGCGGCGGACATCGCGCGGATCGTGACGGACAGCCTCCTCCCGGGCCAGACGGTCTCGGTGACCGTGCTCCGGCGCGGAAAGGGGAAACGCGAGACCGTGCGCGTGCGCCTGGTCGAGCGGCCCGTCAACCCGACGCGTTGACCGGGGTTTAGATCGGAAGGAATCCGGGCAACTCCCGCAGCAGGAGTACTGAGGGTTCGGAAGCTTTCGGTAGAACCAACCGGCAGGGAGACGATGACGGAGAGCCTGACAGAGGAGGTGGCGCTGGGCCGCCTCGTGCGACTGACGATCCCGGCGAAGCCGGAGTACATCACCCTGTCGCGGCTCGCACTGGCCGGCCTCTCGCGCGTCCGGGCGTTCTCCGAGGAGACGCTCGCCGACCTCAAGCTCGCCCTCACCGAGGCCTGCTCGAACTCGGTCCGGCACGCGTACGGCGAGGGAGACGGGCACGTCGACATCAGCTTCGAGCTGCTCGACGACCGGCTGATCGTCGAGGTCGCCGACGACGGCATGGGCTTCGAGGTCGTGGACGGGTCCGGTGACGGCGCCGACGACGAGCTCTCGGAGGGCGGGCTCGGGATCGCGATCATCCGCTCGATCGCCGACGAGGTCGAGATCACCGGCGGCCCGGACGGTCGCGGTTCACGGCTGCGCTTCGTCAAGCTGCTCTAGTCTCCTCAGCCGATGAGCGAACGACGAACGTTGATCGTCGTCTCGAACCGCGGTCCGATTTCCTACGACCGCGAGGACGGGCAGCGCGTCCCGAGGCGGGGCGCCGGCGGCTTGGTGACGGCGCTGGCGCCGCTCGTCTCGCACCATGACGTCACGTGGATCGCCAGCGCGATCTCCGACGAGGACCGGGCGGCCGCCGCCTCCGGTCCCGTCGAAGAGACCGCGCGTGACGGCTCGCGGTACCGGCTCCGCCTCGTCGCCCACGATCCCCGCGCGTACTCCCTCTCGTACAACGTGGTCGCGAACCCTGCGCTCTGGTTCGTCCAGCACGAGCTCTGGAGCCTCAAGGACGAGCCGGAAGCCGATTTTCTCGGCCCCTGGGAGGATGGCTACGTTCCGGTCAATCGTGCGTTCGCGGACGCCGTGGTCGAGGAGCTCGAGCGCAACCCGAGCGCGGCGGTGCTCTTCCACGACTATCACCTGTACCTCGCGCCCGCGCTCGTCCGCGAGCGACGCCCGGACGCCGCCCTCGCTCACTTCACACACATCCCCTGGGTCGGGCCGGAGTCCTGGTCGGTGCTGCCGGAGCGGGTCGTCCGCTCGATCCACGAGGGGCTGCTCGCCACGGACGTCACCGGCTTCCACACGGAGCGCTGGAGGCAGGCGTTCCTCGCGTCCTGCCGCGCTCTCGGGCTCGAACCAGACGAGGAGCGCGTCACCGCCCGTCCGATCTCGATCGACCCGAGCGAGTTCACCGAACTGGCGGAGAGTGACGCTGTGGGCGTCTGCGAAGAGGAGCTCGTCGCGCACAGGCCGGAGTGCCTGATCGTGCGTGTCGACCGCACGGATCCCTCGAAGAACGTGTCCCGTGGCTTCGAGGCCTTTCGCATCCTGCTCGCCCGGCGCCCCGATCTTCGCGGCCGCGTCGGCATGCTCGCCCTCCTCGATCCGTCTCGCCTGCAGATCCCCGAGTACGGAGCCGAGCGTCGCCGGATCGAGGAGGCTGCGGCGGCGGTCGAGGCCGACTTCCCAGGTGCGCTGACACTCCGGATCGCGGATGACTTCCACGCGTCGGTGGCGGCGTACAAGCAGTTCGACGTCCTGCTCGTGAACGCGGTCATGGACGGTCTCAACCTCGTTGCAAAGGAGGCGCCGCTCGTCAACCGGCGGGACGGAGTTGTTGTCTTATCAGTAAACGCCGGTGCGTACGAGGAGCTCGAGGACTGGGTATTACCCGTGGAACCGCTCGACGTCTCCGCCACCGCCGACGCGCTCGAGGCTGCACTCGCCCTCGACGGGGCAGAGCGCCGCGAGCGACGCGAGGCGATCGAGGCGCACGTCCGCTCGAACGATCTCGAGCGCTGGATCGCCGCGCAGCTGGACGACCTCGATCGCGCGAGTAGCATTCGGCCCCGATGAGCGACCTCTCCCATGTGGACGAAGCCGGCTCCGTCCGGATGGTCGACGTCGGCGGCAAGCCGCTGTCGCGACGGCGCGCGGTCGCACGCGCCTCGGTGCGCATGGCCCCGGCGACCGTGCAGCGCCTCGGCGACCTCCCGAAGGGCGACGCGCTGGCGACGGCACAGCTCGCGGGGATCATGGCGGCCAAGCGGACGAGCGACCTGATCCCGCTCTGCCACCCGCTGCCGCTCTCGGTCGTCGAGGTCTCGCTGGAGATCGTCGGCGACGGGGTCGAGATCACCGCGGCCGCTGAGACCACCGCGCAGACCGGTGTCGAGATGGAGGCGCTGACGGCGGCGTCGGTCGCGGCGTTGACCGTGTACGACATGGCCAAGGCGATCGACAAGGAGATGGTGATCGCCGAGGTGGCGCTCGTCGAGAAGACGAAGGAGACCGTGTGAGGGCTGCGGTCCTGACGGTCTCGGACGGCGTCGTCGCCGGCACGCGCGAGGATCTGAGCGGAAACGTCCTCGCCGAGCTGCTCGCGGGCGACGGCTACGAGGTCGAGCGGCGCGTCGTCTCGGACGAAGCAGGTGAGATCGCAGCCGCGATCGCCGAGCTCGCGGAGGGCGCGGCGGTCGTTCTCACCACGGGTGGAACCGGCGTTGCCCCGCGGGACGTCACTCCCGAGGCGACGCGGTCTGTGATCGACCGCGAGGCGCCGGGTATCGCCGAGGCGATCCGGGCCGACTCGCTGGCGAAGACGCCGCACGCGCTGCTCTCGCGCGGCGTTGCGGGGATCCATGCGCGGACCCTCGTCGTCAACCTGCCTGGGTCCCCGGGTGGATGCCGCGACGGCTACGCGGTCCTCCAGCCCGCTCTCGCCCACGCGCTCGGACTGCTCGCCGAGGCCGAGACGGCGCACCAGCAGACGTGACGACCACTGCCGTCTCGCTACCGCGCCGGTTTGCCTCGCTCGTAAAGCTCGAGCACACCGTCTTCGCGCTCCCGTTCGCATACGTCGGGATGCTGCTCGCCGTCGGTGACGCGCCTCCGGCGGTCGACTGGCTCTGGATCACGCTCGCGATGGTCGGGGCGCGCACGCTCGCGATGGGGCTCAACCGTCTCATCGACGCCGAGCTCGACGCGCGCAATCCGCGCACCGCGAGCCGGGAGCTGCCGGCCGGGACGCTGTCGCGCGCACAGGTCCTGGCGCTCTGCGGGGGAGCCCTCGCGCTCTTCCTCGTTGCCGTCTTCCAGCTCGATCCGCTCGTACGCTGGCTCTGGCCGGTGCCCGTCCTGCTCTTCGTCGTCTACCCGTACCTGAAGCGCGTCACCTGGCTCTGCCATCTCTGGCTGGGCGCCTCGCTCGGCCTGGCACCCGTCGGCGCGTGGGCAGCCATGACCGGGGAGCTGCCGTGGCAGGCCTGGGCGCTCGGAGGCGCGGTCGCGCTCTGGGTCGCAGGCTTCGACCTCTTCTACTCGCTCTTCGACCTCGAGCACGACCGCGAGCACGGCCTGCACTCCTGGGCAACGCGCTTCGGCGAGCGCGGTGTCTTCGCGGGTGCGCGGCTGTTTCATCTCGGGACGGTTGCGCTGCTCGTCGTCGCAGGCCTCGGTCTCGACGTCGGACTCGCGTACTGGCTCGGCGTCGGGGCGGTGGCGCTGCTGCTGGCGTACGAGCACTCGCTCGTCCGGCCGGGCGACCTGCGGCGGCTCGATGCGGCGTTCTTCACCGTCAACGGGGTGATCAGCATCGTCTTCCTCTGCTTCGTCCTGGCCGACGTGCTCCTGTGATCCGGGCTGTCGGGGTCGAGAAGCGCTACGGACGCCGCCGCGCCCTCCGGCCGGTCGACCTCGACGTCGACGCCGGCGGTTTTCTCGTCGTCACGGGCGCGAACGGGTCCGGTAAGACCACGCTGCTGCGGCTGCTCGCCGGGCTCGCCGCGCCCACCGGCGGTCGGCTCGACGTCGACTCGGACCGCGGCCGGCTCGGCTACCTCGGCCACGAGCCGCTCCTCTACCGGGACCTGACCGCGCTCGAGAACCTCGACCTCTACGGGCGCCTCTACCGCGTCCCTGAACGGCGCGAGCGGATCGGGATGCTGCTCGAGCGCTACGGCCTCTGGGACGTGCGCGGCGAGCGCCTCGCGTCGTACTCGCGTGGGATGACGCAGCGGCTCGCGCTCTGCCGGGCGCTGCTGCACGAGCCCGACCTGCTCGTGCTCGACGAGCCGTTCACCGCGCTCGACGCCGAGGGCGCCGAGCTTCTCGACCGGCAGCTCGCCGAGCTCGCGGGCACGGCCACGGTCGTGCTGACGACGCACGACCCCGCACGCGTCGAGCCGCTCGCATCCGGCCGGCTGGCGCTGGCATGAGCTACTTCGCCGACGTCGCCGCGCTCGCGCGGAAGGACCTGCGGCTCGAGCTGCGGGCGCGGGACACGCTCCCCGCGATGCTGCTGTTCGTGCTCTCGACGCTCGTCGTCTTCCACTTCGCGCTCCCGACGGGAGCCGACGAGGTCGCCGCGCAGGGACTCCTCTGGGTCGCGCTCGTCTTCACGGCGCTGCTCGGGCTCGCGCGCGCGTGGGCGCCCGAACGTGAGGGCGGCGCTCTCGAGGGGCTCGTGCTCGCGCCTTCCGACCGGAGCGCGATCTGGCTCGGGAAGACCGCAGCCGTCTTCGTCTTCCTCGGACTGATCGAGCTCGTCGCCCTGCCCGCGTTCGCAGTCTTCTTCTCGCCGATCCAGGCCGAGGGCGTCGTCGGCGTCCTGCTGGCCAACGTCGGCATTTGCGCCGTCGGGACGATGCTCGCCGCGATGGCGGCCGCCAGCCGGACGCGCGAGCTGATCCTGCCGCTCCTCTTCCTGCCGCTCGCGATCCCGCTGGTGGTCGGCGGCGTGGGGGCGAGCGTCTCGACCGACCCCGGCCGCTACCTGTTGTTCCTCGGGCTGTACGACGCCGTCTTCGCGATACTGTGCTGGGCGTCCTTTGAGTACGTCGTCTCGGAATAGCAGGTTCTCTCTCGTCTCGGTTCCGGCGCTCGCGGCGCTCTCCGCGGCGCTCGTCGGGCTGGCGATCGTGCTCGCGTTCTGGGTCGCTCCGGAGGACGCCGACCAGGGAATCTCGCAGCGGATCTTCTACTTCCACGTCCCGATCGCGCTGACCGCGTACGCCTGCTTCGGCTGGGGCGCGTGGAAGGCGCTCCGCCTGCTCTGGACGCGCGAGGAGCGGTACGACCTCGAGAGCTACGTCGCCGTCCACCAGGGAACGATCTTCGGCGCGCTGACCCTCGCGACGGGGTCGATCTGGGCGAAAGCGTCGTGGGGGCACTGGTGGGTGTGGGACTCGAACCAGCTCGTCCTCTTCCTCGTCCTCTTCCTGTTCTACTCGGCGTACTTCATGCTCCGCTTCTCGATCGAGGAAGGCCCGCGCCGGGCGAACGTCTCCGCCGTCTACGCGCTCTTCGGCGTGGCGTTGATCCCGGTCAGCTTCTTCGCGATCCGTCTCGCCGAGGACTTCATCCATCCGACGACGTTCACGCGCGACGGGCCGCAGATGACGGGGACGATGTTCTTCGCCTTCTGCGTCAGCTGGCTTGCGATCAGCCTCCTCGCCTACACGCTCTACCGGGTCGAGCTGCTCGGCAAGCGGCTGGACGGCAACCTCCGCGAGCTGCGCGAAGCACTCAGCGGCGTAGGCTTGACGGAGCCGCCAGGAGCGCAGGTCCCGGCTTTGCCGGGGCCGGAGCGGGGATCGTGAGCCAGAGCGACTACGTCGTCGCGGCCTACGCGGTCGTCTTCGTGACCCTGCTCGTCTACGTCGCGATCATCGCCGCGAAGCTGTCCCGGCTCGAGCGCGAGACCGGCGAGCTCGCGGAGCTGGCCCGGCAGCGCCGAGCCGATGGCTGAGTTCCTCGTCGTCCCGGCGCTGCTGGCCTACGGCGAGGCGGCCTTTGCCTACGCGGGCGAGCTGCGAGGGCCGGGCCTCGCCGGACGTCTCGCGACCTGGGGTGTCAGGCTGGGATGGCTGGCCCAGACGGCGCTCCTCGTCGGGCAGTTCGTGTCCGCCGAGGGCTTTCCCTGGGGCACCTGGGCCGGTGCGCTCAACCTCTTCGTCTGGCTCGTCGTCGGCGCGTACCTGATCTGGGGCTGCACTCCCCGGTTCCGGCTGCTCGGGCTGACCGTGATGCCGGTGGCGGCTGTGCTGCTCGCGCTCGCGTGGGCGGGCGGTGGGACCGCACTCGACGAAGGTGACCGCTCGGGGGTCGTGCTCGCCACGCACGCCGCTCTCATGCTTGCGGGCTTCGCCGGCCTCACCCTGGCGGCCTGCATGGCGGCGCTCTACCTCTGGCAGGAACGGCGGCTGAAGCGCCACGAGCGGCGCGTGCTCCGCGTGCGGATGCCGCCGCTCGACGCGCTCGACCGGATTGCGGCGCGCACGGTGCTCGGAGCCGTTGTCGTCCTGACGGTCGGGATCGGCGTCGGCGCGGCCAGCTTCGAGCGCGGCGACTTCGACGCCGCGATGGCGGTGACGTTCCTGATCCTCGCCACCTACGCGGGCCTGCTGGTCGTCCGCCACGAGGGCTGGCGCGGCCGCCGGGCGGCCCTCCTGAACCTCGCCGGCTTCGTGCTCGTGGCCATCGTCCTCCCGATCACACACTTCGCATGAAGCTGACCCTCGCCGGCGTGTCGCACCACAAGGCCCCGATCGAGCTGCGCGAGCGGGTTGCGCTCGACCTCGACGCGTGCCGGGCGCTGGCCGCCGGGCTCGACGGGGAGGCGGTCGTGCTCTCGACGTGCAACCGGACCGAGCTCTACCTCGTCCAGGACGAGCATGCCGAGGAGCTCGCCGTCGAGACGCTCGCCGGCCTTGCGGGTGAGCGCAGGGACGATCTCGCCGCCGCCCTGTACCGGCTTCGCGACGAGGCCGCCGCCTTGCACCTGTTCCGCGTCGCCGCCGGGCTCGACTCGCTCGTCCCGGGCGAGGGGGAGATCCTCGGGCAGGTTCGAAGCGCTTTCGAGGCCGGCTCGCCGGGGCCGTTTCTCGACAAGCTCTTTCGGCAGGCGCTCCACGTCGGCCGTCGGGTCCGGCTCGAGACAGCCATCAACGAGAGCCCGGCCTCGGTGCCGTCGGCGGCCGCCGCGCTGGCCCAGCAGGTGTTCGACGACCTGTCCGGCCGGCGCGTGCTCGTGCTTGGCGCGGGGAAGATGAGCGAGGCAACGGCACGCAACCTCGTCTCGCGCGGAGCGGTTGTCGCCGTCGTCGCCAACCGGACGCTCGCCCACGGCGAGGATCTGGCGCGCAGCCTCGGCGCAGAGGCCCTCGCGCTCGATGCGGTCGCCGGCGAGCTCGAGCGGGTCGATGTCGTCGTCTCGGCGACCAGCGCTTCCGGCCACGTCCTCGGACGCGCTGTCGTCGGAGCGGCCCTGAAGGCGCGCAAGGGACGCCCGCTCCTGCTCGTCGATCTTGCGGTGCCGCGCGACCTCGACCCGGCCATCAACGGGCTCGACGGCTGCTTCCTCTACGACGTCGACGATCTCGAGGCCGTCGTCCAGGAGACCCTGTCCGGCCGCCGCGGCGAAGCGGCGCAGGCGGAGCGGCTCGTCGCCGAGGAGGCCGATCGCTTCCGCGAGTGGCAAGCCGCGTTGGACGTCGTCCCGACGATCGTGTCGCTGCGCGCGCTGGCCGAGGAGATCCGCGACAGCGAGCTCGCACGTGCAGGCGGACGACTGTCTGAGCGCGAGCGACAGCACGTCGAGTCGGTCACGTCACAGATCCTCGCAAAGCTCCTGCACCTGCCCACGATCCGCATGAAAGAGGCGGCCGCGGCAGCCGATGGGGTGGTCTATGCTGACGTCGTGAGGCACCTGTTCGGGCTCGGAGAGGAGGAGCGGCGGCGTTGAACACGCGATTTCTGACCGGCCGGCCGCTGCCGCTGCAGGTGCCCACCGCCTTCGTGCGCATCCGGCCGACCAGTGCGACCGGGGTGCGCGGCTGCGGCGAGTCGAGACCCGGATCGCGGCGAAGCTGTGCTCATCCGCGTCGGCTCCCGCGGCAGTAGGCTCGCGCTCACCCAGGCGGAGCAGGCGGCCGACCGGCTTCGCGCGGCATCTGGGGGAGCTTCGATCGAGATCGCGCTGGTGCCGATCACGACGGCCGGCGACCGCGATCGCTCGAAGCCATTCGGCGAGATCGGCGCCCGCGGCGTCTTCGTCAAGGAGCTCGAGGAGGCGCTGCTCGAAGGTCGCATCGACGTGGCCGTCCACTCCGCCAAGGACATGACCTCGACCGACACCGAGGGTCTCGCGGTGGGCGCCTACCCGCCGCGCGAGGATCCGCGGGACGCACTCTGCGGCGTGAGCGAGCTCCGGCCGGGGTTGCGGATCGGGACGGCATCGGTCCGGCGCCGCGCGCAGCTGCTGGCGCTCGAGCCGACACTCTCGATCGAGCCGCTCCGAGGCAACATCGACACGCGGCTTCGCAAGCGCGGCGAGCGTGGGCTCGACGCGGTCGTGCTGGCGGCATGCGGCCTCGACCGGCTCGGGCTCGATGCCGAGATCGGCAGTCGCTTCGACCCGGCGGAGCTCCTGCCCGAGGCGGGTCAGGGAGCGCTCGCGCTCCAGGTCCGCGCCGGCGAGGAGCGGCTCGTGGCTGCGGCCGACGATCCCGAGACACGGCGGCGGGTCGAGGCCGAACGGCGCTGCGTCGCCCTGGTCGGCGGCGGCTGCCTCGCGCCGGTGGCGGCGTTCCACGACGGCGCCTTCCTGACCGCGCTGGTCGCGGACGAGGACGGTGCCTGGATCGAGCGACGGACCGGTGACGATCCCGACGCCGTCGCGCGTGAGTTGCTCGCGTTCGTCTCGTGAAGAGTGATCGTCACCCGGCCGCTCGGTCAGGAGGAGGAGCTCGTTCGGGGGCTCGTCGCCCTGCGGCACGAGATCGTCCACTGCCCCCTGCTCGAGGTCGAGTCGCTGGGGGACGAGTCCGTGGACGTCTCGGGCTACGACTGGGTGATCGTCACGAGCGTCAACGGCGCCCGCGAGCTGCGGCGGCGCCTCACCGGCACGCCCGCCCGCGTCGCGGCGATCGGGGCGGCGACGGCGGACGCCTTCGGTGGCGCCGACCTCGTTCCCGCGGTCTCGACGCAGGAGGGGCTGCTCGCAGAGCTACCTCGGCCGGCCGGCCGCGTCCTCTTCGCCGGCGCGGAGGGCGCGCGGCGCCTGCTCGTCGACGAGCTCGGCGCCGACTTCGTGCCGCTCTACCGGACGCGCCAGCTGACGCCGGAGGTGCCGCCCGACGGCGACCTCGTCGTGCTCGCCTCGGCGTCCGCGGCGCGGGCGTTCGGCCGTCTCGGCGTCGACATCCCCGCGGTGACGATCGGCCCTCAGACGACCGAGGCGGCGCGGGAGGCGGGAGTCGAGGTGGTGCGCGAAGCGGCGACGCACGACCTCGCGGGTCTGCTCGCGGCGATAGGCTCCGCCGCGTGTTCGTCACCTTCCTGAGCGACTTCGGGCTCCAGGACGACTTCGTCGGAACCTGCCACGGTGTGATCAAGCGGATTGCGCCGGAGGCGCAGATCATCGACATCACGCACGGGATCCCGCGGCAGCAGATCCTGCAGGGAGCCCTGGTGCTCGCGAATACGATCCGGTACATGCCGGTCGGGAGCCACCTCGCCGTCATCGATCCCGGTGTCGGCGGCTCGCGCCGGCCGCTCGCGCTGCGCGACCGGGATGGCCGCTGCTTCGTCGGCCCCGACAACGGCCTCCTGCTCCCGGCGGCGGAGCGTGCTGGGATCGAGGCAGCGCACGAGCTCGCGAATCCGGACTATGCGCTCGACTCGATCTCCCGCACCTTTCACGGCCGCGACCTCTTCGCGCCGGCGGCCGCGCATCTCGCAGCCGGCGTCGCGATCGACGAGCTCGGGCCGCCGGTCGACCCCGACGCGCTCGTCCGGCTTGACCTGCCGCAGCCGGAGCTGCGCGCCGACCGGATCATCGCGACGATCCTTTACGTCGACTCGTTCGGCAACGTCGCCCTCAACCTGACGCGCGACCACATCAACGAGGCGGGGATCGTGCCGGGGACGCGGGTGGAGCTCGACCTCGGCGGCGAGCGGGTCTACGCCGTCGCGGCGCGGACGTTCGCGGACGCCCGGCCGGGCGACATCATGCTCTACGAGGACAGCTACCGGAACATGTCGCTCGCGATCAGTAGTGGCAACGCGGCCGAGATGCTGCACGCGCGCATTGGTCAACCGATCCGGATCAACGTCGGCAGCATCTAAGTTGCAGCCGCGGCTGCGGTCTGTAAGTCTCCGCGCCACAAGGACGTTCGCGGAGCGGTCATTCCGTCCCGGACGTCCTTCTCTTCTGCGGTCAGGCGTGTGGAGGCCGGCGGTCGAGCCACGGGCGCGCGGTCTCGAGCTGTGACGAGATCCGGAACAGGAGCGCCTCGCCGAGCGGCGGTCCGACCAGCTGGACCCCGATCGGGAGACCGTCGTTCGTCCAGTGCAGCGGCAACGAGACGGCAGGCTGGCCGGTGACGTTGAAGGCCGCGGTGAAGGGCGTGAAGGCGGCGGCGCGGTCGAACTGCTCGCGCGGGTCATCCGGCTCGGTGTCCCAGCCGACGGGCATCGGCGGGAGCGCGAGCGTCGGCGTCAGCAGCAGGTCGTAGTCGGCCCAGAGTGCGGCGATTCGACGCGCCCGCAGCTGCAGCCGCCCGATCGCGGCGGCGTAGACGGGGCTCGACGTGGCGCTCGCGCCTTCGAGATACCAGCGGTTGAGGGTTGAGAGCTGCGACGGGTCGGGGACGGGATAGAGGGCGGGGATCGTCTGCCAGACCGGGAGGAAGTCCTCCATCAGCTCCGGGCCGCCCCAGTCCGGCGAGGCCTCCTCGACGTCGTGGCCGAGTGAGCCGAGCAGCTCGACTGCCTCTTGTACAGCTGCCCTGCTCGCACGGTCGACCTGAGTCGCGATCGGCGGCTCCGTCGTCACGGCGATCCGCAGCCGGCCGGGATCGGCTCCGACCTCGTCCACGTAGGGCCGCTCGGGCGGTGGGGCCGGGAAGGGGTCGCCCCACTCGTACCCGGCGACGACGTCGAGGTAGGCGGCCGCGTCGAGCACGGTCCGGGTGAGAGGGCCAGTGGTGCCGAGCCCGATCCCGGGCACGAACGGCGCATTCGAGACGCGGCCGCGCGAGGCCTTGATCCCGAAGAGGCCGCAGCACGAGGCGGGGATCCTGATCGAGCCGCCGCCGTCGGAGCCCTGGGCGATCCCAACGAGCCCGGCTGCGACCGCAGCGGCCGCGCCGCCGCTGGAGCCGCCGGCGTTGCGGCCGAGGTCCCACGGCGTCCGGCACGGCCCGTTCAGCGGCGAGTCGGTGAACGCCGTCGTGCCGAACTCGGGCGTGTTCGTCTTGCCGAGCACGATGAAGCCTGCGGCGCGGGTCTTCGCGACGTGGGCGAGGTCGAAGTCGGGCACGTTCTCCGCGAAGGCCGCGCAGGAGAAGGTCGTACGGATCCCGGCGGTCGTGTCCAGGTCCTTGAGCGCGATCGGGACGCCGTGGAACCGCCCCTCCGCCGGAGCGTCGGCTTTCGCCCTCGCATCGGCGAGGGCGGCGTCGGCGCAGACCGTGACGAAGGCGCCGAGCTGTGGGTCGAGCCGCTCGATCCGCTCCAGGAAGAGCTCGACGAGCTCGACCGGCGAGACCTCGCGCTCCCGGACGAGGCGCGCGTGCTCCGTGGCCGGGAGGAACGCGAGCTCGTCCACGAGGCCAGCCTACGTGGCGGGAGGCTCCTCGTCGTCGCCGCCCTGGACGCGCGCTCCGATCGCGATCCCGCCGAAGAGCGCCCTCCCGTCGATCGTCAGTGTCGGCGCGTCCGGGTCCTCGGCGCCGGGGCGCACGTCGACCCCGCCCGCAAACGCCTGCAGGCTCGACTCGAGGCGCCAGCTCGGAGGTACGCGGATTGCGACCCCGCCGGAGAGCGTGTGGATCGAGAGATGCGCTCCGGGGGCGAGGGTCGCCTCGCGCAGATCGAGCGCCACGCCGCCGTACCACGCGAGCACCGAGCCGCCGCGGAACGCCGCCGCCCGGCTCTTCAGCTCGATCCCGTCGAAGACGGCGACCAGCGCGAGCTCGTCGCTCTGCTCGTCGCCGCGGCTCGGGACCGCGCGCTTGACGAAGGCCGCCGCCGCCATGAAGCCCGCGACGGCGCCGACGGTCGTGAGCGCGACTGCTCGGATCGGGCGCACCACCGGCAAGCGTAGTGCGCCCGAGCCGCGAGCGCTCAGATCCAGTCGAAGGTGTCCTGAAGGAAAGGCACCGCGAAGTAGAGGACGAACATCGCCGAGGCGAGCCACATGAAGGGGTGAATCTCCCGGGCGCGTCCCTGGGCGGTGCGGGCGATCGTGTAGGCGAGGAAGCCCATCCCGATCCCGTCCGTGATCGAGAACGTGAACGGCATGAACATGATCGTCAACGCCGCGCCGAGCCCGATCGCGAGATCGGTGAAGTCGATCCCGGCCAGCTTCCGGCCGTCCTGGCGCCCCTCTGCGTCCTCCTCCGCCTCGGTGAGGGCGGTCATCATCAGGAAGCCGACGAGAATCAGGGCCGGCGCCGTCGCCTGTGGCGGCACCATCCCGATGATCGGGGCGAAGAACATGAACGGGAAGAAGAGCGCTCCGGCGACGACGGCCACCCAGCCGGTGCGCCCTCCGACGCTGACACCGGACGCCGACTCGATGTACGTCGTCGCGGACGATGTCGACGCCGCGCCGCCCGCGACCGCCGCGAGCGAGTCGACGAGCAGCGGCTTGTGGATGTCCTCGATCCGGCCGTTCTCGTCCAGGTAGCCCGCCTGCTTGCCGACGCCGACGAGCGTGCCCATCGTGTCGAAGAAGTCGGCGAGGAAGAGCGAGAACGCCCAGACGATCGCCGAGATGAAGGCGAGCTCCGTGAACGCGTCGAAGTTGAAGTCGCCGACGAGCGAGAGGTCGGGCCGCTCGTAGACGTCGCCCGGCCAGGACGCGCCCGTGGCGAAGCCCGCCCCGTTCTCGCTCGCCTCGTTGATGATCGTCGCGAGGAGTGTCGTCACGATGATCCCGATCAGGAGGTCGCCGCGGACGCCGCGCGCCCGCAGGATGATCGTGAAGGCGAGCCCGAACAGCGTCACGAAGACCGGCCACGTGGTCAGCGGCGCGAGATCGACGACCGTGCCCTCCCCGCGGATGACGAGGCCTGAGGTCGTCATGCCGATGAAGGCGATGAAGAGCCCGATCCCGATCGCGATCGCCTTCTTCAGGTCGAGCGGGATCGCGTCCATGATCCGCTCGCGCATGCCGGTGAGGACGAGGATCGTGACCGCGATGCCCTCGACGACCACGAGCCCCATCGCCGCCGGGAACGAGAGCCCTTCCCCCGCGACGAGGCTGAAGGCGACGACCGCGTTCAGTCCCAGCCCGGGTGCGATCGCATAGGCCTTGTTCGTGTAGAGGCCCATGATGATCGTCATCACGCCGGCGACGAGACACGTCGCGGCGAGCACCTGGTTGAAGGGCAGGCCGATCTCGGACAGCCCCTCGATCCCGGCGAAGCTGAGGATCTGAGGGTTGACGAAGATGATGTACGACATGACGACGAAGGTCGTCACCCCGGCCATCGTGTCCCGGCCGAGCGTCGTCCCGTACTCGCCGAAGCGGAAGTACCTCTCGAGGAAGCCGGCGCCGCCACCCGGGGGAGCCGCAGTGTCTGACATGGCCTCTCCTTTGCCGTGCGATTGAGCCTGCGCGGGTGACTTTGAGACGCGCGGCGGACGGAGAGGCCCGACCGGTTGGACAAAAGCTGGAGCCGGTGGCGGCCTACCGATCCCTGGCGGCTGCGAGCAGCGCGTCCCAGCTGCAGAGCTTGATCCGCGGCCGGCCGTGCGGCTCGCCGGCTGCCTTCTCGGCGCGATCGATCGCCTCCCAGCCGCCGTACATGACCGCGTCGGTGCCGCGCTCCGCGAGCAGGCTCTCGAGCGTGCCGTCGCCGCGTGGCGGCAGCTTCCCCGCTCGGGCGTCCTCGAGCAGGAGCCCGATCGTCTCGGTTGCGTCCTTCTTGTTCGTGCCGATCACGCCGCTCGGCCCGCGCTTGATCCAGCCGGCGGCGTAGAGGCCGGGCTCGACGCGCCCGCCCTCGTTCGGGATCGTCCCCGCGCGCTCGTCGAAGGGGACGCCGGGCAGGCCGACCCCCTGGTAGCCGACGCTGCGGAACACGATCCCGCAGGGGACGGTCTCCCGTTCGTCCGTCGCGACGGCGCGTCCCTCGACGAGCTCGTTGCGGACGAGCTCGATCGCCTCGACCTTGCCGTCGCCCAGGATCGCGACGGGCGAAGTGAGGAAGCGGAGCACGATCCGCCGCGGCTTCTCCGTCGGCGTTCGTGTGGCGTACTCGCGCAGGTGGTCGACGTTCCGCTTCACCGTCGGCGGCGCGGCTTCCAGTTCGGCGACGCTCGCGGCATCGAGCTCCAGCTCCGCCGGATCGACGACGATGTCCGCACCGGCCAGCTCGCCGAGCTCTCCGACCTCGACGGGCGTCCACGCGGCCTGCACGGGTCCGCGCCTCCCGACCACGAGGATCTCGCTGATCCCCGCCTCGTTGATGGCCGCGATCGCGGCGTCCGTCGTGTCCGTCGGCGCGAGCTCCTCCGGCGTCAGCGCGAGCATCCGTGCGACGTCGAGGGCGACGTTCCCGTTCCCGATCACGACCGCCCGCTCGTGCGAGAGGTCGAACTCGAGCTCCTGGAAGTCCGGGTGCCCGTTGTACCAGGCGACGAACTCGGTCGCCGCCCACGAGCCCGGCAGGTCCTCGCCCGGGATCCCCAGTTGCCGGTCCGTTTGCGCGCCGACCGAGTAGACGACCGCGTCGTACAGCCGCCGCAGCTCCTCGTGCGCGACGTCCCGGCCGACCTCGACGTTGCCGAAGAAGCGGAAGCCGGGCTGCGCGGCCGTCTTCTCGAACGCGCGCGAGACCGCCTTGATGTTCGGGTGGTCCGGCGCGACGCCGAGCCGGACCAGGCCCCAGGGCGTCGGCAGCCGCTCGAGCAGGTCGACCTCGACCGGGAGGTCGCTCGCCAGCAGCGCGGAGGCTGCGTAGAACCCGGCCGGCCCGGAGCCGACGACCGCAACACGGAGAGGATCCACGCGCGGCAGTCTAGGGTGAGGGCCCGAACACGACGAAGGGAGCTCGGTCATGGGGGGTCTCGACGACCTGTTGAAGGGCGCGGGAGGCGGAAGCGGCGGCGGCCTCGGCGACCTGCTCGGCGGCATTCTCGGCGGCGGCGCGCGCGGCGGGAGCCTGGGCGGGAGCGGCCTCGGCGGCAACCCGTTGCTGCGGATGCTGCTGCCGCTCGTCGCCTCGATGCTGATGAACGGCGGGCTGCAGAAGATCCTCGGGCGGCTGCAACAGGGCGGCAAGGGAGCGGTCGGTCAGTCGTGGGTGTCGACGGGGCCGAACGAGGCGATCGACGCGGCCGACGTCAAGCAGGCACTCGACGACGAGGAGCTGGCGAGCATCGCGCAGCAGCTCGGGGTCAGCGAGGACGAGGCCGCCGAGGCCGTCGCTCGTGTGCTGCCGGACGTCGTCGACCAGGCGACGCCGGCCGGGGAGCTCCCGGACGACGATGAGCTCGACCGGACGTTCGGCCGCCTGCACGAGCTGAAGGGCGCCTCGGACTAGCTAGTGGGAGCAGCCGGAGCCGCAGCCGCCGCCGTGCGCGTCGGGTGCGGCCTCGGCACCCTCGTCCACCGTGAACGAGTGGCCGCAGCCACACGAAGCCTGGGCGTTCGGGTTGTCGATCTTGAACCCGGACTCCTCGAGCCCCGAGAGGAAATCGATCGTGGCGCCCTTGAGGTAGGGGGCGCTGTAGGGGTCGATCACGATCGTCACGCCGTGCTGCTCGAGCGTCTCGTCGTCGTCGACCGGGCCGGCGTCGAAGCCGAGCCCGTACTGGAAGCCCGAGCAGCCGCCGCCCTGGATCGCGACGCGGAGGACGGACGACTCGCCGTCGGGATCCTCGGCCATCAGCTCGCGGATCTTCTCCGCGGCGGTCGGCGTCAGCGACACGAGGGTGTCCGGCAGGTCGACATCGGGGCGCTCGACGATCTCCACGGGAGGATCGTAGCAGTGGCGTCACCCCTCACTTGGGGGGTCACTTTGTGACACGTCAGCGGCGCTTGGTTCCTACGGTTGCACCTCTCTTCGTGCGCCCAAGCGAAGCTTGGTAGCGTAGGCCCGACTCGGATGCTTGGCGACTACTTCCCGCTTCTGGTCTACGCGCTCCTCGCAGCCGCGATCCCGGCCTCGTTGATCGCGTTCTCGTTCCTCTTCGCCACCCGTCCGAAGAGCCGGTACAACGCCCGCTTCCTGCCGTTCGAGTCCGGGGTCTCAGAGGGACCGCCGCAGCAGCAGCGCTTCACGGTCAGCTTCTACCTGACTGCGATGCTCTTCATCCTCTTCGACATCGAGATCGTCTTCCTCTACCCGCTCGCGATCGTGCTCGAGCAGCTCGGCTGGTTCGGCCTGACCGAGTTCCTCGTCTTCGTGGGGATCCTCGCCGTGGCCTACATCTACATCTGGCGGAAGGGCGCGCTCGAATGGCGCTAGATCCCTCCGTCGACCGCGACCGGGCTTCGAAGCGCCCGCTGGCGAAGGCCGGCCTCCAGTCCGAGCGACTGCTCTGGCCGACGAAGAACGGCGTCTTCGAGGACGAGGTCGAGTCGATGGAGGACGCGCTCGGGCTGACGACGCTCCAGAAGGCGCTCGCCTGGTCGCAGACGAGGTCGATGTGGCCGGCCACCTTCGGGCTTGCCTGCTGCGCGATCGAGATGATGTCGATCGTCTCGTCACGCTACGACATCGCGCGTTTCGGGATGGAGAAGTTCTCCTCCTCGCCGCGCCAGGCCGACCTGATGATCGTCTCCGGACGGGTCGCCCACAAGATGGCTGCGCCGCTGCGTCAGGTCTACGACCAGATGCTCGAGCCGAAGTGGGTGATCGCGATGGGCGCCTGCGCCAGCTCCGGCGGGATGTTCAACAACTACACGATCCTGCAGGGCGTCGACAAGATCGTCCCCGTCGACATTCACGTGCCCGGCTGCCCGCCGCGGCCGGAGGCGCTGATGGAGGGGATCCTGCGGCTGCACGAGAAGGTGATGGCCGGCGTGCCGCCCGCCTACCAGATCCGCGGCGTCGCCTCGTGAGCTACGAGGGCGTCCCCGGCCTCGTCGAGACGGCGGAGGCGTTCGGAGAGACCACGCTCGTGATCGACCCGGCGCGCCTGGAGGAGGCCTGCCTCCACCTCCGAGACGAGGAGGGCTTCAACCTCCTGGTCGACATCGTCGCGACCGACTATCTCGGCTGGGGCGACCTCGCCGTCGCCGGCTACTACGGCGCCGCCGACGGCCGCGACCTCAACGAACCTGCGGCGCAGGGCCACTCCCGCTCACCGGAGCCGAAGCCGAAGCGCTTCGCGCTCTCGTACCTGCTCATGCGGCTCGCGGACGACCCCAACCGCGTGCGCGTCCAGGTCTGGCTCGACGAGGGCCAGGCCGTCGCCACCGTGATCGGCGTCTGGCCGACGGCCGACTGGTACGAGCGCGAGGCCTTCGACATGATGGGCATCCGCTTCGACGGCCACCCGAACCTCGTCCGGATCCTGATGGACGACGACTGGGAGGGCCATCCGCTCCGCAAGGACTATCCGATCGGCGGCGAGCCCGTGCGCTTCTCGGAGGCCGAGTAGTGGCCACTGTGGCGCATCGGGTTCCGATCCGGGGTCGCGCCCCGTACGCCGGCTCCCGGATCCCGCAGCCGGTGCCGACGATCCTCAAGCCGGACCCGCGGCTCGAGGACGTGCTCACGGTCAACTTCGGGCCCAACCACCCGTCCACGCACGGCGTCCTCCGCCTGATCGTCGACCTGCACGGCGAGCACGTCGTCGGGATCGCGGCCGTGATCGGGTACCTCCACACCGGCTTCGAGAAGACGATGGAGCAGAAGTCCTGGTGGAAGGGCGTCACGTACCCCGCCCGCGTCGACTACGTCTCGTTCCAGTACAACGAGCTCGTCTACGTGCTCGCGGTCGAGAAGCTGCTCGAGCTACGGGTGCCGCGCAAGGCGACCTGGACGCGGATGGCGCTCGGCGAGCTGGTGCGGATCCACTCCCATCTCGTCTACCTCGGCACCTCGGCGCTCGAGATCGGGGCGATCTCGATGTTCTGGTACTGCTTCCGCGAGCGCGACCTCGTGCTCGACCTCTTCGAGATGGTCGCCGGGACGCGCATGCACACGCGCTACTTCCAGGTGGGCGGCCTCGCCGAGGACATTCCCCTCGGCTTCTACGAGGAAGCGCGGAAGTTCTGCGAGCACATGCCGAAGGCCGTCGACGACTACGAGGCGATCCTCAACTCGAACAAGATCTGGCTCGAGCGGACCGTCGGGGTCGGCGCGCTTTCGGCCGAGGACGCGATCGCGCTCGGTCAGACGGGACCGAACCTGCGCGCGTCCGGCGTCGACTGGGATCTGCGCAAGCGGGAGCCCTACCTCGCCTACGACCAGGTCGACTTCGACGTCCCGGTCTACGAGGGCGGCGACGTCTTCGACCGCTACAAGGTCCGCGTCGACGAGATGCGCGAGTCGGTGCGGATCATCGAGCAGTGCATCGACCGGCTGGAGGAGATGCAGGGCGAGCCGTGGATTGCGGACGACCGCAAGGTCGTGCTGCCGCCGCGGGAGGAGCTGCACACCTCGATGGAGTCGCTGATCCATCACTTCAAGATCGTCACCGAGGGCTTCCGCGTCCCGGAGGGCGAGGTCTACGTCGGGATCGAGTCGCCGCGCGGGGAGTCCGGCTGCACGCTCGTCTCCGACGGGAGTGCCAAGCCGTGGCGCGTCAAGTTCCGCGCCCCCTCGTTCGCAGCGCTGCACGCGACCGCAGCCTGCTGCCAGGACGTCGCCGTCGCCGACCTGATCGCCGTCGTCGGCTCCCTGGATGCAGTGATGGGAGACGTGGATCGGTGAGCGCGCCCGAGAAGACCCTCTACGACGAGGTCCAGAAGATCCGCGCGCGCTACCCCGTCTCGCGCTCGGCGACGCTGCCGGCGCTCCGCCTGGCGCAGGAGCGGTACGGCTGGCTCTCGCCGGAGGCGTTCCGCGACGTGGCCGAGGCGCTCGAGGAGACGCCCGCGTACTGCATGGCGGTGGCGTCCTTCTACGACATGTACCACCTGGAGCCGGTCGGCCGGCATCTCGTCGAGGTCTGCACGAACGTCTCGTGCGCGCTCGTCGGCGCGCAGCAGGTGTTGGAGGCGTTTCAGGGCGAGCTCGGCATTCATGCCGGCGAGACGACCGAGGACGGCGAGGTGACGCTGCGCACGGTCGAGTGCGCCGGCGGCTGCGGCTGGGCGACGGTGGTCGCGATCGACCACCGCTACCGCGAGCCGACGCGCCCGGAGGACGTGCCGCGGCTGGTCGCCGAACTGCGTGGAGCGGAGGCCGCCGATGGCCACTGAGCAGTTCGTCGTTCTCCCGCCGGTGGGCCACGAGCCGCTGACGAAGCTCGCGGCCTACCGCGACGCGGGCGGTTTCGCGGCGCTCGAGAAGGCGCGGCAGATGGAGCCGGCGACGGTCGTCCAGGAGATCCTCGACTCCGGTCTCCGCGGTCGCGGCGGCGCCTTCTTCCCGACCGGCCGCAAGGCGAGCTTCCTCGCCAAGGGGACTGGCAAGCCGACCTACCTCGTCGTCAACGCGGACGAGTCGGAGCCGGGGACGTTCAAGGACCGCGAGATCATGTTCACCGTCCCCTTCCGCCTGATCGAGGGCTGCCTGATCACGGCGCATGCGATCGAGTCGGAGCGCGTCTTCATCTACATCCGCGGCGAGTACCTGCGCGAGTTCGAGCTCCTGCGCGACGCGCTCGCCGAGGTGCACAAGGCGAAGCTGCTCGGCGGCGTCACGATCGTCCTCCACCGCGGCGCCGGCGCCTACATCTGCGGCGAGGAGACCGCCCTGCTCGAGTCGCTCGAGGGCAAGCGCGGCCAGCCGCGCACGAAGCCGCCCTTCCCGGCCGTGGCCGGCCTCTACGCGTCGCCGAGCCTGATCAACAACGTCGAGACGATCGCGACGGTGCCGCCGATCATCGAGCTGGGCGGCAAGGAGTACGCCAAGCTGGGTGTGCCGCCGGACTCCTCCGGCACGCGCGTCTTCTCCCTCTCCGGGAACGTGGTCAACGGCGGCAACTACGAGCTGCCGATGGGCGTGACGCTGCGCGAGCTGATCTTCGACGAGAACCTCGGCGGCGGGATCCCGAACGGCCGGCAGCTGAAGGCCGTGATCCCGGGCGGCTCGTCCGTCCCGGTCCTGACCGCCGACCAGCTCGACACGCCGCTCGAGGCGAACGCGATGGCGGAGGCCGGCTCGATGCTCGGCTCCGGCGCGATCATCGTGATCGACGACCGCTGCTGCATGGTCCAGCTCGGCCTTCGCGTCGCGCAGTTCTACATGCACGAGAGCTGCGGCAAGTGCACGCCGTGCCGCGAGGGGACACGCTGGATGGTGCAGATCCTGAACTCGATCGAGGAGGGGGCGGCCTCGCAGGCCGACCTCGACCTGCTCCTCGACGTCTGCGACCGCATCCTCGGCAAGTGCCTCTGCCCGCTCGGCGACGCGGCCGCGATGCCGGTCGCGAGCTACATCGACAAGTTCCGCGCCGAGTTCCAGGAGCACCTCGAGAGCGGCTGCCCGATGCACGGGTCGTCCTCGCTGGAAGGAGTCCTCGCGCCGGTCGACCAGCACGCGGGCCACCCGGTGGCCGAGGTGCCTGCATGAGCTCGGTCGAGACCGTCAAGGTGACGGTCGACGGCCGCGAGGTCGAGGTCGGGAAGGGGACGGGGCTCGTGGAAGCCGCCGCGGCGGCCGGGATCGAGATTCCCGTCTTCTGCTACGAGCCGCGGCTCGGGCCCCCCGTCGGCGCCTGCCGGATGTGCCTCGTCGAGGTCGAGGGTGTCCCGAAGCTCCAGGCCGGCTGCACGCTGACCGCACAGGACGGGATGGTCGTCCGCACCGCCGAGGCGTCGGCGAAGGCGGCCGAGGGCCAGAACGCGACGCTCGAGTTCATCCTCGTCAACCACCCGCTCGACTGTCCGGTGTGCGACAAGGGAGGCGAGTGCCCGCTCCAGGATCTGACCTTCCGCTACGGCCCGGGCCAGACGCGGATGACGTTCCCGAAGCGCACGTTCGACAAGCCGATTCCGATCTCGCCGACGATCGCGCTCGACCGCGAGCGCTGCATCCTCTGCTACCGCTGCACGCGCTTCTCCTCCGACGTCGCCGAGGACGGCCAGCTCGTCGCCAAGAACCGCGGCGCGCAGTCGATGATCGCGACCTTCGAGGACGAGGCCTACCGGGCGCCTTTCAGCGGGAACGTGATCGAGCTCTGCCCCGTCGGCGCGCTCACCTCGACCCAGTACCGCTTCGAGGGCCGCCCCTGGGAGATCCAGAACGTCCCCACCGTCTGCGGCCACTGCCCCGTCGGCTGCAACGTCAGCGCGACGACGCGCGAGGGGAAGGTCAGGCGCATGCTCTCCCGCAACCACCCCGACGTCGATCAGGGCTGGCTCTGCGACAAGGGGCGCTTCGCCCACCCGCACCTCTACGCCCACGACCGCATCGTCGATCCGCTGGAGCGGGTTCGCCGGCAGGGCTTCGCGGTGCTCTCGTGGGACGACGCGATCGACCGTGCGGAGGCGCTGCTGCGCGGTGCCCAGGGACGGATCGTGACCGCCCTCTCGGGCTCGGAGACGGTCGAGCACGCCTACGCGCTCGGCCGGCTGCTGCGGCAAGGGCTCGGCGCGCACTCGGCCGTGCTGCCCGAGGCCGTCTCGCACGGGCTCGACGCCTTCCGCGCCCCGCTCTCGGCGATCGGGCAGGCGGAGCTCGTGGTCGTCGTCGGCGACGAGCAGGTCGCCGACCGGGCACCGATCGTCGACCTCTGGATCCGCCAGGCGCGCCGGAACGGCGCCGAGGTCGTGCGGGTCGCCGAGCCGAAGCTCGGCAAGAAGCTCGAGGGCCGCGTCTCCTCCTCCGACCGTGCCGTCCTGATCTGGTCCGGCCGCGGCGGCGGCGGCGGCGCGCGGCTCGCGGAGCTGGGACACCGGCTCGGCCTCGACGGCAAGCCCGGCTGCGCCGCCTTCCACCTCCCGGCCACCCCGAACGGCCGCGGCGTCGCCGACGCCTGGGCCGCGTGCGCCGACGCCGACGAGCAGAACCCGGAGCCGATCAGCCTCCTGCTCGTCTCGGGCGACGAGGCCGCCGCCGATCCAGCGGTGCGCGCGCTCGCCGAGCAGGCCGAGCACGTGATCGCGATCACGATGTTCCACGGCCTTGCCGTCGGGTGGGCCGACCTCGTCCTTCCGGGCACGAGCTACCTCGAGCGGGACGGCTCCTACGTCAACCTCGAGGGCCGCGTGCAGCGCCTTCGGCGCGCCGTGATCCCGCCCGTGCCGGACGAGCTCGCCTGGATCGCCAAGCTCGCCGAGCGTTTCGGCGTCGACGTCTCACCGCACGCGGCGATCGTGTTCGAGGACGTCTCGGAGCGCTGCTTCGGTGGGATCCCGTTCGGCGCCGTCGGCGAGAAGGCGCCGCTGCCGGAGCGGACGCCGTACGTGGCTCCGGAGCCGGCCCCGGTCGCACCGATCCCGGCCGCGGAGCAGGAGCCGCCGGAGCACTTCCTCGGCACGCTGCGGTTGCAGCGGTACAAGCCGCTCTTCTCCGGGCCCGCGGTCGAGCGCGTGCCCGAGCTTCAGTTCCAGCGGCCGGAGGCGGAGATCGAGCTCGCCTACGACGACGCGCAGCGGCGCCAGATCTCGACCGGCGACGACGTGAGCGTCCGCTCGAACGGCACCTCGCTCGCCTTGCGGGCCCGGGTCAGCCGAGCGCTCGCCGCCGGCACCGCGCGGATCGCCGACGAGCACGCGGGTGACCTCCACCGCGACGTCGAGGTGATCAAGTCATGACTGAGCCCTGGTGGGTCTCGGTGATCAAGTCGGTGATCATCATCAACCTCGTCATGGGCGCGTTCGCGTACCTGACGCTGGCGGAGCGCAAGGTGATGGGCCGGATGCAGCTGCGCTACGGCCCCAACCGGGCCGGTCCGTTCGGCCTGCTGCAGCCGATCGCCGACCTGATGAAGCTGATCCGGAAGGAGAGCTTCTTCCCCGCCTCCGCGGTCGACGTGCTCTACATCTTCTCGCCGTTCGTCGCCGCCTTCACCGCGCTGACGACGTTCGCGGTGATCCCGTGGGGCCCGGGCTGGGAAGTCGCGGGGATCCAGATCGACGGGCAGATCGCGGACGTCCCGATCGCGCTGCTCCTGATCTTCGCCGTCGGCTCCGTCGGCATCTACGGCTTCATCGTCGGCGGCTGGGCCTCCGACTCGAAGTACGCGCTCCTGGGCGCGATGCGGACGTGCGCCCAGCTCGTCAGCTACGAGGTCTCGCTCGCCCTCTCCGTGCTCGGCGTCGTCCTGATGGCGCAGTCCCTCTCACTCACCGAGATCGTGGCCGCGCAGGACGACTGGTGGTACATCGTCCCGCAGCTCGTGGGCTTCGTCGTCTTCATGTTCGCCGGCACCGCCGAGACGGCACGCGCCCCGTTCGACCTCCCCGAGGCCGAGCAGGAGCTGGTCGCGGGCTACCACACCGAGTACGGCGGCATGCGCTTCGGCCTCTTCACGATGAGCGAGTACATCAACCTGATCACGCTCTCCGCCCTCGCCGTGACGCTCTTCCTCGGCGGCTGGCACTTCCCCGTGCTCGAGGGCCTCGGGCCGCTCTGGTTCGTGCTGAAGCTGCTCGTGCTCCTGTTCATCTTCATCTGGATGCGGACGACGCTGCCGCGGCTGCGCTACGACCAGCTGATGCGTTTCGGCTGGAAGGTGCTGCTCCCGGTGGCGACGATCAACGCGGTCGTGACGGCGATCCTGGTGGTCTGGCTGTAATGGCGCTGGGAACTGCCAGAGGCTTCGGCGTCACCTTCCGGCAGATCTTCAAGAAGCCGATCACGCAGGAGTACCCCGAGTACAAGCGGCCGGTGTACCCGCGCTTCCGCGGCCGCCACCGGCTGCACACGCACGAGAACGGGCTCGAGAAGTGCGTCGGCTGCTCGCTTTGCGCAGCCGCCTGCCCGGCCGATTGCATCCGCGTCGTGGCGGCCGAGAACACGCCGACGAACCGGGTCTCCGCGGGCGAGCGCTACGCGCGCATCTACGAGATCAACATGAGCCGCTGCATCTTCTGTGGCTACTGCGAGCTCGCATGCCCGTTCGACGCGATCACGCTGGGGAACGAGTACGAGCTCTCCGAGTACTCGCGCGACGACCTGATCTACACGAAGGACATGCTCCTGGCAGAGCCGATGAAGCGCGTGCCCGTCGCCGACCCCGGCCTCTACGACACGCCGATCCCGGCCTACAAGACGGAGTCGTAGCGCGTGGGCGACTTCCTCGTCTGGGTGATCTGGTTCCTCGCCGCCGCCGGCTGCCTCGGCTCCGGGATCGCCGTGATCACGTTCACGAACCCGTTCTACTCGGCGCTGGCGCTGATCTCGAACCTCGGCTCGCTCGCAGTCCTCTTCCTGCTGGCGTCGGCCGAGTTCCTCGCCGCGGCGCAGGTGCTCGTCTACGCGGGCGCGGTGATGGTGATGTTCCTCTTCGTGATCGCCTATCTCGGCGACCGCAGCGAGGGCGTCCGGCTCTCCGGCGGGCCCTCCTGGGTCCGGATCGGGGCGATCGTGGCCGCGGCCGCGCTCCTGGTCGAGGTCGTGGTCGTGATCGGGATGGCCGCCGGCGACCGGCTCTCCGACCCGGCCGACATCCAGCGCGCGTTCGGCGGCCCGGAGGAGATCGGGAGGCTCTTCCTGACCGACCACCTGCTCGCGTTCGAGATCACCTCGATCGTGCTGCTGATCGCCGCCGTGGGCGGCGTCGTGCTCGGGTCGCGCTCGCGCGCCGAGGACGAGCTCGACGAGACGGAGGCTGCTCGTGCAAGGGCCTGAGATCGCCTGGTACCTCGTCGTCGCGGCAATCCTCTTCTCGATCGGCACCGCGGGCGTGCTCATGCGCCGCAGCCCGCTGATCGTCCTGCTCTCGCTCGAGATCATGCTCAACGCCGCCAACCTGGCCCTGATCTCGTTCGCGCGGCTGCACGGAGACCACGACGGCCAGATCTTCGCGCTCGCCGTGATGGCCGTGGCCGCCTCAGAGGTCGTCGTCGGTCTCGGCCTGATCGTCGCGATCGCGCGGCGGCGCCTCGACCTCGACGTCGACCGGCTTCGGGTGCTGCGCGGGTGATCACAGGCGCGTGGATCTGCCTGTGGGCGCCGCTCTCGGGCGCGCTCGCGATCACGCTGCTCGGGACGGCGATCTCGCGGCGGACCGCCGCGTGGATCTCGACGCTGTCCGTGTTCACGGCCTTTGCCGGCGCGGTCGTCACGCTCGTCGGGCTGCTCGGCCGGGATCCGGAGGAGCGCGAGGTGGTCACGTCGGCGTGGACGTGGCTGGCGACCCCGAGCTTCGAGGTCGACCTATCACTGCTCATCGACCCGCTCTCGGTGACGATGATGCTGATCGTCTCCGGCGTCGGCGGGCTGATCGTCCTCTACTCGGTCGGCTACATGGACGGCGATCCGGAGGAGCGGCGCTACTTCGCGTACATGTCGCTCTTCGTCTTCTCGATGCTGCTGCTCGTCCAGGCGGGGAACTTCCTTCTCCTGCTCGCCGGCTGGGGCCTTGTCGGCCTCGCCTCGTATCTCCTGATCGGCTTCTGGCACGAGCGGCCCGAAGCGGTCGCCGCCGCGAAGAAGGCGTTCGTGATGAACGCGTTCGGCGACGCGACGATGGCGCTCGCGTTCTTCGTCCTGATGTGGCAGACGGGGTCGCTCGACTTCCAGATCTCGTTCCAGGGAGCGGAGACGCTCTCGCAGACCGCGGTCAACCTCGTCGCGCTCGGCCTGCTCGGGGGCGCGGTCGCGAAGTCGGCCCAGATCCCGCTCCACACCTGGCTTCCGGACGCGATGGAGGGGCCGACGCCCGTCTCGGCGCTGATCCACGCGGCGACGATGGTGACGGCCGGCGTGTATCTGATCGTCCGCGCGCACCCGATCTTCGAGCTGGCGCCCTCGATCTCCGATCTCGCCGCGGGGCTGGGAGCGATCACGCTCCTCGTCGCCGGCCTCGTCGCGCTCGTGCAGACCGACATCAAGCGCGTGATCGCCTACTCGACGATGTCGCAGATCGGGTACATGTTCGTCGGCGCCGGCCTGGGCGCGTACGGGAACGGGATGTTCCACCTGATGACGCACGCCTTCTTCAAGGCGCTGCTCTTCCTGGCCGCGGGCCTCGTCATCCACCATCTCGCCGGCGAGCAGGACATCCGCAAGATGGGCGGCCTGCGGCACGTGATGCCGAAGACGTACCTCGCTTTCCTGATCGGCTCGCTCGCGCTCGTCGGGATCCCACCCCTCTCGGGGTTCTTCTCGAAGGACTCGATCCTCGCCTCGGCGCTCGCGAGCGGGACCTACGGCCAGGTCCTGTTCGTGATCGGCCTGATCGGGACGCTGCTGACCGGCATCTACGCCTTCCGGCTCCTCTTCGTCGTCTTCCTCGGCGAGCCGTCGCCGCTCGTCCGCGAGCACACGCACGACGACGCTCACGCACACGGGGAGGGCCCGTGGACGATGACGTGGCCGGTCGGCATCCTCGCGGTGCTCGCCGTCGTCGGCGGCTGGCTGCAGGTCGCCGGGGTCTGGCATCCGTTCGGCGAGTGGCTCGACCCGATCGCGTTCGGCCGCGAGCACCTCGCGCTCGTCGAGCCGACGGTGACGCAGGACTACGTCACGAGCGCGCTCGCCGTCGGGCTCGGCGCGCTCGGGATCTTCGTCGCCTGGACGCTCTACGGCGCCCGCAGCCGGCCGGTGCCTCACAACGCCGCCGTCCAGGACGCGCTCGAGCACAAGTTCTGGTTCGACGAGCTCTACGACCTGATCTTCTACAAGCCTGCGGCCCTCCTCGCGCGCGGCCTGCGCCGCGGCGTCGAGGAGCCGCTGATCGGCGGCTCGATCTCGAGTGTCACGGTCGGCGCGCGCGAGACGGCCGGAGTCGTCGGCGGCGCCCAGACCGGCTACCTCCGCAGCTACGCCCTGGTGATCGCCCTCGGCGTCGCGGTCCTCGTCGTCGTCTTCATCAGCGTCCAGTGACGACCGCGCTGATCGTCCTCCCGCTCGCCGCCGCGCTCGTCGTGTGGCTGTTGCCGCTCCCGGGGCGCGCGGCCGGAGTGCTGGCGCTGCTGGCGGCGCTGGCAGAGGTCGTGCTCTGGGTCGTCGCGCTCGCGCAGTTCGACTTCGCGGAGGGCCTGCAGCTGCGCGACACCCACAGCTGGTTCAGCGATCTCGGCGTCGCCTACGACGTCGGCTTCTACGGCTTCTCGCTCTTCCTCGCCGGACTGACGGTCGTCGTGTGCACGGTTGCGATCGCCTACGCGCTCTGGGCCGGCGGCGATCGCGGCCGCGCCTACCACGGGCTCCTGCTCTTCCTGATGGGATCGATCGTCGGCGTCTTCACCGCCCAGGATCTCCTCCTCTTCTACGTCTTCTTCGAGGCCATGCTGATCCCGATCTACGTGCTGATCGGCGTCTGGGGCGGGCCGCGGCGCCTCCGTGCGACGGCGACGTTCGTGATCTACACGATGGCCGGCTCGCTGTTGATGCTCGCGGCGATCGTCGTCTTCGGCCTCTCGCAGGACACGTTCTCGCTCGTCGACTCGGGCGTCTCCTCGAACGACTGGGTCTTTCTCGGCTTCCTGATCGCCTTCGCGGTCAAGGCGCCGATCTTCCCCTTCCATGGCTGGCTCGTCGACGCGTATCGCGAGTCGCCGCCGGAGGTGGCCGCGATCCTCTCGGGCGTCGTCTCGAAGGCGGCCGTCTACGGGCTGCTCCGGATCGTGATCGCGAAGTTCCCCGAGCCCGTCCAGGACCACCAGACGGCGATTCTCAGCTTTGCGACGGTCGGCCTCATCTATGCGTCCGTGCTCGCCTTCCGGGCGCCGGACATCCGCTCGGTGACCGCTTACTCGTCGATGGCGCAGATGAGCCTCGTCACGCTCGGGCTCTTCTCGCTGAACGAGCTCGGGATCGTCGGCGCGATCCTGCAGTCGGTCGCGCACGGGCTCGTCTCGGCGACCCTGTTCCTCCTCGCCGGGATGGTCGAGGTCAGGACCGGCACGAGTGCCTTCGCCGGCCTCGGCGGAATGGCGCGCGGCCGGCCCGTGCTGGCGACGCTGCTGATGACGACAGGGATCATCGCGCTCGCGGTGCCCGGCTCGGTGGCGTTCGCCGGCGAGTTCCTGATCCTCGCCGGGATCTACGGCGTCGGCTGGGGCTGGGCCGTGGTGGGAGCTGCGGCGATCGTCCTCGCCGCCATGTACATGCTGCGCCTGATCTCGGCCGTGCTGCACGCGGCCAGAGGCCGCGACGTTCGCGAGGACGCGCCCGACGTGCGGCCGTACGAGCTCGCGCTGGTCGTCCCGCTCGTCGCCCTGCTGCTCGTGCTCTCGGCCTGGCCGGCGTCGATCTCCGACCGGTCGTTCCCGCAACAGCTGGGCAGCGAGGCGGCGGAGGCGACGCCGTGATCGAGACGCCGACGGTCGACTGGCTCGCACTCGCGCCGACACTCTCGCTGCTCGCCGCCTCCGGCGTCGCGCTGCTCGGCAGCGTCCTCGTCCCCTGGTGGATGCGGCGCGTTTTCACGATGCTGGCGGTGCTGGCCGGCTTCGTCACCGCCGGCGTCTTCGCGGCGATCGTCTTCGACGAGACCGCCGAGGCCCGCCCGCTGATCGCGGAGTCGTTCACCCGTGACCGGCTCGGCGCCCTGGCCGCGCTGATCGTCGCCGGCGCGGGCGCGCTCACCGTCCTGCTCGCCTGGGGGGAGCGGCGGCGCGACCACGTCGGCGAGTACTACGCGCTACTGGCCGCGGCCGGCGCGGGCATGGTGTTCTTCGTCACCGCCTCGAACCTGATGACCCTCTTCCTCGGGCTCGAGTGGTTCTCGATCGCCCTGTACGTCCTCTGCGCCATGGACACCCACCGGGAGGCGTCGCTCGAGTCGGGGCTGAAGTATCTGATCGTCGGCGCATTCGGCTCGTCGATCCTGCTCTTCGGCTGTGCGCTCGTCTACGGCGCAACCGGCGAGATCGGCTTCTCCGAGATCGCCGCTGCCGGCGCGGGGGACGACGTGCTCCTGCTGGCGGGTCTCGCGATGCTGATCGCCGGCCTCGGTTTCAAGGCCTCCGCGGCGCCCTTCCACATGTGGACGCCGGACGTCTACCAGGGTGCGCCGACCTCTGTGACGGCGTTCATGTCCGCCGCGACCAAGGTCGCGGCGCTCGTCCTGACGCTGCGCCTGCTCGTCGTCGCCTTCCCCGAGCAGGAGCATCTCTGGACGGTGGCGATCGCCGTGATCGCGATCGTCTCGCTCGCCGTCGGCAACTTCGCGGCGCTCGTGCAGCACGATGTGAAGCGGCTGCTCGCCTACTCCTCCGTCTCGCACGCCGGTTTCATGCTGATCGCGATCGCCGCCAACAACGAGCTCGGCGGGCGCGCACTCCTCTACTACCTGATCCCGTACGGCGCGATGTCGATCGGCGCGTTCGCGGTCGTCGCGGCGCGCGAGCGGGAGCTGCAGGCGCCGGTGACGCTCGAGAACCTGGGCGGCCTCGGCTGGGAGCGTCCGTTCCTCGGCGCCGCGATGTGGGTCTTCATGCTCGGCTTCATGGGGATGCCGTTCACCGGCGGGCTGATCGGCAAGCTGTACGTCTTCTCGGCCGCGTACGAGTCGGGCTGGTGGTGGCTGATCGTCGCCGGCGTGATCGCGACCGCGATCTCCCTCTACTACTACCTCGGGGTCATCCGCGCGCTCTACCTCCGCCCCGCCGCTGAGCTGCGGCCGGTCGTCGCCGGAGGCTCGCCCCCACTGGATCCCCTGCTTCACACGACGGTCTTCCTCTCCGTCGCGGTGACGATCGGCTCGTTCTTCTTCGTCCAGCCGCTGATCGACCTCGCCGGCGACGCGGTCGCGTCGCTGCCGTTCTAGCCGCGCTCGGTCGCCCGGGCGCGCAAGCGCTGGCGCGGCGCGACGGCCGAAGCGGCGACGAGCGCCTGGACGGCGAAGATCGCGAGCGCGGCAACCACCGCGGTGATCCCGATCACGGGTGGAGGCCCGCTCTCGAGCAGCGGTGCCCGCACCGCAGTCGCGAGGAGCACGAACGGGAGCGCGACGGCGGAGAGCAGTGCGATTCCGCGGTCGTGCGTCGCGGCGGCGGAGCCGTCGAGGACGTCACCGAGCCCCGAGAGGGCGGCGAGGGCGACGACCGGAACGGCGGCGACGAGGGCGTAGTAGGCGAACGTGTGCTGGCCGGCGGCGTCCGCGAGCGCGGCGCCGAGGACGAGGCAGACGGAACCGAGGCGCGTTGTCATGTGTGGATGTTCGACCTCGGATCGGACGGTCCTCTCGGCACGGGGGAAACCACGTTTCCCCCGTGAGCCCCCTTCTTCTTCGCCGGCGCGAGAGGGACGCGCATGGGCTCCCGCCGGGCAAAGCCCGGCTTCGCCCGCCACCGTCGGTGCGTCGTCAGCTGGTGGCCGCCCTCGGAGGCGTGTCCCCCCATAATTGCGCCATGGCTACGACACTCACCTGGCTCGGGCACGCGGCGTTCCGCGTCGACACTCCGAGCGGCAAGCGCATCTACATCGACCCCTTCCTGAACGGCAACCCGAAGTGCCCGGAGAGCGAGAAGGAGCCGGAGCGCATCGACGCCATCTACATCACGCACGGCCACAACGACCACGTCGGCGACACGCTCGAGCTGTACAAGAAGTTCCAGTGCCCCGTGATCGCCCCGGTCGAGGTCCGCGATCTGCTCGGCATGATGGGCTGCGAGACCGAGGGCCCGCATGACCCGAACAAGGGCGGCACGGTCGATCTCGACGGGGTCAAGGTCACGCTCGTGCACGCGCAGCACTCGTCCAGCTACGTGACCGAGGCGCCGCCGGGCTCACCGCGCCAGTGGGAGATCGTCTACACGGGCGAGCCGTGCGGTCTCGTGTTCGACTTCGGCGAGGGGCCCAAGCTCTACTTCGCGGGCGACACGAACGTCTTCGGCGACATGGCGCTGATCGCGCGGCTGTACGCGCCGGACATCGCGATCCTGCCGATCGGCGGCCATTTCACGATGGATCCGAAGGAGGCGTCCGTCGCGCTCGAGCTCCTGAACGTCAAGCGGTGCATCCCCTGCCACTACGGCACGTTCCCGATCCTCGCCGGCACCCCCGAACAGCTGCGCGAGCTCGCGCCGGGCGTCGAGGTGATCGCACCGGAGCCCGGGGGGTCAGTGGAGCTGTGAGGGAGCGCTGGTTCGGCTCGACGGGCCGGCGGGTCCCCGAGCTCGCGCTCGAGGGCTCGCTCGACATTCAGGGCGCGCTCGTCCTCGACGACGTCTCCGACCCGACGCGGCTCCGCGAGGCGCACGCCCAGGGGACGCCGGTCGTCGTTCGGGCGGCGACCCCGGAGGCGGTCAAGGCTGCGCTCGCGCGGCCGGAGGTGGCGTCGGTGCTCGTCCCGACCGAGGAGCTGCTCGAGCTCGATCTGACCGAGCTGACGTATGGCTGAGCCCGTCGCGACCTACTCGATCGTCGCCTGCGACCTCGAACGGGGGCAGTGGGGCGTCGCGACCCAGTCGAAGTTCCTCGCTGTCGGGGCGATCGTCCCGTGGGCCGAACCGCAGGCGGGCGCGATCGCGACGCAGTCCTACGCGAATCCGCGCTACGGGCCGGACGGGCTGGCGCTGCTGCGGCAGGGGCTCTCGGCGGATGACGTCGTCTCGCGGCTGACGGAGGCGGACGACGGGCGGGATCAGCGGCAGGTCGGCGTCGTCGACGCTGCCGGACGCACCGCGACGTTCACGGGCGACGCATGCCATGAGTGGGCGGGCGGCCGCACTGGCCCGGGCTACGCCGCGCAGGGGAACCTCCTCGTCTCGGGTGAGACCGTGGAAGCGCTCGCGGAGAGCTTCGAGTCGTCGGCGGGCTCGCTCGCTGAGCGCCTGCTCGATGCGCTCGCGGCCGCGCAGACGGCCGGCGGGGACAAGCGGGGCCAGCAGTCCGCGGCGCTGATCGTCGTCGAGCGGGACGGCGGCTACGCCGGGCTCTCGGACGTCCTCGTCGACCTCCGCGTCGACGACCACGAGGCGCCGATCGAGGAGCTGCGCCGGCTCCACGGGCTGCATCAGCAGCTGTTCGGCTCGACGCCCCGCGGCCAGTGGCTCCCGGTCGACGACGAGCTGCGCGCCGAGCTCGACGGCCATCTCGCCAGGCTCGGGTACGAGCGTCTCGAGGACTGGGCAGGCGCGGCGAACCTCGAGGAGCGAGTCGACGGCGACGACGAGATCGACCCGGTCGTACTGAGCGAGCTGAGGAGGCGGCGGTGAGCGGATACGAGATCGCGAGCCTGACGGGCGTCGAGTCGGTCAAAGGCCCGGGGACGCTGCAGTGGACGCCGCTGCGCAAGCACCTTGGGATCACGGCGTTCGGGATCAACGCGTACACGGCGACCGAGGCCGGCCAGGACGTCGTCGAGGAGCACACCGAGGAGCGGCTCGGGCACGAGGAGGTCTACGTCGTCGTCGCGGGCCGGGCCACGTTCGTCCTCGACGGCGAGGAGCACGAGGTGCCGGCAGGCTCGGCCGTCTACCTGCGCGACCCGACCGTCAAGCGCTACGCGCGCGCCGAGGAGCCGGGCACGACCGTGCTCGCGATCGGCGGCAAGCCCGGCCGGCACGAGATCTCCGCCTGGGAGTACTTCTTCGCTGCGTATCCGAAGGCCGATGCGGGCGACTACGAGGGCGCGCTCGCCGAGCTCGACGCCGGGCTCGAGCAGAAGCCCGACCACCCCCCGCTCCTCTACCACCGCGCCTGCATCCTCGCGCGCCAGGGACAACTGGACGAGGCGCGGGACTTTCTCGACCGGGCACTTGCAGGCGATCCCGAGCTCAAGGGCTGGGCCGACGAGGACGAGGACCTGGCGCCCCTACGCGTCTCCGGGGAGTCGTAGCCCGGAGGCGCGGCGGCGCAGGTCCGGCACCGGGTCTGCCTCGGGCTGCGCGACGACGAGGACGGCGCCGAACCCCTCGCCGGCGAGGGCGCCGACGAGCAGATCGAGGCCCAGCGCGAGCGCGAAGGCCTTGTGGGCCTGCTCGCCGCCGAACGGGACGAGGTCTTCGGGCGCCGCAGCTCCCCGAAGCACGTCGCCGTAGGTGACGGCCCCCATCGAGACGTCTGCGACCAGCGGGACGTCCGAGCTCGGGACCGCGATCGCGAGCGGGTTCGTGCCGGCGAGCGGCTCGCCGCCATCGGGATGGGGGAGCCGCGCGGGTGAGGTCGCCGTCAGAGCGGCGGCGAGGCCGCCATCGGCGAGCCGGCGGACGTACCAGCCGAGCATCCCGGTCGGGAAGCAGTTCGACGCGACGACGACGCGGGCGTGGGCGGGCGGATCGGCGAGCTGGGCCTCGACCACCGCCGCCAGCGTCAGGTAGCCGAGCGCTCCGTTCCCGTCCCAGCGCTCGTAGCCGGGCTCGGTGTGGAGCCGCCGTGGCCGGGCGCCCGGAGTGAGATCGGGGAGCGTCTCGAGCCAGTCGATCCGAGAGAGCCCGTGCCCGAGCTTGCCGCGTGCCTCGGCGTCGAGAAAGTGGCTCGTCAGCGTGGCCGTGTCGGCCTCGGAGAAGCCGAGCGCGGCGATTCGCTCCTCAGGCCGCACGCCGCCGCGCAGCCCAGACGGCGGCGCCCGCTCCCAGGACGAGTGGGATCCCGAGCAGCGCAGGGCTGAGTCGCCGCACGGTGGGATAGGCGAGCTCGGCGAACGTGAGCACGGGCCAGGCGCGCTCGTCCGCGATCCGCCGCAGCTCCCGGTCGGGGTTGACGGCGACCGGATGGCCCACCGCCTCCAGGAAGGGCAGGTCGGTGTGGCTGTCGGAATAGGCCGTCGAGGCACCGAGGTCGAATGCCTGCTCTCGGGCGAGCTCTCGGATCGCTGCCGCCTTCCCCTCGCCGTGGCAGGCGCGGAGCGAGCGCCCGGTGTAGACGCCGTCCTCGATCTCGCAGGTGGAGCCGAGCGCCCCGTCGAAGCCGAGCTCCTCGGCGAGCTCCTCGACGATCTCCTGCAGGGTCGCCGAGACGATGTAGACGGGCTCGCCGCGCTCCCGGTGCTGGGCGACCAGCGCGAGCGCCTCCTGGTAGACGAGCGGCTTCAGCACCGACTCCATCGCGTCCGCGACGAGCGTGCGCAGGTCGTCGACGGCGAAGCCCCGGAGGATCATCAAGCCGTCCTCGGCCGCCTTGCGCACCGTCTCGGCACCGGCGCCGCGGGCGGCGAAGAGCAGCTGCCAGGCAGCGGCCTTCGCGAGCTGGCCGCGGCCGATGACGCCGTGCTGGCGAAACGACCCTGCGAGCGCGAGTGCGCTCGAGCGCCGCAGCAGCGTCCGGTCGAGGTCGAAGAAGGCGGCTGCCTGCATGGAGCGAGTGTACGGAGACACCGAGTCCACGCAATCCTTCACGAAATCCTCACGGATCCCTTACCGGCTCCACTGCCGGAGCACCCAGACTCCTTGCGTCCAGACGTGTGAGATCCCGAGAAGGAGACGAAACGGCATGAAGCGAATCGTCCTGATCGCTGTTGCGCTCGGCGCGCTCGCCGCGACAAGTGCCGCGGTGGCCCACCTGCGGACCGCCGACGTCAGCGCAGTCAGCGCCACACTCACCGCGACCACGCCCTCGAACGTGCAGACGCGGACGTACACGTGCGACGGCCAGACGTTCGAGGTCACGACCGGCCGCTGGTCGGGGACCGCGACGAGCGCGACCGGCGACCTGAACGGCGCCGCCGTGCTCCACCTCAAGAGCGTCTACAACGTGACCAAGAAGCTTGGCTGGGTCGACGGCAGGCTGGCGATCGCCGGCGCCGACGACCGCACGCACGCCGGCATCTCCGGCGTCAACAGCGACGGCAGGCTCGACGCCTGGATCCGCGGGCACGCGGGCCGGGGCGACGGGATCGTCTTCGGCAGCCTCACCGGCACATTCTCGAAGACGGGGGGCCTGACCGGTGGCGCGATCGGCAGCGGCGCGGGGGCCGACCTCGCGGTGATCGCGAAGGGCATCCGCTGCAACTCGCAGCGGACGCCGAAGCCGAGCGTCCACCTCTTCGTCCGCGGCCAGGTCGAGGCGGTCAGCGCGACCTCGATCACGGTCAAGCCGAAGGACGGCACGGCGTCGCAGAGCTGCACGGTGAAGGACGACGACGACGTCGATCGCGTCAAGACCGGCGACCAGGTCGAGATGACCTGCAGCCAGGTCGGCGGCGCGTGGGTCCTGGCCAAGGTGCGCAAGCGCTAGAGGTCTCTGGGGAGAGAGAAGGAGCACGGAGGGCGCCCACGGGCGCCCTCCGTCGTTCTAGGAGAGGAGCGTCAGCGGCTTGCGGATGGCCGCCTGGCGCGTCGAGGCGACTGCTTCCGCAAGCGCGACGATTGCGCGTGACGACTCGGCATCGGGGTCGGTCTCCACCACCGGTGCGCCGGCGTCGCCGGCCTCGCGGAGCGCCCGGTCGAGCGGGATCGTCCCGAGCAGCGGGACGTCGAGCTCCTCGGCGAGGCGCTCGCCACCGCCCTCGCCGAACGCGTCGCCGCTCATGTTCTCGACCACACCGAGGAGCTTCTGGCCCGTGCGCTGGGCCATCATCGCGGCGCGCGCGGCGACGTCCTGGGCGAGCGGCTGCGGCGTCGTGACGACGATCACTTCGGCGCGCGGGAGCAGCTGCCCGAGCGAGATCGCGATGTCGCCGGTGCCGGGCGGCATGTCGATCACGATCGTGTCCAGGTCGCCCCAGTGGACGTCTGAGAGGAACTGCTCGAGCGCGCGGTGCAGCATCGGCCCGCGCCACATCACCGGCGCGTTCTCGTCGAGGAAGTTGCCGATCGAGATCAGCTTCAGGCGGCCGCGCACCGGGGGGACGATCATCTTGTCGACGACGATCGGGCGCTGGTGGACGCCGAGCATGTGCGGGATCGAGTGCCCGTAGACGTCGGCGTCGATCACGCCGACCTGCTGGCCGAGGCCGTCGAGCGCGGCAGCGAGGTTGACGGTCAGCGACGACTTGCCGACGCCGCCCTTGCCGCTGGCGATCGCGAGCACGCGCGTGGCGGGATCGATCGAGATCGACTTCTCGGGGCGGCCGCCGCGCAGCCGTGCCGTCAGCGCCGCCTTCTCGTCCGGGCTCATCACGTCGAACCGAAGCTCGACGCGCCTGACGCCGCGCACGCCGCCGACGTGCTCGGCGACCTGCTCCTCGAACGAGTTCCGCAGCGGGCAGCCCGCGACCGTGAGCGCGATCGTGACTGCGACGTCGTCGCCGTCGATCGTGACGTCCCGGACCATGTCGAGCTCCGTGACGGGCTTGCGGAGCTCGGGGTCGATCACGCTCTCGAGCGCGCGCAGGACGTCGTCGCGATCCACGGTCATGTCAGAAGGGTAGCCGTCACCTCCTAGCCGACGAGCCTGAAGATGACCTGGTTGCGGGTGGGCTTTCGACCCGTCTGGGTGACGGTCAACGTGCCCCTCGCATTGTCGTAGAGGCCGGTGCCGCCCGTCACGGCGAGATCGTAGAACTGCCGGTAGAGGAGCGAGCCGCCGACGGCGAGGTCACCCTTCGGGAGGATGTACGTGCCGCGGCAGACGCGCGACCGGCCGCTGTCGACGAACGTGCAGACGAGCTCGCTCCTGCCGATCGTCTTCCCCGTCCCGCGCTCCAGCAAGCGGCTGCGGATGATCTCCTCGTCACCCGGCGAAACCCCTTTCGGGCCGACGTCGATTCGCGTCACGGCCAGCACGCGCTCGGTGATCGGGATCGTCGCCTTGCCCGTGCCCGCTTCCGACCAGCCCTGCAAAGGGCCGACGGCGAGGACGCCGACGAACACGCCGACCAGCATCCAGCCGAATCTCCTGTTCATTCCCCCTCCTTGGTGGTTGTCGTACGGGCCTCGCCGTTCGGTCCCGGCAGCTCGAGCCAGAAGGTCGTGCCCTCGCCGGGGTCGCTGTCGAAGCCGATCCTGCCGCCGTGCGCCTCCACGATCTCACGTGAGACCGCGAGGCCGAGGCCGGTGCCGGTGATCCCGGTGGCGCTTGCGTCGCCCCGGAAGAACTTCGTGAAGATGCGGTCCTGCTGGTCCTCCGGGATGCCCAGCCCCTCGTCGATCACCGCGACACGCACGCCTTCGCCGCTGCGGAGCGCACGCACCTCGACCTTCCCGCCGTCGGGCGAATACTTGATCGCGTTCGAGAGCAGGTTACCGACGACCTGGGCGAGCCGGCCGGGATCGCCGCGGACGGTCAGCGGCTCCTCCTGGACGTCGACCTCGAGCCGGTGCTTGGGGCTCTGGGCGGCGAAGAGCTGCGCCTGCTCGTGCAGGAGGTCGGCGAGGTCGACCTTCTCGGCCGCCAGGTCGACGCCCTCGTGCTCGATCCGCTGCACGTCGAGGAAGTCCTCGAGCAGCGCGGCCAGGCGGCGCGCCTGCGCGTCGACGATGCCGAGGTAGTGCCGCCGCGTCGGTGGGTCGAACTCCCGCTTCAGCAGCAGCGCGGTGAACCCGAGCACGCTCGCGAGCGGCGTCCGCAGCTCGTGCGAGACGATGCTGACGAGCTCGGTCTTCATCCGCTCGCTCTCCCGCAGCTCCTCGTTCTGCTGCTCGAGCTCGTCGTGGCTCGCCTCGAGTCTCTCCGCCATCTCGTTGAACGCCCGTGTCAGCTCGCCGACCTCGCCCGGCCCCTCGACCGGGAGCCGGTACGAGTAGTCCCCGCCGGCGATCCTGCCGGCGCCGCTGGCCGCCGCGCGCACGGGTCGGCCGATAGAGCGGGCGAGCACGACGCCGAACAGTGCGATCAGCGCCATCGAGGCCCCGACCCCGATTGCGCCGATCAGGACGGCAAGGTCAGTGCGGTCGTCCGCATCCTGGGCGGCCTGGGCTGCGAGCTTGTTCTCGGCGGCCCGGAACGCAAGGAAGAGCCTTCGGATCTCGTCTGTTTGCGCTTTCCCGTTCTGCGACAGCGTCTGCTCGTCCCGCCCGATGCCCGGCTCTTCGCGCAACACCTCGATGACCGGGACGACGAAGTAGTCGACCCATTCGCGGAACTGGGACTCGATCTCCCTGGCCCGCTCCCGCTGCTCCGGGTCTTCGGCGACGAGGGCGTTGAGCTCCCGGATGCGTGCCGCCTGCTGTCGGCGCGCTGCTCGGTAGATGTCGAGCGAGCTGTCGGCGCCGGTCAGGCTGAAGCTGAAGAAGCTCGACTCGATGTCCGTCACCAGCCGTTCGAACTGCAACGACGCCGAGACGACGTCCTTCGACCGCGCCTCTCGGTCGGTCGCCTCGCGCTGGGCGGAGACGGCGAGGATCAGCGCCGTGAACGCCGCGCCGACGAGGAGCGCGAGGACGGCGCTCGCCAGCCACATCCGGCGCGCCAGCGTCATCGCAGCAGCTCCTCCACCGCGGAGCTGAGCTCGTCCGGGTCGAACGGCTTCGAGACGAAGCGGTCGGCGCCCGCGACCTCCGCGTCGACCTCCGCATGGCTCCACGCCGTGATCACGACCACGGGGATCATGGTCAGGTACGCGTCGCCGCGGAGCTCCTCGAGCACTTCGATCCCGCTGCGGCCTGGAAGCATGACGTCGAGCACGATCAGATCGGGTCGGTCGTCACGCGCGAGCGAGAGCGCCTCGGCGCCGTCGGCCGCCTCGACGAAGCGATAGCGGGGCCCCAGCACCGCGCGGACGAGCTCGCGCAGGCTCGGGTCGTCGTCGCAGACGAGAATCGTCGCGGTATCGGCTTCGGGTGCGGGGTGTTGTGCTCGTTCGTCCACCGTGCAAGGGGAGGTTCGGTGGCTTGGGGCGTCCAAGTCTAGTCTCGCGCTGCCGAGTCGAGTAGCGCGCGAGCCTCGTTGTGTTCCGCGGCGCCAATCCTTCCCGGTCGTGGTTGAAATAGCAGTGGTCTCGGTCACGGGCCAGGAGCGGACTTGGGCGGCCCACTGCCGTAGTTCGGTCTCCGAGTAGTTGCCCCTGCGCGCGCCGCAGCCTACGCGGTCAGTGCGGCCTCGAGTGTCCGGCACAGCTCGGTCGTTCCCGCGGCGACGACGCGTGAACGTCCGATCAGGTCGAGCGGCGCCTCGTCGAAGGGAGGATCCTCGAAGAGGTCGATCGCGAGCCCGCACTCGCGCACGAGCAGCTGGCCGGCCGCGATGTCGACCGACCGCGCCGGTTTGAGCGAGCAGACGGCGTCGACGCGGCCGGCGGCGAGATGGCAGAGCGAGATCGCGAGCGAGCCCATGATCCGCAGCCGGTGGGCGCGGCCGACCATCTGCGCGGCGCGCTCCGCGACCTCGGCTGTCGTCGTCGCCTCGAAGGAGAGGATCTCGATCTCGTCCTTCGGCTTCAATGCGCCGAGCGCGCTTCCGTCGAGGAACGCGCCGCGGCCGCGCTCGGCCGTCCACTCCTCGCCCGTGCCGAAGTCGTAGACGTAGCCGAACACGACGTCGCCCATCGACGGCCCGTCGGCCACGGCGAGCGAGAGCGAGAAGAAGGGGATGTCCCGCTTGGCGTTCAGCGAGCCGTCGATCGGGTCGCAGACGACGCGCCACGGCCCGCCGCTGCCGAAGGTGCGCTCCCCGAGCTCCTCGGAGACGAGCGTGAAGTCCTCGTCCAGCTGCTCGAGCCTGCGGACGACGGCCAACTCGGCGGCCGCGTCGATCGCGGTCGTGTCGTCGCCGCCGACGCCCGCCTGGAGCACCGGCTCGCGCTCGATGCGCGTCGGGAGCTCCGCGAGCACGACCTCGATGTCCTCGACCGCGGCCCGGCAGACCTCCAGCCAGGGCGTCACAGCGGATGGAACAGGAGCCCGGAGATCAGCTTCGGGAAGAAGTAGGTCGTTTTCTGCGGCAGCACCTCGCCGCGGCGGGCGTGCGCGAAGACGTCCTCGATCCGCGTCGGGCGGAGGAGGTACGCGACCGCCGCCTCGCCCTCGCGGACGCGGCGCTCGGCCTCGGACGCATCGGCCGTGTAGGAGATGCCGTCGTGCCCGAGGCTGTCCACGAACTGGACGTCGAGCATCCCCTCCGGCCCGTGGACGACGCGCGAGCCGTCGCGGGTCAGCTCTGTCACCTCGGCGCCGCCGGCGCCGTTCCCCTCCAGGCGCTTCGGGTCCTCGAAGAGCCGGTGGGTCGGGAAGATCTCCAGGCCGGGATCGTCTGTCGAGACCAGGACGACGAGCATCTGCGCGCTCGCCGGCGTCCCCTCCTCCTGCGCGAACGCGACCGCGGTCTCGTAGCGGTGGTGGCCGTCCGCGATCAGCAGCTGCTTGTCGTCGAACGCGCGGACGAGCGCCGGGTCGTCGAGCCGCCACAGCTTCGCGCCCTCGACCTCGAGGTCGGGGTCGCGCTGCGGCCGCCCGACCGGGGCCGGCCCGTCGTAGAGGAGGAAGATCGGCTCGAGCTGGACGTGCGTTGCCCGCAGCAGGCGGAGCCGGCCTTCCTTCGGCCCTGCGTGCGTCCGCTCGTGCGGGAGCACGGTGCCGGTCTCGTAGGGCTCCACCTTCAGCGAGGCGACGATCCCGAAGCGCGTCCTCGCGACCCCGTCCGGGCCGACGTAGTCCTGCTCGAGCGCCCAGACCGCCGGCGGCTCCTCGACCAGGACGCCCTCCGCGCGCCAGGCCTCGAGCGCGCGCGCTGCCTCCTCCTCCGAGTCGGGCAGCGTCAGGCGGACGACGTTGTGCGGGCTCCGGTCGCGGAGCTCCTTGCGCTGCTCCTCCGAGATGACGTCGTACGGCGGCGCCACGAGCGTCTCGAGCGGCCCGGCCGCCGACTCGTCGTAGCGCAGCGCGCGAAAGGGCTTGACCACGGCCATGGCGGGCAACGTACCAACAGGCTCGCGCCCTAGACTCAGCCCATGAGCACCATCGCCGAGCTGGCCGCCGACCGCACCGTCGAGGGCGTCTACGCGGTTGCGCGCAAGCAACGGCGGACGACGCGGAAGGGCGCCCCGTATCTCGCCCTCGAGCTGGTCGACCCGACCGGCCGGATCGAGGGGCGGATCTGGAACGACGTCGAGCTGCTCGACGGCCGTTTTGCCGAGGGCGATGCCGTCCGGGTGCTCGGCCGAGTCGAGCGGTTCGACGACCGGCTCCAGCTCGAGATCCGCTCGGTCGAGGCCGCGGACGCCGATCCGGCGGGGCTGGCGCCACGGCTGCGGCGGGACGCCGACGAGCTCGACGGCTTCCTCGAGTTCCTCGCCGGGGAGCTCTCGCATCCCGGCCTGGCGGCGGTCGTGCAGGCGTTCGTCGGCGATCCGGCGATCCGCCTCGCCCTGCGGGAGCTGCCGGCGGCCGAGACACACCACGCCTACGCGGGCGGCCTGCTCCAGCACACCGTCGGCGTCGCGACGCTCGTCCGCGAGACGGCGCAGCTCCACCCCCGGCTCCGCTCCGACCTCGTCCTCGCGGCGGCGCTCCTGCACGACGTCGGCCGCGTCAGCGAGCTCGGCCGCGGCCCGTCCTTCAGGCCCACGGACGAGGGCCGCCTCCTCGGCCACGTCCACCTCGGGCTCCGCCTCGTCGAGGAGCGGGCGGGCGGCCTCGACGCCGCCGTTCGGGCCGAGCTGCTGCACGCGATCGCATCCCACCACGACCGCAACGCGGCGAGGACCGCCGAGGCGGCCGTGCTCTACCACGCCAACCAGCTCGACGCGGTCGCTGCCACCAAGCCCGTCGAGTGACGGCGATCGCGCTGGCACTGGCCGCGAGTGTCTCGTGGGGAGTCGGCGACTTCTTCGGCGGGCTGACGTCGCGGAGACTCCATGTGCTCACCGTGCTCGTCGTCTCCCAGGTCGCGGGCCTTGCCGCCGCGGTCACGTGGGTCGTCGCTTCCAGTGACGGTTTCCCAGGCTGGACGGCGACCATGTTCGGGGCGGCGGCCGGTGCCAGCGGCTGTCTCGGGATCGGGGCGCTGTACCGTGGCATGGCGGTCGGGGCGATGGGGATCGTGGCGCCGATCTCGGCTGTTGCTGCGGTGATCCCGTTCGCGGTCGGGGTCGCCTCGGGCGAGCGGCCGGGGCCGTTGCAGATCGTCGGGATCGTGCTGGCCCTCGCGGGGGTCGCGGTCGCCTCGCGCGAACCCGCACACCGCGGTGGAGGCCGCGCCGCCGGAATCGGCCTCGCCTTGCTGGCCGCGCTCGGCTTCGGGCTGTACTTCGTCTTCGCCGACCGGGCCGCGGACGAGAGCGTTCCCTATGCGGTGGCGACCGCTCGTGGCGTCTCGCTCCTGCTCGCCTTCGTCGTTGCTCTCGCGGTGGGGGCGTCCCTCCGTCCGGGCCGTGGGTTTCTGCCGGTACTGGTGGTCGTAGGGCTATGCGACGTCGGCGCGAACATGCTCTTCTCGCTCGCCACGACGCGTGGCTACCTCAGCATCGTCGCTGTCCTCGCGGCCCTGTATCCGGTCGTGACGGTCGCGCTCGCGGCGATCGTCCTGCACGAGCGCGTCGCCCCGACGCAGCGCGCGGGTGTCGCGGGCGCGCTCGCCGGCGCTGCGATGATCACGGCCGGATGAAGGCAACGTTCGTGACCAGGGACTGTCCCGGGACACGATCGTTGTCACGACAACCGCTGTGACCAGGGACAGTCCCTGGTTCGCCGCGTTGTCCGCTTCGGCCACTTTCGGTCGCGCGATCGACGCGCGAGGATGGTTCCGTGCTCGATGAAGGAACACGCGAGGCGTTGGAGGCGATCCACGCTGCGCGCGCTGCCCTCGCGTCGCTCGAGGCGACGCTCGTTGCGCGCGCCCGCGAGTCCGGCGCGACGTGGACGGAGTTGGGAGAGCCACTCCGCCTCTCGAAACAGGGCGTGCGGCGGCGTCATCTCGCGATCGACCCGATCGTCGCCCGGCGGCCAACTCGCGCGCCCTCTTTCGACGAGTTCTACGCCGAGATGGACGCGTTCATCCGCGCTGAGCAAGGATCCGGAGGATGAACCGTCCGCCGGCCCGAGCGCTCCGAGGCCAACTCGACGAGCACGTGATCGAGAGCGCGGCGCTGCGCGGCAACCCGCTCGGCGACCCGCACGAGCGAGCGCTCTGGGTCTACACGCCGCCGGGTTACGCGGGCGGCCCGACCGTCTACGTCCTGCAGGGATTCACGGGGCAGCTCGAGATGTGGCGCAACCGGGCCGCCTTCAGGCCGACGTTCCTCGAGCTGCTCGACCGCGAGGACATCGATGCGCGGGTCGTCTTCGTCGACGCCTTCACATCGGTCGGAGGCTCCCAGTTCGTCGACTCGAACGGCAGCGGCCGCTACCACACCTACATCTGCGACGAGATCGTGCCGTTCGTCGACGCGCGCTACGACTCGAACGGCTTCCGCGGCGTCGCGGGCAAGTCGAGCGGCGGCCAGGGCGCAGCGGTGACCGCGATGCTCCGCCCCGACCTCTTCCAGGGCTTCGCGAGCCACGCCGGCGGCGGGCTCTTCGAGGTCTCGATCCGGCCGTTCTTCCGGCTCGCTGCGCGGCGGCTTCGCGACGCCTACGGCGGCTCGATCGAGCGCTTCCTCGAGGAGCTGCACACCGGCCCCGCGCCGCTCGCACACCCGCACGACCTGCACGTCCTGCTCCAGTGGGGCTTCGCGGCCGCGTACTCGGCGGACGAGGACGGCACGATCCGGCTTCCCTACGAGGTCGCGACCGCACAGGTGATCCCGGAGCTCTGGGAGCGCTGGCTCGAGTGGGACTACCCGACGCTCGTGCCGCGCCACGCGGACGCGCTCCGCGGGATGCGCGCGATCTACGTCGACGCCGGCACGCGCGACGAGTGGTACCTCGACCTGACCGCCGAGTGGCTGCGGCGGGAGCTGTCCGCACTCCGCGTCGGCGACCTCCACGTCGAGCTCTTCGACGCCACCCACCTCGCGATCGAATACCGCTACCCGGTCGGCCTCCGCTACCTCGCCGAGCGCCTCCGTTAGACGTTGAAGCGGATGTTCAGGACGTCGCCGTCCTGGACCTCGTACGTCTTTCCCTCCAGCCGCTGCGTCCCGCGCCTCGACGCCTCCGCGTGCGAGCCGGCCGCGAGCAGGTCCTCGGTCGAGATCGTCTCGCAACGGATGAAGCCGCGCGCGATGTCGGAGTGGATCGACGCGGCCGCTTCGAGCGCGGTCTGGCCGCGCCGTAGCGTCCAGGCGCGCGTCTCCTTCTCGCCAGCGGTGAAGAAGGTGATCAGGTCGAGCGCGTCGCGCAGCCTCCGGACGACCTCGTCGAGCGCGGAAGGACCGTCGCGGAACTCCGCCGCCTCCTCGTCCGACATCTCGGCGAGCTCGGCCTCGAGTTGGAGGTCGATCCCGCCGGGGCCGTTCTCGACGGCGAGCAGCGGCTTCGTCGTCAGCGGCTCCAGCTCGGCGGGAAGCTCGCCCGGGTAGTCCCGGAGCGAGTTGCCTGCCTCGAGGTGCGCGAGCAGTGCCTGCAGCTGCTCGACCTCCTTTCGCAGCGCTGCGTCGCCCGACTTCGCCTGCTTCTCGACCCGCTCGAGCCTGCGCTCGACGTGGTCGCGATCGGCGACGAGCAGCTCCAGGTCGAGATTCTCGAGGTCGCTGCTCGGGTCTGCCCCGGACGAGAACCCGTCCGCGACCGCGAGGATCGCGTCCACCTGCCGTAGGCCGCCGAGCAGCGCCGGCCCGGTGCCGGGGACGTCGACGACACGGATCGTCGCCGGCGTCACCTTGCGCGCCCCGACCAGCGTTGCGAGCTGTTCGAGCCGGTCGTCGGCGATGGACGCCATCCCGACGTTCTCCTTGCCGAAGCCGGCGCCGCCCGTCTTCGTCAGGGCGGTGAACAGCGTCGTCTTGCCCGCCCCCGGCAGGCCGACGATCCCGACCTCGAGCGCCACCTAGCCCTCCTTGTCGCCCGAGATCTGCTTCTGCAGCGACACGAGTGCGCGGTGCTGCAGCGACTTCACAGCGCCCTCGGTCTTGTCGAGGATCGTCGCCGCCTCGGCGTTCGAGAAGTTGAAGACGAACTTCAGCGTCAGCACCTGCTGCTGCTCCTGCGAGAGCGAGTCGATCAGCTCGAGCATCGACTGGCGGCCGATCGACTGGAATGCCTCGTCCTCGGCGGAGCGCTCCTCGGAGCCGAGCGGCTCGGGCACGTCCTCCTCGGGCTGCCAGCGCCGGTTCGCCCGGAAGTGGTCCATCGAGAGGTTGTGCGCGATCCGGAACAGCCAGGCGGAGAACGGCGCCGACTGGAAGCGGAACTTCCCGATCGACTCGAGCATCCGCATGAACGTCTGCGTCGTCAGGTCCTCGGCGTCGTGCCGGTTGCCGACGGTCATGTGCAGGTAGCTGTAGATCCGGTCGAAGTGGATCAGGTACAGCTCCTCGAGCGCGCTGCGCTCGCCCTGCTGGCCCCGCTCGACGAGCTTTCGGACCTCGGCCGCGGACGGCCCCTTCTGTTGTGTTTCCGTCACCGGAGGAGACGTGCCCCTAGATCCCGAACCCCACGCGCGACTCGCGGGCGTAGCGCTTCATGTAGACGACGCGGCCGAGCACGATCGTGTAGCGGCCGTCGCTCGCGTCGAGCATCAGCGAGCCGCCCTGATCGGTCGCGAGCGCCCGCTCGAGCTCGTCCGCGCCCTTGACGGTCACGGTCGCGCCCATGATCTGCCCGCCGTCGAAGCAGAGCTCGACGCGGACGGAGTCGGACTCGGTTTCAGTCAACGGACACCACCTCTGTGAGGACGCCGTGGACGGCGTCGGGATGGACGAAGGCGACCTGAAGGCCGAAGAGGCCCTGGCGCGGCTCGGCGTCGATCAACTCGGCGCCCGCGGCGGCGAGCCGGCCGAGCTCCGCCCGGACGTCCTCGACCTCGTAGGCGACGTGGTGCATGCCGGGGCCGCGTGACGCCAGGAACTTGCCCACGGGAGTCTCCTCACCGAGCGCGGCGAGCAGCTCGACGCGACCCGAGCCGACGAGCACCGCGGCCGCCTCGACGCCTTGCTCGTCGACCTGCGCCCGATGCTCGAGCTCGGCGCCGAAGAGGCGCTCGTACGTGTCGACCGCCTCGTCCAGGTCGTGGACGGCGACGCCGAGGTGGTGGATGCCGCGGGCGCGCACGGCAGCGATGCTACCCATGGCCTGGGCCGCGAAGCGGCCCCTCTAGGGGTTTGCGCGACGAGCGTCCGCTTGCGGATGCTCGTCTTGCGACGGAACAGCACGCACGGTGCCGACGGTCTCGGAGGCTCGCGACTCGGGCTCGATCGTCCCGAGCACCTCGTGCAGCTCGTCGCGTGTGAGCGTCTCGCGCTCCAGCAGCTGGCCGGCCAGCCGGTCGAGGGAGACGCGGTGCTTGATCAGCAGCCGCTGGGCCTCTTCGTACGCGTGATCGGTGAGGCGGGCCTGCTCGGAGTCGCGCAGCCGCTTGGTCTCCTCGGAGAGCGCGTAGTTGTCGGCCCGCATCGTCCGCGAGGGCGACGCCTCCGACATCCCGAACTCGAAGACCATCGAGCGCGCGATCTCGGTCACCTTCTCGAGGTCGTTCGAGGCGCCGTTCGTGACGCGTCCGAAGACGACCTGCTCCGCGGCGCGGCCGGCAAGCGCGATCTTCATCACGTCGAGGAACTCCTCCTTCGTGTGCAGGTAGCGCTCCTCCATCGGCAGGTAGTAGGCGTAGCCGAGCGAGTCGCCGCGTCCGACGATCGTCACTTTCTGGATCGGGAGCAGGTCGCCCATCAGATAGGCGAGCAGCGCGTGTCCGGCCTCGTGGTAGGCGAGGATCCGCTTCTCCTTCTCGGTCACGACGCGCCGCTGCTGCATGCCTGCGATCACGCGCTCCATGGCGCCGTCGAAGTCCTCCATCAGGATCGTCGTCCGCTCCTGGCGGCCGGCGAAGATGGCCGCCTCGTTGCAGAGGTTCGCGAGGTCGGCGCCGGTCAGGCCGGAGGTCTGCCGCGCGATCTGCAAGAGGTCGACCTCCTCGGCGAGGGGCTTGCCGCGCGTGTGGACGCCGAGGATCGCCTCGCGCCCGTTCAGATCCGGCGGCGAGACGAGCACCTGGCGGTCGAAGCGGCCGGGCCGGAGCAGGGCGGGGTCGAGGTCCTGAAGCCGGTTCGACGCGCCCATCACGATCACCTGGGCACCTTCGTCGAAACCGTCCAGCTCGACGAGGAGCTGATTCAGCGTCTGGTCGTGCTCGCGATGGAAGCCGCCGCCCTGGCGGGCGGTGCCGACGGCGTCGAGCTCGTCGATGAACACGATCGCCGGTGCGTTCTTCCGTGCCTCTTCGAACAGCTTCCGGATCCGCGAGGCGCCGAGGCCGGCGAACATCTCCACGAACGCGGAGGCGCTCTGGGAGTAGAACTTCGCGCCGGACTCCTTCGCCACGGCCTTCGCGAGCAGCGTCTTGCCGGTGCCGGGCGGGCCGTAGAGCAGGATCCCCTTCGGCACCCGCGCACCGAGGCGCTGGAACCGCTTCGGGTGGCGGAGGAAGTCCACGACCTCCTGCAGCTCGGCCTTGGCCTCTTCGACGCCGGCGACGTCGGTCCAGGAGACGGAGGAGCTCGCGCTCGCCTCCAGCTTCGCCGGCTTCACGCGCGGCATGTACTGGAGCGTGCGCCAGAGCAGGTAGATGATCAGCCCGAAGAAGACGAGCGGCAGCCACGTCAGCGCGTAGTCGCCAACCTGATCGAGAAATTCCCCCACGTCCGGCATCCACGCTCCTATCGGCAGGTAGGGCCGAAGCCTGTAGCGGCTATCGGCGAATGGCCAGAATCGCTGCAGTCTCGCGTGTCGTCAAGACCTCCGTCGCGGCCAGGTCCGGCTTGCCGAGCCAGAAGTCGCGCACCGGATCGGGGCCGGCGAAGCCCGGTGTGAGGTCGTCGAGCACCGCGATCCCGCCCGGTGAGAGCAGTCCGGCGACGAGCTCGCCGTCCTCGCGGGGCCGCAGCTGCTTCGTCGCGTCGTAGAAGACGAGGTCGAAGGGCGCCTCGGGCGGCAGCAGCTCGCGCCAGTCCCCTTCGAGCACGTGGACGTTCTCGTCGGCGGCGAAGAGCTCGCGAGCCGCGGCGGCGCGGTCCGGATCGAGCTCGGCCGTGAAGAAGGGCGTCTGCGGCGGCAGCGCCGAGACGATCCAGGCGGCACCGACACCCGTGCCCGTGCCGATCTCGGCGACCCGTTCGCGCCCGCGCGAGCCTGCGAGCACGTGCAGGAGCCGACCCACTTCGGGTAGGCACGATTTCGCGAAGCCGAGCCGCTCGGTCTGTGCCAGCGCCCTTTCGACGAGCGGGGGAACCACGTTCCTACACTACTGCCGTGCTCCCGCTCCCCCCGCACTGGGATCCCGGCCGCCTCGGTGAGGTCTGGCGCGTCGACTACGCGGCCCGGTTCGAGGACGCCGAGCGCTGGCGCGAGCAGCACGGGGTGCGGCCGGCCGCCGAGGATCGGCTGCGGATCGCGCTGGTCGTCGTCGACATGCAGAACACCTTCTGCTCGCCCGGCTTCGAGCTCTTCGTGGCGGGCCGCTCCGGGACGGGTGCGCTCGACGACTCGCGCCGGCTGTGCGAGTTCGTCTACCGCAACCTCGGCGCGCTGACGCAGATCGTGGCCACCCTCGACACGCACCAGGCCCTGCAGATCTTCCATCGGGTGTTCCTCGTCGACGAGCAGGGGCGGCACCCGGAGCCGTTCACGCTCGTCACCGCGGCGGACGTCGAGAGCGGCCGCTGGCGGGTCGACCCGGCGACGGCATCGGGGCTCGGCGTCGACCCCGACTACGCGGAGCAGCACCTGCGCTACTACACCGGCACGCTGGAGGCGGGCGGGAAGTACAACCTGACGGTCTGGCCCTTCCACGCCATGCTCGGCGGCATCGGCCATGCGCTCGTCTCCGCACTCGAGGAGGCGCTCTTCTTCCACTCGATTGCCCGCCACGCCCCGCTCGACTTCCAGCCGAAGGGCGACAACGCGCTCACCGAGCACTACTCGATGCTCGGCCCCGAGGTCGAGTTCGACCTCGAGGGAGAGCTGCTCGGGACGCGGAACCAGCCGCTGATCGAGCGACTGCTCCAGTACGACGCGGTCGTGATCGCCGGCCAGGCGAAGAGCCACTGCGTCGCGTGGACGATCGAGGACCTGCTCACCGACCCCAACGTGCAGGAGCGGGGCCTGCAGGAGAAGGTCTACCTGCTCGAGGACTGCACCTCGTCGGTCGTCGTCCCCGGCTCCATCGACTACACGGACGAGGCGGACGCCCACTTCGTGCGCTTCGCCGAGTCGGGCGCGCACGTCGTCCGCTCCGACCAGCCGCTGCCCGACTGGCCCGGCGTCGTCGGGGAAGCGCTGTCCTAGCCGCGCAAGATCTCTGAAGGGGCCGCTTCGCGGCCAGCTAGGTGACGAGCTCGAGCCGCCCGTTCGGGCGGTAGCGGCGGCCGACCTTCGCCGAGCGGCGCCCGTCGGTCATCACGATGTCGGCGGTGAAGTCGTTCTGGCCGCGGATCAGCGACGAGCCGATCCCGTAGGCGTCGACGGGGACGCCGCGGCGCTCGAAGTCCTCGATCTTGTCGACGGTGAAGCCGCCCGAGGCGACGATCCGGACGCGCTCGAACCCGTCCGCGTCGAGGGCGTCGCGGACCTTGTGCACGAGGCGCGAATTGACTCCGCGGGGGTCGAAGTCGCCCATCTCGTTCCAGAGCGAGCGGTCGACGAGCTGACCCGAGGTGTCGAGCCGGACGCCCCAGAGCCGCGGGCCGAGCGCCCGCGCGACCTCCAGCGCCGTCCGCACCGAGTCGTTCTCGAAGTCGACGAGGACGACGATGTTCATGTCCTCGGGCGCCCACTCCGCGAACTTCGTCGCGGCGAGGACGGTGTTGCCGCCGTAGGAGGCGATCAGCGCGTGCGGGACGGTGCCGACGCCGCGGCCGCCCCACCAGGACGCCTGAGCGTCGGAGGTGACGCCGATCTCCGCGCCGATCATCGCGCCGGCGACGTAAGCGGCGTAGCCGTCACCGGTCTGGACGCGGTGGTGGTCGTGGCGCGCCGGCATGAAGATGATCCGCTTCCCGTTCGCCGCCTCGACGACGCGGGCCGTGTTCGTCGTGATCAGCGTCCGCCGGGTCGAGCACGCCGAGGTAGACGGTCTCGAGGTGGGCGAAGAGCGTGTAGTCGCCCTCGATCGTCAGCACCGTCTCCCAGGGCTCGACCCGGTCGCCGTCGTGCAGCGCATGCACCGTCAGCTCGTCCCAGTCGTCGGAGCAGAGCTTGAGGACGGCGATCGCCTCGTCGACGCCCCCCAGCATCGCCTGGTTGCGCTGGAAGACCTGCATCACCACGCGCGGGTGGCGGCCGTCGCGGAGGAGCGCCTCGCGGGTGTGGTTGAAGTAGGCGTCGGTGTAGTACCCCTCCCGCATCTTCCCGACGGGGAGGTCGAAGATCTCGGGCGGGAGGCGCTGCGGTCTAGCTTCCTGGCCGGTCGTCATGCTCCAGCTCCAGACAGGCGGCGAGCGCGGCCTCGGCCACCTCGAGCTGCTCCGGTGTCGGCTCGGCGGTGGCGAGCCGGTGCTGCAGCTCGTGGCCGGGCTTCGCGAGCGCCCGCGCGAGCGGATGGCGTGGGTGCTTCGTCATCCACGCGAACACCTCGACGGCGACGCCCACGGCTCCGACCGAGCTCGCCGTCCTCGCAGGTCCGCGAAGGTGCGCCGGTGCGCGCGCGGCGAGGGCATTGCCGACCGCAGACGCGGCCAGCAGCGGCCCGATCAGATGCGAGCCGCACCGCTCGTGCTCCTTCGCCCGCAACTCTCCGTGCTCGTACGTCCCGATCGAGACGTGCTCCGCGCCGTGATAGGCGGCGAGCTCACCGCCGCGGAGCGCCAGCATCGCGGGCGCGAGGGAAAGCGCTCCGGCCAGGATCTCGCGGACGGTCACGCCGAGCTTCGGCGAGCGGCGGACGACCTGCACCGTGGCCGCGCTCGCGACCGTTGCGGCGAGCACGGACGGACGCTCGAACGGGAGCCGCGCCTCGGGCAGCCGGCGTCGCACGTCCGGGATCATGGCGAATGCCTCGGCGAGCCGGAGCGGCCCGCGGAGGATCGGCTGCTGGATCCCGGGCGCGAAGAGCCGCTTGCGGCCGGACACGACCTTGAGCTCGCCGTCGTTCGTCCGGATCGCGCACGCCCAGGCGCTCGGGCCGTGGACGAGCACGCCGTTCGAGAGCGCCATCCCGCCGAGACGAAGCTTCGGGGCCATCGGAACAGCCTAGCCTTCGGCCGCGCGCCTGAGAGCCGCCTGGAGGTCGTCGGCGGCCGGGCCACGCGAGATCGGCGCACCGTCGAGCTCCGTCACCGGCATCACCTCCCGCACCGACGAGGATGTGAACGCCTCGTCCGCAGCGAGGAGCTCGGTGAGGCCGTAGTGCCCTTCCTCGACCGCGTAGCCGGCGGCGCCGGCCAGCTCGAGCACGGTTGCCCGCGTGACGCCCGCGAGGATGCCGAGGTCGAGCGAGGGCGTGAAGAGCGTCCGGTCACGGCGCCACCAGAGGTTCGTCGTCGGGCCTTCGAGCACGGTTCCCTCGCGGTCGACGAAGACGGCGTCGTCGGCGCCCTGCCGCTTTGCCTCGGCCTCCGCCGCCATGTTGACCGCGTAGCTCGTCGACTTGACCCCGGGGAGCAGCCACGGCTCCTCCGCGCGGATGCCGCGGAGCGAGATCAGGCGCTGGCCGCGCGCGCGCAGCTCCTCGTAGTGGCCGGCCAGCCCGCTGACGACCGCGAGCGCGACGGGCGTCGGCGTCCAGTAGAGCCGGAGCACGCTGTCGGGCGCTCCGGCCTCCTCGAGCGCCTGCCGCGACAGCGTCTCGAGCTCGAGCCGGTTCACCGCGGGCAGCCCGATCATCTCGGCGGAGCCGGCGAGTCGATCGAGGTGCTCGGCGAGCTTGAACGGCCTGCCGCCGTAGACGCGAACGGTCTCGAACGCGGCGCGCCCGCGGAGGAGCGCCTCGTCGTCGGCACGGAGGACGGGCTCGTCGGGATCGACGACGCCGCGACCGCCGACCGCAACGGCGAGCAGGGTCACCGCCGCGCCGCCTCGGCGGGCGCGCCGATCGCCGCCAGCAGCGGCCCTGCCTTCGTCCACGACTCGGCGATCTCCGCCTCGGGCTCGGAGTCCCAGACGATCCCGCCGCCCACCCAGAGGTGGATCCGCTCCTCCGCGAGCGCAAACGTGCGGATCGTCAGCGCGAGCTCGAGGTCGCCGTTCCCTCGGACGACGCCGAGCGCGCCCATCGACGCTCCACGACCGACCGGCTCGAGCGCCGCAATCAGGTCGAGCGCTGCAAGCTTCGGAGCTCCCGTGACGGAGCCGCCCGGGAAGGTCGCGGCGAGCAGCTCTGCGAGCCCCACGTCCTCGCGCAGCGTCCCCTCCACGGTCGAGACGAGGTGCGTCACGCCCGCCAGCTCCCGCTCGGCCATCAGCTCCGGCCAGCGCACCGAGCCGGGCACGCACACGCGCGAGAGGTCGTTGCGCTCGAGGTCGACGATCATCACGTGCTCCGCCGCGTCCTTCTCGCCCTCGACGTGCTCACCGAGCGGACGGGTTCCCTTGATCGGCGCCGTCCAGACCCGCCGGCCGCGGCGGGCGAGGAAGAGCTCGGGCGACGCGGAGACGACCGCCCAGCCGTCGCCGGCGAGCGTACGCGGTGAGAAGGAGGCGAGTCGCGCCCGCGAGCGCGTCCGGGTCGCCGTCGAAGTCCGCGCTCAGGTGCTGGACGAGGTTGACCTGGTAGACGTCGCCGCGCCCGATCGCCCCGCGCACGGCTTCGACCGCGTCCCCGTAGTCGCCCTCGCTCCACGTCCGCTCCCATGGGCCGATCGAGACATCGTCCGCGCGGGACGTGTCGGGGCCAGGACCCCGCATGTCCGCGACGGCCACGGCCGCGAGCGGCAGCGGGCACGGCTCCGGCGGTGCGGGGACGCTCGTGCGGCGGAGCGGCTCCGAGAGGCGATAGCCGAGATAGACGCTCGCGACGAGATCCTCGCCGCCGGGCGCGAAGAAGCCTCGCTCGCGCAGGTACGCCTCGATCCGGTCGAAGGCACCGTCGGGCGAGTGCAGCTCGAGCATGGTCAGGCCAGGGAGCGGGCCATCGCGCGCAGGAAGTCGACGCCGAGGCCGAGATCGTCCACGTGCGTCCGCTCGTCGGCCGAGTGAATCAGCCTGGCCGCCAGCTCGGGGCTCATCGTCCGCATCGGGAAGAACCCGTAGGCGACCGTGCCGAATGCCTCGCGCAGCCAGTGCGAGTCGGTGAAGCCGGCGCAGCAGAACGGCGCCACCTTCGCGCCCGGCTCCGTCGCCTCGACCCAGTCGGAGATCGCCTGCCAGAGCGGGGTGTCGAGCGGCGAGCGCGTTCCACCGAAGCGCTCGATCGTCTCCAGCTCGTAGTGGTCGCCGTCGCCGAGGATCGTGCGCACGACCCGGTCGACGTCCTCCGGCCTCTGACCCGGAAGAAGCCTGCGGTCGACGACGACCTCGCACGTGCCGGGGACGACGTTCCGTCGCTCCGACGCCTCGATCATCGTCGGCGAGAGCGTGAACGAGAGGAGCGGCTCGATCGTGTCCACGGCGAGCTGGTCGACGGCCGCCAGCCGCTCGAGCACCTCGCCGGCCGGCGGCTGCTCGCCCAGGACCGCGTCCAGGAAGCCCGCGACCTCGGGCCCGATCGACGCCTCGGGCCGGTAGGCCGCGAGCCTCTCGATCAGCGGCGCCGCCTTCACGAGCGCGTTGTCGGCGATCCCGGGCATCGATGCATGGCCGCTGCGTCCGTGCACCGTGATCTTGAACGGCGAGCTCATCTTCTCCGCGGCCGCGCAGAGGTAGAACGCCCGCCCGCCGAGGTCGACCCGCTCGCCGCCGCCCTCGTTGACCGCGTAGTCCACGCGCACGGCGTCGGGATGCTCGGCGCAGAGCCACTGGAGCCCGTAGTTGTCGCCGACCTCCTCGTCGGCCGCGGCGACGAAGACGAGATCCCCGGCCGGCCGGAACCCTTCGCGGGCGAGTGAGGCGATCGCGACCGCGCTGGCCGCGACCTGGTTCTTCATGTCGAGCGCGCCGCGGCCCCAGACGTGGTCGTCGACGAGGTCGCCCGACCACGGGTCGTGAGACCACTCCCCCGGGTCCGCGACGACGGTGTCGGTGTGCGAGAGGAAGCAGAGCGACGGCCCGTCACCGCCCCGCAGACGCGCGACCAGGTTCATCCGCTCGGGCACACGGCCGTGGAGCTCGACCTCGACGCCGTTCGCCTCCAGGTAGTCGCGGAGCAGCTCCGCCGCGATCGTCTCGTTCCCGGGCGGGTTGACCGTGTTCAGCCGGAGCAGCTGCTGGAGCAGCCCAACTGCTTCGTCCTGGAGGCTCACTGCTCCTCTTGCGAGAGGCCCGTGAGCTCGTTGCGGACGCGCCACAGCTCAGGGAAGAACACGTGCTGGATCAAACGTCCGAGCACCTCGACGGGGGTGCCCTGGGTGCCGACCACCGAGTCGCCGATCACGCGGGCGACGACCTTGTAGTGGCGGATCCGCCAGAAGTTGATCCGCTCGTCCAGCTCGATCGCGGCCTCGGCGAGCTGGTACAGCTCCTCGTGGTCGCGGCCGCGGACGTAGACGTCGACGAGGGAGAGGCCCGCCTGCTCGCGCAGCGCGTGGAACGCCTGTCCGAGCGCGGGGACGACACGGCGCAGCTCGCGCCAGCCCGGCGAGTCGAAGCCGCTGCCGTGGCCGAGCACCTTGCGGATCTCCTGGTACTCCCACGGCGACATGTGCTCGAGCATGTCGAGCTGCTCGGTGGCGTAGCGGAGGCACAGAGTTGCTCGACGGAGCAACCGCAGCGCGGGCGCAATCTCGGTTGAACGAAGGGACTCCGTCGCGGCCTCGACGTCGTTCCACGCGAGCTTGAGCCAGAGCTCCGACGACTGGTGGACGGTCTGGAAGAGAAGCTCGTCGCGGTGGACCCACTCGTCTGCGGTCTTCTGCAGCGCGAGCAGCTCATCCGTATTGAGGTACCGCTCGTAATCGCTCGCGGCGGCACCAGCGAGTACGGGCTCCGAGAAGTCCTCGTGCGTCGCCACGGCCTGAGCATACTGCCCGTATGGGAGACCTCTTCGCGGATGCCGCACGCGAGCGGTCGGCGGCCCTCGCGCCCTTGCCGCAGCGACTCCGCCCGCGCACGCTCGCCGAGCTCGTCGGGCAGACACACGTTCTCGGGGAGGGGTCGGCGCTGCGCCGGGCGATCGAGGAGGACCGCCTCCGGTCGCTGATCCTCTACGGCCCGCCCGGCGTCGGGAAGACGACGCTGGCGCGGATCGTCGCGGCCGAGACGGGCGCCGCCTTCGAGGAGCTCTCGGCGGTGTCGGCGCGGGTCGACGACGTTCGCGGCGTCATGCAGCGGGCGCGCGACCGGCTCGGCGGCAACGGCCAGCGGACGATCCTCTTCCTCGACGAGATCCACCGCTTCAACAAGGCACAGCAGGACGCCCTGCTGCCGGCGGTCGAGGAAGGCCTGCTGACGCTGATCGGCGCCACGACCGAGAACCCGTACTTCGAGGTCAACTCGGCGCTTCTCTCGCGCTGCCAGGTCGTCGAGCTGGAGGCACTGTCCGACGAGGAGCTGGCCGAGGTCGTCCGTCGCGGCGCCGCCGCGATCGAGGCCGACGTGCCGGACGAGATCGTGTCCCTGATCGCCCGTCGCGCCGGCGGCGACGCCCGCACGGCGCTCTCCACGATCGAGCTCGCCTGGGACACGGCGCAGGCCGAAGGAGCGCCGCTCGAGGAGCGTCACGTCGACGACGCCGCCCGCAAACGGCCCCTGCGCTACGACAAGGGCGCCGACCAGCACTACGACTTCGTCTCCGCGTTCATCAAGTCGATGCGCGGCGCCGACCCGGACGCCGCCGTCTACTACCTCGCGGCGATGCTGGAGGGCGGCGAGGATCCGCGCTTCATCGCACGCCGGATGGTCATCTTCGCTTCCGAGGACGTCGGCAACGCCGACCCGCGCGCGCTCCAAGTCGCCGTGGCGGCCGCACACGCTCTCGAGCACGTCGGCCTGCCGGAGGCGCAGCTCAACCTCTCACAGGCTGCGATCTATCTTGCGAACGCGCCGAAGTCGAAGGCCAGCGCCGATGCGATCTGGACGGCTCGCGCCGACGTCCGTGAGACCGGCAACCTGCGGCCGCCGGCGATGCTCCGCGACGCGCACTACGCGGGCGCGAAGAAGCTCGGCCACGGCACGGGGTACATCGACCCGCACACCGACGCGCGCGGTTTCGAGGTCGACTATCTCCCGGAGGAGCTGAAGGGACGCCGTTACTATCGGCCTTCGGGCAACGGGGAGGAGGCGTCGGATGGCGAAGGTCGAGACGGGAAGTGAGGCGCCGGAGTTCGATCTCCAGGTGGACGGATCCGAGCGTGTACGCCTCGCCGACTTCCGCGGCCGCCGCAATCTGCTGCTCGTCTTCCACCCGTTCGCCTGGACGCCGATCTGCGAGGAGGAGGCCCTCGATCTGCAGGAGAACCTGCCCGCGTTCGCGAGCGCCGAGACGGACGTCGTCCTCGTCTCGTGCGACAGCGCCCCCGCTCGGCAGGCGTGGAAGGAGAAGCTGGGCCTGACCTACACGCTCGCGGCCGACTTCTGGCCGCACGGTGAGGCTGCGACGGCCTACGGCGTCTTCGACGACTCCAGTGGAGCCGCCGTCCGCGGCACGTTCCTGATCGACAAGAACGGCGTCGTCGTCTGGAGCCTCGTGAACGACGCCGACACCCGCCGCGACGAGCTCGTCTCGGGTCCCCTGGCCACGTCGCCTTCTTGAGCCTCGCCCGCTACGAGTGGGGCGACGCGAGCCGGCCTGCGCTCGTCTGCCTGCACGGCGTCACGAGCCACGGGCGCCACTTCGCGCGGCTGGCCGACCGGCTCTCCGACCGCTTCCACGTCGTCGCGCTCGATCTGCGCGGCCACGGCGGCTCGCCGTGGGAGCCTCCCTGGAACCTCGAGCAACACGTCGCCGACGTGCTCGAGGCCGCACCGCAGGAGCCCGCCGCGTGGCTCGGCCACTCCTTCGGCGGCCGCGTCGCCTACGAGGCCGCGGCGGCCGAGCCGGAGCGCGTCGAGCGGCTCGTTCTGCTCGACCCGGCCATTCGGATCCCGCCGCACGTCGGGATCGCGGCTGCGGAGAACGCCCGTCGCGACCGCTCGTACGTCTCCTTCGACGAGGGCATCGACCGGCGGTACGAGGAGAGCGTGTTGACGACGGCTCCGCGCGGGCTCGTCGAGGAGGAGCTCGTGGCCCATCTGCTCCCCGACGACGACGGCCGCTTTCGCTACCGCTACTGCCAGAGCGCCGTCGTGGCCGCATACGGCGAGATGACGCGGGAGCCACCGCCGTTCGAGCGTGTCGGCGTGCCGACGCTGCTCGTGCTCGGGGAGACGTCCTACATCCCGTACGACGACCTGCTCGGCGCTCACCAGGCCGCGCTCGGCGGGCTGCTCGAGGTCGAGCGGATCGCCGCGGGGCACACGCTGCTGTGGGACGCGCTCGACGACACCGTGGCCGCCGTCGAGCGCTTCCTTGCCTGATTCCTAGGCGGCGACGCGCGAGGACTCGCGGGCCGCGACCGCGGAGCCGAGTGCGTCGACGACGGTGCGGAGCTCGTCCAGCAGCGTCGCGTCGACACCGTCGGCGAGGCGCTCGTGCGCCTTCGGCACGGCGACGGTGTCCTCGAGCGTGCGGGCGCCGAGCGCGCCGAGCACCTTGCGGGTCTCGGCCGCCGCCCAGACACCGCCGAACATGCCCGTGCTCGACGAGAGCACGGCAACAGGCTTGTTCCGCACCGGTGACTCGGCCAGCGGCCGCGAGGCCCAGTCGAGCGCGTTCTTGAGGACGCCCGGGATCGACGAGTTGTACTCCGGCGTCGAGATCAGGACCGCGTCCGCTCCGTCCAGTGCATCCTTCAGCCGCCGGACCGCGAGCGGGTGCTCACCCGGGACGTCGTCGTCGGCGTCGTAGGGCGGGATCTCCTTCAGCCCGTCGTAGAGCTCGATGTCGACCCCGTCCGGCGCGACCGCGGCAGCCGCCTGCAGCAGGTCGGTGTTGTGCGAGCCCGCCCGGAGGCTGCCGCTGATCGCGAGGATCTTCATCGAGCTACGCCTGCACCAGTGCGAGGTCGGCGGTGATGACGACATCGTCTGCGAGCATCGACTCGCCCGAAGGCAGGTCTGCGTTCCAGTCGATCCCGTAGTCGCGCCGGTTGACCGTCGTCTCGAGGTCGAGGCCGAGCCGCTGGTTGCCGTAGCCGTCCGTGATCGGTCCCGTGATCGCGCCTGAGATCTCGACGGGGTGCGTGACGCCGCGAAGCGTCAGGTCGCCCTCGATCGAGACGTTGTCTCCGTCGCGGTCGATCGTCTTCGAGACGAAGCGCAGCTCGGGGTACTGCTCGGCGTCGAAGAAGTCCGGCGTCTGCAGGTGGCCGGCGAGGTTCTCGTCGTCGACGACGACGCTCGCGACCTCGACCGTCCCCTCCAGGCGGCCGTCGACGAGCTTGGCGTCGAACGTCTTGAACGTGCCGCGGAACGTCATCACGCCGCTGTGCGTGACGGCGAAGCCGATGCTCGAGTGGACGGGATCGAGGTTCCAGGTCCCGGTCGGAATCCGTGTGGTCTGGTCGACGATGCTCATTGCTCTCCCTCTGTCTGTCAGGTACACTTACTTGCGTCCGCAACTATAGAGGACAATCATTGAGTCGTCAAGTATCTCATCCACAAGTCATAGAACTCGAGACCTTCGCCAAGCTGGCGCGGGCGCACACGCGTGCTGCGGCGCGAGCTCGAAGCTGAGGCGCTCGCCCCGCGCGGGCTGACCATGAGCGACTTCGACGCGCTCCTGAACCTCTCGAAGGCCGAGGACAACCGGCTCCGCCGCGTCGATCTCGTCGAGGCGCTGATGCTGACGCCGTCCGGGGTCACCCGGCTGCTCGAGGGCCTGCAGGAGGGCGGGCTCGTCGAGAACGTCAGCTGCGACGACGATGCCCGCGTCACGTGGGCGCGGCTGACGGGGGAGGGCGTCGAGACGATCGAGTGCGTCGGCGCCACCTACGCGAAGCGGCTGCAGCAGCTCTTCGGCGACCGGCTCGAGCCGGACGAGGTCGCACAGCTCTCGGAGCTGCTCGGCAAGCTGCCCGGCGTCGGCGCCGGGGACTGCGCCGGCTAGCGCGGGCTACGCGACGTACTCGTCGGCGATCGAGAGCGCGTCGTCGAGGATCGCGAGGCCCTCGTCGAGCTCCTCGCGGGTGATCGTCAGCGGGGGGCAGACCATGACGACGTTCCAGTGGGCCATCAGGTAGAGGCCCGACTCGAGCGCCGAGCGCTGCATCCGCGCCACCGGCGCAGCGGCCTCGCCGCCCGCGTTGAACGGGACGAGCATCTCCTTCGTCTGCCGGTCCCTCACCAGCTCGAGCCCCCAGAAGAGCCCGAGGCCGCGGACGTCGCCGACGGACGGGTGCTTCGCCGCCAGCGCCGGCAGCGCCTCGGCGAGATAGGCGCCGTGGTCGGCCGCGTTCTCGACGATTCCCTCCTCCTGGAACGCCTCGATCGAAGCAACCGCGGAGGCGCACGCGAGCGGGTGGCCCGAATACGTGAGCCCGCCGGCGAGGAAGCGGCCGCGAAGCTGGTCGGCGATCGGCTCCGAGACGACCATCGCGCCCAGCGGCACGTAGCCGGAGTTGATCCCCTTCGCGACCGTGAGGATGTCGGGGACGACGTCCCAGTTCTCGCAGGCGAACCACTTGCCGGTGCGGCCGAACCCGGCCATCACCTCGTCGCAGATCAACAGGATTCCGTGCCGGTCGCAGGTCTCTCTGATCGACTGCAGGTAGCCATCGGGCGGGACGATGATCCCGTTCGTGCCCACGACCGTCTCGAGGATCACGGCCGCCACCGTGTGCGGCCCCTCGTACTGGAGGATCTCCTCCAGGTGCGGGGCACCCGAGCAGACCGGGCACGGATCGGGGTGGCCGGCCGGGCAGCGATAGGTGTACGGGTCGAGCATCCGCACCACGCCCGGGATCCCCGGCTCGGCGTGCCAGCGGCGTGGATCCCCGGTGAGCGTGATCGCGCCGGCCGTGGCGCCGTGGTAGCTGCGGTAGCGCGCGACGATCTTGTGCCGGCCGGTGATCCAGCGTGCGACCTTGATCGCGTTCTCGTTCGCCTCGGCGCCGCCGTTCGTGAAGAACGACATCTTCAGGTTGCCCGGGCGTCACCTCCGCGAGCAGCCGCCCGAGCGTCGAGCGCGGCTCGGTCGCCATCGGGGGGCCGATCGTCGCGAGCTTCTCTGCCTGCTCCTTGATCGCGGCGACGACCTTCGGATGGCCGTAGCCGATCGAGACGTTGACGAGCTGGGACGCGAAGTCGAGGTATCGCTTCCCGTCGTAGTCCCAGAAGTAGCGGCCCTCGGCCCCGGCGACCGGGATCGGGTCGATCGTGTTCTGCACCGACCACGAGTGGAGGACGAACTCCTTCGCATCCGCCTTGATCTGGGCGCCCAGCTGCGGATTCGTCTCGATCGTCGCCATGGCTGGAAGCCTACTCCGAGAGAGCCTGCCCGGTCTCGAGATCGAAGAAGTGGAGCATGCGCGTGTCGACGGCGATCTCGACCCGCTCGCCCTCGCGGGCGCGAGACTCGCGGTCGACGCGCGCGACGAAGGGCGTGCCCGTGACGACGGGCTGCTCGAGAACCGCCTCGTCCTCGAACGCCTCGCGCACGTCGGCGGTGGCCACGCCCGGGGCGTCGACGAGGAAGTGGAGGAAGATCTCCGAGCCCATGTCCTCGCGCAGGTCGACGGTGACGGGCAGCCGGGCGGCGGTCGGCGCCTGACCGAGCGCCGCGTCCTCGAGATCCTCGGGCCGGATTCCGAGCGCCACCTTGCGGCCTCGGTACGCCTGCACGGCGGGACGGCCGTCGAGCGGCAGTGAAAACGAGCCGAAGCGGGCGACGTCGCCGTCGACGTCGGCGACGATGAGGTTCATCGCGGGCGAGCCGATGAACTCGGCGACGAAGAGATTCACGGGACTCCGGTAGAGCGTCTGCGGTGCGTCGAGCTGCTGCAGCTCGCCCTTGCGCATGACCGCGACGCGGTCGCCGAGGGTCATCGCCTCCGACTGGTCGTGCGTGACGTAGATCGTCGTCACGGCGAGGTCGCGCTGGATCCGGGCGATCTCGGCGCGCATCTGCACGCGCAGCTTCGCGTCGAGGTTCGAGAGCGGCTCGTCCATGAGGAAGGCCTGCGGCTCGCGGACGATCGCGCGTCCCATCGCCACCCGCTGTCGCTGACCGCCCGAGAGGGTGCGCGGCTTCTTGTCGAGCACGTCCTCGAGCCCGAGCACCTTCGCCGCGCGGCGCACGCGCCGGTCGATCTCCTGCTTGTCGAGGCGGCGCATCTTCAGCGCGAACGCCATGTTCGCGTAGGACGACATGTGCGGGTAGAGGGCGTAGTTCTGGAAGACCATCGCCACGTCGCGGTCCTTCGGGGGCAGCTCGTTGACCTCGCTCTCGCCGATGCGGATCGTCCCGTCGGTGATCTCCTCCAGGCCCGCGATCATCCGCAGCGCGGAGGTCTTGCCGCAGCCCGACGGGCCGACGAAGACGACGAGCTCGCCGTCATCGACCTCGAGGTCGAGATCGCGGACCGCGAGCGTCCCGTCGGGGTAGACCTTCGAGACCTTCTCGAGGGCGATCTCCGCCACGGCCTCGGAAACATAATCGACTTGACTTCGTTACGATCGCCGCGTGGAGGCAGCCGCGGTTCTGCGGCGGAGGAGGAGAAGGAACCTCCTCGAGGAGCGCCGCGTTCTCGGGCCGGCTCTGATCGCGCCGGCGGTGCTCTTCGTCGGGCTGCTGGTCGGAGCGCCGCTCGGCCTCTCCGTCTACCTCTCGCTCACCGACGCCACGGCGGGCTCGCTGACCGGAGAGTTCGTGGGGCTCCGGAACTTCACCGAGCAGTGGTCGGACCCGAACTTCAGGACCGCGCTCAAGAACACGATCGTGTTCACGCTGCTCGCCAACGCGATCGTCGTCGTCGGCGCAGCGATCCTCTCGCACTACCTCGTCCGCGACTTCCGCGGCAAGTGGTTCCTCCGCTTCCTCATCCTCCTGCCGTGGGCGGCGCCCGTCGCGCTCTCGACGATCGGCTTCCTCTGGATCTTCGACTCGCTCTTCTCGGTCGTGAACTGGGTGCTGATCCACAGCTCGCTCGTCGACGAGTTCAACCCGCCCCAGTGGCTCGGCGAGCCGAACAAGGCGCTCGCCGCGATCACGACCGTCCATGCGTGGCGGCTGCTCCCGTTCGCCACGGTGATCATGATCGCCGGCCTCGCCTCGATCCCGAAGGAGGTCGACGACGCCGCGAGGGTCGACGGTGCCACCGGCCTGCGGAAGCTCTGGTACGTGACGCTGCCGCTGCAGCTGCCGATCGCGACGATCGCCGTCCTCTTCGGGATCGTCTTCACGGCCACCGACATGGCGGTCGTCTACATCCTCACCCGCGGCGGCCCGTTCAACTCGACGCAGATGCTGCCGATGTGGGCGTTCCAGACGGGGATCGGGGCCGGCTCGCTGGGGCCAGGTGCTGCGATCGCGCTCTTCCTGCTGCCCGTGCTCGCGGTCGTGACGGTGCTGATGCTCCTCTTCGCGCGCCGGGTGGAAGTGACATGAGGTCGAAGTGACATGAGGCCTGGGGTGATCTAGGTGCCGCTGACCCGCCGCGACAAGCTGATCACGTACCTGGTCGTGGGGCCGTTCGCGATCGTGCTGGCGTTCCCCTTCTACTGGATGCTGCAGACCTCGCTGAAGACGGAGCTCGACCTCTACAACGTCGAGAACGTCCCCTTCGGCTTCGGCAACGGCTCACCCACGCTCGACAACTACCGCTTCCTCTTCGAGGAGACCCAGTACGCGCGCTGGCTGCTGAACACGGTGCTCGTCGCCCTCGCGGTCGTCCTGATCACGCTCGTGATCGCGATGCCGGCCGGCTACGCGCTGGCGCGGCTCTCCGGGGGCTGGGGGCAGACGCTCGGCGTCGGCATCTTCCTCGTCTACCTCGTGCCGCCGACGCTGCTCTTCCTGCCACTCTCGCGCGTGATCGCGGAGGTGGGGCTCCAGGACCGGCTGGCGGCGCTGATCCTCGTCTATCCGGGCTTCACGATCCCGTTCGCGACCTGGCTCCTGATGGGGTTCTTCAAATCGATCCCACGCGAGCTCGAGGACGCCGCGCTCGTCGACGGCGCCTCACGCCTGAAGACGCTGATCCGGATCGTCTTTCCGATCTCCCTGCCGGGCATCCTGACCGTCGTCATCTTCACCTTCTCGCTCTGCGTGAACGAGTTCGTCTACGCGATCGCGTTCATCACCGCGTCGAACAGCAAGGTCGTCTCGACCGGCATCTACACCGAGCTGATCCGCGGCGACGTCTTCTACTGGGGCGCGCTGATGGCCGCGACCCTGATTCCCGCGATTCCACTCGCGCTGCTCTACAACACGTTCCTCGACCGCTTCATCGCCGGCTTCACCGGCGGTGCGTTCCGTTGACCAGCCGTCCGCACCGAGGAAAGGAGAGTCACATGGCGGACACACGGCGAGACGTCGAGCAAGGGGTCACGAGGCGGGAGGTGCTGCGTCGTGCGGGTGTCGGCGGCCTGCTGATCGTCTACGGCGGCGCGCTGCCGAAGACGTCGGCCGCCGGGGTCCCGAAGTACCGGCACAAGGAGCTCGCCGGCACGCTCAGGATCATCCAGTGGAGCCACTTCGTCCCGGCGTACGACAAGTGGTTCGACGACATCTACGTCAAGCGTTGGGGCGAGGCGAACGACACCGAGGTCGTGGTCGACCACATCAACCAGGCCGACATTCCCGCGCGCGCGGCGGCGGAAGTGGCGGCGCAGAGCGGCCACGATCTCTTCTTCTTCCTCTCGCCGCCCGCGGCGTACGAGGACCAGGTCCTCGACCACGCGGACATCGTCCAGGAGGTGACGAAGAAGCGCGGCAAGATGAAGACGGTCGCCTTCAAGGCGACCTACAACGCGAAGACGAAGAAGTACTTCGCCTTCTCCGACAACTACGTCCCCGACCCGGTCAACTACCGCACCGACCTCTGGGGCGAGGCGGGGTTCAGGCCGACCACGTGGGACAACGTGCTCAAGGCGGCGCCGAAGCTCCGCGCGATGGGCCATCCGATCGGGCTCGGGATGTCGAACGAGATCGACTCGAACATGGCGCTGATGGCGATGATGATGTGCTTCGGCTCCTTCATCCAGAACAAGGAGCAGCGGGTCGTCCTCAACTCGAAGGGGACGGTCGAGGCCCTGAAGTTCGCGCGGGAGCTCTACCGCCAGGGGATGTCGAACGAGATCTTCGCCTGGACCGCGTCGTCGAACAACCAGGCGATGGTGGCGGGCCGGCTCTCGATGGCGATGAACGCGATCTCGATCACGCGTACGGCCGAGGGGACGAACCCCGACCTGGCGGCGAAGATCTCGCTGCTCCCGATCCCGAGCGGCCCGAACGGGCGCCTCGGCCTCGAGCATGTGATGGGCGCCTACGTGATCTGGAAGTTCGCCAGGAACAAGGCGGCGGCGAAGAAGTTCCTCGTCGACCTGGAGACGAAGTACATCGGCGCTTTCGAGAACTCGAAGTTCTACAACTTCCCCTCGTGGCCGGCCTCGGTGCCGAACATCGAGCGCCGGGTCGCGCGCGACCCGGTCGCGAGGCCGCAGGGGAAGTACAGGGTGCTGGCCGAGATCGCCGAGAAGTACACGCTGAACCCCGGCTGGCCGGGGAACACCAACGCGGCCATCGACGAGATCTTCAACAAGTTCATGATCCCGCAGATGTTCGCCGAGGTCGCCCAGGGCAAGCGGACACCGGAGGAAGCCGCCAGGGTCTACGACCGCTCCTTCCGCGGCATCTTCCAGCGCTGGCGCAACCGGGGGAAGATCTAGCGGCTTGCGGGCAGTGCTGATCACCGAGCTCGGGCGCCCGCCGCTGGTGGGTGAGGCGCCCGAGCCGGACGGTGAGACGCTCGAGGTGCTCGCGGCGACGATCAACCCGATCGACGTTGCAGTCGGCGCGGGCAAGTTCTACGGCGGCCACCCGCCGCTGCCGTACGTGCCCGGCTGCGAGTGCGTCGGCCGGGACGCGTCCGGCCGTGTCGTCTGGACGTTCGGCGGCGGGCTGGGCGTCGCGCGCAACGGGACGATGGCCGAGCGGTCGACGCTCGGCCAGGCCGTCGCGGAGGTGCCGGACGACGCGGAGCCCTCGTTGGCCGCGGCGCTCGGGATCGCAGGGATCGCGGGATTCATGCCGGTGGCGTGGCGCGCGCCCGTGCGTGAGGACGACCGCGTGCTCGTCCTCGGCGCGACGGGCGTCGTCGGGCAGGTCGCGCTACAGGCGGCAAAGCTCCTCGGCGCCGCGCACGTCGTCGCCGCCGGCCGCGACGCACGCGGGCTCGAGCGGGCACTCGAGCTCGGGGCCGACGAGGCGGTGCCGCTCGACGGCGACTTCGGCGAGCCGACGTACGTCGTCGACGCGCTCTGGGGCGAGCCGCTCGCGCGCGCCGCCGAGGCCGCTGCGCCCGGTGCGCGGATCGTCCACATCGGCCAGTCCGCGGGGCCGACGGCGACGCTGGCGTCGTCCCACGTGCGCGGGAAGCAGCTCGAGCTCTACGGCTTCTCGGACTTCGCCGTCCCTGCGGACGTCCTCGCCGCGCACTACCGGAGGCTGGTCGGTCACGCGGTCGCCGGCGAGATCCGGCTCGACGTCGAGACGGTGCCGTTCGAGCGCGTCGGCGAGGTCTGGGGGACGCCGGGCAAGCGCGTCGTGGTACCCGGAGACGCGCGGTAGGCTGTTCGCGACACTCTCGAGGAGGCAGGCATGACCGAGCTGGCGACCCCGCCCACCGAGCAGCGCAAAGAGCTCACCCGCATCACCCACTGGATCGGCGGCAAGCCCGTCGCCGGCACGTCCGGCCGCACGTCGCCCGTCTTCGACCCTGCCCGCGGCGTCCAGACGGGAGAGGTCGATCTGGCGACGTCCGAGGAGGTCGGCGCCGCCGTCGCCGCGGCCAAGGCCGCGTTCCCTGCGTGGCGCGCGACGTCGCTGGCGAAGCGTGCGGAGCTGATGTTCAGGATTCGCGAGCTCGTGCACGAGCGCCGCGAGGAGGTCGCGCGGATCCTGACGGCCGAGCACGGGAAGGTGCTCTCCGACGCGATGGGCGAGGTCACGCGCGGTCTCGAGGTGATCGAGTTCGCCTGCGGGATCCCGCACCTGCTCAAGGGCGACATGTCCGAGCAGGCCTCGACCGGCATCGACGTCTACTCGATCCGGCAGCCTCTCGGCGTCGTCGCGGGGATCACGCCGTTCAACTTCCCGGCGATGGTCCCGATGTGGATGTGGGCGCCGGCACTGGCCTGCGGGAACACGTTCGTCCTGAAGCCGTCCGAGAAGGACCCCTCGGCGTCGGTCTGGACGGCCGAGCTGCTCAAGGAGGCGGGCCTCCCCGACGGCGTCTTCAACGTCGTGCACGGGGACAAGGTCGCGGTCGACGCGATCCTCGAGCATCCCGACGTGGCCGGGGTCAGCTTCGTCGGGTCGACCCCGATCGCCCGCTACATCTACGAGACGGGCACGAAGCACGGCAAGCGCGTCCAGGCCCTCGGCGGGGCGAAGAACCACATGATCGTCCTCCCCGACGCCGACATCGACATGGCCGCCGACGCTGCCGTCAGCGCGGCGTACGGCTCCGCCGGCGAGCGCTGCATGGCGATCTCACAGGTCGTCGCCGTCGGCGACGCCGGCGACAAGCTCGTCGACGCGATCAAGCTGCGCCTGCCGAAGATCAAGGTCGGCAACGGCCTCGAGGACGACGTCGAGATGGGCCCGCTCGTCACCCGCGAGCACCGCGACAAGGTCGCCTCGTACATCGAGGGCGGTGCCGAGCAGGGCGCGACGGTGGTCGTGGACGGCCGCGAGACGGCGCCGGAGAGCGACGGCTTCTTCCTCGGTGTGACGCTGCTCGACGACGTCACGCCTGAGATGGACGCCTACAAGGACGAGATCTTCGGGCCGGTGCTCGGCGTCACGCGCGTCGCCACCTACGACGAGGCGGTCAAGCTCGTGAACGAGAACCCGTACGGCAACGGGACGGCGATCTTCACCCGCGACGGCGGCGCCGCCCGGCGGTTCCAGTTCGAGGTCGAAGCGGGGATGGTCGGGATCAACGTGCCGATCCCGGTGCCGGTGGCCTATTACTCGTTCGGCGGCTGGAAGGCGAGCCTCTTCGGCGACACGCACATCTACGGGCCGGAGGGGATCAACTTCTACACCCGCGGCAAGGTCGTCACCTCGCGCTGGCCCGACCCGGCCACGTCGAAGGTCGACCTGGGGTTCCCGCAGACGCGGTAGGAACCTCGGCCCGGCAGCCGGTGTAGACGAGGCGATGCTGCTCCTGCTCGCTCTCCTTGCGCTCGCGGGCCCTGCCGACGCCGCGGGAGCCGCGGTGCCGGTGCGGACGTGTCAGCAGCGGATCGAGGCCGGCGGGGCGCCGATCGGCTTCCCCCGACCGAGCGCCAACACCGTCTTCGCGGGCCCCCTGGCTTTCTCCGGCCACTTTCCGCGCTCGCTCGCCGCATTCGGCCCCCGCGGTGAGGACGGCCGCTACTGGACGAAGGTGGGCGCGCTCGTCCGCGCCGGGCGGCCGGTTGTGCTTTCCGTGCCGGCTCGTTACCGGGGAGTGCTCTTCCTGCACTATGCCCGCGGGGGCAACGGCGAGCAGGCGATCCGGATCGAGCCGTGTCCGCCCAGAACGCCGGCGTTCTCCTACGACGGCCCGGTGGGGCCGGTGACGGCGTTCAGCGGCGGCTTCGGGGTCACGCGGCCGGGCTGCTACCCGCTCGACGTCGCCGTCGTCGGCGGGCGCTCGTACCGCGTCCGGCTCAGCCTCGGCCGGCCCTGCCGCTAGGAGCTCACTCGATTGCGTCGACGATCCGCGCCCGCTCGAGTCCGGCAAGACGACACGCAGCGGCGACCGCGTCCCTCGAGTCCGCCGCGAGGACGTGGAAGCACGTCTCGTCGCCGGGGAGAAGCGTCGTCCGGACGTAGCGGACCGAGATGCCCTCGCGTGAGAGCCTCCGCGCGGCGTCACGCATGCGTTGCCCTGCCACGCGCGGATCCTGCGCATGGGCGCCTGAAACGTAGGTCTCGACGAGGAAGCTCGCCACGGTCACACCACCGGAGACGGGCGTGGAGGAGCCGGCTCCGACCAGCTCCTCCACCGCCTCACGCTCTCCCGTCAGAAGCCGCAGTTCGGCGCGGGAGCGTCGAGCTCGCCCCGGAACGCCCCGCCGACCGGCGCGATGATCACCGTCATGTCCTTGGCGGGCACGTCGGTCTCGTTCCGCGCCATGTGACCGCGCCCCGTGTCGACATAGCCGCCGCCCGCCTTGACCACGATCGGCGTGCAGGTCGGGTCGTCGTACTCGTAGAAGGTGATCTCACCCTCCGTGACCGTGATGAACACCGGGCCTGGATGCGTGTGCCAGCCGGTGGACGACCCCGGCAGGTAATCGTGCCGGCGGACGACGATGTCCGTCGGTGCCTTGGCCTCTGCCTTGAAGTCGTCCGGGCCCTGCGGGTACGACCGAACCTTGAAGCTGTCGTACGTCCCGCGCGCCAGCAGGGTTGGTGTCACTCCCTGCGGCGGAGAAGCCATCGATGCCGCAACCAGGATGGCTAGCACGAGCACCACCATTCCGGTCGATAGGGCCGGGATGTAGAGGCGTTGCTTCACGTGTGTCCTCCTCCTTCGATGACGCGTTCAGGATCGCGCCGGGCCGGCACCGACGAAAGCTGAGAACCTCAGGTCTTTGCCCGCGCCGTGCCCCGGCGTTTGAATAGGCAGTGAGATGAACGTGGCGGCGCGGCACCTGTTCGGTCGGGAGGATGAGCTCGGGGCGGTCGTCCGTCTTCTCGACGAGTCGGAGCGGCTGCCCGGTGCAGCAGTGATGAGCGGGGAGGCGGGGATCGGGAAGACGACGCTGTGGCTGGCGGCGATCGAGGCGGCCTCTGTGCGCGGCTACCGGGTGCTGTCGGCGCGGCCGTCGGCGGCGGAAACCCGGTTTTCGTTCGCGGGGCTCGCCGACCTGCTCGGCGCTGCGGCCGGCGAGGTCGTATCCGAGTTGCCGCCGGTGCAGCGGCGGGCGCTCGAGACTGCGCTGCTCCTGGGTGAGTCCGAGTTGCCGGCCGACGAGCGTGTCGTCGCGGCCGCATTTCTTGGAGCGGTGCGGCAGCTCGCCGCTGACGGCCCGCTCTGCTTGGCGGTCGACGACGTGCAATGGCTCGACGCACCCTCGCTCGGGTCGCTTCTCTACGCGCTCTCCCGTCTCGATGACGAGCCGCTCGCGGCCCTCATCGCAGTCCGGGGTGGCGTGCCGGAGTGGCTCCGCCGGGCCGTGCCCGAGCAACGGCGGCAGACGATCCATGTCGGCGGCCTCAGCGTCGGCGCGATCCACGAGTTGCTCCGCGTGCGCCTTGACGCCACGTTCGCCCGGCCGACCCTCCTCAGGATCTGGGAGACCGCGCGCGGGAACCCCTTCTTCGCGCTCGAGCTTGCAGCTGCGCTCCAGCGCCGGGGCGGTGCGCTCGCCCCGGGCGAGCAGCTTCCCATCCCCTCCGACCTCGACCGGCTCCTGCAGGAGCGCCTGGACGGCCTCAGCCCGGCGGCGCTCGACGTTGCCCGCGCCGTCGCCGCGCTCGCAGACCCGACCGTGCCGCTCATCGACGCCGCTGCCGGGCGCCGGGCGCAATCTGGTCTGGCCGAGACACTCGCAGCGCAGATCCTCGAGCTGGACGGGGAGCGCCTCCGCTTCACCCACCCGCTGCTCGGAGCTGCGGTTGGCGGAGGTCAGACGCCCTCTCGACGCCGCTCGCTGCACGCGCGGCTCGCCCAGATCGTCCCCACCGCCGAGGAACAAGCCCGTCATCTCGCTCTCGCCACGGCCGAGCCGACCCCCGAGATCGGCGCCACGCTCGAAGAGGCCGCCCGGACGGCTTACAGACGCGGCGCTCCCACCACTGCCGCCGAGCTCGCCGAGCAGGCACTCAGGCTCACACCCGCGGCGGCCCTCGATGACGCCCGCCGGCGCTTGTTCCTCGCCGCCGACATGCACGACATCGCAGGCGACACCGCACGAGCCACCACCCTGCTCACGCGCGCGCGGGCGGAGGCTGTACCAGGCGCTGAGCGGGCTCGAGCCCTCGTCCAACTCGCGGCCGTGCAGCCCGAGCCACGAGAGGCGCAGGCGCTCTACCAGCAGGCGCTCGCCGAGGCGGGGGGAGACGACAGCCTCGAGGCGACGATTCACCTCAGGCTCGCCGCTCTGATGCGGTGGGGGGAGGGGGTGTCGAGCGGTGCTGCCCACGCCGACCTCGCTGTCCGGGCAGCTTCGCGGACCGACGACGTCGCGCTCAGATGTCGCGCGCTCGCGTTCTACGCGGACTGGCAGCTGAGAGCCGGACGCGGGCTTCGCCGCGCCGAGATGGACGAGGCGCGCGAGCTCGAGCTGGGACTTCCGGAGGGGCCGCTTGCGAGCGGCCCGACCATGGTGCTCTGCCACCAGCTCGTGTGGACAGTCGATCTCGAGGCCGCTCGGGGATTGCTCCTCGAGCTCCGTGAGGTGCTCCGGCTGCGAAGCCATGCTCGAGGCGAAGCATCGACGCTGTGGTGGCTGGCCTTCCTCGAGTGGCGGGCCGGGAACTGGGACGTTGCCGAGGGATACGCGGCCAGCTCGTTGGAGCTCTCGACGCAACTCGGCGACGTGAACACGGCACCGGACTTCCCGGCTGCCGTGATCGCCGCCCACCGGGCGCGGCTCGCCGAGGCGCGCGCCTTGGCGCACGGCGCGATCGCCCGGGGAAAGTCCGAGGGGATCCGGATCGAGGAGTCGGGCCACAGCTGGGTGCTGGGTTTCGTCGACCTGTCGCTCGGGAACCCGGACGCCGCACTCCCTCAGCTGAGGCGCGCGTACGAGACACGCAATGCCTTCATGCTCGAGCCGGCACAGCGGCTGGAGCTGGGCGACCTGCTCGAGGCGCTGATCGCTCTCGGCGAGCTCGGCGAGGCCGACGAGGTGCTTGCCATCTGGCAGGAGCGTGCCGACGCGCTCGACCGGGCGTGGGCGCTCGCCATCCTTGCCCGCTGCCGCGCGCTCGTGCTCGCAGCACGGGGCGACCTCGGGAGCGCCTTCGCGATGTTCGAGCGGGCGCTGTCCGAGCACACGCGCAGTCACCGACCCGTTCCAGCACGCCCGGACCCTGCTCGCACTAGGCCGCACGCAGCGACGCGCGAAGAGGCGCGGCGCCGCCCGCGCGACGCTCGAGGACGCGCTTGCCCGCTTCGCGCGGCTCGGCGCACCGCTGTGGGTCGAGCAGACCCGCGCCGAGCTCGCGCGCATCGGCGGGCGAGCGCCCTCGCGTGGTGACCTGACGGAGGGCGAACGCCGGATCGCCGAACTCGTCGCCGAAGGCCGCACCAACCGTGAGGTGGCGGCCGCCCTCTTCCTCACCGAGCACTCCGTCGCGACGGCGCTGACGCGCGTCTACCGCAAGCTCGGCGTCCGCTCACGCGCCGAGCTCGCCCGCCTCTTCGCCGAACGGAGCTGACGCCTGCTCCCGCTCGGGTACCCCTGCCGTTAAGCCGGCTCGAACCGGACCTGACGCAGGGCCACGTCCGCGAGGGTGAGCCGGACGCGGATCCGCTCGCCCAGCGGCAGCTCGCCCCGCGCGTGCGCCGTGACTGCGGGCTCCGTCAGCTGGATCGTGCCGCCCTCGCCGTCCCGGTCGACCTCGACGACGACCGCGTCGAACACGCGGCCGACGCTGCGCTCGAGCAGCGCCGCCTCGACCGCCGAGACGACGCCGGCCTCGTACTGGCTCGCGCGCTGGCCCGACCGCTTCATCGTCTCCGGGAGTGCGGGCAGCGCCTCGCGGGCCCAGCCGGGCACCTCGCCGCCCGCGTGCACGGCGAGGCAGACCTCGCTCACGTAGCGGTCGACAAGGCGGCGGAGCGGCGCCGTCGCATGGGCGTACGGCGCGGCGACGCCCTCGTGCCGCGAATGCGCCGGGTCGGCGCCGTCGAAGGCCTCGTACCCCGAGCCGCGCAGGAGCACGGTCGACTCGACGAGCACCGCCTGGTGGTGCGTGTCGGCCGGGTCGAGCGAGCGGACGAAGTCGGCGTAGCTCATCGGCTCCGGCCAGGGGACGCCGAGCGCCTCGGCCGTGCGGCGCAGGCGGGCGACGGCGTCGTCGTCCGCGCGCGGCAGCGTGCGCACGATCCCGACCTTCGCGTCGAGCATCAGCTTCGCCGCCGTCTGGCCGGTGAGGAGCGAGAGCTGTGCGTTCCAGCGCTCGACCGGGAGCTGCGTCCGGAACGCCAGCTCGTAGCCGTGCGGCCCGCGCTCGATCTCCTGCTCGGGGATCTGCAGGTCAACGCCGCCCCGCTCGGCCTCGAGCTGCTGCCGCAGGGTTCCGACCTCACGCAGGAGCGCCAGCGGCTCCTCCGCGGTGCCGTCGTCGAGCGCCTGCTGGACGTCCTCGTAGGAGAGCTTGCGGCGGCTGCGGACGAGCGCGCGCGCGACGTCGACCTCGACCGCCTCGCCGGCCGCATCGAGGTCGATCGTCCAGAGCACCGCCGGCCGCGTCTCGTCGGGAAGGAGGCTGGCCGCGCCGTGCGAGATCGCGGGCGGGTAAAGGAGCGCGTCCACGTCGGGCGCGTAGAGCGTCTGGCCTCGCGCGTGCGCCTCGACGTCCATCGGCCCTCCCGGGGTGACGAAGGCGGCGACGTCGGCGATCGCGTAGCGGACGCGGAAGCCGTCGCCGCGCCGCTCCAGGTGCAGCGCCTGGTCGAGGTCCTGCGAGTCGGGCGGGTCGATCGTGACGAATGGGATCGCCGTCTCGTCCGCCTCGGGTAGGCGTGGCGACGCGACGGCACGTTCCGCGTCGGCAAGGACGTCCGCGGGGAAGTCGTGCGGGACGTCCAGGCTCCGCCGCAGGTCGGCGAAGGCGGCCGCGATCGCGGGCTCGTCGGCCGGGGAGAGCTGGATGCGGCGCGGCACGGCGGCGAACCCTAGTCGGCGGGCGCTTGAAAGGCGGAGGTCGACCGCGCAGGATCCGTCCGATGGCGGCGCTGCTCGAGCGAGACGAACTGCTCGCCGAACTGGAGTCGGCCCGCGCTGAAGGCGGCCGTCTGCTGTTCGTCGGCGGTGAGGCGGGTGTCGGGAAGACCGCCCTGGTCCGCGGCTTCTCCGACCGTGTCGGCGGGGTGCTGCGCGGCTCCTGCGAGAACCTGGCCGCCCCGGCGCCGCTCGGCCCGTTCCTCGACCTCGGCCTCGAGCCCGGCGATCCGCGCACGGTCGCAGCCGCCACGCTCGCGCTCGACGAGGTCGTCGTGCTCGAGGACGTCCACTGGGCGGACGCCGCGTCGCTCGACGTCCTGCGCGTCCTCGGCCGCAGGATCGACGGGACGGATGCATTCGTGCTCGCGACGTACCGCGACGACGAAGTGGCGGGCGACCACCCATTGCGCGTCGTTCTCGGGGAGCTCGCCTCGGCTCGGGGCGTGTCGCGGCTGTCGGTGCCGCGCCTCTCCGTCGAGGCAGTCCGCGCACTGGCCGAGCCACACGACGCGGACGGCGACGCGATCCACCGGCTGACGCAGGGAAATGCGTTCTTCGTCACCGAGGTCATCGCTGCCGGCGGCAGCGAGCTGCCCGAGACCGTGCGTGATGCCGTACTCGCCCGGGTCGCCCTGCTCGAGGAGCCGGCCCGGCGGCTGCTCGAGGCGATCGCGGTCGTGCCGCTCCGGGCGGAGCTCTGGTTGCTCGAGGCGGTCGTGCCGGACGAGCTCGAGCACCTGGACGCCCTGCTCCACGCCGGCGTCGTCCATGCCGACCGCGACGGCGTCGCCTTCCGGCACGAGCTCGCTCGGCTCGCGATCGAGGGCTCCATGCCGCCCCATCGCCGGCGGTCGCTGCACGAAGCGCTGCTCCGTGCGCTCGTCGACCGGGGCGACCTCTCCCGGCTCGCGCACCACGCGGAAGAGGCCGGCGACGCCGAGGCCGTGCTCCGCTGGGCGCCGGCGGCGGGTGCGGCGGCCGCGGCCGTGAGCTCGCATCGCGAGGCGGCCGTGCAGTACGCGAGGGCGCTCAGATTCGCGGACCGTCTGGATCCCGTGGAGCGCGCCCGCCTCTTCGACAGCTACGCCGAGGAGGCGTTGGTGACGGGGCTCTACGAGGAGTCGGTGGACGCGCGACTCTCTGCGCTCGGGCTGTACCGCGAGCTCGACGACCGCCTGCGCGTCGGGGAGACGTTGTCGCGGCTGACGAACGCCTTGACCCGACTCGGCCGGAACCAGGAGGCCGAGCAAGCGAGCCTGGAGTCGATCCGGATTCTCGAGACATTGCCGCCGGGCCGTGAGCTCGCCTGGGCGTACGCCGTTCAGGCCTACGCCCGCATGCTCAGCCGCGACAACGACGAGGGCGTCGCGTGGGGGCGCAAGGCGGTCGCGGCGGCGGTCGCCGTCGGCGACCGCGAAGTCGAGGCGTACGGCCTCAACATGGCCGGCACGTCGCTGATCATGGCCGGCAGGTTCGACGAGGGAGTGCGGGAGCTCGAGCGCAGTCTCGCGATCGCGGCCGAAGAGGCGCACGAGGTCTTCCGGATGTCCGCCCTCAACATGCTCGGGACGGGGCTCGGCGAGATGATGGAGCTGGAGCACGCCGAGTCATGGCTGCGTGAGTGCATCGCCTTCGCCGAGGCGCACGAGCTTTGGCCCGTCTACCCGCAGGCGTGGCTCGCGCTCGTCCACGTGTACCGGGGGCGCTGGGACGAGGGCGCTGCGCTCGCCGGGTCGGTCCTCCGCGGGTTGCACGATCCGATCAGCCAGGTGTCCGCTCTGATCGCGCTCGGGCGCGTGCGCGCGCGGCGCGGCGACCCCGGGGCCTTCGACGCTCTGGACGAGGCGCTCGAGATCGCCCGGCCGGGAGGGCACCTGCAGCGGCTGGGGCACATCCACTCCGCTCGGGCCGAGGCGGCCTGGCTCATCGGCGATTCCGACCGGACGGCGGTCGAGGCGCGCGCCGTCTACCCGCTCGCGCTCGAGAAGCGGCACCTCTGGTTCGCAGGGGAGCTGGCGTACTGGCAGTGGAAGGCGGGAGCGCTCGAGGACGCGCCGGATTGGATCGCCGATCCCTACCGGCTGCAGCTCGACGGGGACACGGCGGCCGCGGCTGATGCCTGGCGCGCGCGCGGCTGCCCGTACGAGGCGGCCCGGACGCTCGCCGACGCAGGTGACGAGGCGGCGCTCGCCGGGCTCGACGCGCTCGGCGCGCGGCCGGCCGCAGACGCGCTGCGCCGGCGACTCGGCATTCGCGGTCCGCGTGCCGCCACGCGCGAGAACCCGGCCGGCCTCACGCCCCGCGAGCTGGACGTGCTCGGCCTGCTCGCCCAGGGCTTCCGCAACGCCGAGATCGCTTCGCAGCTGTACCTGTCGACGCGGACCGTCGACCACCACGTCTCCGCGATCCTGCGCAAGCTGCAAGCCCGGTCGCGGGCCGAGGCGAGCGCCGTCGCCGTTCAGCTCGGGCTCGTCGAAACCCGGTAGGGCGCCCGCCCAACATAGGCAGTCCTGCCGATGTCGCCGCGACCCCTCCGCCATAGCGTCGGGTGCAGCGCGAAAGCGAGCGGAGGAGGAGGAATGGAGACGTACGTGATTCTGCGCCGGAACGGCTGGCGCACCGGCCAGGAGCTGGAGGAGGCGGCGGCACGGTCGACCGCCGAGGGCGAGCGGATGCCCGACGACGTCCGCTGGATCCGCAGCTACGTGTTGGCCGAGCAGGACGGCACCGTCGGCACCGTCTGCATCTACCAGGCGTCGAGTCCCGAGGCCGTTCGGGCGCACGCGACCGCGGCCGACCTGCCCGTGGACGAGATCATCGCCGTCGCCGACACCGTCGTCGTCAGGCCGGATCCCGAGCCTGCGACCGTCTGAGAGGGGAGAAAGAGATGCGCAAGCGACTGATCCTGCTGGTCCTCGCCGTCGCTCCCGTGCTGGCCGCGGCCGGCGTGGCGATCGGCAGCAGCGCGTTCGACGGCGCCAAGTCCTCGACCGCCCGCTTCCACGACTTCGAGCAGGCGAAGGCGGCCGGCTACGAGGTCACGGTGGCCGACAAGGCGGGTCTCACGTGCATCGCACAGGCGGGCGAGGGCGCGATGGGAATCCACATGCTCAACCCGAGCCTGCTGCTCGACGGCGGGAAGATCGACGCGGCGAATCCCGAGCTGCTCGTCTACGAGCGGCGGAGCGACGGCACGATGAAGCTCGTCGCGCTGGAGTACCTCGTCTTCCAGGCGGACTGGCAGGGCGGCGGCAAGCCGTCGCTGTTCGGCCAGGAGTTCGACGTGATCAACGCGGACAACCGCTACGGCATCCCGGCGTCCTACGCGCTGCACGCCTGGATCTGGAAGCCGAACCCGAGCGGCATGCTGCATCCGTGGAACCCCCGGGTCGACTGCGGCCCCGGAGCCGGCTCCTGATCGGCTGACGCGCACGATCCGCTACGCCGCGGCCGGGGCCTCCGCTCCGGCCGCGGCGAGAGCTAGGGCCGAACGCGCCAGAGACCCGCTCGAGCTCCTCGGCCAGCAGCCGCGCCGCGAGCTGGGCGGCGTAGTGCAGGTCGAGCAGCGTGAACCCGCCGCCACGGCGCTGGCGATCCACGCGAGCTTCGTCTATGCGACCTCGACCCTGTCGGCGTGCAGCTGCTCGCCGAACCGCGCCCTCGCCACGAACTGCCCGATCCCCGGCTTCGCGACGACCTCGCCGCCCTCGACGATCACGTTTCCGCGCAGGATCACGGTCTCGATGTCGCCGACGACGTCGGTGCCCTCGTAGAGGTTGTAGTCCGTCTTCGACTGCTGGTTCGCGGCCGTGATCGTGTGTGCCTTCTCCGGGTCGAAGACCACGAGGTCGGCGTCGGAGCCGACCGCCACCGTTCCCTTCTTCGGGTAGAGCCCGAAGAGCTTCGCCGGGTTCGTCGCGAGCAGCTCGACCATCCGGTTCAGCCCGATCCGACCCTCGCGGACACCGAAGTGGTGGATCATGTGGAGCCGGTTCTCGAGGCCGGGTCCACCGTTCGGGATCTTCGAGAAGTCGTCCCTCCCGAGGGCCTTCTGCTCGCCCCAGGTGAAGGCGCAGTGATCGGTCGAGATCGCGCTCAGCACGTCGGTGCGGACGGCGTTCCAGAGCACGTCCTGGTTCGCCTTGTCGCGCGGCGGCGGCGTGTAGACGTACTTCGCGCCCTCGAAGTTCGGCTGCTCGAGGTGCGTGTAGTCGATGAAGAAGTACTGCGTGCACGTCTCGCCCCAGACGTCCCAGCCCTTCTCGCGCGCGAGCTCGATCGGCTCGACCGCCTCCTTGCAGGAGACGTGGACGACGTAGAGCGCGCAGCCGGCGACGCGGGCGAGCTGGATCGCCCGGTTCGTCGCCTCGCCCTCGGTCTCGGGCGGCCGCGTCAGCGCGTGGTACTTCGGCTCCGTCTTGCCCTCCGCGAGCGCCTTCTTCACGAGCACGTCGATCGCGTCGCCGTTCTCGGCGTGCACCATCACGAGCGCGCCCGTTTCCGCCGCGACCTCCATCGTCTTGAAGAGCGTCTCGTCGTCGACCATCAGCGCGCCCTTGTAGGCCATGAAGAGCTTGTAGGACGTGATTCCCTGGTCGGGCAGCGACGCGAGCTCCTCGAGCGAGCCGCCGTCCTTCAGGTCGGTGACGGCGATGTGGTAGCCCATGTCGATCAGCTGCCTGCCTTCGGCCTTCGACTTCCAGTCGGCGAGGGCGTCGGCGAACGATGTTCCAGGAGCCTGGATGCAGAAGTCGACGTGCGTGGTCGTGCCGCCCCGCGCCGCTGCGCGCTGGCCCGACTCGACGTCGTCGATCGTCGTCGTGCCGCCGAACGGCATGTCGAGGTGCGTGTGCGGGTCGACGGCGCCCGGCAGCACGTACTTGCCGGACGCGTCGATCACGGTGTCGGCCGCCAGATCGAGCGACTCACCGATCAGGGAGATCCGCTCGTCCTCGATGTAGATGTCGGCGACGTAGTCGTCCGCCGCGGTGATGACGCGGCCACCTTTGATCAGAACGGACATTGCGGATCTCCCTTCACGGTCGTCTCCTTAGTTGCCGCCGGCAGTCACTTCGACGGTCGCCTTCTCCCAGTCTGCACCGTTCACGTCGACGCCCTCGTCCTCGAGCTCCTGGACGGCGGCCTCGGCCAGGTCGGTGCGGTACGCGTCGCTGGATGCGTCGGCCTTGATCACGCCGAACTGCTTGGCGATGTCCGCGGTCCGCTGGAAGGCGGCCTCGTCCATCACGCCGATGCCGGTCTCGTTCGGCCAGGTGAGCGCGTTGATCTCGTTCAGCTGCCAGCGCTGATGGCCCTCGCCGAGTGTCGGGCCGCTGTCGAGCACGTACTGCAGGCACTCGTCCTGGTTGTCGCGGCAGAAGGCCCAGCCCTTGAAGCTCGCCTTCAGGAAGCGCGTGGCGATGTCCTGGTTGGCCTCGTCGGCGATCCACTCGCCCTGGACGAAGATGCCGTCCTCGAGCATCGCCGTGCCGGCGTCCTCCATCGAGATCACGTTCAGGTCGTCGAGCGTGTAGAGCTCGCCCGTCTCCGGGTTCTCGGTCTCGAGCACCTGCGCCAGCTCGTTGTACGTCATCGCCGCGGCGGCGTCGACGTCGCGGTTCAGGAAGAGGTTCATGTCGAACGGCTGGTTGACGATCGTGACGTCGTCCTTGTTCTTCGGGTCGATCCCGTTCTTCACGAGCGCCGCGTAGAGCTCGTTCTCGTTGCCGCAGCACCAGACGCCGACCTTCTTGCCCTTCATCCCGGCGACGTCGGTGATCCCGCTGTCCTTCCACGTCACCTCGGTCATGCCGCTCTTCGAGAACACCTGCGCGATGTTGACGAGGTCCCCGCCCTGATCGCGCGCCGCCAGCAGCGCCGGCAGCCAGTCGATCCCGAACTCGGCCTGGCCGCTCGCGACCACCTGCTCGGGCGTGATGTCCGGGCCGCCCGGCTTCAGCTCGACGTCGAGGCCCTCCTCCTCGTAGTAGCCCTCCTCGAGGGCAGCGTAGTAGCCGGCGAACTGCGCCTGGGTGACCCACTTCAGCTGCAGCGTGACCTGGTCGAGCTCCTGCGGCTCCGCCCCGGTCGTCGCCGCGGCCCCGGTGTCGCCCGCTTCGTCGTCGTCGTCCCCGCACCCGGCGACCACGAGGGTCAGGGCGGCGAGCAGGCCGGCGAGCAGAAGCCAGATCCGAGCCTTCTTCATGCGGTGTCCTTTCGTTCGTTCGGTTGCCCTCTTGACACGTCCATCCCGGTCAGGCCGCCCGCGACGACGGGTGCCAGCCCATCGTCAGCCGCTCCACGAGCGCGACGGCCGAGTAGAACAGGATTCCGAGCACGCTCGCAACTGCAATCGCCGCCCACGCCAGCTCGAACTGGAACAGTGCAGCCGAGTTCCTGATCTGGAACCCGAGCGCCTCCTGCGAGCTGAGGAAGTACTCGCCCACGACAGCGCCGATCATCGCGAGCACGGTCGCCACCTTCAAGGCCGCGAAGAGATACGGCAGCGAGTTGGGGATTCGCACCCGCCGGAAGATCGCGACCTCGCCGGCGGCGTACGAGCGCATCAGCTCGATCGACTGCGGCCGCACCGAGGTGAGGCCGCGGAGCATGTTCACCATCACCGGGAAGAAGACGAGGATCGCTGCGATCGCCATCTTCGACGTCTTCTCGAGCGGCCCGAACCACTGGTTCGTGATCGGCGCGAAGGCGATGATCGGGACCGCGTTGGCGGCGATCGCGAAGGGCATCAGCGCGCGGCCGAGGCTGCGGAAGCGGGCGAGCACGATGGCCGAGAGGACGGCGAGCGTGCTGCCGATCACGAAGCCCCCGAGCGCCTCCGTGAAGGTGTAGATCCCGGCCGACCAGAGCAGGCTGCGCTCCTCCCACAGCGTCTCGAGGATGGCCGAGGGCGCCGGCAGCAGGAAGCGCTGGACGTCGAGCGCATGGACGAGTCCCTCCCAGAGCAGGATTCCGAGCACGAGCACCGCCGCGGCGGGGATCCAGTCGACGACGCCGCGGCCGACGCGCGCGCCGAGCGTGCCGCGCGGGACCGGAGCGACGACGCTCACAGACCCTCCTCGGCGACGTAGAGCGGCGTCTCGTCCTCCTCGGGCGCGTCGAGCGCGTGCCCCTTCCGCAGCAACCGGCGCACCTGCGTGATCAGCTCGGCGAAGCGAGGGTGCTCGCGGGTCTCGGGGCTGCGGGGCTGCGGGAGGTCGACCTCGACGATCCCGGCGATCCGGCCCGGGCGCGCGGACATGACGGCGACGCGCGTCGAGAGGAAGACGGACTCGGCGATCGAGTGGGTGACGAAGACGACGGTCGAGAGCGTCTCCTGCCAGATCCGCAGCAGCTCGTTGTTCATCCGCTCGCGCGTCATCTCGTCGAGCGCGCCGAAGGGCTCGTCCATCAGCAGGAGCGGCGGCGAGAAGGAGAGCGCCCGGGCGATCGAGACGCGCTGTTGCATGCCGCCCGAGAGCTGCCATGGGTGGTGCTTCTCGAAGCCGGTCAGCTCGACCAGGTCGATCATCTCGGCGACGCGGGCCTCGCGGCGCCTCCGGTCCCAGCCGGCCATCTCGAGCGGGAGCGCGATGTTCTTCGCGACCGTGCGCCAGTCGTAGAGGACGGCGTCCTGGAAGACGATCCCGTAGTCGCGGTCGAGCCGGGCGCGGTGGGCGGTCTTGCCGTTGACGAGGACGTCGCCCTCGCTCGGGCGGATCAGGTCGCCGATGATCCGCAGCAGCGTCGACTTGCCACAGCCGGAGGGCCCGATCAGCGAGACGAACTCGCCCGGCTGCACGTCGAGGTCGATCCGGTCGAGCGCGAGCACGTCGCCGCGCTCGAACCGCTTCGACAGGTCCTTCACGGCGACGGCCGCTGCCTCCGTCACGCGACATTCTCCGGGGCGCGGTGCACGAGCAGCCGCTCCGCGACCGCGACGACGACGAAGAAGAGGATCCCGAGCAGCGCAGCGATGATGTTCGTCGCCCAGAGGCTCTCCGGCGAGGTGATGTAGTACTGGTTGAAGTTGAGGATCGCGCCGGCGAGCCCGTCCTGGATCGACGAGGGAAGCTCGCCGATGATCGCGCCGACGACCGCCGCGGGCGCCGCGATCTTGAGCGCGGTGAAGAGGAACGGGAACGAGGCGGGGACGCGCAGCTTCCAGAGGATCCTCGAGCGGCTCGCTGCGTAGGAGCGCATCAGCTCGACCGCGCGCGGATCGGCCGACTGGAGCCCGCGCAGGGTGTTGATCGTGACGGGGAAGAAGGTGAGGTAGGCGGCGATCACTGCGACCGCTCCCCAGCCCGCGAGGAACTCCGGCAGCTTCGGGTTGATCCAGACGACCACCATCGGCGCGATCGCGAGGATCGGGACCGTCTGCGAGGCCACGATGTACGGGAGGAAGCCGCGCTGGAGCAGCCTCGACTCGGAGAGGACGACCGCGATCGCGAAGCCGACCGCAGCTCCGAGCAGGAACCCGACCGCAGCCTCCTTCGCGGTGAAGAGCGCCGCGTCGAGGAGCACGTCGATCAGCAGGGGGCCGTTCCGCCGCGACGGCTCGAAGAGCTGGCCGACCATGTCGTAGACGTGCGGCATCGTCCGGTCGTTCACCGGGAACGGCCGCGTGATCTCGAGCCGCTCGCCGGCCCACTTGTACGCCTCCCAGAGCGAGCAGAGCACGATCAGGACGAGGAACGAGAGGGCGGCGCTCGTGAGGGCGGACAGCTGCGCCTCACGGCGGGAGTCGACGACCGGACGGGCCACTGCGGCGCTCGACATCCGCTACTTCGTACCACACTGCATGGGCCGGTGACATGTCTGCAAGACGCTGGTTAGGATCGCCGCGTGCCGCTCGATCCGTCCCGCACCGTCGCCGAGTTGCGCGAGCTGCGCGAGCTGACCGGCGACGAGAACGGCGCCCAGCGGGTCGCCTGGACGGAGACGTGGAAGCGCGCGCAGGAGTGGATGTCGTCGAAGCTCGAGGGCACCGGCGCGGTGGAGAGCTTCGACGCGGCCGGGAACCAGTGGTGGACGCTGCCGGGCGCGAGCGAGCGGGCGTTGATCCTCGGCGGCCATCTCGACTCGGTCCCGAACGGCGGCTGGCTCGACGGGTGCCTGAACGTGATCGCCGGCGCCGAGGTCCTGCGCCGGATCGCCGACGAGGGCGAGCCGCCGCTGACGGTCCGGCTCGTCTCGTGGGCGGACGAGGAGGGCGCGCGCTTCGGGCGCTCGCTCTTCGGGTCGTCCGCTGCCGCGGGCTCGATGGCCGACCAGGACGAGCTGCGCGCGCTGACGGACGCCGACGGCGTCTCCCTGCCCGATGCGATCTCGGCCTTCGGCGTCGACCTCGACTCCGCGCTCGACGCGCGCTCGGAGCTCGGGAACGCCGTCGCGTACCTCGAGCTGCACATCGAGCAGGGACCCGTGCTCGAGTCGATGGATCTGCCGCTCGGCGCCGTCCTCGGCACGTTCGGCGTCGAGCGCCACCGGATCACCTGGCGCGGCCAGGCCGCCCACGCGGGCTCGACGCCGATGGACAAGCGCCGCGACGCGCTCGCCGGGGCCGCGAAGCTCGCGCTCGAGATCCGCGAGATCGCCGCCCGCGTCGGCGACGGCGCCGTGATGACGAGCGGCGGTGTCGTCACGAAGCCCGGCATCGTCACGTCGGTCGTCGAGACGGCCGAGCAGCTGCTCGACATGCGCCACCTCGACGCCGGGAAGCTCGCCGAGATGAACCGCGCGGCGCGCGAGGCGAGCGAGCGGTTCGCGGCCGAGGAGAACATCGAGGTCGAATGGGAGCGGATCTGGCAGATCGAGCCCATCCTCTTCGAGCTCGCCGACCTGGCCGAGGAGGCGGTGCGGGACGTGGCGGGGACGTCGCACCGGCTCCCGAGCGGCCCGCTCCACGACGCCGCCGAGGTTTCCCGCGCGGGCGTGCCGACGGCGATGCTCTTCGTCCAGAGCCTGCGCGGCCTCAGCCACACGAAGCTCGAGGACACGAAGCCCGAGCACATCGAGCTCGCCGTCCTGGCGCTCGACCGCCTGACGACGAAGACGCTGGACCGCGTCGCCGGCTAGAGGAAGCGGACGGCCGCGACCCCGGCGGCGACGAGCGCGATCCCGAGCAGCCGGCCCGGCGTGACCGGGTTCTCGTCGAAGCCGACCCAGCCGAAGTGGTCGACGGCGAGCGAGGCCACGGCTTGTCCCGCGAGGATGAAAGCGAAGAGGGCTGCGGCGCCGAGCTTCGGCGCGGTCACGACCGAGCCGAGGACGTAGAACGCCCCCAGAAAGCCGCCGACCCAGACCCACCACGGGGCCGTGCCCAGCTTCTCGGTCCCGGGCCAGCCGCGCGCAAAGATCAGCGCCGCCACGAGCAGCACAGCGGTGCCGACGGCGAACGAGACCAGCGTCGCGCGCAGGGGACTCCCGATCCAGGCTGCGAGCTGTGCGTTGACCCCGAACTGGATCGGCAGCATCGCCCCCGCGGCGATCGCGAAGAGGTAGTAGGGCCACGCCGTCACGCGCCCATGCTGGCGACGCCGCCGGACAACCCGGGCTTGTGCCGTTGGAGGCGATGCGGTATGAGTCGCCGGGACCGGGGACGCCGCCGGCGGGTGCCGGCGGCCTCGACAGAAAGGCGGCGGTAATGGCCAGGAGAGCAGTGGCTTGGCTGGTGGGTCTCACGGCGCTTGCAGCGCTATTCGCGTCAGGCGCGACGGCAGGAAAGCCAGTGATCGAGCGCTTCGACATCGACGAAACGACACCGGACGCGTTCCTCACGGCGGCGTGCGGCGTGCCCGTGACGACGCACGTGGAGGGGCACGTGATCGAGCGGACGTTCACCGGCGGCGGTACCGGCGTGGCCGCAGTGAGGACGCTGGGCCTCGCGCTCACCGCGACCGCGGGTGACAACGTGATCCGGTTCCGCGACGTCGGCGCCGACGTCGAGCGGATCGAGCCGGACGGCACGGCGATCCTGTCGATCATCGGGCAGGTGCCGTTCGACTTCACGGGCGTGCTCAAGATCGATCTCGAGACCGGAGAAGCGATCCTCGAGCCGCAGCACACCACGGCAGAGGACCTCGACGCGGCCTGCGCCGCGCTGACGGCCTGACACTCGATCGCCGGGAGCGGGGCTCTTCCACGGAGCCCCGCTACGGCGATATGCTCGGCTCCGATGCTCGAGTTCGGCGTCACCGTCCTCCCCGATCCGCCGTACCAGCGTCTGATCGAGCTGACGAAGCTCGCCGAGGCGCAGGGGTTCACGTACGGCTGGACGTACGACTCGCACGTGCTCTGGCAGGAGTCGATGCCGGTGATGGCTCTGCTCGCCGACCAGACCTCGAAGATCAAGCTCGGTCACATGGTCACGAACCCGGCCATCCGCGACCCGACGGTGCTCGCGAGCGCGTACGCGACCCTGCAGGACATCTCGAACGGCCGGATGATCATGGGCGTCGGCCGCGGCGACTCGTCGGTGCGGTACGTGGGTCGGAAGCCGATGAAGGTCGCCGACTTCGAGGAAGCGCTGCAGATGGTGAAGCCGTTCATGAACGGCGAGGAGGTGACCTGGAACGACAAGCAGCTCCAGCTCAAGTGGGTCCGGCCGGAGCTGCCGGAGATCGAGATGCACGTCGCCGGCTACGGGCCGAAGGCGCTCGCGGTCGCCGGTCGCCAGGGCGACGGCGTGATCATCCAGCTCGCCGACCCGGACATCATCCAGTGGATCATGGACACGGCCCGCAAGGCGGCCGAGGAGGCGGGCCGCGACCCGGCGGCGCTGAAGTGCATCGTCAGCGCGCCGAGCCACATCTCCGACGACCTCGCCGACGCCCGCGAGCAGGTGCGCTGGTTCCCGGCGATGGTGTCGAACCACGTCCAGGACCTGATCGACCGCTACGGGACCGACGGCTCCGTCGTGCCGCAGGTGCTGACCGACTACGTCCAGGCGCGGAAGTTCTACGACTACAACGAGCACTCCCGCGTCGGCGCGAAGCACGGCGAGTTCGTCACCGACGAGATCTGCGACCGCTTCTGCGTCCTCGGCACCGCCGAGCAGGCGATCGCGAAGCTGCGCGAGCTCGAGTCGATCGGCGTCGACCAGTTCAACATCTACCTGATGACCCACGGCCAGGAGGAGACGCTCGAGACGTACGGGCGCGACATCCTGCCGCAGTTCAGCGGGGTGAACGCGTAGACCCGACGGACGAGGCCAGGCGCCGCTGGGACGCCGCGGCGGTCGGCTGGGAGGCCGAGCGCGAGAGGGTCGCGGCGGTCACTGCCCCCGTGACCGACGCGCTCGTCGCGGCGATCTCACCCGCGCCGGGCGATCTCGTGCTCGACCTCGCGGCAGGTACCGGCGACGTGGCGGAGGCTGTCGCGGCATGCGGCGCGACGGTGATCGCGACCGACCTCTCGCCCGTGATGGTCGAGGCCGCACGGCGGCGCGAGATCGCCGGCGCCGAGCACCGCGTCATGGACATGCAGGTGATCGACCTTCCCGACGCGAGCGTCGACGCGGTCGTCTCCCGCTTCGGGTACATGCTCGTCCCCGATCCGGCGTGCGCTCTCGGCGAGACCCACCGCGTGCTCAAGCCGGGTGCCCCGCTTGCCTTCGCGACATGGGCGCCGGCGAAGCGGAACCCGTGGGCGACCGCCTACGGCCCCGTCCTGATCGAGCGTGGGCTGCAGGAGCCCCCGCAGCCCGACGAGCCGGGTCAGTTCGCGCTCAGCGAGCCGGACCGGATCGAGCGCCTCGTCCGCGCCGCCGGATTCGACGAGGTCTCCGTCGAGGAGGTCCCCGTCGAGTACCGGTTCGCGGACTGGGAGGACTACCGTCGCGTCATGACGAGCCTCGCCGCATCGCTACGCCAGACGCTCCAGGACCTCGACGACGATCTCCGCGCCGAGGTCGACGAGGCAGCCCGCGCCAGGATCGGGCGCTTCGAGGGCCCGGACGGCTACGTGCTTCCCGGCGTCGCCCTGGTGACGACGGCGCGCTAGGAGCTCGTGGCGGACGTGCCGACGACTGTGCCGCTGCCCTCGGTGGAACAGGGACGCGTGGTCGTCGCGGCACCCGACCGAGGCCCTGGGAACTGGGCCGGCGCGCCGCACGCGATCCTCGACGGCGGGGTCTACTGGCTGAGTTACCGGGTGCGCCGCGCGATCGGCCCCGAGCGCGACCAGACCCGCGGCGTGGAGACCGTCGTCGCCTGCTCCGAGGACGGCGAGCGCTTCGAAACGGTCGCCAGGATCGCGCGTGAGGCGTTCGCGACGGACTCGTTCGAGCGCCCGTGCCTCGTTCGGCGACCGCAGGGCGGCTGGCGGCTCTACGTCTGCTGCGCCACACCCGAGTCCAAGCACTGGTGGATCGAGGCGATCGACGCGGACGACCCGTCCGGGTTGCCCGCCGGCGAGCGAACGGTCGTCTTTCCCGGCTCGGCAACACTCGCCGTGAAGGATCCGATCGTGGAGGTCAGCGCGGCGGGTGCCTGGCGGGCGTGGATCTGCTGCCACCCGCTGGCGGAGCCGGGCGAGGAGGACCGGATGACGACGGCCTACGCCACGAGCACCGATGGGCTGTCGTGGGACTGGCACGGTGACGTGCTGCGGCCCACGCCGGGCATGTGGGATCAGCGCGCTGCGCGGATCACGACCGTCCTGAGCTCGGAGCCGATGGTCGTGCTGTACGACGGCCGCGCGACCGCCGAGGAGAACTGGTTCGAGAGGACAGGGATCGCGAGGGACCGAGACGGTGTGCTCGCCCCCGACCCGGGCGGTCCGGCAGCCGCGTCGCCCTACTCGGACGGCGCGCTCCGCTACGCGGCCGCCGTGCCGCTGCCCGACGGGCGCACCCGGTTCTACTTCGAAGCAGCTGGGCCCGACGGCGCGCACGACCTCTGGACGAGCGTCGGCGAGTAGCTCAGAGGATCGTCTTCCCGAGCGCGCTCGCGACGAGCTCGACGGCCAGCGCGGCGGTGGTGTTCTCGCGGTCGAGGATCGGGTTCACCTCGACCACCTCGAGCGAGCCGGCGAGGCCCGACTCGGCGACGAGCTCCAGCGCGAGGTGCGCCTCGCGGTAGGAGAGTCCGCCGCGCACGGGTGTCCCCACCCCGGGTGCCACCTCCGGGTCGAGCGCGTCCATGTCGAACGAGACGTGGACGAACCCGGGGCCGGCGATATGCGAGAGCGACTCCCGGATCGCGCGCTCGATCCCGATCCGGTCGATGTCGCTCATCGTGTACGCCTTGATCCCGAGCTCGCGGATCCGCTCGCGCTCCTGGGCGTCGACCGAACGGAGCCCGACGAGCGCCACCCGCGACGGCTCGACGGCGGGCAGCGACCACGCCTCGCTCTCGAACCGCCCGTTCGCGAGGCCGAGCGCCGCCGCGAGCGGCATCCCGTGGACATTTCCGCTCGGTGACGTCTGGGGCGTGTTCATGTCCGAGTGCGCGTCGATCCAGAGCACTCCGCCGGCGCCGCGGGCGCGGGCGAGACCGCCGAGCGTCCCCAGCGCGATCGAGTGGTCGCCGCCGAGCACGAGCGGGAGCGCGCCCTGCTCGAGCGCGAGACCCGTCAGCCGTGCGACGCGGCCGCAGGCGGCCTTGATCTCGGGCAGGTAGCGCGCCGACTCGTCCGTCTCGTCCGTCGCCTCGAGCACGGCCGTCTCGACGTCGCCCCAGTCGACGACGTCGTAGCCGATCGAACTGAGGCGGTCGTGCAGCCCGGCGTAGCGGATGGCCGACGGGCCCATGTCGACGCCGCGCCGCCCCGAGCCGAGGTCGAGCGCCGCGCCGATGATCGCTACCTGCTTGCCCGCAGCCACGGCCGCACCCTACCCAGCGAGGAGGGTGCCGCTCCCTCGAGCGACACCCTCCAGAGCTTCGCCGGCCGAGGGCTAGTCGGGCTGGCCTACCTGGGGCGGGCCGATCCGGTACGGCCGCATCATCTCGTTGTCCTCGTGCTCGACGATGTGGCAGTGCCAGACGAACTGCCCGGGCTTGTCGAACCGCGCCCGCACGCGTGTGACCTGCCCGGGGTACGCGATCACCGTGTCCTTGAAGCCCGACTCGGACGCCTCCGGGCCGCTGACGTCGCCGACGAGCTGGATCGGCTCGGCGACCTCGCCCTCCTCGTCGGTCAGCAGGTTCTGGCGGTTCACGACCTCGAACGTGACTTCGTGGACGTGCATCGGGTGCGCGTCGGCCGTGGTGTTGTAGAACTCCCAGACCTCGGTCGCGCCGACGGCCGGGTTCTCGGTCACGGCGTCCATCCAGAGCTTCTCCTCGGGAACGCCGCCCTCGACCGTGCCGAGCAGGGCCTCGACCGGCCCCTCGACCTCCTCGCCATCGGCGTCTTCGCCCTCGTCCGCTCTTTCGATCAGCGCCAGCGGCCGAGTCACACTCTCGGCCGGGAGGGGCGTGAGCGGGGGCAGCTGCAGGAACTGCGGCGGCGTCGACGTGTCGGCTCCGACGGCGGGCACGACGTGGAACTGCATGATCTGACCGGTCGTCGCCGGATCGGCGACTGGGAAGTCGTCACCGGGGATGCCGCCGCCGAACGGCTCGTCGGGACCGACGTTGCCGAGCACGTAGTTCCCCGGCGGCACGTTGGTGAAGTCGACGATCACGTCAGCGCGTTCTGCCAGACCCATGAGCAGCCGGTTGCCGTGGTCGGTCGTCAGGTCGACCGGAGCGGCGAGGAAGCCGCCCTCGTTTCCGATCTGCCAGGCCTCGACGCCCGGGATCCCGCCGAAGTCGAGGATGAGGAAGCGTGACTGGCAGCCGTTGAGGAAGCGGAAGCGGTAGCGCCGCTGCTCGACCGCGAGGAACGGCCAGGTGTTCCCGTTGACCATGATCGTGTTGCCGAAGAACTCCGGATTCCAGATCGGGGAGAACGGCCCTTCCGGGATGAAGTCGCCCACCAGCCCGTCGAAGAACGTGCGCGAGTCGGGGTAGAAGAGCGAGCCGTCCTCGTTGAACGAACGATCCTGGATCGCGATCGGGATCTCCCGGTACGGCTTGTTCGGCGGGAACTTGTCGTTCTCCCGCGGCGCCGGGCCGGGGAGCGAGGCCGCGAGGCCGGTTCTCGAGTCGAGCACCGTCGCATCGCCGGCCGGCCCGCCCCGGACGAGGTAGAAGCCGGCCGGGCCTGCGTAGACGTTGAGCCGCGTCATGCCGAGCGCGTGGTCGTGGTACCAGATCGTCGAGGCGCGGTTTTCGTTCGGGTACTGGAAGGTCGCGTAGCCGGGCCCCCACTCGATGCCGTACGCCCCGGCCGCCTTGCCGGCGAAGAAGTCGTACCAGGTGCCCTCGGTGGCGTAGCCCGGCGGGATGTCGCCGGCCGCGGGCAGGTACCAGGCCTCCGCGTAACCGTCGCTGTCGTCGGCCACGCCGACCGCGCCGTGCACGTGCGTGACGATCGGCACCGGGCCCTTGTACGCGCCGGGCGTCTCGGCGAACGTCGGGCGGCTGTCCCGACCGGCGGTGCCGCCCGGTGGGTTGGCCCAGTGCAGGGTCTGGTCGACGGGAAGCAGATGCGGGAGGTATTCCCCGCTCCCGTCGACGAGGTCGTTGATCCACTTCACACGTACCGGCCTGTTCCACGTCGCCTCGATCGTGAGCGAGGGTGCGTTGTGGACGAGCAGCGCGCGGCTGTTCTCCGCTGCGATCGCGCCGTACCCCCAGACCGTGGTCTTCGGGAGGCTTGCGGGGAGAATCTGCTGCTGGATCTGCCGCATCGAGATCTCGTAGTAGTCGAGGGGCTTGCCGCCCGGCTGTCTGATCGTGGCCGCTCTGGGCATGACCGGCGGGATCAGCATCGGTGTGGCGAACTTGGGTACGACCGCCGGGTCGAGCGTGACGACAGGAATCTGGGCCAGCGCGATCGGTGCGCTCAGGCCGGGAAGCCTGCCGAACAGGTAGAAGCCGGCACCGGCGCCTCCGACCCAGGCCACGAACGTCCGTCGGGAGTACCGCCGCATGGTCTCCATCAGAGTGCTCCTCTCGCCCCCCGATCTCCGGATTTGTCCCGCCGATTGTCCCGCCGCGGGTCGCTCACTCCATCCGCTCTCAGCCGCAACGGAGGTCAGGGGATTCGCGGATCGTCGTCCGCGCTGATCGTTGCGTCAGAAGTCGAGCTTCTTCTCCTCGCCGCTCTTGGGCGGCTTCCGCCTGATCAGGGCCGCCGCGACCTCGGCGAACTGGAGCAGCTTGGGCTTCCGGTCCTCCCAGTACTGGGCTTGCTCGACGTCGACCCGGATGAGTGCGAGGTGGGGGTCGTCCTTGCCCTCGGGGAACCACGCCTCCGCGAACGTGTTCCAGAGCTCGTCGATCTTCCCGCGATCGTGGACGATCGTTGCCCGTCCCGAGACCGAGACGAAGAGGTCGCCGTCCGGCTTGCCGTAGGCGAGGCAGACGTGCGGATTGCGCTCGAGTTCCTCCGCCTTCGGCGCGTCGTCGGCGGAGAAGAACCAGAGGCTGCCGTCGAACGAGTCCCCCTGCGTCCACATCGGCCGGGCGCGAAGTGTCCCGTCCTCCTCGACCGTCGTCATCATCGTCGGGCGGACGTCCTCGATCCGCTCCCACAGCTCCTTCTGCTGCTCGTCCATCTCTTCCCCCGTTCCTCGTGGAAGCGTGAGATACCCTGCACGGGCGAATTCCAGGCGAGGTAGCTCAGTTGGTAGAGCACACGGCTGAAAACCGTGGTGTCGCCGGTTCAAGTCCGGCCCTCGCCATCTCTCGCCGTCGCATGACGCTCGGATCCGCGGGAGCGGATCCGGCGTCGCGCAGACCCCTGAAGGGGCGGCTCTCGCCGCCCGGCTCGCTTCCACTAGGCTCTGTGGATGCGCGAGCCGAGCGCCGTGCGCGGTTCCGGGAGTTGCATGCCGAGGGGATCTTCGTGATGCCGAACCCATGGGACGTCGGGTCGGCGAAGCTGCTCACGTCGATGGGCTTCGAGGCGCTCGCGACGACGAGCGCCGGCCTTGCCTGGTCGCTCGGCAAGCTCGACATGCAGGTGACGCGCGACGAGCTCGTCGCGCATGTCACCCAGGTCGCCGAGGCCACGCCGCTGCCGCTGAACGTCGACAGCGAGCGCTGCTTCCCCGACGAGCCCGGCGGCGTCGCCGAGACGGTCCGGCTGCTTGCCGACGCCGGCGCGGCGGGTTGCTCGATCGAGGACTACGACCCGGCGACCGACGCGATCGATCCGCTCGAGGCGGCGGCCGAGCGCGTCGGCGATCGCTGCCGAGGCTGCGCCGCTCATCCTCACTGCCCGAGCCGAGAACCATCTCCACGGGATCGACGACCTCGACGACACGATCGCCCGCCTGGTCGCCTACCGCGATGCGGGCGCCGACGTCGTCTACGCGCCCGGCCTCCGCGACCTCGACGCGATCAAGCGCGTCGTCGACGAGGTCGGTGTGCCGGTGAACGTCCTTTCGCTGCCGAACGGCCCGAGCGTGGCCGAGCTCGGCGCCGCCGGCGTGCGCCGCGTCTCGACCGGCGGTGCGTTGGCACGGTTCGCCTACGGCGCGCTGTTGAATGGAGCGGCGGAGCTCCGTGACGCGGGGACGTCCCGCTACGGCGAGGGCGGCGCTCCCGCCGAGGCGCTCAGGACGGCACTGGGGCGCGGGTAGACTTTCGACCCGTGAGCACCGAGACGGAGCGGGAGCTGTGGGGCGGCGAGACGCGCAAGGCGGTCGCCAACTTCCCCGTCTCCGGCGAGCCGATCCCGGTGCCGGTCGCCCGCTGGCTCGGCCGGATCAAGGCCGCCGCCGCGCGCGCCAACGCCGAGCTCGGCCTCCTCGACGCCGAGAAGGCGGAGCGGATCGCCGTCGCGGGCGACGCGATCGCGCAGGGCGAGCACGACGACCAGTTCCCGATCGACGTCTTCCAGACCGGCTCGGGCACCAGCTCGAACATGAACGCCAACGAGGTGATCGCCTCGCTCGCGGGCGAGGGCGTGCACGCGAACGACGACGTCAACATGGGCCAGAGCTCGAACGACGTCTTCCCCTCCGCCGTGCACCTGGCCGCTCTCGGTGAGCTCGAGCACGACCTCCTGCCGGCGCTCGAGCAGCTCGCCGCCTCGCTCGAGGCGAAGGCGAGGGAGTTCGACGACGTGGTCAAGTCGGGGCGCACCCACCTGATGGATGCCGTCCCGGTCACGCTCGGCCAGGAGTTCGGCGGCTACGCCGCACAGGTGCGAGAGGGGATCGAGCGCGTCCGCGACAGCCGCAAGCGGCTCGGGCAGATCCCGCTCGGCGGAACCGCCGTCGGCACGGGCCTGAACACGCATCCCGACTTCGCCGCGAAGGTCCGCGAGCTCCTCGCTGCCGACACCGGCCTGCAGATCTCGCCTCCGGCCGATCCGTTCGAGTCGCAGGCGGCGCGCGACGGGCTCGTCGAGGCATCCGGTGCACTCAAGGTGGTCGCGGTCAGCTTGACGAAGATCGCCAACGACCTGCGGCTGATGGGCTCCGGCCCGCGGGCGGGGCTCTCGGAGCTGTTCCTGCCCGAGCTGCAGAAGGGCAGCTCGATCATGCCGGGCAAGGTCAACCCCGTCATCCCGGAGGTGGTCACGCAGGTCGGGGCGCAGGTGATCGGGAACGACTCCGCGATCACGGTCGGTGGCCTCCAGGGTCACTTCGAGCTCAACGTCTTCATCCCGATGATGGCGCGCAACCTGCTCGGCTCGATCAAGCTGCTCGCCTCCGCAGTCCCGCCTCCTGGCGGAGAAGTGCGTCGACGGGATCGAGGCGAACCGAGAGCAGAACGAACGCTACGCCGAGTTGACCCTGTCCGCGGCCACTGCGCTCAACCCGCACATCGGCTACGACAAGGCCTCGGAGATCGTCAAGAAGGCCGCGGCGTCAGGCCGGTCGCTCCGCGAGATCGCCCGCGAGGAGGGCGTCGACGACGCCACGCTCGACGAGGCGCTCGACTACAGGCGGATGGCCAAGCCGCACGGGTAGACATGCTCCGAAACCTGAAGTAGGCTTGCAAACTTCATTTGCAAACTACTCGAGGGGAAGAGGATGTCGAAGCGGACTGCGCTGCTCGCCGTGCTCGCCGCCTGGCTGCTGAGCTTTGCGGGCTCGGCCGGGGCGATCACCGGCAACTCCAGCAAGGACTTCGTGCACGACAACGTCGGGCTGATCGTCTTCTACACACCGAACACGCCTGCGGGCCAGGATCCGTTCAGCCATCGCTGCTCGGGCACGCTGATCTCGTCCACGCTGATGGTCACGGCCGGCCACTGCACGCAGGGCGTCGACTCGGGACGGGTCTACTTCCAGCAGGCTGCAGCTCCGAACTACGACCCGAACGCATTCGGCGGCTGGGGCGGTGACCCGACGACCGGGTACCCGTACCAGAACGGCGTCACCTTCAAGCGGGCCGACAACTTCGGCTTCCTGTTGGGCTTCCCCGAGACCGGCGACCTCGGTGTCGTCGTCCTCGACACGCCGGTCACCCCGGTGAACGGCTTCGCGACGCTGCCCGGCGTCGGCGACGTCGACACGTACGTCAACGCGGCGGCCAAGAAGCAGCAGGCTCGCTTCACCGTCAGCGGCTACGGCCTCTCGGATCAGGATCCGGTTCCCGTCTCCTTCCGCGAGCGGCTGATGGCGACCTCGTACGCCGTCAACAACGAGGCGCCGATCACCGAGTTCAACCTGAAGACCACCGCCAACGCCTCGCAGGGCAAGGGCGGCACCTGCAACGGCGACTCGGGCGGGCCGGTCTTCTTCTACGGCACGAACGTGATCGCCGCGGTGACGTCCTTCGGGATGAACGGGCAGTGCAAGGGGCTCGACTTCTCGTACCGGCTCGACCGGGCCCACCTGCTCGCCTGGATCACGAACCCGAACCGGGTCGACGCCGGCTAGACCGTCGCCGGACCGGCCGTACGAGCAGGGGTCCGCTTCGGCGGGCCCTTGCTCTTGCAGGCGGGCTCGACCTGGAGCACCGCGCGTGTGCCGCGCACGCCGGCCGCGCGGACGGTGAAGACGGCGCAGCGGTCGAGCCGGTGCGCGAACGTCGCCCGGAACGTGCCGTCCCGCTTGGCACGGACGCCGAGAACGGTCCGCCCGCCGTCAGCGGCCGTGTAGTGGAGCAGCACGGGCTCCCGGGAGCCGAAGTTCTTCCCGGTGACGACGAGAGGTGCGACCGACTCGAGCTTCAGCGAGGCACGCCGCGGCGCCGGCGCTGCGTGCGCCGGGAGCACGAGCACAAGCGTGAGCACAGCGGCTGCTGCAATACGCATCTCTTCCTCCTGACCACATCAAGCCACAGCAGCCCTCGTCTGAGACCCCCCGGAAGGGGGTTCGCCAGAAGTAGAGCCGGACGACTACGCCGCCGTTCCTGGTTCGCCGACTCAGTAGGCGACGGCGCCGCGGCCGGTCTCGGCGGCGTGGCGCTGTTCGTCCGCGCGGTAGCTCGAGCGGACGAGCGGGCCGGCGAAGACGGAGCCGAAGCCGAGCGCCTCGCCCTGCTCGCGCATCCACCTGAACTCGTCCGGGTGCACCCAGCGGTCGATCGTCGCGTGCTTCGGGCTCGGCTGCAGGTACTGGCCGATCGTGACGACGTCGACGCCGTGCGCGCGCAGGTCGCGCATCGTCTCGACGACCTCGTCGTTCGTCTCGCCCAGGCCGACGATGATCCCGGACTTCGTCAGGACGCGATAGTCGGCCAGTTCCTTCGCGCGGCCGAGCAGCCAGAGCGCCTTGTCGTAGCTCGCCTTGGCGCCGCGCATGTTCCGGTGCAGGCGGCGGACGGTCTCGATGTTGTGGTTGAAGACCTCGGGGCGGGCGGCGAGGACGGTGTGCAGCGCCTCCTCCTCGACCCCGAGGAAGTCGGGCGTCAGCACCTCGACACTCGCCTCGGGCAGCTTCATCTTGATCGCGCGGATCGTGGCTGCGAAGTGACGCGCACCGCGGTCGGGGACGTCGTCGCGGTCGACCGAGGTGACGACGACATGCTTCAGCGCCATCTGGGCCGCCGCCTGGCCGACGCGGAGCGGCTCGAGCGGGTCGGGGGCGTGCTGCGGCTTGCCGGAGTGGACGTAGCAGTAGCGGCAGGCGCGGGTGCAGGTCTCGCCGAGGATCTGGAAGGTGGCGGTGCCGCGGCCCCAGCACTCGGAGATGTTCGGGCAGCGTGCCTCCTCGCAGACGGTGTTCAGCGAGAGCCCGTGCAGCAGCTTCTTGACGTCGTAGAAGTGCCCGTCGGCGCTCGGCGCGCGGACCTTCATCCACTCCGGCCGGCGCGGCCGCTCGGCGACGGGAAGCGACGTCTCCATCCGTCTGAGCCTAGCTGTGGCCTGCGAGGACGGGCGCCGCTCGCTCTTCGAGCTCGAGCTCGAAGAGCTCGGCGAGCGCGTCGAGCGCGGGGGCGCGCACCTCGTCGACGGTCACGGGCCGGCCGAGCTCGCGCGCGATCGTCGTGAAGGCGGCGTCCTCGAGCCCGCAGGCCGTGATCCACTGGGTGAACGGCGCGGGATCGAGGTCGACGTTGAGCGCGTAGCCGTGCGTCGTCACCCACTTCGAGATGTGGATGCCGATCGAGGCGATCTTCCGCGGCGGCCTCGTGAGCCAGACGCCGGTGAGCCCGTCGATCCGCTGGGCGTCGACGCCGAGTGAGCGCAGCGTCAGGATCAGCGCCTCCTCGAGGTCGCGGCAGTAGCGCTTGACGTCCTGGCCGTGCCGCGTCAGGTCGAAGATCGGGTAGCAGACGAGCTGGCCGGGGCCATGGAAGGTCGACTTGCCGCCGCGGTCGGTCGCGACGACGTCGACCTCGGCGTCGTCGGGGATGTGCAGCTCGGACTCGTCGGTGCGGCGGCCGGTGGTGACCGTGGGCGGGTGCTCGAGCAGGAGGATCGTGTCGGGCCGCGAGCCCTCGGCGACCTCCGCGGCGACGGCGCGCTGCAGGTCCCAGGCGTCCGTGTACGGGACGAGGCCGAGGCTGAACGACCTGCGCCGGGGTCATGCGTCCTGAGGCAGGAGCGCCTGCGCGGCCTCCAGGTCCTCGGCCCGCACCAGCATCTCGTAGGAGCCGCCGAAATTCTCGCCCAGCTGCGTCACGCGGTGCTCCGACTGGATCCCGGCCGTCTCGAGCAGGCCCCGAATCATCATCGCTTCGGGCTCGCTCCGGACGACGGTGAGGACGCTAGTAGTCGCTTTCGCCCCAGTTCTCGAGCTTCTCGCGCAGCGAGCTGAGGAACCGGCCCGCGAGCGCGCCGTCGACGAGACGGTGGTCGTACGTGAGCGTGATGTTCATGATCGGCCGGATCGCGATCACGTCCTGGCCCAGCTCGTCCGTTACGACCCACGGCCGCTTGACGACCGCGTAGGTGCCGAGGATCCCGGCCTGCGGCTGGCTGATCACGGGCGTGCCGTGGAACGTGCCGTAGCCGCCCGGGTTCGTGATCGTGAACGTGCCGCCCTGGACGTCGTCGGGCATCAGCTTCTTGTCGCGGGCGCGTTTCGCGATGTCGGTGACGCCGCGTGCGAGGCCGAGCAGGTTCAGGCCCTCGGTGTGCTTCAGCACCGGGACGATCAGGCCCTTGCCGTCTGCGAGCTCGACCGCGAAGCCGAGGTTGACGTAGTTGCGCGTGACGATCTTGTCGCCGCGGATCTCGCCGTTGATCCACGGGTACTCGCGCAGCGTCTCGACCGTCGCGCGGGCGACGAAGGAGAGGTAGGTCGGGTTGACGCCGTAGGCCTGCTCGTACTCCTGCTTCAGCTTCTTCCGGATCGCGACGACCTTCGACATGTCGACCTCGATCGCACTCGTCACGTGCGCGGAGGTGTCGAGCGAGCGGCGCATGTGCTCGGCGATCCCCTTGCGCATCGCTGACATCGGCTCGACCGTCTCGCCGGGCTCGGGCTGCGCGCTCGGCGCCGGTGCGGGTGCGGAAGCGAGCGGCGGTGCCTGCGCGGCGGGCGGCTGGGGCAGCGGGCGCCGGAGCAGGAGGCGCCGGGGCGGCGGGCGGTGCCTGCGCCGCCGGGGCAGGCACGGGCTCTGGCTCTTGGGCGGCCGGAGCGGGCTGTGGAGGCGCTTCCGCGGGCGGGGCCGGAGCTGCCTGGCCGCCGCTCTCGACGAAAGCGAGGATGTCCTTCTTCGTCACGCGTCCGCCCGTGCCCGTGCCCTGCACGGCCTGGGGGTCGACGCCGTGCTCCGAGGCGATCCTGGCGACGACGGGGGAGACGAAGGTGCGGCCGTTGCCGGACGCCGGTGCCGAGGACGGTGCGGGAGGTGTGGGCGCCGGGGCCGGTGCCGTCGGCTCCGCCGTCTCGCTCGCTGCGGCCTCGGATGCGTCGGCGGCGGGCTGGGTGGCCGGCTCGGGCGGTGCCTCGGGCGCCTCCGCTTCGGGCGCGGCGGGCGCTGAGCCTTCCGGCGCAATCACGGCGAGCACGGTGCCGACCTCGACCGTCTCGCCCTCCTGGACGAGGATCTTGGCGACGATGCCCTCGGCCGGGCTCGGCACCTCGGTGTCGACCTTGTCGGTCGAGATCTCGAGCAGCGACTCGTCGCGCGCGATCGGCTCGCCCTCCGACTTGAGCCACTTCGTGATCGTCCCCTCGGAGACGGATACGCCCATCTGGGGCATCACGACTTCGGTCTGTGTTCCGGTCGACATCTGCTCTCCTAGTACTCCGCCAGCTCTCTGAGTCCCTTCACGACGTCCTCGACCTGCGGGATGAACGCCTTCTCGAGCACCGGCGAGAACGGCACCGGGCAGTCGGGCGCGGCGATCCGCTTCACGGGCGCGTCGAGGTCCTCGAACGCCTCCTCCGCGATCGTGGCCGCGATCTCGCCCCCGAAGCCGCCGGTGCGGTTGTCCTCGTGCAGCACGACCACCTTCGAGGTCTTGCGCACGCTCTCGAGCACCGCCTCCTTGTCCCACGGCATCACCGTGCGGAGGTCGACGATCTCGACCGAGACACCGTCCGACTCGAGCTGTTTCGCGGCCTCCTCGGCCGTGTAGACCATCGCGCCCCACGTGATCACGGAGACGTCGTCGCCCTCGCGGTGCGTGCGCGCCTTCCCGAGCGGGGTCACGTAGCGCTCGTCCGGCACGTCCGCCTTGATCCGCCGGTAGAGGTGCTTGTGCTCGAAGAAGAGGACGGGGTTCGGATCCTCGATCGCCGCGACGAGCAGGCCCTTCGCGTCCTCCGGCGTGGCCGGGCAGACGCACTTGAGCCCCGGGATGTGCGCGAACGAGCTCTCCGGGTTCTGCGAGTGGAAGGGGCCGCCCGAGAAGCCGCCGCCGGACGGGAGCCGGACGACGATCGGCACCGGCGTGCCGGCGCGGAAGCGCTGCTTGGCGGCGACGGTGACGAGGTGGTCCCAGCCGCAGGAGATGAAGTCGGCGAACTGCATCTCGGCGACGGGGCGCATGCCCATCATCGAGGCGCCGGTGGCGGCGCCGAGGATCGCCGTCTCGGCGAGCGGCGAGTCGATCACGCGCCAGGGCCCGAACTCCTCCTGGAAGCCGAGCGTGACCTTGAAGGCGCCGCCGTAGACGCCGACGTCCTCGCCGATCACGAAGACGCGGTTGTCGCGGCGCATCTCCTGCCGGAGCCCGTCGCTGATCGCCTGGAGGTAGGTCTTCTCGGCCATTACTTGTGGTGGGGCGTGTCGAGGTCCTCGGGCGTCGCGTAGACGCCGTCGAGCAGCGTGCCCGGGTCCGGCTGCGGCGACTCCTCCGCCTGGGCGAGCGCGTCGTTGAGGAGCTTCTTGACGCGGCCGGAGATCTCTTCCTCCTCCTCGCCCGTCAGCTCGGCGTTGTCGCGCAGCCAGGTGCGGAAGCGCTCGATCGGATCGTTCTTCGCCCACTCCTCGAAGAGCTCCTTGGGGACGTAGAAGGCGTCGTCGTGGACGGCGTGTCCCTCCATCCGCAGCGTCTTCAGCTCGAGCAGCGTCGGGCCGCCGCCGTTGCGCGCCTTCTCGATCGCCGCCTTCGCCTCGCGGTAGACGGCGAGCACGTCGGTGCCGTCGACGACGACGCCGTCGAAGCCGTACGCAGCGGCGCGGTCGGCGAGGTGCTCGACCGAATAGCCGAGGTGCGTCGGCGTCGAGTACGCCCACTGGTTGTTGTCGCAGATGAAGACCACGGGCAGCTGGCGGACGCCGGCGAGGTTCATCGCCTCGTGGGCGTCGCCGCGCGCGGCGGCTCCCTCGCCGAACCAGCCGACCGCGACGCGCTTCTCGTCCCGGATCCGGAACGCCAGGGCGCAGCCGACGGCGACCGGCAGCATCGCCGGCAGGTGGCTGACCATCGCGATCATCCCGAGGCGCGCGTCGGCCATGTGGACGTTGCCGTCGCGGCCGCGCGTCGGGCCGCCCTCGCGGCCCATGTACTGCGCGAAGATCCGCCACGGCTCGACGCCGCGGGTGACGTGGACGCCCATGTCGCGGTGGAGCGGCGTGCCGACGTCGTTCGAGCCCATCGCGGTCGCGACGCCGACTGCGGCGCCCTCGTTGCCGCGGCCGGTGTAGAACGACCCCGGGATCTTCCCCTGCTTGTAGAGGATGTGGCCGCGCTCCTCGATCCCGCGGGTGACGAGGAGGTTGCGGTAGATCGTGAGCAGGTCCTCGCGGTCGAGGCCCGCCTCCCGTACTTCATGCAGCGAGCCGACCGGCTGCGCCTCACGTACCGCCATGCGCCTTACCCCCGCGGTTGAACGACGGGGTGCACTTTATCGACGCGCATAGGATGGAGCGGGTGAGCACCGCTTTCGATTCGGACGTGTTCGAGGTCGACCAGCTGATCAAGCCGATGGTCAACCTCTACCGGATCTCGGCGCGCGGCCTCCCCGTCGCCTTCGTCCGCCAGAAGCGGATGGCGATCAAGGAGGACATCCGCTTCTTCGCCGACGAGAGCGAGAGCGAGGAGCTGTTCCGGATCAAGGCGCGCTCTCTGATGGAGTTCGGCGGCCGCTACGACGTGACGACACCGGCGGGCGAGAGAATCGGCGTGCTCGGGAAGGTCTTCGGCAGGTCGCTCTTCCGCTCGACGTGGTCGGTGCTGGACGAGAACGAGCAGCAGCTCGGGGTCGCGACGGAACGCTCGCAGTTCTGGGCGATCGTCCGGCGTGTGATCGACGCGGTGCCCTACGGCGACTTCGTCCCGATCATCTTTCACTTCCGGATCGATCACGGCGACCAGCACCTCGGCGACTTCACCCGAGCGGTCGGCTTCCGCGACAAGTACACGCTCGACCTCTCCGGCGACACCGAGCGGACGATCGACCGGCGGCTCGCGATCGCGCTGGCGATCGCGCTCGACGCGCTGCAGTCCCGCTAGGCCGGAACTCGCAGCGGCTCGTCCGTCGGGATGCGCTCGAGATCCCGCTGCTTCAGCATCGTCAGCAGGAGGACGAGACCCCCGAGCAGGAGAACGGTGGCTGCGAAGAACGCTCCCTTGAAGCCGGTCACGAGCGCGTCGCCCAGCTGGATCGGGTTCGGGGCGCCGGGCAGCGCGGCGAGCTCGTCGTCGGTCCGGTTCACCGCGATCGTCGAGAGAATCGCCAGGCCGAGCGCGCCGCCGATCTGCTGCGACGTGTTGAAGAGGCCCGATGCGAGCCCGGCGACGTCGGCCCGGAGGCCGGAGGTCGCAAGCAGCGTCACCGGCACGAACGTGAGCCCCATTCCGATCGAGAGCGGGATCATCATCGGGAGGACATCCGCGAGGTAGGAGCCGTCCCGGTCGATCGTGAGCATCGCGAGCATGCCTGCGGACGCGATCGTGAGGCCGATCGCGGCAGTCGTGCGGAGCCCGAGCGCCCTCATCAGCCACTGTGAAAGCCCGGCGCCGATGGCGATGCCGACCGTGAAGGGCAGGAACGCGAGCCCGGCCTCGAGCGGGGAGAAGTCGAGCACACGCTGGAGGTACAGCGTGTTGAAGAAGAACATCGCGAAGAGGCCTGCGGCGACGACGAGCATGACGACGTTCGCGGCACGGAGGGTGCGGACCCTGAAGATGCTGAGGCGGACGAGCGGCTCGGGCGAGCGGCGCTCGATCACCACGAAGGCCGCCAGGAGGACGACGGCGAGCGTGAGGAAGCCGAGTGTCTGCGCCGACCCCCAGCCGTTCTGTTCGGTCGAGACGATCCCGTAGACGAGCGCGATCAGGCCGGCGGTCACGGTCACGGCGCCCGGGATGTCGTAGGTCTCGTGCCCCGCGTCGCGCGACTCGGGGACCCAGCGCAGCGCGGCCAGACCCGCGGCGATCCCGACCGGAACGTTGACGAAGAAGATCCACGGCCACGAGAGGAACTCGACCAGGAGGCCGCCCGCGAGCAGGCCGGCCGCGGCGCCGCCGGTCGCGATCGCGGCCCAGACGCCCATCGCCTTGTTCCGCTCAGGCCCCTCCGCGAAGGTCGTCGTGATGATCGAGAGCGCGGCGGGTGAGATCAGCGCGGCGCCGAGGCCCTGCAGGCCGCGCGCGAGGATGAGCGTGGTGGACGAGTCGGCGAGCGCGCACAACAGGGAGGCGCCGGTGAAGACGACCACGCCCGCCAGGAACACGCGCTTCCGCCCGAGCAGGTCGCCGGCCCTGCCGCCGAGGAGCAGGAAGCCGCCGAAGGTCAGCGTGTAGGCGTTGACCACCCACTGCAGGTCGCTCTCGGCCATGTCCAGGTCGGCCTGGATCGACGGCAGCGCGACGTTCACGATCGTCGCGTCAAGAACGACCATGAACTGCGCGAGGCAGACCAGGGAGAGGACGAGCCAGGGATTCGTGTGGCGCTCGGTCACGACCGAGCACCCTAGCTAGAGTCGTTTTCCGTGGCCAAGCGGAACTGGATCCAGGAGGAGCGGCGCAAGACGCTCGGCGATTGGGTGTCGTTCTGCCTCGGCTGCGGGGCCGTGCAGCGCTACTTCCTCGAGCTCGAGGCCGAGCTGCCGGCGACCTGTGCGCAGTGCGGCGGCGAGACGCGCCACCGCTGCCCGGCGTGCTCCGCGCCGTTTCCGTCGGCGTTCGCCGTCGAGTGCGAGGAGTGCGGCGCCGAGGTCCGGCCGCCGGAGGTGCTCGGCGTCCGGATCCGCAAGGCGGGTCGTTAGCGGTCACTCGCACGAACGTGCCGCGAGCACAGTCTCGTAGCCGTCGCGAACGGACGTGTCGGGGCCAGGACCCCACATGTCCGCGACGGACAGGAGATGGGCTTAGCCGGGCGGCACGCGCTTCAGCAGCAGCACCTCGACGGGCTCTTCGCGGCCCTTCACCTGCACGGTCGCGAGCGGCTCCGTCTCGGCGCCCCGGAGCCGACTCGCCGTCTCGGCGCTGATCGCGACGCGGCCCGCGGGAGCGAGGCCCTCGATCCGGGAGCCGAGGTTGACGGTGTCGCCGACCGCGCTGTAGGTACGGCCGCTGCCCGTGCCGAGCACGCCCACTGACGCCTCGCCCGAGTTGAGTCCGACGCGGAAGCGGGGCCAGTCGGGCTGCTCGTCCGCGAGTGTCCCGGTCTCGTCCTGGAGCGCGAGCGCCGCCCGGGCGGCGCGGGTTGCGTGGTCCTCGCCTTCGAACGTCGCGAAGACGGCGTCGCCGATCAACCGGTCGACCATGCCGCCGTGCCGCTCGATCGCCGGGATCGCCGCTTCGAAGACCGTGTCGAGCATCCTCGAGACGGTCGCCGGATCGTGCCGCTCCGAGAACGACGTGAAGCCCTGCAGGTCGGCGAAGAGCACCGTTACGGGCTCGGCGTCTCGATCGAGATAGAGACGCCCGAAGCGCTCCTCGGTGCCCTCCTGGTGGGCCATCACGGCGATCACCGCGAACGCGAGCAGCATCAGCACGTGCCACTCCCACCAGGACGCCTGCCAGTTGCGGCCGACCGCGACCGCGACCATCGCCTCGGCGAGCAGGATGAACGCGACCGCGAAGCCGAGCACGAGCCGCGATCCGCGCTCCCGGTAGAGCTCGAGGTAGCGGACGACCGCGAACGTGTAGCAGGCGATTCCGGCGATCGAGAGGGCCACCATCGGCCACGAGAGGCGCTCCGGCACGACCGAGTCGTCCACTTCCGGGAAGAGCGTCAGCGAGGCGACCAGCCAGGCGCCGAGCAGGACGAGCAGCCCCCGCTCGAGCAGTCTCGGCTCGATCGGCTCGCTGTCGAGCGCCGAGAGCGCCGCGAGCGCGCCCGCGAGCACGAGCCCGACCGGCGTCGCGATCACGAAGCCGAGGTTCGGCTTGTCGAGCAGCACGCTCGGTGTCGCGAGCGCATGCAGCGCGAGGAAGCCGGAGGCGGCGAGGAAGGAGAGCGAGACGAGGTGGACGCGCCGGTCGCCGCGGCGGCGCGCCGCGACGCCGGTGGCATAGGCGAGCACGGCGTTGAGCCCCGACGTCAAGAGGACGAGCCAGAAGTGCGACGGCTGGTGCTGCCAGTGCACGTCCGCGTCGGGCGCGGCGAGCAGGATCGCGAGGCCGACGAGCGGCAGCGCGAGCAGGACGGCGAGCGTCAGCGGCGAGCGGGCCATCGATCCGCCCGCTCCAGGGCGAGATATGCGTGGACGTCGCTGACCGCGAGCGCTCCCGACCCCGCGGCCGACGCGACCCGCTTGACCGCGCGCGCGCGCATGTCGCCCGCGGCGAACACGCCGGGCAGGCTGGTCTCGAGCGACAGCGGTGGTCGTTCGAGCGGCCAGCCGGGTACCCCCGGCCCGGTCGGGACGTAGCCCCACTCGTCGCGCGCGATCTCGTCCGGCAGCCACTCGGTGTTCGGCCGCGCCCCGATCAGGACGATCAGCGCCGCGGCCGGCACCGTCTCGCTCCCTGCAGACGTCCGCAACTCGAGCCGTTCGAGCTGTCCATCGCCGAGCGCCGCGACGACCTCGGTCTGTGGCCGCACCTCGATGTTGGGATCGCGTTCGATCGCCTCGATCAGATACTGCGACATCGTCGCGGCGAGCCCCGGGCCGCGGACGAGGATCCGGACCTTGCAGGCGTAGCGGGCGAGGTGCAGCGCCGCCTGGCCCGATGAGTTGCCGCCGCCGACGATGTAGACCTGGTCGCCGGCGAGCGCCTGGGCCTCGGACATCGCGGCGCCGTAGAAGACGCCGGCGCCCTCGAGCTCGGTCAGCCCGGGTGCGTCGAGGCGGCGGTACTCGACCCCGAGCGCGAGCACGACTGCGCGCGCCGCGATCTCGACACCCGCATCGGTGTCGACGATGTGACGGTCGCCCCGCGGCTCGAGCGCCGAGGCACGGTGGGTGAGCCGGAACTGGGCGCCGAACAGCCAGGCCTGCTGGTAGGCACGCTGGGCGAGCTCGCCGCCGCCGAGCCCGCGCGGGAAGCCGAGATAGTTGCGGATCAGCGAGCTGGAGCCGGCCTGCCCCCCGACGGCGCCTGCGTCGAGCACCGTCGTCCGCAGCCCCTCCGAGGCGGCGTAGACGGCGGCACTGAGCCCGGCCGGTCCGGCGCCGACGACGACGAGATCGGCCTCGTGTGCGTCGAGCTCGGTCGGGAAGCCGAGCGCGCGCGTCAGCTCGGCCGCGTCCGGGTCGGTCAGCACGCGGCCGTCCGCGAGCGTGACCGCGGGCGGGGTGCCGTCCTCGGCCGGGAGGGCGCGGTGCGGGATCCCGAGTCCGGCGAGCGTGGCGCGGAGGCGGTGCCCCCGCGCCGAGCCGACGTCGGCGACGACCGTTGCACCGGACGGGCCCTCGCCGCGCAGGCGCTCGGACTCCTGCAGGAGCTCGCTGATCGTGCGGTGGAAGACCTCGTCCCGCCGCCGGGTCGGCGCGATCACGTAGAGGTCGATCCAGCCACGGGCCATGCTGCGCAGGACGAGCTCGCCGACGCCGCGACGGCTCCAGCCGAGCCACGGGATCAACAGGCCGCGCCGGGCCGTCGGGAAGCGGCCTCGCATCCCGGCGAGGAGCTCGGCGCCCTCCTTGCCGGACGCGAGCGCGACCGCGATGTCGTCTCCCGCCGCCTCCGCCTCGTCGAGAACGGCCGACAGCTCGGACGTGCCGCAGATCCTGATCGTGTAGTCGGCGCCGTAGCGCCGCTGCAGCTCCTCCTCGACCAGCCCGCACTCGGTCGGGTCGTCGTCGGCGACCACGAGCAGCGGCGTTCGGGCAGTGGACGTCACGGGCGGTCCCGTTCGATCCTACGCCGACCGTGCGCCTAGAACATGCTGCCGATGATCTGCGAGAAGCGGATCACCGTCACGGTCTCGTCCTCGGTGACTGGACGGTTGTAGAGCTGACCGAGGAAGCGCGTCATCTCGTCCGGCCGGCGGATCTCGGGGTTGTCGTGCTCGATCTCGCGCGGCGAGAGCTCGCTGATCTGCTTCACCTCGACCTTGTCGATCACCGCGTCGAAGATCTTCTCGCGCTGCCCGTAGCGGACGCCGACGAGCACGGTCACGATCATCCCCTTCTTGTACTTGCCCGACTTGTCGCCGAGCCGGATCGTCGCCGTCTTGCGATGCGTGCGCAGCTGGTCGGCGACCAGCGGTGAGTAGAAGTTCAGCGCGAACATGGCCACCGCCGGAGGATCATAGAGAGGCGGCGGCTTTGCTGGCCATCTCCCGCTCGCCGCCGTAGGCGAGCAGCCGCGGTGCGTCGTCGAGCGGCAACCAGCGCGCTTCCGCGACCTCCCGCTCCATCCCCGGCGGCAGGTCGCCGATCCGGCCGCTCGTGTAGCGGAGCAGGAAGAAGCTGACGACCTTGAAGATCCGCTCGCCGCCGCGCGTGTAGACGTAGCGCACGTCGCCGAGCTTGCCCTCGAGCCGGCCGGCGAGGCCCGTCTCCTCGGCGACCTCGCGCAATGCGGTCTCGGCGCCCTTCTCCCCCTCGTCGATCAGGCCTTTCGGCAGCGCCCAGGTGCCCTCCGGCTTCCCGTTCGGTCGGATCACGGCAAGCCACCAGCGGCCGCGGAAGCGGCGCACCAGCACGCCCCCGGCGGAGAACTCACGCGTCATCGGCACTTTGTGACAAAACGCCGGTAACTGCGACGGTTCGCACTTGCGCGGCCCGCGTGGGCCTGTAGAATGCCGCTGGCACTCTCACAGTCAGAGTGCCAAGTAGTGTCACAAAGTCTGAAGGACGAGGAGGCATCACATGAATTTGCAGCCGCTTGGTGACCGCCTGATCGTGGAGATCCTCGAGGAAGAGGAGATCACGGTCAGCGGCATCGTGCTGCCCGACACCGCGAAGGAGAAGCCGCAGCGCGGCAAGGTCCTCGCTGTCGGTCCCGGCCCGCGTGACGAGGACGGGGAGTACATCAAGATGGACGTCGAAGAGGGTGACGAGATCATCTTCTCCAAGTACGGCGGGACCGAGATCAAGGTCGGCTCGGACGACGTCCTCATTCTGCGCGAGTCGGACGTCCTCGCGAAGGTCGTCGGCGACCGCGCCGCGGTCTAGCCACACCCTAGGAAGCACAGGAGGAATCTGAAAAATGGCTCACAAGGAGCTCAAGTTCAACGAGGACGCACGGCGCGCGCTCGAGCGCGGCGTCAATATCCTCGCCGACGCGGTCAAGGTGACGCTCGGCCCGAAGGGCCGCTACGTCGTGCTGGACAAGAAGTTCGGCGCGCCGACGATCACGAACGACGGCGTCACCATCGCCCGCGAGATCGAGGTCGAGGACGCGTTCGAGAACCAGGGCGCGCAGCTCGTCCGCGAGGTCGCCACGGCGACCAACGACGTCGCCGGCGACGGCACGACGACCGCGACCGTGCTCGCCCAGGCGATCGTGCGCGAGGGCCTGAAGAACGTGGCCGCGGGCGCGAACCCGATGGGGATCAAGCGGGGCATCGAGGCGGCCGTCGAGGCCGTCGTCGAGGACCTGAAGAAGCAGTCGAAGGAGGTCTCGGGCAAGGAGGACATCGCCCGGGTCGCCACGATCTCGGCGCGTGAGCGCGAGATCGGCGACGTGATCGCCGACGCGATCGAGAAGGTCGGCAAGGACGGCGTCGTGAACGTCGAGGAGGGCCAGACGTTCGGCCTCGAGCTCGAGTTCACCGAGGGCATGCAGTTCGACAAGGGCTACCTCTCGCCGTACATGATCACCGACGCCGAGCGCATGGAGGCCGTGCTCGACGATCCGTACATCCTGGTCGCAAACCAGAAGATCGGGTCGGTCAAGGACCTCCTGCCCGTGCTCGAGCAGGTGATCCAGGCGGGTCGCCCGCTCCTGATCGTGGCCGAGGACGTCGAGGGCGAGGCGCTCGCGACGATCGTCGTCAACAAGCTCCGCGGCACCTTCACGGCCGTCGCGGTCAAGGCTCCCGGCTTCGGCGACCGCCGCAAGCGCATGCTCGAGGACATCGCGATCCTGAGCGGCGCCGAGGTGATCACCGAGGAGATGGGCCTCAAGCTCGAGAACACGAAGATCGCCCAGCTCGGCCGCGGCCGCCGGATCGTCGTCACGAAGGACACGACGACGATCATCGACGGCGCCGGCGACGGCGAGGCGATCAAGGCCCGGATCAAGCAGCTCAAGTCCGAGATCGAGAACACCGACTCCGACTTCGACCGCGAGAAGCTCCAGGAGCGCCTCGCGAAGCTGGCCGGCGGCGTCGCCGTCGTCAAGGTCGGCGCTGCCACCGAGACGGAGATGAAGGAGAAGAAGCACCGCGTCGAGGACGCGCTGCAGGCCACCCGCGCCGCCCTCGAGGAGGGCATCGTGCCGGGCGGCGGCGTCGCGCTCCTGCAGGCGATCGACTCGATCAAGCTCGACACGTTCGAGGGCGACGAGAAGACGGGCGCGCAGATCATCGCCCGCTCGCTCGAGGAGCCGCTCCGGCAGCTCGCCTACAACGCCGGGCTCGAGGGCTCGGTCGTCGTCAACCAGGTCCGCTCGGCCGCCAAGGGCCAGGGCCTGAACGTCGACACGGGCGAGGTCGAGGACCTGGTCAAGGCCGGGATCATCGACCCGACGATGGTGACCCGCTCGGCGCTGCAGAACGCCGCGTCGATCGGCAAGAACATCCTCACGACCGAGGCGATCGTGGCCGAGGCCCCCGAGAAGGCGGGCGCCGGCGCCGGCATGCCCGACATGGGCGGCATGGGCGGGATGATGTAAACGGCACGGGGGAAACCATGGTTCCCCCGCGAGCCCCCTTCTTCTTCGCAGCGCGAGAAGGACGTGGGCTTGGGCTCCCGCCGGGCAAAGCCCGGCTCCGCCCGAATCAGCCGGCTCTCGGGTCGGCGCAAGAACCAGAAGGGCCGGCCACGTGCCGGCCCTTCGTCGTTCTGCGTCGACGAGGCGCGACCTGCCCTTGGCCGGAGCCGGGTTCATCCCGGCGGGAGGCCCGCCGCGTCCGACAGGCCCGCTGCGAAGAAGGAGGGGGCCTGTGGGGGAACCACGATGGGTTCCCCCACAAAGTGAAGACCCGGTGGGGGCCGGGTCTTCGAGGGGATGGAACTAGGGGGAGGTGGGTAGCCCAGTTATCGGCGGCCTGCTCTCTGACTTAGCCCCTCGAACGAGTGATCTGCCACGAGGCAAGCCCTGCAATGCGGCTCAGATGCGACTAGAAGCCGTAGCGCTGCTCCTCGAAGGGATCGGCGTCGTTGTGGTAGCCGTACCGCTCCCAGAAGCCCGGCTTGTCGGTCGCCGAGAGCTCGATCCCGCGCAGCCACTTGGCGCTCTTCCAGAAGTACTTGCCCGGGATGACGAGGCGCAGCGGGTAGCCGTGCTCGGCGCTGAGCGGCTCACCGTTCGCGTGCGTCGCGAGGAGCGCGTGCTCGTCCCGCAGGAACGAGAGCGGCACGTTGGCGGTGAAGCCCTGCTCGGCGTGCGCGATCGCGTAGTGCGCGCTCGGCTTCGGCCGGACGAGCTCCTCCAGCTCGTGCCAGTGGATCCCCTCGAAGGTCATGTCGAACCTCGACCAGCGGGTGACGCAGTGGATGTCCTGCGTGTGCTCGGTCCGCGGAAGTGCGTTCAGCTCCTCCCACGAGAGCGACACGGGGTTCTCGACCTCGCCCGAGACCTCGAACGTCCACGTCGCGAGGTCGGTCGAGGGCACCGAGCCGGCGTGCAGCACCGGCCACTTCTCGGTCAGGTACTGCCCGGGCGGCAGCCGCGCCGGGTCGTAGCCCGCCTCGATCACCTTTTTCTCCGCCTTGGACCGGAACACCGTCTCTACAGTAATCACCGATGCGCACCGCGATACGTCCACGCTCCTTCGTCCGGGTCTCGGGCCCGGCCGCCGAGGAGTACCTCGACCGGATGGTCTCGAACGACGTCGCGGCTCTGGGGCCGGGCGAGTCGTGCCAGGCGCTGCTGCTGACGGCGAAGGCGCGCGTGATCGCTCCGCTCGTCGTGCTGCGCCGCCGACATGACGACTTTCTCCTGCTGACCGAGCCGGAGCTCGGCGAGCGCGTCCGGGCCGAGCTGCTGCGCTCACGGTTCGCGGCGAAGGTCGAGGTCGAGCCGGAGGAGCACACCTCCCACGTCGTGTTCGACGGCGACGGCATCGCGACCCGCGACTACGGCGAGCCTGCCGCCGAGGTCCTCGACGCGGCGTTCGAGCCGACCGTCTCCGCGGCGGAGCTCGAGCTGCTCCGCATCCGGGCGGGCACACCCGCGTGGGGGAAGGAGATCGACGACCGCGTCCTCCCGGCCGAGGCGGGTCTCACCGACCGGGCCGTCAGCTTTACGAAGGGCTGCTATCCGGGCCAGGAGCCGATTGCCCGGTTGCACTACCGCGGCCACGCGAACCGCGGCCTGCGTGTGCTCGAGCTCGCGGAGCTGCCGGCGCCCGAGACGGAGCTGGTCTACCAGGGCAAGAAGGTCGGCCGCGTCACGAGCGCCGTCCGCGACGGCGACCGCGTGGTCGCGCTCGCGTACGTCCGGCGGGAGGTGCCCGAGGGCGCGCCGCTCGAGCTCGCGTCCTGACGTCGACTCAGCAGAGAAGTGCGCCCGGCAAGATTCGAACTTGCGACCTCTGCCTCCGCAGGGCAGCGCTCTATCCCCTGAGCTACGGGCGCCCGGAGACGGCCTAGTGTAGCGGCCTCCTCCGGGTAGGAGAGCTGCCGCGCCGCGAGAAATGCACGGCGTGGCCTCGTCCCCGGACCAGCTGACCCTCGCACGCCACCGCGACCTGCAGGGCCGCGAGCACAGGCCGTACCTGCGCTGGGTCATCCTCACCCTGCTCGCGTTCTTTTGCCTGCTCGGCCTCGTGAACACGTTCGGCCAGCGGCCCGGCACGGCCACGGGTGCCGCGGAGGGCGTCGAGCTCGAGGTCTACTCCCCCGAGAGGCTCCGCAGCGGCCTCTTCTTCATGTCCCGCTTCACGATCCGCACCGAGCGCGAGCTCGAGGCGGCGACGCTGCTCCTCGACCCGGGTTGGCTCGAGGGGATCACCCTGAACACGCTCGTCCCCTCCCCTGTCGGCGAGGCGAATCGCGACGGGAAGATCGCCTTCGACCTCGGCCGCGTCCGCGCCGACACCGAGCACGTCTTCTTTCTTCATTTCCAGGTCAACCCGACCGAAGTCGGGCAGCGGCCGCAGGACGTCGAGCTGCTCGACGGGGAGACGCCGATCGTCCGCCTCGACCGCACGGTGACCATCTTCCCCTGATGGATCTCGTCGTCCGCGCAGCCGTCGCGTTCCTCTTCGTCTATCTGTTGACGAGGGTGATCGGCCGCCGCGAGCTCTCCTCGATGCAGCCGTTCGACCTGATCCTGCTGGTGATGATCGGGGACCTCGTCCAGCAGGGCGTGACGCAGAACGACTTCTCCGTCACGGGCTCGCTCCTCGTCGGGAGCACGATCGCGCTGATGACGGTCGGCATCTCGTACGCGAGCTTCCGCTTCCCGCGCCTGCGGCCGGCGCTCGACGGCGAGCCGGTGATCGTGGTCGAGGACGGGAAACCGATCGACCGCAACCTGCGCCGGAACCGGATCACCCTCGAAGAGCTCGCGGCGGCCGCGCGGCAGAACGGGATCGACACGCTCGACAAGGTCAGGTGGGCGGTGCTCGAGACGAACGGAGCGATCAGCTTCATCCCGAAGTCGGGCTCGTAGACTTCGCGGCTTGCCGCTCTACCTGACCGAGTCCGACGTCGAGGGCCTGATCACGGCCGGCGAGGCGGTGCCGGTGCTCGAGAGCTGCTTCCGGAGGATGGCCGCCGGTGCCGTCCAGAACGTGCCGCGGCGTCGCCTGGCGTTCGAGGACGGCAGCTTCGCGGTCCTGTTCGCGGTCGACCGAGAGCTCGGCTATGCGGGCACGAAGACGTACGTTGCGACGGCAGGCAAGGCGACCTTCGTCGTCACGCTCTTCGGCCTCGACGGAGAGCTGGTCGCCGTGCTCGAGGCGGACGCCGCCGGCCAGAGGCGGACCGGGGCGGCAAGCGGGGTCGCGGCGAAGTACCTCGCGCGCCGCGGGGCGACCGCGCTCGGCGTGATCGGCTGCGGCTGGCAGGCCGAGGCGCAGGTCGAGGCGATCCGTGCGGCGGTGCCGACGGTCGAGCGCGTCCTCGCCTACTGCAGGACGCCCGAGCGGCTGCAGGCGTTCTGCGCGAAGACCGGCGCCGAGCCGGCCGAGTCGGGGACGGAGGCGGCCGCGCAGGACATCGTTGTCACGATCACGACGTCACGCGACCCCGTCCTCCGCGGCGAATGGCTGCAGGCGGGCGCCCTCGTCTGCGCCGCCGGCGCCAACGACCCGCGCAAGCGCGAGCTCGACGACGTCGTGCTCGAGCGGGCGGCCTTCGTCTGCTGCGACTCGAGGGAGGACGCGAAGCTCGAGTCGGGCGATCTGATCGACCCGGTCCGGAACGGCGTGCTCGACTGGCTCGAGGTGCACGAGCTCCAGGAGGTGGTGGCCGGCGAGGTTCCAGGGCGGGAGTCCGACGACGACGTCGTCGTCTTCAAGTCGAACGGCCTCGCGGCGTGGGACGTCGCGATCGCCGCCGAGCTCGTGCGGCGCGCGCGGGAACGGGGAGTCGGGACGGAGCTCTAGGCCTGGAGCCCGGCGGCGGCGCGCACGTCTTCGATCGTGTCCTTGCCGATCGCCTTGATCACCTCGGGCCGGTCGAGCAGGCGCGCGCGCTGCTCGGGCGTGAGGCGGTTCTGGACGTAGCGGTCATCGAGGATCTCGGCGAGGTCGCGGCCGCGATCGTGCTCGCGGATCACGTAGGCGGCGACCCGTTCATCCGCCGACGAGCGCTGGAAGAGGAACGAGAAGAGGTTCCTGAACGCCATCGCAGGCGATTGTATCCTCCTTTGGATGCGTAGGACCACCTCCGAGAGCAGGTGCGCGGAGCGGACGCTGCAGGGGTTCGACGACGCGGGGCGCGAGGAGCGGATCGTGATCTGGCTCGAGCGCCGCGAGGGGGCGGTCTGGGCGGTCGGGCGGGCGGTCAACCCACAGCACCGGCCCAGCGACGAACCGCGGCCGGAGGACTACCTCTTCGAGGGGCACGAGCTCGGCGACGCGCTCGAGGCGGCGAACGGGGCGCTCGAGGACGACGCGCGGGTGCTCGAGGACGACGGCTCGACCGAGCGGGTGCACCCGTTCACGCGCAAGGAAGTGCTCCCGGTGTTGGAACGCTTCTTCTTCGGCCGCCGCTGACGCCTGACCGGTCGGCTCCCGCCGGGCGGTGCCCGGCTCCGCCGACCTCGCGCCGCTCGCGGCGCTCCAACCGGCGGCCCGTGCTCAGCACTGTTCCACCGGCCTACGCACCGCGAGCGACGCGCCAGACGCCAGCGGGAGCGCTAACCCTCCTTCGGCCACTCCAGGTTCGCGTCCGGGATCGGGTCGCCGTGCGGGTCGTGGGTCGGGAAGCCGAGCGCCCTGTCGATCCGCGCCTCCAGCTCCTCCGAGAGCGCGTGCTCGAGCCGGTCGGCCTCGTCGTGGACGTCGTCGATCCCGATCCCGAGCGTCTCCGCGAGGTAGAGCTCGAGCAGTCGGTGGTGGCGGATCACCTCGAGCGCGACCTGCTCGCCCGCGTGGGTGAGCGTGACGCCGCGGTAGGGCGCATGCTCGGCGAGCCCGAGCGCCGCCAGCTTCTTGACCATCGCGCTGGCCGACGCGGCCGAGACCTGCTGGCGCTCCGCGAGCGCCGAGGTCGAGACGCGCTCGCTCTCGGTGCCCAGCTTGTAGATCTCCTTCAGGTAGTCCTGGATCGCGTCGCTCAGCTCGACCATCCCGGCTCAGTCTAGGTCGGTTGGTAGCCTCGACCGGTGCTGATCAAGCTCGGTCACAGCCCGGATCCCGACGACGCGTTCATGTTCTGGGCGATCGCCGCCGGAGCGATCGACACGCGCGGCTTCCGCTTCGAGCAGGTGCTGCAGGACATCCAGACGCTGAACGAGTGGGCGCTCACCGGGCGGCTCGAGGTCACGGCGACCTCGCTGCACGCGTATCCGTTCGTGCAGGACCGCTACGTCCTGCTGCCGCACGGGGCGAGCATCGGCTCCGGCTACGGGCCGATCCTCGTCGCCCGCGAGCCGCTCGGCCTCGAGCAGCTGCGCTTCGCGGAGATCGTCGTGCCCGGCCGGATGACGACCGCGTTCCTGACCCTCAGGCTCGCGCTCGGAGACTTCGCCCACCGCGAGCTGCCGTTCGACCGGATCCTCGACGAGGTCTCCTCCGGCCGCGCCGACGCAGGGCTCGTGATCCACGAGGGGCAGCTGACGTACGAGGCGGAGGGATTGCACAAGGTGCTCGACCTCGGCGAGTGGTGGCTCCTCGAGACCGGGCTGCCGCTGCCGCTGGGCGTCAACCTCGCGCGGCGCGACGTCGGCGACCGCCTGCCCGATCTGTCTGCGGTGCTGCTCGACTCGATCCAGGCCGGGCTCGCGAACCGCCGCGATGCCATGCGCTACGCGATGCGTTTCGGCCGTGGCATCGACGCCGCCACGAACGAACGCTTCGTCGACATGTACGTGAACGAGCTGACATGCGACTACGGCGACGAGGGGCGCAGGGCGGTCGAGGAGCTGCTCCGCCGGGGCGAGGCGATCGGCGCCTTCCCGGAGCCGGTCAGGCTCGACTACGTCCAGTGAGCCGGGCCGTCGTCATCTCGGCGGTGCGGACGCCCGTCGGGCGCTACGGCGGGGCGCTCTCCGGTGTGCGGCCGGACGACCTCGCCGCGATCGCAGTCGCCGCCGCGGTCGAGCGGGCGGGCGTCGACGCGGGCGAGATCGAGGACGTCTACCTCGGCTGTGCCAACCAGGCGGGCGAGGACAACCGCAACGTCGCGCGGATGGCGGCGCTGCTCGCCGGGCTGCCGGATTCGGTCGCGGGCGTGACCGTCAACCGGCTCTGCGCATCGGGGCTCTCCGCGGTCGTCGGCGCCTGCCACGCGATCGCGGCCGGTGACGGTGACCTCTTCGTCGCGGGCGGCGTCGAGTCGATGAGCCGCGCACCGCTCGTGACCGCGAAACCGGACGCCGCCTATCCGCGCGGCGACCGCACCATGTACGACACGACGCTCGGGTGGCGCTTCCCGAACCCTGCGCTCGAGGCGAAGTTCCCGCTCGAGGCGATGGGCGAGACCGGCGAGAACGTGGCCGAGCGCTGGAGCGTCTCGCGCGAGGATCAGGACGAGTTCGCGCTCCGCTCGCAGCAGCGGTGGGCCGAGGCGGACTTCTCCGACGAGCTCGTCCCGGTCGGCGAGCTCGTCCGCGACGAGCATCCGCGGCCGGACACGAGCGCCGAGAAGCTCGCAGCGCTGAAGCCCGCCTTCCGGGAAGGCGGGTCGGTCACCGCGGGCAACTCCAGCGGCCTCAACGACGGCGCGGCCGCCCTCGTGATCGCGTCGGAGGAGAAAGCGCGGGCGCTGGGCGCCGAACCGCTCGGTGCCTTCGTCGCGAGCGCCGTCGCCGGGGTCGACCCGCGCGTGATGGGGATCGGGCCGGTGCCGGCCGTGCGCAAGCTGCTCGACCGCGCCCGAATCGGCGTCGGCGACCTCGATCTCGTCGAGCTGAACGAGGCCTTCGCGTCGCAGAGCCTCGCCGTCGTGCGCGAGCTCGGGCTGGACGAGTCGAAGGTGAACGTCAACGGCGGCGCGATCGCGATCGGGCATCCGCTCGGGATGAGCGGCGCGCGCCTCGTCGTCACGCTGCTGCACGAGCTGCGCAGGCGCGGCGGCCGCTACGGCGTCGCGACCATGTGCGTCGGGGTCGGGCAGGGCCAGGCCGCGCTGTTCGAGCGGTGAGCACCCGCGCGAAGATCCTCGCCGCCGTGGCGGTGCTCGGCGTGCTCGTGATCCTGCTTGCCCAAGGCGAGGAGCCGAGCTTGCGCGTGCAGGTACTGCGCGACGATCGCATGGCCGGCTACGCGCCACCCGGCGGGACGCTCGTCGAAGCGGCGTCCCGGAACGAGGGCCGCTTGCTGGGCAAGCCCGTCCCGGCGACCGTTACGCGCCTCTTCCGGCTCGACTCCGATCCCGCTCGTGCGCTCGAGGAGGCGAGTGCGGCCGCGAAGGCCACCGGGTGGGAGCCTCTTGGCGAGGCGACCGGGTCGACGTTCGTCGGGTCGAAGCGCATCCCCTCCGGGCGGATCGTCCTCACCCTCGCGCTCGTGGAGGATCCGAACCTGCTCCCGGAGGGGGTCGAGCCGCCCGCGCTCTCCGTCGCCCTCCGCCATCTCGGCGGGTAGCGCTATCGTCCCTGCCGTGGCCGTCGCGACGAACGAGTACGGGCTCTTCATCAACGGCGAGGTCGTGGAAGGCTCGTCCGCCCGCGACCTGGTCGAGCCCGCGTCCGGGGAGCCGCTCGGCACCGCGCAGCTCGCCGGCGAAGGGGACATCGATCGCGCGGTCGAGGCCGCCCGCGCAGCACTCGACGGAGACTGGGGCAAGACGCCCGCGAACGAGCGCTCCCGCCTCCTGCACGCACTCGCCGACGCGCTCAAGGCGAACCGCAACGAGCTGGCCGAGCTCGAGGCCCGCAACGTCGGGAAGGCGATCGCATCGACCAAGGCCGAGCTCTTCGGCGCGGTCGAGAACTTCCGCTACTACGCCTCCGCGGTCGGCTCGATCGGCGGCCGCTCCAACCCGATCGGCGGCTCGCTCCTCTCCTACACGCTGAAGGAGCCGGTCGGCGTCGCCGGTCAGATCGTGCCCTGGAACTACCCGCTCCTGATGACGACGTGGAAGCTCGCGCCCGCGCTCGCGGCCGGGTGCTCGGTCGTGCTCAAGCCCGACCCGCAGACGCCCGTGTCGGCGCTCCGGCTGGCCGAGCTCGCCGCCGAGGTCGGCTTCCCCGCCGGCGCGATCAACATCGTCACCGGCGACGGCCCAGGCGCAGGCGCCTATCTCGTCAGGCATCCGGGCGTCGACAAGGTGGCGTTCACGGGCTCGACGAAGACGGGCGGCGAGATCATGCGGCTCTGCTCCGACCCGATCAAGCGGCTGACGCTCGAGCTCGGCGGCAAGAGCCCCAACCTCGTCTTCGCCGACGCCGATCTCGACTCGGCGATCCCGAGCGCGGTCTGGTCGATCTACTACTCGGCGGGCCAGAGCTGCGAGGCGCGCTCTCGCGTGCTCGTGGAGGCCTCGATCTACGACGAGTTCGTCGCCGCCTTCACCGAGAAGGCCTCGCAGCTGAAGGTGGGCGACCCGCTCGACGCCGAGACGCAGATGGGCTCGCTGATCTCGCAGGCCCATCGCGAGCGCGTCCACTCCTTCGTCGAGGGCGCGCGCGAGGAGGGCGGCGAAGTCGTGCTCGGCGGCGAGCCGGGCGAGCACGCGTTCTACCCGCCCACCGTCGTCGCGAAGGTCGACAACTCGTCGACGATCGCCCAGGAGGAGGTCTTCGGCCCGGTGGTCACGATCACGCCGTTCGAGGACGAGAAGGACGCGATCCGGCTGGCGAACGACGTCAAGTACGGCCTGATGGCGTCGGTCTGGACCGGCGATCCCGCGCGCGGCCACCGGCTGGCGGCGCGGATCAAGGCCGGCACCGTCGGGATCAACATGCCCTACACGGCGTTCCCGGGCCTGCCGTTCGGCGGCTACAAGCAGTCGGGGTTCGGCCGTGAGCTCGGGCTCGACTCGCTCGACCTCTACCTCGAGACGAAGAGCGTGACGGTCAACACCGGCTCGCGCCCGATCAACCCCTTCGGCCTCTAGCAGTTGCCGTACCGCTGGGCCGTCCTCGCGGCGGGCACGTTCGCGCAGGCCGCCTTCTCGACGGTCGCGTTCGCAGTCGCCGTCCTCGCACCGGCGCTGCGCGAGGAGTACGACCTCAGCCTGACCGAGATCGGCGTCGTCCTCGCGGCCGAGTGGATCGGGCTGACCTTCGCGCTGCTGCCGTGGGGCTTCGCCGTCGACCGTTGGGGCGAGCGCTGGACGCTTGCCGGCGGACTTGCGGCCTGCTCGCTCTTCCTCGCCGGCGCCGCTTTCGCGCCCAGCTTCGGCTGGCTCGTCGTGCTCCTCGGGCTCGCCGGGATCGCGGGTGGCAGCGTCCAGTCCGGCAGCGGCCGGGCCGTGATGCGGTGGTTCTCGGCCCGCGAGCGCGGGCTCGCGCTCGGCATCCGCCAGACGGCCGTGCCGGTGGGCGGGGCCGTCGCGGCGCTCGCCCTGCCCCTGCTCGAAACGCCTCGCGCGGGCCTGCTCTTCGTCGCGGGCTTCGTGCTGATGGGTGCGCTCGCGGGCGCGCTGGTGCTCCGCGCCGGCACCGAGGAGCACCTCGACGCCACCGACGTCGAGATCACGCTCCGGGACCGCCGGCTCTGGCTCGCATGCTGGGGCAGCGGGCTCTACCTCGTCGCGCAGGTGGCGATGATGGGCTTCGTCGTCCTCTTCCTGCACGACGAGCGCGGCTTCTCGACCGGAGAAGCCGCGGCGGTGTTCGCGGCCGGTCAGGCGCTGGCGGCGGTGCTGCGGATCGCGGTCGGGCGCTGGTCGGACGTGCTCGGCTCGCGCGTGCGGCCGCTTCGCTGGATCGGCGTCGCCGTCGCGGGCACGCTCGGCGCGGTCGCCGTGCTCACGGACGCCTCGCCGTGGCTGCTGGTCCCTGCCCTCGCGCTCGCGACCGGGATGTCGATGGCGTGGAACGGGCTCTCCTACACGATCGCCGCCGAGCTCGGCGGCCGCCGCAGCGGCGCCGCGATCGGCTTCCAGCAGACCGTGCTCTCCGCGATCGGCGTCGTGGCGCCGGTCGGCCTTCGCGGCGGCCGTCTCCGAGACCTCGTGGGGTCTGGCCTTCGCGCTGGCCGCAGTCTTCCCGCTCGCAGGCGCGTGGCTGCTGCGACCGCTTGCGACAGCCGGAAACGGGTAGATGCTCCACGTGCGCCTCTACCCCGAGCAGCGCGCCCGGCGTCTCGACCTGATCGCGCGCGATCTCGCCGTCGTGCTCGCGCTCGTCCTCTTCGCGCTCGTCGCCCGCGAGGTGCACGACGCCGTCGACCGGCTGGCCGTGCTGGGAGAGGGAGTCGAGTCGGCCGGAAACGGTGTCAGCGGGGGTTTCGAGGCGGCTGCCGACGCAGTCGACGGGACGCCGATCGTCGGCGACGACCTCGGCGACGCGCTCCGCGGCGCCGGCGAGGGCTCCGGCGGCGAGGTGCAGGATCTCGGTCGCGGCGGGGCAGGTGCGGCGCACGACCTGGCCGACCTCCTCGGCCTCCTCTTCTTCGCGCTTCCGTCGGCCCTGCTCCTGCTCTGGGCGCTGCCGCCGCGCATTCGGCAAGTGCGGCGCCTGAACGCGGCCGCGCGGACCATCGGCGAGCTCTCGCCGGAGCGGCGGCGGCTGCTCGCAATGCGAGCCGCCTTCGGGCTGCCGTACGGAGAGCTGCTGCGGTTCACGAAGGACCCGCTCGGAGACCTCGAAGCGGAGCGCTATGACGCGCTGGTCGCCGCGGAGCTGGACTCGGCCGGTCTGCGCTCGCGATAGGTTCCGCGGCGATGCGGATCCTGGAGCGCCTCGACGAGCTGGCCGCCCTCGGCGACCGCATCGGCTACTCGCCGGAGGAGGACGCGGCCCACGCGCTCGCGGCGGGCTGGTTCCGCGAGGCCGGGCTCGAGGTCGAGGTCGACGGCGCCGGCAACCTGATCGGCCGAGTCCCGGGCGGGGAGCGCGAGGTCTGGACCGGCTCGCATCTGGACACGGTGCCGGGCGCCGGCCGGTTCGACGGCACGCTCGGCGTCGTCGCGGGGCTCGAGGCCGTCGAGCGGCTCGGCACGCCCGGGCTCGGGGTCGTCGTCTTCCGCGACGAGGAACGTGGCTGCGCCGGGAGCCGCGGCTGCTCGGCTCGGCCCGGCGCGTACGTCGAGCTGCACATCGAGCAGGGGCCGACTCTCCTGCGCTCCGACGTGCCGCTCGGGGTGGTCACTGCGATCGTCGGCTACGTTCGTGGCAGCCGCACGTTCGCCGGCGCGCCCGGCCACGCGGGCACGACGCCGATGGACGTGCGCGAGGACGCGCTCGTCGCTGCGGCGGAGTTCGTCCTGCACGCGCGCGACGCTGCACGCGGGATCGAGGGTGCGGTCGCCACGGTCGGCCAGGTGACGGTGGAGCCCGGCGGGACGAACGTGATCCCCGGCCGGGTCGTCGTCTCGGTCGACGCGCGCGCTCCCGACGCCGAGCGGCTCGACCGGCTTGCCGACGCGCTCGAGATCGAGGAGCCGATCCGGACTGAGCCGTCGCCGATGTCGCCGGAGATCAGGGCGGCGCTGCTCGCCGAGGTCGAGGCGCTCGGTCTGCCGGCGCTCGAGCTGCCGTCCGGCGCCGGCCACGACGCGGGCATCCTCGCGTCCGCGGGCGTCCCGTCGGGGATGCTCTTCGTCCGCAGCCTCAACGGCGGCGTCAGCCACAACCCGGCCGAGCTGAGCTCGGAGGAGGACATCGCCCTGGCGGTCGACGCCCTCACCGGAGCACTGCGGCGGTTGGCGGGATGAAGGCGGTCGTCGTCCGCCCCGGCGAGGGCCACCGTGTCGGCAACGTCGAGTTCCTCGCGCGGAGCGCCGACACGCCGCGCTTCAACCTCGCCGTGATCGAGATCCAGCCGCACCGCGGCGGCCCGCCGATCCACGCGCACGCGGCCGAGGACGACGCCTTCTACATCCTCGAGGGGGAGCTCACCTTCACGGTCGAGGACGAGGTCGTCGCGGCCGGTCCCGGCACGTTCGTGCTCGTCCCGCCCGGCCTCCAGCACACCTTCCGGAACGACGGCGATGCGCTCGTCCGGATGGTGAACGTCCACGCGCCCGCGGGCTTCGACCTGCGCTTGGAACAGGACTGAGCCTGCGCGAAACCGTCGTTCTCGAGGACGACACGAAATCATCATCGCTGCCGAGCCGACGCGGCCTAGTCTCATGTGATGCAAATGTCGGAACACGCGAACCCTCGTACCAACGGCGCCGGCGCGGTCCTGATCGCAGGCGTGCTCGCGGTCACGCTGCCCCTCGTGGGGTTCGTCTCGCTGCTCCTGCGGGAGCAGCTCGACCCGCAGCTCCACAATCACCAGGCGCATTTCGTCATCTTCGGCCTGGTCGGCGGCGTGGCGTTCGCGCTCGGCTACGCGGCCGGCGAGGCGGCCAACCGCCGCGGGGACGCCCGCGTGCTGCTCCTCTCGCTCGCGTTCATGGCGACCGGTGGGTTCATGGGCCTGCACGCGTTCGGAACGACCGGCGTCCTCTTCTCCGAGAGCCGCGCCGGCTTCCAGATCGCGATCCCGATCGGGCTGCTCGTGAGCGCGTTCTTCGCCGCGGGGTCGGCGTTCGTCGACGTGCGGCCCGACTTCGGGCGGCGGGTGATGCGCCGCCGCGGGGAGCTCCGTGCAGCCGTGCTGATCGCGATGGGCGTGTGGTTCCTCTGGACGCTGGCGAACCTGCCGCCGCTGAGCGGGTCGAACAGCGAGGCCGCGACGGGACGCTTTCTCGCCGCGCTGGCGATCCTGGGGACGGTCCTCTATGCCGTGAGCGCCGTGCGGTACTGGCGTCTCTTCCGGCATCGCCCGACGCTGCTCTCGACGTCCGTGATCGCGTGCTTCCTGTTGCTCTCCGAGGCGATGATCGGCGTCGCGATCACGGGCGAGCGCAAGTGGCACGCGAGCTGGTGGGAGTGGCACGGGCTGATCGTCTTCGCCTATCTGATCATCGGGTTCGCCGTCCAGCGCGAATGGCGGGACGAGCGCTTCCGGGCTCTCTACCTGCCGACGACCCGAGAACGGCGTCAGGACGTCAGCGTTCTCTTCGGCGACCTCGTGGGCTTCACGACCTTCGCCGAGCGGTCGCCGACAGAGGTTGCGGCAGTGCTGAACGCGTACTGGGGCACGGCGGCGCCGTTGCTCACGCGCGACTTCGGCGGCGAGGTGGAGAAGTTCATCGGCGACGGGATCGTCGCCACGTTCAACAGCAGGGGCGATCAGCCCGACCACGCGATCCGGGCCTCGCGTGCGGCGCTCGCGCTCCAGCGCGAGATGGCGGCCCTCGCGGCCGAGCATCCGGGCTGGCCGAGCCTCCGCATCGGCGTGAACAGCGGCGATGCCGTCGTCCGCGAGGTCGGAGGGGACGGCTACGTCGCCTACCCGGTGCTCGGCGACATGGTCAACACGGCCTCGCGGCTCGAGGGGCTCGCTCCCGCGGGCGGGGTGCTGATCGGACCGCAGACCCACGCCGGGCTACCCGACGGCGCGCTCGTCGAGCCGCGGCCCGGCTTGAGGATGAAGGGGAAGGACGAGCTCGTGAACGCCTACGTCCTGCTCGCGCTCCCCTGACGCCCGGTCGGTTAGGGGCTGATCGGCGACACCACCATCGCGCTGCCGCCCCCTCGGCGGGTCGGCTCCGCGGCCGCGACGAGGCCGCCGGCCGGAAGGAACTCGATTCCGGTTGCGGCGCCGATCTCCGGGTTGGCGACGAAGCGATGACCGTACGGGGTGAGCGCCGCCGTCGGGAATCCAGGCTCGGCCTGAGTGGTGGCGCCGTTTCGCTGGGTCGCGCGGGGGTCGGCGATCGCCTGCGGGAGCGTCATCCCCGCATCGAGCCGGTCGAGCAAGAGCTGCAGGACCGTCGTGATGATCGTCGAGCCGCCGGGCGATCCGACCGTCAGCAGCGGGCGGCCCGCCTCGGTGACGATCGTGGGCGCCATCGAGCTGCGCGGGCGCTTTCCGCCCGCGACGCTGTTCGGGTGGTTGAACAGCGAGAAGTCGAAGTCGGTCAGCTCGTTGTTGAGCAGGAACCCCCACCCAGGCACGACGAGCCCCGCGCCGCCGGTCGACTCGATCGTGAACGTGTACGAGACGACGTTCCCCGAGCTGTCCGAGACGCTGAGGTGCGTCGTCGACAGGCCCTCCGTGTCGGAGGAAGCCCCTGCGAGCAACATGCCGACGGCGCCATCGAACGGCCAGGGATCCCCGGGCGCGACGGCGCCGGGAGCAGCCGCGTCCTCCTTGATCAGCGCGCGTCGCGTCGCCGCAAACCCGTCCGAGAGCAGGCCGCGAAGCGGCACGGGCACGAAGTCGGCATCGCCGAGGTACGCACCGCGGTCGGCGAAGGCGTAGCGCGACGCCTCGAGGAAGAGGTGCAGTTGCCGGTCGCGGCTCATCGCCGCGAGCGGGTAGCCCTCGAGGATGTTCAGCGCCTCGCCCACGGTCGAGCCGCCGCTCGAAGGCGGGCCCATCCCGTAGACGTCGAGGCCACGGTACGAGACGCGCGTCGGCGCCCGCTCAGGAGCCGTGTAGGTGTGCAGGTCGCGCATCGTCATCAGGCCCGCGCGCCACACATGGTTGGCGGTCGGAGCGACCGGTGGGCTCTGAACCGTCTCGACGAGGGCGTCCGCGATCGCACCGCGATAGAACCCCTTCGCGCCGAGATGCGCGATCCGCTCGTAGGCGCGCGCGAGGTCCGGGTTGTGGAAGACGGTGCCGACATCCTTCGGCGTCCCGTCGGGGTCGAGGAAGAGCGCCGCGGACGCAGGCACGTCGTCGAAGAAGTCGACGTTGGCTCGGACCTGCTCGAAGAAGACAGGGTCGATCAGGAACCCGTCGCGGGCGATCCGGATCGCGGGCTGCAGCGCCTGCGCGAGCGAGATCGTTCCGTAGCCGTCGAGCGCGCGCGCCCAGCCGGCGACGGTGCCGGGGACGCCGACCGAGAGGCCGCTGAAGCGCGCCGAGTTGAACGCGAGCGGCGCGCCGTTCTCCCAGAACGAGTCGTCGCGCATCGCCGCCGGAGCGAGCTCGCGGTGGTCGATCGATGTGACGGCGCCGCCTGCGGTCCGGAGCAGGAGGAAGCCGCCGCCGCCGATCCCGCACGAGAACGGCTCGGTGACGCCGAGCACTGCGGCGGCGGTGATCGCCGCGTCGACGGCATTGCCGCCGCGGCGGAGAGTGTCGATCGCAGCCTGGGTCGCCAGAGTCTCGACGGTCGCGGCGGCTCCGCCGGAACCGACCGAGGTCGGCGGCCCGGTCGGCGCGGTGGCCGCGGTTGCGGTGCCGGCGAGGGCGAGTACCGACAGGGAAGCCGCAGTGACGAGCGAGCAGAGCGGAGCACGCATGTCGCCTCCTCGGGACGGAATTCCGCCCGCGACGATACGTGACCTTGCCTCCGCGTGCGGCCTAGAGCTCGCGGAAGGAGATCGGCTGTGCGCCCTCCCAGAGAGTGAGCCGGCCGAGCTCCTTCAGCTGCTCCTCGCCCTCGACGAGCGTGGCGAAGTGGTTCGCCCACAGCTCGCCTGCCTTGCTCTTGAAGTGGCAGTAGCCGTACGGGAAGAGGAGCTCCGTCTCGCTCTCGCCGCCCGGGTAGAGCGCGAGCTCGCCGGGGTGGGGATAACTGGTCGCGTTCTCGGGGCCGATGCCGAGGTCGCGATCACCCCACGGGATCCAGTTCGACTCGCCGCTCCAGCGACAGTGGATGATCCGGTCCTCGAGCGGCAGGATCGCCTTGAAGGCCTCCACCGTCCTCGGGGCCAGTCCCTCCTCCCAGCGCGCGACGAAGCGCATTCCGGCTGCCGTGATCTCGAGCACGCCGAGACCCTAACCGTGGGCCGCGGCCCAGGCGACGAGTTGCTCCCGCTCCGCTTCGGTGAGCCCGGTCGCGTTTCCCGGCGGCATCGCGCGCGCCGAGACCTGGCGCTCGATCTCGCCCGCGTGCTGCTCCATCTGTGCAAGCGACTCCAGCCGTACGCCGTTCGGAGCCGAGACGCCGGAGTGGCATGTCTGGCAGCGCGCGGCGACGATGCTCTGCGCGACCGCGTCGTCGGGCGCGTCGGTCGCGACGACGTCGTCCGGCGCCAGCACGAACGCGAGCGCGATCGCCGCGGCGCCCGCGGCGCCGAGGATCCACCACTCGCGCCGGCCGGTGTGCCAGCGGTTGAAGAAGTGCCGGATCGCGGCCACGATCGCGAAGATCGCGAGCAGGACGAGCCAGGCGTGCTCATGGCCGAACGTCAGGGGGAAGTGCCCGGCCAGCATCGTGAAGACGACGGGGAGCGTCAGGTAGTTGTTGTGCACCGAGCGCTGCTTCGCGCGCAGCCCCGGCTCGGGATCCGGCTCACGGCCCTCCTGTTTCGCGCGCACCAGCTCCCAGTGCGCGGGGATGATCACGAAGAAGACGTTCGCGGCCATGATCGTCCCGAGCATCGCGCCGACCTGGAGGAACGATGCGCGCGCGGCGAAGAGCTGGCCGGCCGCGGCGGCGGAGAGGGTCACGAGCGCGGCCACGGCCACGGCGACGAGGCGGTCGTCGCGGAGGAAGCGGCAGGCCGCGTCGTAGGCGAGCCAGGCAAGCGCGAGTCCCGCCGCCGAGAGCGCAACCGCACTCCAGGCGCTCAGGTCGGCGACGGCCGGGTCGACGAGGCGGTCGCCCGCATCCAGCCAGTAGAGGACGACGAGGAGCGCGAAGCCCGAGAGCCACGTCGTGTACGCCTCCCACTTGAACCAGTGCAGGTGCTCGGGCAGCTTCGGCGGCGCCACCTGGTACTTCTGCGAGTGGTAGAAGCCGCCGCCGTGGACGCCCCAGTACTCGCCGGCGACGCCCGGCTTCGGCTCCGCGGGTGGCGCGAGCCCGAGGTCGAGCCGGATGAAGTAGAAGGACGCGCCGATCCACGCGATCCCGGCGACGACGTGCAGCAGCCGCAGGACGAGGTCGGCGAGGTCCTTCAGGTAGTCCGCGTCCACCGGTGCTGTTCCCATCTAGACCGTGCGATCGCGCAGAGGGCCCGCAGGCCCGTCTCGAGCTCCTCGCCTCGCGTCCGCTCGAGCCGCTCGCGCAGCACCGGCAGGAGCTCGGCGCGCGTGCGTCCGTCGACGAAGACGACGAACTCGAAGCCGAAGCGGCGCTCGTACTCGTCGTTCAGGCGGGCGAGCTCATCGAGCACCTCCGGCTCCGCGCCGCGCTGCTCCTCCGACGGCTCGCCGATGCGCGGGTGCGTCGCGAGCGCGGCGACCTGGTCGGCTTCGGGGAGCGCCAGCGCCACCTCCTCGGCGACCCCGAGCGGATCCTCCCGCTCGGCCAGCGCGTCCACGAGGCTCGTTCGCCCCGAGAACAGCGGCGTCAACTCCGCGGCGCTCAGCTGCCGCGGTAGCTCGCGCACGAGTACGGGGAGAAGAGCAGCGGCACGTGGTAGTGCCCTTCGTCGAGATCGACCTCGAGCTCGACGCGCTTGAAGAACGGGGACGGGGGGTGGAAGACGAGCCGGTAGGTGCCCGGGTCGAGGTCGTCGGAGAGTCTCGCGCGGCCGTCGGCGTCCGTGCGGGTCTCGGTCATGAACATGTCGCCGCGGTAGAGCACGATCAGGACGCCGTCGGCCGGTTTGCCGGCGCCCGTGTCCAGCACATGGGTCGACAGCGAGATGGCGGCATTGCTCATGGGGCGAATCTAACGGCCTGCGCGCGATGGGCGCGAGCGATCTCCGCCTCGTCGGCGTGCACCAGTGCGCCGCCGCGGACGACGAGCTCTCCGCCGACGTACAGCCGGTCGACGCGGTCCGCGCCGGCGAAGACGAGCCCGGCGACCGGATCGGCCGCGCCTGCGAGCTCGAGCCCGTCCGTCCGCCAGACGGCGAGGTCGGCGCACAGGCCTGGTGCAATCGCGCCGATGTCGGCCCGGCCGAGCACGGCCGCGCCGCCGCGCGTGCCGAGGCGGATCGCCTCGCGCGCCGTCATCGCCTTCGGCCCACCGCGGCCGCGTGCGGCGAGGAGCGCCTGCTTGACGTCGTCGAAGAGATGGCTGCGCTCGTTCGAGGCCGAGCCGTCGACGCCGAGCCCGACCCGCACGCCCGCGTCGAGCAGCTCGCGCACGGGTGCGACCCCGGCGCCGAGGCGGAGGTTCGAGGTCGGACAGTGGGCGACGCCGGTGCCCGTCGCCGCGAAGCGCGCGATCTCGGGCGGAGCGAGGTGGACGCAGTGCGCGCACCAGACGTCGCCGTCGAGCCAGCCGAGCGAGTCGAGGTACTCGACCGGCGTGCAGCCGTAGAGCTCCTGGCAGTACGCCTCCTCCTCGACCGTCTCGGCGAGGTGGGTGTGGAGCTGGAGCCCGAGCCGGCGCGCGAGCTCGGCCGACTCGGTCATCAGCCGGCCGGTGACGGAGAAGGGCGAGCAGGGCGCGACCGCGATCTGGATGCGCGCGCCGGGGCCGGGCTCGTGCAGGTCGCCGGCGAGGCGTGCGGTGTCGGCCAGGATCTCGTCGATCTCCTCGACGAGCTCGTCGGGCGGCAGGCCGCCGTCGGAGACGCCGAGGTCCATCGAGCCCCGCGAGGCGACGAGGCGGCAGCCGAGCTCCGTCGCCGCCTGCACCTCGGCCTCGACCAGCCCGGCGCGGCCGCGCGGGAAGACGTAGTGGTGGTCGAAGACGGTCGTGCAGCCGGAGAGCATCAGCTCTGCGATCCCGGTGCGCGCGGCGGCGTACTCGGCCTCGGCGTCGATCTTCGCCCAGGTCGGGTAGAGCTCGACGAGCCATTCGAAGAGCGTCGCCTGCTGCGCACGCGCGCGCGTGAGCGTCTGGTACAGGTGGTGGTGGGTGTTCACGAGGCCCGGCGTGACCACCGCCCCGCCGAGGCCGGTCCGCTCGTCCGCTTCCGGCTCCTCGCCCGTGCCGACCGCGGCCACGAGTCCGTCCTCGACGAGGATCCAGCCGTCCTCGTGCTCCGTCCCCGCGTCGTCCATGGTCAGGACCCAGGCGTCGGCGAGCAGGGACTTCATGCCTGCGTACCGTATCTTTGCCTGAGATGGTCGATCGGCAGTTCCCGCACTCCCGGACGACGTCCCAGACGCTGCGCCGGGATCCACCCTCGCCCTTGCCAAGGCAACCTGCCTTGGCCGCGTGCGAGTGCGGCCCCCGGCTTGGTCTGGAACGCCGCCGGAAGCACGCGCACTACCGATCGACCATCTAGTGGAGGTGATCACGCCCCGCACCCTGGACGAGGCCCTGCGCGTCAAGTCCGAGCGGCCGGACGCCCGCCCGATCGCCGGCGGCACCGACCTGCTCGTCGAGCTCAACTTCGACCGCGCGCGGCCGCAGACGATCCTCAACCTCGCCGAGGTGGCGGAGCTGAGGGGCTGGGCGCGCGAGAACGGCTCGCTGCGCCTCGGGGCCGGCCTGACGTACACGGAGGCGATGCAGGGCGAGCTCGCCGAGCTCCTGCCCGCACTCGCCGAGGCGTCGCGCACCGTCGGCTCGCCCCAGATCCGCAACCGCGGCACGATCGGCGGCAACCTCGGCACCGCCTCGCCCGCCGGCGACGCCCATCCGCCTCTGCTCGTGGAGGACGCGACCGTCGAGATCGGAAGCGCGCGCGGCGTCCGGACGCTGCCGCTGACCGAGTTCTTCCTCGGCCCGAAGCGGAGCGCGCTCGAAGACGACGAGCTCGTGCTCGCCGTTCGGGTCGATCCGACCGGCCAGCCGCAGACGTTCATGAAGGTCGGCCCGCGGAACGCGATGGTGATCGCCGTCTGCTCGCTGGCCGTCGGTATCGACCGCGAGCGCGGCGAGCTGCGCGCGGCGTACGGGTCGGCGGGCCCGGTGCCTGCGCTCGTGACGGCGCCCCTCGACGCGCGCGAGGACTTCCCCGAGCTGGTCGCCGCCGCAGCCAGCCCGATCGACGACGTCCGCGGCACCGCGGCCTACCGCCGCCACGCCCTGAAGGTGCTGACGAGGCGGGCGCTGGACAGGGTTCTCGTGTGAGCGTGCCGGCATGAAGATCACGCTGACCGTCAACGGCGAGCCGCTCGAGGCCGACGTCTGGGCCGGCGAGAGCCTGCTGACGACGCTGCGCGACACGCTCGCGCTCCCCGGCTCGAAGAACGCGTGTGAACAGGGCGAGTGCGGCTCGTGCTCGGTGCTCCTCGACGGCGACCTCGTCTGTGCCTGCCTCGTCCTCGCCGCGCAGGCGGACGGGCACCAGGTGACGACGATCGAGGGCCTCGGCTCCGACGACGGCCTCCACCGTGTCCAGCAGGCGTTCGTCGAGGCCGGCGCGGTTCAATGCGGCTTCTGCACACCGGGCCTCGTCGTCGCGACCGCGGCGCTGCTCGAGCGCGTGCCCGACCCGAGCGACGACGTCATCCGCGAGGAGCTCTCCGGCAACCTCTGCCGCTGCACCGGCTACGCGAAGATCTTCGACGCGGTCCGGCTCGCGGCCACGCGCGCATGAGCGTCGCACGCCTTCGGCTCGCTCCCGCGGGGGAAACAATGTTTCCCCCACGAGCCCCCTTCTTCTCAAGTCATGTGGGGGAACCTCCCGGTTCCCCCACACCCCCTCCCCTGCTCATGGGCAGAGGAGCCTGCCCATGAGCACGACGCAGCCGACGAAGCTCCGGCTCGGGCGCGTCGGCGACGCCGTCGCCCGGCACGACGCGACGCCGAAGGTGACGGGCGAGTTCGCCTACTCGAGCGACCTCAACGCAGCCGGAATGCTCTGGGGCGTCACCGTCCGGAGCCCGCACGCGCACGCACGGATCGTCTCGCTCGACGTCTCCGAGGCGCTCGGGATGGCCGGCGTCCACGCGGTGCTGACGCACGGGGATGTGCCGGGCCAGAAGACCTACGGGCTCGAGTTCCCCGACCAGCCGGTGCTCGCCGCCGAGGTCGTTCGCTACTACGGCGAGCCCGTCGCCCTCGTTGCCGCCGAAGAGCCCGAGCAGGCCCGCCGTGCAGCGGCAGCGGTGAAGGTCGAATACCAGGTGCTCGACCCCGTCGTCGACATGGAACGGGCGACCGAGCAGCCGCCGCTGCATCCCGAGCGGCCGACGATGGCGCACGGCTACCGCGAGGACCCGCGTCCCAATGTCGTCCGCCACATGGTCATCGAGCACGGCGACCCCGAGGCGGAAGGCGACGTCGTCGTCAGCGGCGTCTACGACGTCGGGATCCAGGACCAGGCGTTCCTCGGGCCGGAGTCGGGCCTGGCCGTCCCCGACGGCGAGGGCGGCGTCGACATCTACGTCGCGACCCAGTGGCTGCACGTCGACCGCGACCAGGTGGCCCCCTGCCTCGGCCTGCCGACCGAGATGGTTCGCATCCACCTCGCCGGCGTCGGCGGTGCGTTCGGCGGCCGCGAGGACCTCTCGATGCAGATCCACGGCGCCCTGCTCGCGCTGCACACGAAGCGGCCGGTCAAGATCGTCTACAACCGCGAGGAGTCGTTCTTCGGCCACGTCCACCGGCACCCCGCGCGGATCTGGTGCGAGCACCGGGCGACGAAGGCGGGAGAGCTCGTCAACGTGCGGATGCGGATCCTGCTCGACGGCGGCGCCTACGCCTCCAGCTCGACCGCCGTGACCTCGAACGCCGCCTGCTTCGCGCTCGGCCCGTACAAGGTCGCGAATGCGCACATCGAGTCGACCTGCGTCTACACGAACAACCCGCCCTGCGGCGCGATGCGCGGCTTCGGCGCCGTCCAGACGTGCTTCGCAGCGGAGGCGCAGATGGACAAGCTCGCGGCCGAGCTGGGGATCGACCCGGTCGAGCTGCGGCTCCTGAACGCGCTCGGGAGCGGCGACACGCTGCCGACCGGCCAGGTGATCGAGGGGACGCTGCCGACCGCCGAGGTGATCCGCCGCGCCGCTGCCCTGCCCGTGCCCGAGGCGGAGGCGCTGCCGCGCGAGGCGATCCGGCTGCCGGGCGGCGCAGGGAACACGACCCGCGGCGAGGGCGTCAAGCGCGGCGTCGGCTTCGCGGTCGGGTTCAAGAACATCTGCTACTCCGAGGGCTTCGACGACTTCACCGCCGCGCGCGTGCTCCTGCGGGCGGACGGCTCGGCCGAGATCCACTGCGCGTCGGCCGAGGTGGGTCAGGGCGTCACCGACGTGATCCTCCAGGTCGCCCGCACGGAGCTCGGGACCGACGACGTCGTCCTCGCTGCCGCCGAGACCGCGGCGGTCGGGTCGGCCGGCTCGGCTTCCGCCTCGCGGATGACGTGGATGGCGGCCGGGGCCGTCCGCGACGCCTGCCGCGCCGCGCTCGAGGAGCAGAAGCGGGCCGGCGGCGACGTCGACGTCGACGTCGAGCGCGTCTATCGGCATCCGCGCACGACGCCGCTCGACCCAGAGACGGGTCAGATCACCGGCGAACGCGCGCACGTCTCGTTTGCCGTCGCCGCGATGCGCGTCGTCGCCGAGGTGGACGTCGACCTCGGCCTCTCGCGCGTCGTCTGGATCGGGACGGCGCAGGACGTCGGCAAGGCGGTGAATCCGCTCGCCGTGGAGGGGCAGATCGAGGGCGGGACCGCGCAGGGACTCGGCCTGGCGCTGATGGAGGAGATCCGCACCGCGGACGGGCTGATCACGAACGCGAGCTTCACCGACTACCTGATCCCGACCGCGCTCGACATGCCGCCGGTGGTGAGCGAGCTGGTCGAGGACCCCGAGCCCGATGCCCCGTACGGCGTCAAGGGGGTCGGCGAGCCGCCGACGGTCGTCTCGACGGCCGCGGTCGTCTCGGCGCTGCGGGACGCGACCGGCCGGGAGCTGAGCCGGGTGCCCGTGCGGCCGGACGACATCGTCGGGCTCTAGCGTCGCAGCGCGAGCAGGGCGCCGGCGGCGAGCAGGAGCACGCCGAGGACCCGCGGCCAGGTCAGCGGCACCTGCTCGACGCCGAACCAGCCGTAGCGGTCGATCAGGACGCCCATCGCCAGCTGGCCGGCGATCAGGAGCCCGATCGTCGCTGTCGCGCCGATGCGCGGCGTCACGACCGTGATCGTCAGCACGACGACGACGCCCATCCCGCCTCCGCCCACCCAGTACCACCAGGGCGAGCGGAACGCGTCGCCGTAGCCGGCCAGGCTCTGACGAACGCCGAGCAGGACCGCAGCCGCGATCAGCGCGGAGAAGAGGACGCTCGCTGCCAGCGCCTCGAACGAGCCGATCCGCTCGCCGAAGCGGCCCATCACGGCCACCTGCACCGATCCCGCCAGCCCGGCGATGAGGGCGAGTGTCGCCGCGGCAGCCGTTCCTCCCGACACAGGCGCAAGCTATACGCTCCCGCACGTCCCGAAGCGAAAGGAGCGGCTCGATGGTGCGGATGGCAGGATCCTGTACGAGCGTGAGGTCGATCCGGAGCGGTACGCACGTCATCTCGACGAGTTCGTCGACAGGTGGATGCCGAGCGTTCCGCCACGGCAAGGCGTTCGGCTCGCCGTTCGGCGAGCCGGCCTTCGCGTACTACGCCGAGTTCGAGTGGGCCGACATGGACGCGTTCAAGTCGACTGCCCGCTCCGAGGAGTTCGCTGCGAGCGGCAAGGACGCGATGGAGATGGGGATCCCGTTCACCGCCACCTTCGTCGAGCTCTCGGAGTGGCCGAGCCCGACCAGCCCCGCCCGGTCGATCCGTCTGAGCTCGGGTTCGAGCGGATCGTCTACGAGAAGGACTACCCGCGCGCGACCGTGACGCTGAACCGGCCGGAGGTGCTGAACGCGTTCGATTTCCGGATGCTGCGGGAGCTGGCGCGCGCCTTCGAGGATGCGTCCTGGGACGACGAGATCCGGGTCGTCGTCGTCACCGGCACCGGCCGCGCGTTCTGCGTCGGCGCCGACCTGCGTGCGTGGGGCGAGGACCTGCTCGGCAACTCGAAGGAGTACTGGAAGTGGTTCGGCGCCTTCAAGGACATGCACGACCGGCTGCGCGAGATCGGCAAGCCGACGGTCGCCCGCGTGAACGGGATCGCCGTCGGGGGCGGCAACGAGCTGCAGATGGCGTGCGACCTCGCAGTGATGGTCGACGACGCGTTCATCCGGCACGTGGGTCTCGAGCACGGCTCCGTTCCCGCCGGGGGAGCGACCCAGTGGCTGCCGATCATGATCGGCGACCGCCGCGCCCGCGAGATGATCCTGCTCTGCGACGAGGTGCCGGCGACACAGGCTGCGGAGTGGGGGCTGATCAACCGGGCCGTGCCGGCGGCCGAGCTCGACGCGGCGGTGGACGAGTGGGTCGAGAAGCTGGCGCGCAAGCTTCCGGAGACGACTCGCTACGCGAAGCAGCAGCTGAACTGGTGGCGCGACCTCTCCTGGCACGAGACGGTCGGGCACGCGCGCGACTGGCTCGCGCTCTCGATGCTCGGCGACGAGGCGCAGGGCGCGATCAAGAGCTTCCTCGACCGCTCGAAGTAGTGCAGCTCAGCACCGAGCGCCTCGTGCTCCGGCCGGTGACCGAGGAGGATGTCGACGCGATGCTCGCGGTCCGGAACGCGACCGCGGTGATCGGGACGACGGGCACGAAGGAGCCGCTGCCGCGCGAGCGGATGGCCGGCCAGGTCGAGCGGCGCATCGCGAGCTGGCGCGAGCGGGACTTCGGCTCCTGGCTGATCCTCCGCGACGGCGCGCCGATCGGCTTCGTCGAGGTGCATCCGATCGGCGAGGACAGCGGCGTCGACCCGGACGAGCTCGAGCTCGGCGTCGTCCTCCACCCCGACCACTGGGGCCAGGGGATCGCGCTCGAGGCGGGAGCGGCGGTCGCGCGGGACCTCTTCGAACGCGTCGGCCGCGAGCGCGTCTACGCGGAGGTCGAGGAGACGAACGACAAGTCGCTGCGCCTGCTCGCGAAGGTGCCCGGTGTTCGCCATCTGGGCGGCGAGCTCTACGAGCTCGACCGCGCCGCGTTAGGGTCGCTTCCGTGAGCGAAGTCCTGACCGAGCGCGACGGCGCCGTCCTCACGATCACGCTGAACCGGCCGGACGTCTTCAACGCGTTCAACGCGGCGCTGCACGCGCGGCTGCGCGAGGCGCTCGAGGAAGCCGGCTCTCCGGAGATCCGCGCCGTCGTGATCACCGGCGCGGGCCGCGGCTTCTGCTCCGGCCAGGACCTGAAGGAGTTCCAGGAGGCGCCGGGCTCGATTCGCGACCGGCTCGAGCAGACCTACCACCCGAACATCCGGCTGATCCGTGGGCTCGAGAAGCCGGTGATCGCTGCGGTCAACGGGCCGTGCGCGGGCGCGGGGCTTTCGCTCGCAGCCGCCTGCGACATCAGGATCGCCTCCGACGCGGCCACCTTCGTGCCCGGGTTCATCGGGATCGGCCTGATCCCCGACTCGGGCGGGTCCTGGTTCATCCACCGCCTGCTCGGCTTCGCACGCGCCTTCGAGTGGATGACGTCCAACCGCAAGCTCACCGCAGCCGAGGCGCACGCCTGGGGGCTCGTCTCGGAGGTGGTCGAGGGTGACGGCCTCCCGGCCCGCGCCGCCGAGCTGGCCGGCTTCTACGCCGGGCTGCCGACACGCGGCGTGGGGCTGACGAAGCGGCTCTTCGAGCACGCGTACGACGCCTCGCTGGAGGAGCAGCTCGCGCTGGAGGCGGAGCTGCAGCAGGAGGCGACCGGCACCGCCGACTTCGCCGAGGGCGTCCAGGCGTTCCTCGAGAAGCGCCCGCCCCGCTTCAGCGGGAGCTAGCGAGCAGCTCGACCACTTCGTCCTCCTCCGGGAAGCGCCCCTCGCGCTGCTTGGAGAAGACGAGCTCGCCGTCGGCGATCACGTCGAACTGGCTCTTCGCGCCCTCGACGGGCGAGGCGGGGAACCCCTTGCTCGTGAGCACGACCGCGAGACTCGCGGCCCGGCGGTCGTAGCCGTTTCAGACGGGGCAGTAGTGGATCTCGACGGCCACGTGCCGAGCTTACCCGGCGAGCTGCGGCCGGTGCCGCTCCGCGATCGCCGCCATGTCGAACCCGGCCGGGAGCGTCCCGTAGACGCCACCCGGCCGCTCGAGCCGCGAGGCGCAGAAGGCGTCCGCGACCTCGGGCGCGCCGTGGCGGACGAGGAGCGAGGCCTGGAGGGTCGTCGCCAGCAGCTCGAGCAACCGGCGCGCGCCCTGTTCCTCGGGCTCAGCCAGCTCTCGCTCGAGCCTGCCGATCGCCGCGTCGAGCCGCGCGTCCTCGCCGAAACCGAGCCGCACCTCGTCGAGAAACGCCGCGGCTGTCTCCGGCTCGCGGCCGAGCGCGCGCAGGACGTCGAGCGCGTTCACGTTGCCGGACCCCTCCCAGATCGAGTTGAGCGGGCTCTCGCGGAAGAGGCGCGGCAGCTGCGACTCCTCGACGAAGCCGTTGCCGCCGAGGCACTCGAGCGCCTCGGCCACGAGCGGCGGCGTCCGCTTGCAGATCCAGAACTTCGCGACCGCGGTCGCGATCCGCCGGAACGGCCCGTCGGCCTCGTCGTAGGCGCGCGCGAGCCGGAGCGCCGTCACGGTCGCCGCCTCCGACTCGACGCAGAGATCGGCGAGCACGTTCTGCATCAGCGGCTGCTCCGCGAGCACCCGGCCGAACGCGGCCCGGTGTGCGGTGTGGTGCGTCGCCTCTGCGACCGCGCGCCGCATCAGCGCCGTCGAGCCGAGCACGCAGTCGAGCCGGGTGTGGTTGACCATCTCGAGGATCGTCTTGAGGCCGCGACCCTCTTCGCCGACGAGCCGAGCCGACGCTCCGTCCAACGTGATCTCCGCCGACGCGTTCGAGCGGTTCCCGAGCTTGTCCTTGAGCCGCTCGATCCGGAAGCCGGGCTGCGGCCGCTCGAGCAGGAAGCACGACAGCCCGGCCGGCGCCTGTGCCAGCACGAGGAATGCGTCGCTCATCGGCGCCGAGCAGAACCACTTGTGCCCGTCCAGCACCCACGCGTCCCCGTCCGGCCGCGCCGACGTCTCGTTCGCGCGCACGTCCGAGCCGCCCTGCCGCTCGGTCATCGCCATCCCGCAGAGCGCATCGCCGCCGGTCAGTCGCGGGATCCAGTCGGCGGCGAGGTCGGGCTGCGCCCGGAGCGCCGGCACCGAGGCGAAGGTCATCGAGAGCGGACAGCCGACGCCTGCCTCCACCTGGCCCAGCAGCATGAAGAGGGCCGCCCGGGCGACGTGGGCACCGCGATCCGGCTCCACCCAGGGGAGCGACTGCACCCGCGCCTCGAGCCCGAGCCGAAGGAGGGAGTCCCAGGCCGGATGGAACTCGATCTCGTCGATGCGCTCTCCGTAGCGGTCGTGCGTGCGCAGCACCGGCGGATGCTCGTTCGCGAGCCGGCCCCACTCGAGCGGCTCGCCGCCGAGGAGCTCGCCGAACGCCGCGACCTGCGCCTCCCACGGCGTACCGCCCTCCCGGCGCAGTCCCTCGACGAGCACGGCGTCCTGCTCGTACAGGTTGTAGCCCGCGAGCGGCGGCGGCTGGTTCGCGGTCGAGCTGCCGTGCGTGGTCGCCATCCGTGCCATTGTGGCCCGCATGCCGGAGACCCGCTACATCGGCCGCGCCAACATCGCCAAGCGTCTCTCGGCGCTCGAGGGAACGCCGGGCCGGGTCGTCTACGCGGGCGGACGTGCGCGGATCGAGCTCGACGAGGCGGTGCTGACGGTGACGCCGCCGTTCGGGCTCGAGCACGAGGGTGAGTACGAGGTCGTCCGCGCCGGTCCGCTGCTCGACGCACTGGAGGCATCGCCGCGCGTCGCCGTGTTGCTGGTCCGGATGGGCGGCTACGCCGTCGGCGTCTTCGAGGGCGAGCAGCTCGTCGCGTCGAAGGTCGGCAGCCGCTTCGTCAAGGGCAGGCACAAGAAGGGCGGCTCCTCCTCGAACCGCTTCAGGCGGCGGCGCGGCGAGCAGGAGCGGGAGCTGGTCGACGCTGCAGCAGAGGAGGCGGCGCGGGTGCTGGGGCCGTGGCGCGAGCGCGTGCAGCACGTCGCGCTCGGCGGCGACCGCTCCGCGGTCTCGCGGGTGCTCGCGGTCCGTGCCGACCTCGCGTGGCTCGAGCCGCTCGCGCTCGAGCGCTTCTTCGACGTGCCGGAGCCGCGCCTGCGCGTGCTCGAGGCGCTGCCCTACCAGCTCTACGCGGCGAAGGTGGTCGAGGAGCCGGTCTAGCTCTCGAGGTGCGCGATCGTGGCGCCGTCCGCGGAGTCGCTCTCGTGGCGGTCGACAAGCGGGTGGCCGCCGAGCTCGTCCCGCACGGCGGCCCGCACCGAGCCGGTGCCGCGGCCGTGGATCACGCGCACGGTGGGAAGGCCCGCGAGCGCCGCGTCGTCGACGAACGAGCGCACCGCCTCGCGCGCCTCCTGGGCCCGCTGCCCGCGCACGTCGAGCTCGTCCGAGACGTCGCTCCGTGCCATCGCGACGACCTTGACCGGAGCCTCCGGCTCGGCGGCCTCGCGCTCTCGCGACGGACGCAGCCGCGCGAGCGGGATCCGCAGCCGGTGCCCCGCCGCGCCCACGACCTCGGCCTCGTCGCCCTCGATCGCCGCGATCGTGCCGTGGACGCCGAGCGTCGGCGCCTCGACGGGATCGCCCGCGGCGAGCGGCCCGGTGAACGGCAGCGGCTCGTCCAGCTCTCGAATCGCCCGCTCCGCGCGCACCGCTCGCTTCGAGGCCGCGCCGAGACGGCGGTCGCGCTCCGGCTCGTCGCGGCGGTGCCGGCGCGCCTGCCGGATCTCGGCACGCAGCGCGTCGAGCTCCGCACGGGCGGCGGCGAGATCGCGCTGCGCCTCGGCGGCTGCGCGCTCGCGCTCCGCCGCGGCCGAGGCCTTGACGGCGGCGATCTCCTCCTCGAGCGAACGCTCGCGCTCCCGCGCGCGACCGAGTGCCTCGGCGACCTCGCTGCGCTCGGCCTCGGCCTGCGTCCGCTCCTCCGCGGCGATCCGCTCGGCCGACTCCGCGTCCGCCAGCAGGTCCTGGATCCGCAGCCGCTCGGGCGCCACGCGCTCCCGCGCGTCCTCGACGACGGCGGGATCGAGGCCGAGCCGCTCTGCGATCTGGAGCGCGTGTGACGTGCCGGGACGCCCGAGCGCGACGCGGTAGAGCGGCTCGTGGGTGTCGGGGTCGAAGCCGGTGCCTGCATTCGCGACGCCCTCGGTCGCGCTCGCCCACTCCTTCAGCTCCGGGTAGTGGGTCGTCACCAGCGTCAGCCGCGCCTGCTCGGCGAGCCGCGCCACGAGTGCCTGTGCCAGCGCCGACCCCTCGACGGGATCCGTCCCCGATGCGAGCTCGTCGAGGAGCACCAGCGACCGGTCGCCCGCGGCGTTCAGGATCGCGACGATGCTCGCGACATGGCCGGAGAAGGTCGAGAGGCTCATCTCGATCGACTGCCGGTCGCCGATGTCCGCGAGCACCTGGTCGAAGATCGGCAGCTCCGCCGTCTCGGCCGGCGGCCGCAGGCCCGCCTGATGTAGCAGCGCCGCGAGCCCGAGGGTCTTCAGCGCGACGGTCTTACCGCCCGTGTTCGGGCCGCTGAGCACGAGTGCGCGGAGCGTGCCGAGCTCGAGGTCGATCGGCACGGCCGTCTGCGGATCGAGCAGTGGATGGCGCGCGGCGACCAGGCGCACCTCGTCGGTGACCTCGACCGCTGCGCCCCTCCAGCCCCGGGACAGCGTCCCGCGCGCGAGCGCGAGGTCGATCTGCGCCGTCGCCTCCACCGCCGCCGTCAGCAGGGATGCGTTGTCGCCGGCCGCCGCCGACAGCTCCCGCAGGAGCCGTTCCACCTCGTCGCGCTCGGCGCTCACCGCCTCGGACTGCCGGTTGCTCAGCTCGACGACCTCGAACGGCTCGACGAACAGGGTCTGCCCCGAGTCGGAGGCGTCGTGGACGATCCCGGGGACGCTGCGCCTGGCGCTCGCCTTCACGGCGAGGACGGGACGGCCGGCGCGCAGCGTGATGAACTCCTCCTGCAGGTGCTCGCGCAGGTCGCCCGAGCGGACGAGCGCCTCCAGCCGCTCGCGTACGCGGTGGCGGCCGGTGCGAAGCTCGCCGCGGAGCTTGCGGAGCCTCGGCGAGGCGTTGTCCCGAAGATCCGATCCGTCCTCCTCGATCGCGCGGTCGATCGTCTTCGCGAGCTGTCCGAGCCCAGGCTCGATCGCCGCCGCGATCGCGCGCAGGAGCGGCGCGTCCTGGTCGTCGAGCGCCGCTCGCGCGCGCAGGGCGCCCGACGCCGTGCCCGAGACGTGGCGCAGCGCGAGCGGCGAGAGCGCGCCGCCGAGAGCGGCGTGCGCCACCTGCTCGCGAACGTCGCGGATGCCCTCGAGCGGGGGCTCGAGCGACTCGTCGAGGAGCCTGATCGCCTCGCCGGTCAGCAGCTGGCGGCGGGCCACCTCATCGGCATCGGCCGAGGGCGTGAGGGCCTGCGCGAGCGCAGAGCCCGCTTCGGTCGCCGTTGCAGCTGCGACGCGGTCGCGGATCGCCGGGAACTCCAGCGTCTCGAGGGCGGTTGCGTCCACTCGACGAGTGTAGGCCGGTCTCAGGGCCTAGACTCGGCCGCGATGGACGCGATGGTCTTCGTCGAGGTGCCGATGGGCTCCCGGAACAAGTACGAGGTCGACGCCGAGAGCGGCCACGTCGTGCTCGACCGCCGCCTCTTCACCTCGATGAGCTACCCGGCCGACTACGGCTTCATCGAGGGTGCGCTCGGCGAGGACGGCGACCCGCTGGACGCGCTCGTCCTCGTCGGCGAGCCGACGTTCCCCGGCTGCCGCATCCGCGCGCGTGTCGTCGGCGTCTTCCACATGACCGACGAGAAGGGGCCAGACGAGAAGATCATCCTCGTCCCGCTGAAGGATCCCGCCTGGATGCGCGTCCACGACATCCACGACATCCCGCCCGAGTTCCGCGACGAGATCGAGCACTTCTTCCAGGTCTACAAGGATCTCGAGGAGAAGAAGACGGAGACCCGAGGGTTCGGCAACCGCGTCGAGGCGGAGCGGGTGATCGAGGAGGCGCGGGCCCGCGGCACAGCCGCGTGACCACCCATGGCTCCGTCTCCGCTAGCGTGATCGGCGAGACGGAAGGAGCCCGATCCTCACGCGAATCTGCATGTTTTCGCTCGCCGCGCTTGCACTGGCCGGCGACGCTGCTGCCTCCGAGCTGATCGGCCGCGACGGAAGGCGCGCCGGTCTGCAGGTGAACGGCGCGGGACAGGCGCACGTCAGCTGGTTCGAGGCCGGCGCCACGCGCCACGTCGTCGCCGGGAACGCGATCAACGCCCGCCCGCCCCACCCGGCGATCCCGCAGATCTCGTTCCGGCTCCGCTACGGCGCCACGTCGATCAGGGGCGCGGGCTGCCGCCGCTACGACGGCCCGCCGCTCGCCTGGCTGGTCGTCGCCTGCAAGGCTCCGGACGGCTCCTACTGGGCGCTGCAGCGCTGGCAGAGGCTGAAGCCGAACTACGGGGGCGAGACCGCGGGCTGGGAGCTTCGCCTCTCCCACTGGTCCGGCCCGCTGCCCGTGCTCACGATCTGGACGGACTGGTCCTACCGCCGGTTCGACCATCTCTACGGGCGCTACACCTATCGAGGCCGGCCGGTGCACGGCTTCCGGGTGACACCGCAGGGAAGCCCGCTCGACGGCTACGGCCGCAACCTCTACGTGGACACCCGTGACTCCCGCTACGGGGCCGGCTGGCGCCGGGAGAACAGCTTCCTCGCGCAGCGCCCGAACGGGGCGTTCTGTTACGGCTTCTACCCGCACGCGGGCCGGCCGGAGGGGAAGGGGACGCGCTACCGGGCGACGGTGATCGGCCCCGGTGTCACCCCGGACGTGATGTGGACAGGTGCCGCCCCCGGCCGCTTCGACCCGGCGCGGGAGAAGCAGGCGAATGCCCACCAGCGGCAGATCTTCGCCGGGCGCAGCGGCAAGGGCTGCAAGCCGCTGTAGTGCCGCTCTCCGACGAGGTGCGGTTCGCTCGGACTGTCCTTCAACGGAGCTCAGCCTCGTGGCGTCTCGACCGTCCTTGGGTGAGCACGTCGGGGTTGGCTTTGCGGTACCGGCCGAGAGTGATTGCGCCGAGCGGCAAGGTGAGGACCGAGTAGAAGACCCACCAGAGGAGCGCCGCGGCCAGGAGCGCGTCGTCGGAGGCGCCGCCGAGCTCGATGAGCATGGCGATCAGGACGCCGTCGACCACTCCCAGGCCGCTGCCCGTGATCGGGACCACGGCCCCGGCCCAGAACGCGAGCCACCTTCAGACCGATGGCGCGGACGCGGCGACGTTGCAAGAAGTGCTTGAGAGAAACGCCCTAGATCGTCTTGAACTGCTCGAACGGCTGCCGGCAGCTCGCGCAGTAGCGCACCGAGCGGCACGGCGTCGGGCCGAAGAGGTTGTCGAGCCGCGTGTCGGTGGAGCCGCAGTACGGGCAGCGGTGCACCGGCTTTCGGAGCTGCAGCAGCGTCGGCGCGCCCTCGGTGCGCGGCGCGGGCGGTGCGAAGCCCGCGGCGCGGAGCTTCTCGCGCCCATCGGCGGTGATCCGGTCCGTCGACCAGGAGTCGTCGAGGAGGACGTCGACCTGCGGCTCGCCGCCGAGCGCCGTCACCGCCTCCTCCATCTGCCGCCGCATCACCTCGAGCGCCGGGCAGCCCATGAACGTCGGCGTGAACTCGATCCGGACGCGCTCGTCCTCGACCTCGACCGCCTTGACGACGCCGAGATCGACGAGCGAGATCACCGGGATCTCCGGATCCGGGATCTCGGCCAGCGCCTCCCAGACGGCGGCCGCGGTCACCACTGCGCACCCACCGGGGCCGAGCGCCTCACCATCGTCATCTCCTCCCAGAGCGCAGCGAACTCCTCCCCGGGCGCCGTCCGCTCGACCGCGTCGACCTCGTCGCGCCCGACTCGCTCCGCGAGCGCGGGTCGCAGCCCGGGCTCGAGGACGCCGAGTGCGTACGGCCACAGCTCCTCGACCGCCGCCGCGTAGCGCTCCTCCTCCCGTAGGCGCTCGAGCCACATCTCCGCGTGTAGGCGGTGGTAGACCTCCTCGCGGTCGATCTTGGCCGCGATCCCGGCGAGCTCCTCGTCCTCGTGCTCCTTCAGCCGCTCGATCCGGATCGCGTCCGCTGTCTCGTAGAGCACGTGCCGCGCGATCGTCCGCGCCCAGTCGGGCACGAGCCGGAGCTGCACGAGCGGCGCGCAGCGGTACTCCTCGGGCTTGCGGTCGAAGGCGAGCGCGTCCGCGTCACTGCCGAGCTCGCGCGCAGCCAGCTCGTAGAGCGCCCGCGCGTGGCCGATCTCGTTCTGCGCGATCGACGAGAAGGCGACGTCCTCCTCGAGGAACGGCGCGATCCCCGTCCACTCGGAGTTGCGCCAGCCGAGGATCAGCTCGTCGTCAGCTAGCTCCAGGAGCAGCTGTGCCCGCTCGCTCACGTGCCTCCTTCAGCCGCGCCTTGATCGAGTAGCCGTCGACGCGGCGGTACTTGAGGTCGAACTCGTCCGGGAACTCCTCGATCGTGTGGATCGCGTCGCGCGGAACGACCCAGAGCGCGACCGACTCCTGCCGCCGCGCGTAGAACTCGCGCGCATACGCGTCGGCGAACTCCTGGTCCGGCGCGTGGAACGAGCCGCCGTGCACGAACGGCTGGCCCTTCCGCTCCTGCCTGAACACCTCCCAGATCACGCTGCCTCCGCGAGGACCACCTTCGACACCCACTCCGTCTCGGTGCGCGAGAGCCGCCGGAAGTCGAGCCGCTCCTGCGACGCCGGCCCGTGGCCGGTCACGACCGAGAGGAGCTTGTCCCAGTCCGGCTCGGTGTACTCCCAGACCCCGTCCTCGTTCGGCGCAGCTTCGGGTCGGGGATCTCGAGCCCGAGCTCGAGGATCTGCGGCACGTAGCCGTCGAGGAACTGCTGCCGCGCCTCCTCGTTCCCCTGGCTCTTGATCCGCCAGATCACCATCGGGTCCTCGTCGGCGGGGATCGGCGTCCCGTGGAAGTGCATCAGCGGCTCCCACCAACGAGTGAGCGCCTCCTGGACGAGCTCGAACTGCTCCGGCGTCCCCGTGACCATGGCCAGGATCGTGTCGCGGCCGTGCAGGATGTGGAACGACTCCTCCCAGCAGACCTTCTTCATCACGCGCGCGTACGGCGCGTACGAGCACTTGAGGAGCGCCTTCTGGCTGATGATCGCGGCGGCGTCCACGAGCCACGCGATCACGCCGACGTCGCCCCAGGACTTGGTCGGGTAGTGGAAGACGTTGTGGAACTTCGACTTGCCGGCGATCAGGTCGTCGAGGCAGGCGCTCCGGGGCTTGCCGAGGTCCTCGACCACGCGGTAGATCAGCTGGCAGTGGCCGACCTCGTCCTGGATCTTCGCCGTCAGCGCGAGCTTCCGCTGCAGCGTCGGCGCGCGCAGGATCCAGTCGCGCTCGGGCAGCACGCCCATCAGCTCCGAATTGCCGTGCATCTCGATGAACTTGATCAGCCGCTTCCGGTACTCGTCCGGCATCCAGTCGTCGGTCTCGACCAGCCCGCCGGACTGGACGTAATCGAGAAACTCCTGCTCACGTGCTTCCACGGCTCTGGCCTCCCTGCCGAACGGTCGTTAGCATTGAGTGTATCGCCACGCGCCGCCAGGAGCTGACCCGTCAGGCCGCCCGCCTCTTCGCCGAGAAGGGGTACCACGGCACGTCGATGGGCGACCTCGCCGAGGCGATGGGCGTCCAGAAGGGGTCGCTGTACTCGCTGACCGAGTCGAAGCAGGAGCTCCTCTACGAGACGATGCGCGAAGGCGCGGCCGCCTTCCACGCCGGGCTCGACGCGCTACCGGAGGACGCGCCCGCGGCCGAGCGGATCCGGCTCGCGCTGCGCGCGCACCTCCACGTCGTCTCCGAGCAGCTCGACATGGCCACGGTCTTCACGCGCGAGTGGCGCTACCTCGAGGGGACGCGTCGCGAGGAGATCCTCGGCGAGCGGCGCCGCTACGAGGAGCGGCTGCGGGCGCTCTTTCGCGAGGGACGCGAGCGCGGTGAGCTGCGCACCGACCTGGACGACGCTGCCGCTGCGCTGCTCGTCCTCTCCGCGGCGAACTGGGCGTACACGTGGCTCTCGCCCGGGCGCGACACCGACGCGATCGCGGACTCGTTCGCGGCGATTCTCGTCGACGGGATCCGCGGCTACTCGACGCGTCCCGCGTGAAGACCACGCTGATCGTCAACCCGTACGCGAGCAGGGTCACGCCCGAGCTCGCCGACCGCGTCGGTCGGGCGCTCGGCGCGTTCGAGACCGTCTTCACGGAGCGCGCGGGGCACGCGACCGAGCTTGCGCGCGAGGCGGACACGGACGCCGTCGTCGTCTTCTCCGGCGACGGCGGCTTCAACGAGGCGCTCAACGGCGCGCGACCGGAGACGGTGCTCGGCTTCGTTCCGGGCGGCGGCACGAACGTCCTCCCGCGCGCGCTCGGCCTTCCGCGCGACCCGGTCGCGGCGGCCGGCCGGATTGCGGCCGCCCGCACGCGCCGGATCGGGCTCGGCCGCGCGAACGGCCGCCGGTTTGCCTTCGCGGCCGGGGTCGGGCTCGACGCCGAGCTGATCCGGCGCGTCGATGCCCTCGGCCGGCGCGAGGACGGCAAACGGCCGGGAGACCTCGCCTTCGCGCGCGTGGCCCTGCGCACGCTCGCCGAGCGCCGCGTCCGTTTCGACCCGGCGCTCGAGGTCACCGGCCACGGGCGCGCCGCCTTCGCGCTGGTCGCGAACGCCGACCCGTACAGCTACCTCGGCGCGCTGCCGCTCCGGCTGCCGCGCGGCGCCGACCTCGAGGGCGGCCTCGACCTGCTCGCACCGCGCGCGTTCCGCGCCCGCTCGCTCCCCGGTGCGGTGAGCTACCTGCTCACCGGCCGCACGCGGCTGCCGCTGCTCCGCCTCCACGATGTCGACCGGATCGAGCTTCGCTGCGACGCCCCGATGCCGCTCCAGCTCGACGGCGAGGACCTCGGCGACGTCGAGGAAGTCGTGCTCGAGGCCGAGCGGGAAGCGGTCACGGTGCTCGTGTGACGTTGCCGCTTCGTTAAGTCTCACCTGTCAAACTTGACATGTCGAGCTCGAAGGCGTGTGCTTCGTCCGTGCGCACCGTCCTCCTCGCCGTCTCCTTCCTCCTCGCCGGGTGTGCGGGCGGTTCCGAGGCTGCAGCGCCGACGCCGCTCCAGCGCGAGATCACCGGCCTCGTGGACGAGATGGCCCGGTTGCACCCGGACGTCGACCACGAGGTCCCGCTGAACGAGCTGCGCACGGAGGCGGCCGAACTCGCCGAGCGGGCGCCGCGGATCTCCCGCGACGAGCTCCTCGTCGGCCTGCTGCGGCTGACGACGCTCGGCGAGCGCGACGGCCACGGCGGGATCTTCCTCCACGACCCCGCGCATGCGAAGCCGTTCACGTTCTACCCGCTCCGCGTGCACGACTTCGCCGACGGCGTCCACGTCGTCGCCGACGTCGCGGGCGGCGCCCACGTGGGCAAGCGCGTGACCGCGATCGACGGCGTGCCGCTGGCGCAGGTGCTCGCGTCGGTGCGGCCGCTCATTCCCCGTGACAACGCCTCGACGGTGCGGCTGCTCCTGCCCGAGTACCTCGTCTGCGCCGAGGTCCTGCGCGGGCTCGGGATCGTCAAGGGGTCGGCGACGTACGCGTTCGCGGACGGGAGCGAGGTGACGCTCGAGGCCGGGCACGGTGGGCTCGCGCACTGCGTTCACGCCGCTGCCACGTTACGAGCGCTCGCTGCTCTACCGCGGCCTCGAGCAGCCCTTCCTGCTCGTTCCGCTCGAGCGCGGCCGCTCGCTCTACCTCGGCTATCACCAGGTCGCCTCGCCGCCGCAGGCAGTGGTCGACCGCATCCTCCGCGCGGCCCGCAAGCCCGGCTTCCGCAGGCTCGTGATCGACGTCCGCCACAACGGCGGCGGCGACAACACGACGTACTGGCCGCTCCTCGATCTGATCGAGTCTCGGCCGCTGCGCGGCAAGGTCGTCGTGCTGATGGGCCGGATGACGTTCTCGGCGGCCGGCAACTTCGTCGCCTCTGTCGACCACCGCACGAAGGCGCGGCTCGTCGGCGAGCCGAGCGGAGGCGCGCCGAACCAGTGGGGCGACCGCAACCCGATCGAGCTGCCGGTGGCGGGGCTGACCGCCTACGTCGCCGCGGTCTACGTCGAGATCGCCCCGCGAGACCGGCGCGACGCGGTGCAGCCGAACGTCCGCGTCGAGCCGACGGTCGCGGACTTCCTCGCCGGCCGCGATCCCGTTCTCCGCCGCGCCCTCGCGCTCCGCTGAGCAGCCCGCGCGGCGGATAGAGTCCGAGCCGCGATGGCGAGCACCATCCCCGTGGAGCGCGACCTCCGCCGCGTGATCGGCGACGGCGACACCATCCCGGACGGCGAGATCGACGGCGTCGGCGAGCAGGAGCTGCTCGCGCTCTACCGCTCGATGGTGCTGCTGCGCACCTACGACGAGCGCTCGGTCGTCTACCACCGCCAGGGCCGGATCGGGACGTACGCGATCTTCTGGGGCCACGAGGCGATGCAGGCGGGTGCGCTCCACGCGCTCGTCGACGACGACTGGGTCTTTCCGAGCTACCGCGAGTCGGCGATCGGGCTCCTGCGCGGGATGCCTGCGGCGACGATCCTCTCGTGGTGGCGCGGCCACCCCGCCGGCTGGTGGAACCCGGCCGACTACAACGTCGCCTCGATCTGCGTCCCGATCGCGACTCAGGTACCGCACGCCGCAGGGCTCGCCTGGGGGAAGCGTCTGCGGGGCGAGCAGGCCTGCGCGCTCACGTTCTTCGGCGACGGCGCCACCTCCGAGGGCGCCTTCCACGAGGGCGCGAACTTCGCCGCCGTCATGCGCGCGCCGCTCGTGCTCCTCTGCAACAACAACCAGTGGGCGATCTCGACGCCGCTCTCCGCGCAGACGCGTGCCGAGGCGCTCGTCGACAAGGCCGCGGGCTACGGGATCCCGGGCACGCGCGTCGACGGCGGCGATGTGCTCGCCGTCCACGAGGCGACGCGCGAGGCGGTCGCGCGGGCGCGCGCCGGCGAGGGGCCGACCTTCATCGAGGCCGTCACGTACCGCGCCGCCCCGCACGCGACGGCGGACGACCCGCGGGCGTACATCGACCTCGAGCGGGTCGAGGAGGAGCGGGCGAACGAATGCGTCGGCCGCTTCGCCGGGTACCTGCGCCGGCAGGGAATCCTCCACGACGCCCTCGACGAGCAGATCAAGGCGGAGGCCGCCGACGTGATGCGCGCGGGGATCGCGGCGGCCGAGGCCGAGCCGCCGGCCGACATCGGCCTCGTCTTCGAGCACGCACTCGCCGACCCGCCCGCGTCGTTCGAGCACGATCTCGCCGAGCTGCGGAGGATCCTTCGTGGCTGAGCTCCTGCTGGTCGAGGCCGTCAACGACGCGCTCCACGTCGAGATGGAGCGCGACGCGGACGTGCTCGTGCTGGGCGAGGACGTCGGCCGCGCCGGCGGCGTCTTCCGGGCGACGGCCGGGCTGCGCGACCGCTTCGGCGCCGACCGCTGCGTCGACACCCCGCTCGCCGAGGCGGGCATCCTCGGCTCCGCGGTCGGGCTCTGCATGGCCGGCTACCGGCCCGTCTGCGAGATGCAGTACGACGCGTTCTCGTACCCGTGCCTCGACCAGCTGATCACCCACGTCGGCCGCTACCGCTGGCGGACCGGCGGGAAGATGACGTTCCCGATCACGATCCGGATGCCGTACGGCGGGGGCGTCCGCGCGCCCGAGCTGCACGACGACTCGCCCGAGACGTACTACGTGCACACGCCCGGGATCAAGGTCGCGATCCCCTCCACGCCCGCGGACGCAAAGGGCCTCCTGGCCGCGGCGATCCGCGATCCCGACCCGGTCGTGATCCTCGAGCCGAAGCTCGTCTACCGGACCGAGCGCGGCGAGGTCCCCGAAGGCGACCACGTCGTCCCGCTCGGGAAAGCACGGCTCGTCCAGGAGGGGACCGACCTGACGCTCGTCGGCTACGGCGCGATGGTGCCGGTGTGCGCGAAGGCGGCGGCCGAGCTCGACGCCTCCGTCGAGGTGCTCGATCTCCGCTCGCTGAAGCCGCTCGACGAGGAGGCGCTGCTCGCGTCCGCCGCGAAGACCGGCCGCGTCGTGCTCGTGCAGGAGGCGCCGCGCACCTGCGGCTACGCGGCCGAGCTCGCCGCGATCCTGGCCGAGAAGGCACTTCTCGACCTGCGGGCGCCGGTCGTGCGCGTCACGGGCTACGACGTGCCCTACCCGTACTGGCAGATCGAGGACGCGTACATGCCGTCGGTCGCGCGCGTCGTCGACGCCGCCCGCTCGCTGCTCGCGTTCTAGTGGCGCGGCACGAGCTGCCGCTCGACGCGGCCGTCCTCCACGGCCACTTCTCACGCGAGCTCGAGCCCGTGCTGACGGTGGATCCGGGCGACGCGATCGCCTTCTCGGTTCCGAACGCGGGTTGGGACGTCGGGCGGGACGAGCCGTTCTCCCCGCGGAATCCGGAGCTCGACACGGGCCATGCGCTCGCCGGTCCGATCGAGGTGCGCGGCGCCCGCGCCGGCCAGGTGCTCGCGGTGGGGATCGACGCCGTCGTTCCCGGATCCTGGGGCGTCACCTTCGGCGGCGAGGGCCATCGGCTCGACTGGGAGCTGGAGGGAGACGTCGGCCGGGCAGAGGGCCGCGCCGTCCGTCTCGCTCCGTTCCTCGGCGTGCTCGGGATGCCGCCGGACGAGGCGGGCGTGCACTCGACGATTCCGCCGAGACGCTGCGGCGGGAACATCGACTGCAAGGAGCTCGTCGCGGGAACGACGCTGTATCTCCCGATCCCGGTCGACGGCGCGCGCTTCTCCGCCGGGGACGGGCATGCGGTCCAGGGCGACGGCGAGGTGTCCGGCACGGCGATCGAGGCGCCCGTCGAAGCACAGCTGACGCTGGACGTCCGCGAGGACCTCGAGCTCGAATGGCCGATCGCCCGTGTCGACGGCGCGTGGCTGGCGTTCGGCTTCGACGAGCACCTCGGCCACGCCGCCAAGATCGCGGTCGACGGGATGCTCGACCTGATGGTGCGGGAGCTCGACCTCGACCGGAACGACGCGCTCGCGTTCGCATCGGTCGTCGTCGACCTGCGCGTGACGCAGGTGGTGAACCAGGTGCTCGGCGTGCACGCGGTGCTCCGCGACGACGCGTTCCTGTGAGCGAGCGGCTGCGGCTCTGGCTCGAGCGCGGCGCAAGCGGGTTCCGCCTCCGCGACGCGGCAACCGGGGAGCCGGTGCCCTGGGAGGATCCACGGATTCGCGTCGTCCCGGCCGCGGGCGTCAGCTACCGGCCGGAGGCGCTGCCCGATCCGTCGTTCGACCCGCCGCGCCGGCTCGCGCTCGTCCCGGAGCCGGCCAACGAGCACGATCCGAACGCCGTCGCGATCTGGAACGAGGAGCGCACGCTGCAGCTCGGCTACGTCCCTGCCGCGGTCGCGCCGGAGCTCGCCGGCGACGAGCAGGCGCTCGCGCTCTGGCGGGTCGAGGGCGGGCTGCGCGTCCTCATCGTCCCAGCAGGCACCTGGATCGGGACGCCCCGGTAGCCTGGGCGCCGTGGCGTACGAGTTCAAGCTGCCGGACCTCGGCGAGGGCCTGACCGAGGGCGAGATCGCGCGCTGGCTCGTCGCCGAGGGGCAGGAGCTCGCCGAGGACGACCCGCTCGTCGAGATCGCCACCGACAAGACGACCGTCGAGATCCCCTCACCCGCAGCGGGGACGGTGACGAAGATCCTCGTCGGCGAGGGCGAGGTCGTCGCGGTCGGCACCGTCCTCGTCGTGATCGGCGGCGACGGCGCCGAGCCGGCGGCGGCCGAACAGGCCGCGCCCGCAGCGGCCCCGTCCGCGCCGGCGCCCGAAGTTCGTGTTCCTGTAACACAAGCTCGCGTGCAGGCCACTCCGGTCGTGCGTCGGATCGCCCAGGAGCTGGGCGTGGATCTGGCTCAGCTGAGCGGCTCCGGGCCGAACGGTCGCATCACCGAGGACGATGTCCGAAAGGCGGGGGGCGGCGAGCTTGTGTTACAGGAACACAAGCCGTCGGAGGGACGCCGCGAGCCCGTGCGCGGGGTACGGCGGCAGATCGTCGAGCACCTGACCCGCGCTCATGCGGAGATCCCCGCGGTGACGTTCGTCGAGGAGGCCGACTTCACGGACGTCGACCTCGAGCTGCTGATCCCGCTCGTCCTCCGCGCTACAGCAGCCTCGCTGCGCGAGTACCCGGAGTTGAACGCGCGCCTCGAGGGGGACGAGATCGTCTACCTCGACCGCTGCGACATCGGCGTTGCCGTCCAGACCGACCAGGGGCTCGTCGTCCCGGTCGTGCGCGCCTGCGGCGATGCCTCGCTCGAGCAGCTCGCGGCCGAGGTGGCGCGGCTCGCCGACGCCGCCCGCGCGGGCGCGCTGAAGCCCGAGGAGCTGCGCGGCGGCACCTTCACCGTCACCAGCGCCGGCAAGCTCGGAGGAGTCTTCGTGACGCCGCTCGTCAACCATCCCGAGGTCGGCATCCTCGGCCTGCACCGGATCGGCCCGCGCCCCGTCGTCCGTGACGGGGAGATCGTCGTGCGCCAGATCGGCAACGTCTCGGTCACGTTCGACCACCGCGTCGTCGACGGGGCACGGGCTGCGGCGTTCACGCTCGACGTCGTCTCCCGCCTCCAATCCGGTCCGGGGCCTGGCGCGTAGGACGTAGGACCCAGTCGTCTGGACGTCAGCGGGGGAAAGCGAGGGAGTGATGAGAAGAAGTATCGGAGTCGCGACCATCTTTTCGGTCGGGCTGGTAGCCGTCGGCCTCGCAGTGGCCGGCGCCAACAGCAACTGGAGCCAGCATGCGAACGGCTCGATGGAGGTTCCGGCGCGCGACACGGAGGGCCAGGCGCAGCTGATTCTGAAGCTCGCCCCCGACGGCCAGTCGCTCGACTACAAGCTGAACGCTTCGAACCTCGTCAACGTGTTCCAGGGGCATATCCACATGGCCGCCCCGGGCGTCAACGGCCCGATCGTGGTGTGGCTCTACCCGTCGACGGCCCCGGTGGCGCTCACGCCTCCGACCGGTCCGCTCGAGCCGGGCACGATCGCAGAGGGAACGATCACGGCGGCGAATCTCGTCGGCCCGCTGGCCGGCAGGCCGTTGTCAGATCTCGTGAACGCGCTCGAAAGCGGCAACGCGTACGTCAACCTCCACACCAACGACGGCGTCGCGCCGACGAACACCGGTCCGGGTGACTTCCCCGGCGGTGAGGTCCGCGGCGACATCGACTAAGGGGAGAGGTGGGCCGGGGGCGTTGCGGCGTCCCCGGCCCGAACTGAGTCAGGCAGCGGCGAGCTCGGCCAGGTGCGGCGCGAGCATCGCCTCGATCTTGGGCGCGCTCGTCCGGCCGTCGAGGCGCGAGAGAATGCGCTTGTCCTTGACGAGGACGAGCGTCGGCACCAGCTCGACCTGGAAGCGCTCCGCGAGCTCGGGGCTGGCGTCGACGTCGACGCGGCGGACGCGCAGGCGCTCTCGCTCCTTGCGCTCGAGATGGGCCAGCAGGCTCTCCATCCGCCGCGCGGGGCCGGAGCGTTCGGACCAGAAGAATACGAGCAGCGGCCGATCGTCGTTCGTCAAGGTTCCCTCCCCGGAGAGCGGTCGTACGAGTCGCTTGTTGTATGTCCGGAAAACGGGCCGTCCAAACGCGGCGCGTCTCTAGACTGACCGGGCGATGGGAGACTGGTACACGATCGGGCTCGCGCTCGGGATCGGCACCGCCCTCGGCGTGCTCTTCGCGGGCCTGCTTTCGTCGACGCCGCTCGGCCGGGCAGCCGCCCTCGTGCTCGCCGGCGCTGCCGGAGCGGCCGCCGGGTTCGTGATCGACGACTGGGCGGAGGTTCTCGCGGGCGCAGTCGGTGGCGTTGTCGCCGCGGCCGCCGGCGTGGTGATCGTGACCGGAGCCCTCAGGCGCGGCGGCACTCGGGGCGGGCTCGCGCTGATCGTGGCCGCGGTCGCCGCCGGGCTCGCCGGGCTGGCGTTCGTCCCGTTCGTCGGCTACCTCGAGGCGGTCGCCCTGCCGGTCCTCGCAGCACGGCTTCGTCGCACCCAGGCCGACAGGTACGCCGGCCTTCGCAGCCTTGCCCGCGACTGAGGTGGCTCGTACCGCCGGCGGCGCCCTCAGACCGGAGGCCACAAGAAGCTGATCCTGATCGTGATCGACGGGCTGACCCCGTCGATGCTGGAGGACACGCTCGAGCGGCGCGCCGCCCCCTCGCTCGGGCTCATCGCCGAGCAGGGCCGCTACCGGCGAGCGCTCTCGACGTTCCCCTCCCTGACTCCCGTTTGCCTCTCCGCGCTCGCGACTGGTGCCGACCCCGACGTGCACGAGATCCCGCATCTCGTCTGGTACCACCGCGGCGAGCAGCGGCTGGTCGAGTACGGCTCTTCCTTCGGAGCCGTCCGCGCCGCCGGGACGCGGCAGTCGCTGATCGACACGATCTACGGCCTGAACGCCAGCCATCTCGGCCGCGGCGCGGTCACCGTCTACGAGGCGCTCGAGGATGCGGGCCTGACCGCGGCCGCGATCAACATCACCTGCTACCGAGGCCGGTACCCGCACGTGCCGACGGTGCCGTTCCTGACCCGGCCGGCGCACGGGCCGAGCCGCTTCTTCTTCTACAACCTGTTCGAGTCGGACGTGACCGGCGCTCCGCTCTCCGTCCGCAACCGCCCCCGCGGGACGATCGACGCCTACGCGGCTGCGGTCGGGCGCTGGCTCGTCACGCGCGACGGCTTCGACTTCCTCGTCTTCTACCTCTCGGACTACGACTACGCCTCGCACGCGCAGGGCCCGGACGCGGCACACGCTGCGTTGGGACGCTGCGACGAGGCAGTCGGAGCGCTGATCGAGGCGGCGGGCGGGGCGGACGAGTTTCTCGAGCGGTACGCGGTGATCCTCTGCTCCGACCATGGCCAGACCGCGGTGCGCGAAGTGGCGCGGCTGCAGGACGCCTTCCCTGCCGAGACGGTGACGGCGTCGAACCGCGCCGGGATGGTCTACACGGACGACGACCCCGCTGTGCTCGCGCGCCGGCTGGACGGCAACCCCGCCGTCGATGTCGTCCTCTGGCGGGACGGCGACAGGTTCGTCGCGCGGCGCGACGGCGCCGACGGCGACGTTTCGCAACTCGATCATCCCGACGGCGCGGCTCGGGCTGCCGCGGCGCTGAGGAACCCGAATGCGGGCGAGCTGATCATCTCAGCCGCCCCCGGCTGGGAGTTCGCCGATCTCGCGGGCCGCCACCATGCGGGCGGTGGCTCGCACGGGTCGCTCGTCGCCGGCGACTCGGAGGTGCCGATGCTCACGGTCGGGCTCGACGTGCTCCCGGCCTCGATCATCGAGGTGATGCCGGCCGTGCTCGACCACTTCGGCGTCGCGGCGCCGCCGTACGCGCGGACGCTCTCGAAGGCATGAGGGACGGGCTGGAGCTCGCGAAGCTCATGGCCCGCCGTGGAATCCGCGACGAGCGCGTGCTCGCGGCGATGGCGGCGGTCCCGCGCGAGCAGTTCGTCCCCGACGCGGAGCGCCGGCACGCCTACGCCGACCGCGCCCTCTCGATCGGCCACGGCCAGACGATCTCGCAGCCGTTCATGGTCGCCTCGATGCTCGAGCCGCTCGAGCTCGACGGCGGCCGCGTCCTCGACGTCGGTACCGGCTCGGGCTATCAGGCGGCACTCCTCTCCGAGCTCGCGGACGAGGTCGTGACGATCGAGCGCGTGCCGGAGCTCGCCGAGCACGCGCGCCGGACACTCGAGCGGGCAGGCTACGGAAACGTCGATGTCCTGGTCGGCGACGGCACGCTCGGCGTTCCCGAGCGGGCGCCGTTCGACGGGATCGTGGTCGCCGCCGCCGCTCCCGCCGTTCCGCAGGCGCTGTACGACCAGCTCGCGCCCGGCGGGCGGATCGTGGTGCCGGTCGGCAGCCGCAACGAGCAGTGGCTCGAGATCGTCGAGCGCAGCACGGACGGGCCGATCCGCTGGCGGACGGTGCCGTGCCGCTTCGTACCGCTGCTCGGCTCGGAAGGATTCGCGGAGCCGCGGCAGGGGTAGATCGTGCGCGTGCGGGGAGAGACGGCATCGACGTTGCTCCGCGCTCCCGTGCTGACGCGCGGGATCCGCCTCGGTGAAGTGGCGAGTGTGCTCCTCGACGCGGAGGAGCCGCGGATCCTCGGACTGGACGTGCTCTGCGGCGACGGCGCGAACCGGTTCCTCCCGTTCTCCACGGCGCACCGAGGCGCGAACGGGATCGAGATCGCGAGCACGCTCACCCTGCTCGACGAGCGCGAGCTCGTCTTCTACCGCACCCGATCACGGTCGCTGGCGAGCGTGCCCGAGCTCGCCGACGCGCGAATCGAGGACGACGGCACGCTCGTGCTCCCGCTCTCGGCGTACCGGTAGGCTCGCGCGGCGATGCAGCGCTCCACCGCTCCCGGCTCTTCGGCTGCGCTCGCTCGCACACGGGGAGCGCTCGGCCGGCGGGACAACTGGCTGCAGCTCGTGCGCTTCTGCCTCGTCGGCGCCAGCGGCTACGTCGTCAACCTCGCCGTCTACACCCTGCTCCTGAAGGGTGTCGGCCTCCACTACCTGCTCGCCGCGACCGGCTCGTTCCTCGTCGCCGTGACGAGCAACTACACCTGGAACCGGCTCTGGACGTTCCGGGGCCAGCGCGGCCACGTCGCCTATCAGGGCTTTCGCTTCCTCGTCGTCTCGACGATCGCGCTCGCCGCGAACCTGCTGATCCTGCACTTGCTCGTCGACTCGGTCGGCGTCGGCAAGGTGCTCGCCCAGGCGATCGCGATCGTGCTGGTGACCCCGTGGAACTTCGTGGGGAACAAGCTCTGGTCGTTCGGACGCGGCTCCCGCTAGCGGCGGCGCTGGCGGCGCTCGCCCTCGCTGCGCCGGCGGGCGCGGCGACGGCGCCGACCGAGCCGGTCTTCGACGAAGACGGCCGGCTCGTCGAGACCCCGTTCGTCCCGGCCGACGGCGCGGCGCGGCTGAGCGAGCAGCAGGCAACGCGGATCCTCCTCCGCGACGACAAGGTCGCCGACTGGCTCGACCGCTATCCGCCGAACCCGCAGACGGATGCGGAGTACCGACCCGCGACGGACGAGTGGGTCGTGAAGGCGTGGTCGGGCGAGGCGGGCCAGATCGTGCTCGGGAAGGTCGACGACCGGACGGGCGACGTGCGCGAGGCGTGGACGGGGCCGCAGGTCGCCTGGTCGATGGCGCGCGGCGGTGCCGGGGCGTTCGGCGGCAGGACGATCAACGGCGTCTGGCTCTGGCTCGGCTTCTGCGCCGTCTTCCTCCTCGGCCTCGCCGACCTGCGGCGCCCGCTCTCGTTCCGCAACCTCGACCTGCTCGCGCTGCTCTCGTTCTCGATCTCGCTCCGCTTCTTCAACGAGGGAGAGATCTTCTGGAGTGCCCCGCTCGCGTACCCGCCGCTCGTCTACCTGCTCGCGCGCTGTCTCTGGATCGCGCGGCGCAACCGGCCGCCGCGGTCGTCGCCGCCGGTGTGGCCGGTCTGGCTGCTCGCAGGAGCCTGTGTCTTCCTCACCGGCTTCCGAGTCGGCCTCAACGTCGAGGCGCAGCGAAGCGTGATCGACGTCGGCTTCGCCGGCGTCGTCGGCGCGCACCGGATCGCGAACGGCGAGATGCCCTATGGGCACATGCCGGTGCAGGACGACCGGCCGGCCTGCGGCACCGCCGACGCGGAGGGCGAGATCCGCGAGCGGATCCAGACGAACGGCCGCTGCGAGTCGTCGAACCCGCGCGGCGACACCTACGGGCCGGTCTCGTACCTCGCGTACCTGCCCGGCTATGCGGTATTCGGCTGGACCGGCAAGTGGGACGAGCTCTGGGCGGCGCACGCCACGTCGCTCCTCTTCGATGCGCTCTGCATCCTCGGGATCGCGCTCGTCGGCCGGCGCTACGGCGGACCTTGGCTGGGTGCGGCGCTCGCGTTCGCCTGGGCGGCCTACCCGTTCACGCTCTATGCGTCGAACTCGAACACGAACGACGCGATCATGCCCGCATTCCTGATCTGGGGCTTCTGGCTCGCCTCCTCGGCCTGGGCGCGCGGAGCCGCGATCGCACTCTGCCGGCTGGACGAAGTTCGCCGCGCTCCTGCTGGCGCCGCTCTGGCTCTCCTACCCTGACGGCTGGCGGCTTCCGACCCGCCGCTTCGTGCTCGGGTTCGCCGGCGCGACGCTCGCAGCCTTCCTCGTCCTCCTGCTCGAGCCCGACCCGCTGCACGCTGCGCGCGTCTTCGCGGAGCGCACCTTCGGCTTCCAGCTCGACCGCGAGTCGCCGTTCTCGATCTGGGGCTGGGGCCAGTACCGCGCGGCGGGGGTGCCCGACCTCCACGTCGTCCAGCAGGCCCTGCAGGTGCTCGTCGCCGCTGGCGCGGTGCTCCTCGCGTTCGTACCCCGCCGGAAGTCGATCCTGCAGCTCGCCGCGCTCACCGCCGCGGTCCTGATCGGCTTCGAGCTCGTGCTCACGCACTGGTTCTATCTCTACATCCCCTGGTTCTTCCCCTTCATCGCCTTCGCCGTTCTCTACCGACGTGACCCCGCCGCGCAGGTTCACTGAGCTCGCGGCGGCGCTGGCTGCGCTGCTCTTCCTGCTCGCCTGGGCTGCACTGCACACGGCCTGGTACGACGACGGCGAGATCATCGACATCCCGGTCTACGCGTCGTACGGGAACGCGATCGAGGACGGCGCCGTCCCCTATCGCGACATCCGGCCGGAGTACCCGCCGGGCGCCCTGCCGGCGTTCGTCGTGCCCGCGCTCCTGAGCGAGGACGAGGACGGCTTCCGCCGGATCTTCGAGTCCATGATGGCGCTCTTCGGTGTCGCGACGGTGCTGCTGGCGGCGGTGACGTTGCGCGGCCTGGGCGCGTCCCGAGGGCGCACGGCAGCGGCGCTCGCACTCGTCGCTGCGTTCCCGCTGCTGCTCGGCTCGGTCGTGCTGACGCGCTTCGACCTCTATCCGGCGGTACTCGTCCTCGCGGCGCTGGCGGCGCTCGTCCACGAGCGCGACCGGCTCGGCTTCGGGCTCCTCGGCGCCGCGGTCGCGGTGAAGCTCTATCCGGCGGTGCTCGTGCCGCTGGTGCTCGCGTACGTCTGGCGGCGCCGCGGCCGTCGCGAGGCGCTGACGGGCCTCGCCGTCTGCGCGGCCGTCGTCGCGCTGGTGTTCCTCCCGTTCCTGGCCATAGCGCCGGACGGCGTGGCTCACAGTCTCGGGCGGCAGCTGTCGCGGCCGCTCCAGCTCGAGAGCCTCGGCTCGGCGCTCTTCCTCGCGGGGCACCACCTCTTCGGGCTCGAGGTCGAGATGCGCTCAGGCCACGGCTCCCAGAATCTCCACGCGACCGGCACGGGCCTCGCCGCGGTCCTGCTCAGCCTCGTCCAGATCGGCGTCCTCGTCTGGATCTGGCTGCGCCGGCCGGGCTCGAAGGAGGAGCTCGTCCGCTGGAGTGCCGCGGCGCTCGTCGCGTTCGTGGCGCTGGGCAAGGTGCTCTCGCCGCAGTTCCTGATCTGGATCGCGCCCGTCGTGCCGTTGGTCGCCGGGCGCCGCGGGCTCTGGGCGTCGGCGCTGCTCGCGGGTGCCCTCGTGACGACGCAGCTCTGGTTCCCGTCGCGCTACTGGGATCTCGCCCGCGAGCTCGCGGGTCTTCCGTCGGCGCTCGTCCTCGTGCGCGACCTCCTGCTCGTGGCCGTGCTCGTCGTGCTGGTGGGGCGTCGAAGGCGACCCCTCCCTGCTCCGACGGATCAGGGATAGGGGACGCGAACGGCGTCGATCGCCGTAGCGCGTCCCGATCCGTCGCACTCGATCAGCGCGCCCTCGATGCGAACGCCTCCGTCGGCGGTCTCGAAGCGGACGGGCATCCCCGTACGCATTCGGTGGATCGCGAGGTCCGTCTTGACGCCGATCACCGAGTCGTGCGGCCCGGTCATGCCGACGTCGGTGATCGCGGCGGTGCCGCCGCGCTGCACGCGGGCGTCCGAGGTCTGGACGTGCGTGTGCGTGCCGACGACGGCGGTCACCTTCCCGTCGAGCCAGTGCGAGAGCGCGACCTTCTCGCTCGTCGCCTCGGCATGGACGTCGACCACGATCACCTGTGCCTGCTCGCGTGCCTCGTCGACGAGGCCGTCGACGAGGTCGAACATCGAGACCGCCGGCGAGAGGAAGAGCGAGCCGAGGAGGTTGATCACGGCCACGGGTGTCCCGTCGGCCGCAGCCCTGACGGTGAGGCCCCGGCCCGGCGTCAGCGCGGAGAAGTTGGCGGGGCGGATCACCTGCTCGGAGGTCTTCAGGTAAGGGCCGATCTCGGCGCGCCGCCACGTGTGGTTCCCGAGCGTGATCACGTCGGCGCCTGCGGCGAGGAGCCGCGCGGCGAGCTTCGGCGTGATCCCGACGCCGTCCGCCGCGTTCTCGCCGTTGACGATGCAGAACGAGACGCCGAGCTCCTCCTTCAGCCCCGGCAGGAGATCGTCGAGGGCACGCCGCCCCGGCGCGCCGACCACATCCCCGACGAAGAGCAGCTTCATCCGGCGTCCCTGGAACGCCGGCTAGCGAACCGAGAGCAGCGCGGCCGGGCGCACCGAAACCGACACGTTGTTGCCGCGGTCCTGCGTGTAGCGCGCCAGCGCCTGGCGCTCGACCGAGGTCAGGTCGACGATGACCCCGACCTTCGAGCGCGCCTTCTGGACGCTCGAGCCGACGGTCAGAGCCGGGTCGGCGCGGAGGTGGGTGAGTGAGACGACGACGGAGGGCGCGTCGAGCGGACGGATGTCGATCCGGGCCCCGTACGTCCGGTTCGAGAGCACGTAGTCCGTGATCCCGACCACGGTGCCGTCGACCGGCGAGTAGACGTCCGTGCCGGGTGCCGCGCCGACGGAGAGCACCGACGTGCCGGGGCCGCGGTCGCCGCGGAGCTGGTACCAGACGAGGCTCGTCTCACTCGTTCCCGCGAGCTTGTGCCAGAGCCTGGCGAAGAGGCCGGCGTTGCCCTGGCGGCCGACCGGGTCGAGCATCAGCGAGCCGTCGCCGGCGTGGTGGTATCCGATCGCGGTCACGGCGCTCTGCGAGACCGGCAGCTGCAGGTGCAGGGACCCGGCCGTCGCGACGATCTGGCGCAGGGGCTGCCCGCCCGGGAGAACGGCCGGCGTCGCGAGCGGCTTCGTCGCGACCGGCGGCGCGCTCCAGGTGCCGAAGGCGGTGAGAAGGAGGGTCAGGACCAGGACCGCCGAAAGAAGGGCGGCCAGGAGGAAGCGGGCGGCATGCCGCTCGGGGCGGCGGCGTCGCGCACGCAGCCGCTCGATCTCCCTGCGGTCTCGTGCTCCGGGCGCGCGCAGCGGCACCGCATGCCGGTTTCGGGCCGAAGCCATGGGCGGCACCATAGCCAAGTTCGACCGACGATACGCGCGGGGCCGGACGCCCGAGGGAATGGCTCGATGGGGTGATGAGCAGGAGGCGCCGGCCGACGATGCTGCGCGGGTACCGGTTCCTGCGGCCGAAAGGCGGAACGAGAGTGACTGTGGCTGAACTCAAGCGGAAGCTCCGCAACTCCCCGTTCGCATCGCTACAGGTGCGGATCACCGGGGCCTAGCGGTTTCAGGTACGGCGGCGGCGACCCCCGGGCGCCGTCGCCTGCGTACAGTGTCGGCGTGAGCGCGTTCCCTGCGACACGCCTGCGCCGACTCCGTCGGACCGACGCGCTCCGCGGCCTCGTGCGCGAGACGCGGCTCGATCTCGACGACTTCGTCATGCCCCTCTTCGCGGGGCCCTCGACGGTTCGGAACGAGGAGCTGCCCGGGATGAGCCGCTGGTCGGTGGAGGATCTGGTCGTGGAGGCGGGCGAGCTCGCCTCGCTCGGCGTCAGGGCGCTCCTCCTCTTCGGCGTCCCCGAGGAGAAGGACGACGAGGGTTCCGGCGCCTGGGACGAGGATGGGATCGTGCAGCAGGCCTTGCGGGCGCTGCGCGCCGAGCACCCTGAGCTCGTGCTCGTGACGGATGTCTGTCTCTGCGAGTACACGGCCCACGGCCACTGCGGCGTCATCCGCGACGGCGAGGTCGCGAACGACGAGACGCTCGAGCTCCTGGCGCGGACGGCAGTCAGCCACGTCGACGCGGGGGCGGACGCCGTCGCGCCGAGCGACATGATGGACGGACGCGTCGGCGCGATCCGCGAGGCGCTCCCGGAGACCCCGCTCGTCGCCTACGCCGCCAAGTACGCGTCTGCGTTCTACGGGCCCTTCCGTGACGTGGCCGAGTCGACGCCCTCGTTCGGCGACCGTCGCGGCTACCAGATGGATCCCGCGAACGTGCGCGAGGCGCTGCGCGAGTGCGAGCTCGATCTGGCCGAGGGCGCGGACGTGCTGATGGTGAAGCCGGCGCTGCCCTACCTGGACGTGATCCGCGCCGTCCGCGAGCGCTTCGACTGCCCCGTTGCCGCGTACAACGTCTCAGGGGAGTACGCGATGGTGAAGTCGGCCGCGGCGGCGGGCCACCTGGAGGAGCGCCAGGCCGCGCTCGAGTCGCTGACCGCGATCAAGCGGGCGGGCGCCGACATCGTCGTCTCCTACTGGACGAAGGATCTCGCCCAGTGGTTGAAATGAGACAGCCGCTGAGGCAGAAGTCGGATCTGGCGCGCCGCGCCGAGAAGCTGATCCCGGGCGGCGTCAACTCGCCCGTCCGGGCAATGCGGAGCGTCGGTCTCGACGAGCCCGTGTTCGTGCGCAGCGGCAGCGGCTCGTCGATCGAGGACGTCGACGGCAACCGCTACGTGGACTGGGTCATGAGCTGGGGGCCGCTGCTCTTCGGCCACGCCGACGAGGAGACGCTGGCCGCGATCGCCGACGCCGCGCAGCGCGGAACGACCTTCGGCGCGCCCACCGAGGGCGAGGTCGAGCTCGCGGCGGAGATCGTCGACGCCGTCCCCTCGGTGGAGCTGGTCCGGCTCGTCTCCTCCGGGACCGAAGCGGCCATGAGCGCGATCCGCCTCGCGCGCGGCTACACGCGTCGTGACCGGATCATCAAGTTCGCGGGGTGCTACCACGGCCACGCCGACGCGCTGCTCGCGAGCGCGGGCTCCGGGCTCGCCACGCTCGGGATCCCGTCCAGCCCCGGTGTCCCGACGGGCACGACGGCCGACACCGTCGTCACGACCTACAACGACCTCGACGCGACGGCGGCGGCGGTCGAGCGCTACGGCGAGGGGCTCGCAGCGATCGTCGTCGAGCCGGTGGCGGGGAACATGGGCGTCGTCCCGCCCGCGCCGGGCTTCCTCGAAGCGCTGCGCGTCCTCTGCGACGCCTCCGGCGCGCTCCTGATCTTCGACGAGGTGATCACCGGCTTCAGGATCGCGCGCGGCGGGGCGCAGGAGCGCTTCGGCGTCCTCCCCGACCTGACGATCCTGGGCAAGATCGTCGGCGGGGGTCTGCCGGCGGCCGCGTTCGGGGGCCGCGCCGACGTGATGGAACTGCTCGCACCGGTCGGCGCCGTGTACCAGGCGGGAACGCTCTCGGGGAACCCCCTCGCGACCGCGGCCGGCATCTCCGTGCTGCGCCGTCTTCGCGATCCGGACGTCTACGAGGAGCTCGAGCGGAAGGCCGCGAGGCTCGAGGCGGGCCTGAGCCCGTTCGGCCACGTCCAGCGCGTCGGCGCGATGCTGACGCTCTTCGCCGCGACCGGCCCGGTGCGGACGTACGCGGACGCGCAGGAGAGCGACACCGAGCGATACGGGGCCCTCTTCCGGCACCTGCTCGAGCGCGGGATCTACGTCGCGCCCTCGCAGTTCGAGTGCATGTTCGTCTCGCTCGCGCACTCGGACGAGGACATCGACCGCACCGTCGAGGCCGTTGGCGACTTCTTCCGGCGACTGACGTCTTCGAGAGGATTGCGGCGGAGGCGGCCGCGGAGAGCGCGCTCTGGGGAGACGCGCTCCGGCCCGAGCCCGAGCTCCAGCCCGTCTTCGGAGAGCTCGTGCCCGAGCCGCTGGCGCTCGGCGTCGAGACGATCTACGAGGGCTACCTCCTCCACTACGGGAAGCCGCGGCTCTTCGAGCCGCCGGACGACGACGTCGCGCTCCTGCTCGGCGACTACCTGTACGCGCACGGCCTCGTTCGCGTCGCCGACACCGGCGACCTAGGCGCCGTGGCCGCGCTCGCGGAGCTGATCTCGACCTGCGCCGCGCTGCGGGCGGACGGGGTGCCGGGCGACGGCGCCGCCTGGCTCGACTGCGCCCGCCGGCTGGGCGGTGAGCCTGCTCCCGCCGCCGCCGAGCGCGCGTCGGCTGCGCATGCTCGACGGGTCGGCTAAGCTCGCGCCATGACCGCCTGGCTGCTCGCGAACGCCGCCGAAGAGGGCAGGAACGTGATCACCGGCATGCTCGTCGTCGGCCTGATCTTCGTCGGTGTGATCGCGCTCGGCGAGCTCTCCCGCATGGCGAGGCGCCGCCGCGGCGGCAGCCACTAGCCCCGGAGCCAGTCCGGCGACATGTCGTACGCCCCGGGTGAGCGATTCGTGACCCGTGTTGCAAGGTTCCGTGAGCTGTCCGTGAAGGTTTCGGCCGGCCGGCCGTAGACTGACCCCGTGGCCCCGCCGAGCGATCTCCGCGAGTGGATCCGCCTGCTCGAGGACGAGGGAGAGCTCGCCCGCGTCTCCGCCGAGGTCGATCCCGACCTGGAGATCACCGAGATCGTCGACCGGACCGTGAAGAGCGGCGGCCCGGCGCTCCTGTTCGAGAACCCGCGCGGCTCCGGCCACCCGCTCCTGATCAACCAGTTCGGAACCGAGCGGCGGATGTGCATGGCGTTCGGTGTGGAACGGCTCGACGACGTCGCGGGGAAGCTCGAGGACGTGCTCGAGATGCAGCCGCCGCAGGGCCTGGTCGACAAGGTGCGCGGCCTGAAGAAGCTGAAGTCGATCGCCGACTCGCTGCCGAAGACGGTCTCGCGCGGTGCGAGCCAGGAGGTCGTGCTCACCGGCGACGACGTCGACCTCGGGCTGCTGCCCATCCAGCGCTGCTGGCCGGGCGACCCGGCGCCGTTCATCACGCTCCCGGCCGTGATCACGAAGGACCCGCACACCGGCGTCCGCAACGTCGGCATGTACCGGATGCAGAAGATCGACGCACGCTCGACCTACATGCACTGGCAGATCCACAAGGACGGCCGCGCCGACTACCTCGCGACCGACGGGAAGATCCCGGTCGCCGTCGCACTCGGGCTCGATCCGGTGACCGCCTACTCGGCGAGCGCGCCGCTGCCGAAGCACATCGACGAGTTCATGCTCGCCGGCTTCCTCAGGGGCGAGCCGGTCGAGCTGGTGAAGGCGAAGACCGTCGACCTCGAGGTGCCCGCCAACGCGGAGATCGTGCTCGAGGGGACGATCGAGAAGGGCGAGGTCGGACTCGAAGGCCCCTTCGGCGACCACACCGGCTACTACACGCCGCCCGAGCCGTTCCCGGTCTTCCGGCTCTCGGCGATCACGATGCGCCGCGACGCGATCTATCCCTCGATCGTGGTCGGCAAGCCGGTCCAGGAGGACGCCTGGCTCGGCAAGGCGACCGAGCGGATCTTCCTGCCCGCGATCAAGATGACCGTGCCCGAGATCGTCGACTACGACCTCCCGGTCGCGGGCGCGTTCCACAACTGCGTGATCGTCTCGATCCGGAAGAGCTTCCCCGGCCACGCGCACAAGGTGATGCACGCGATCTGGGGCCTGGGGATGCTCAGCCTCTCGAAGGCCGTGGTCGTGGTCGACGCGCACGTGAACGTGCACGACTACGAGGAGGTCTTCTTCTACGTCGGCGCGAACGTCGACCCGAAGCGGGACGTCGTGGTCGCCGAGGGCCCGCTCGACCATCTGGATCACGCGCCGACACTGCAGTTCTTCGGTGGCAAGCTCGGGATCGATGCGACGGCCAAGCTGCCCGAGGAGGGCGCCCGCGAGTGGCCGGAGGAGATCGCGATGAGCGAGGAGATCCGGGAGCTCGTCGATCAGCGCTGGGACGAGTACGGCCTACCGGCGCACGGCTCCGCCGATTCGGGTCAGAATGACTCTCGCCGCGGGTTGCGGCAGCTGTTACGTCGTTGACACCTACGAGCGCACGAAGGTTGAATCGCATCGGGATCCTGACTTGAGCTCGCACGACAACGAGACGCCGCACCTGCCGCCGCCGAGCCTCTGGCCGATCGGCTTCGCCATCGGCATCGCGTTGGTCCTCACCGGCATCGTCGTCAGCACGATCGTCGCGATCGTCGGCGCGGTGATCGCGCTCGTCTTCGGCTACCTCTGGCTCCGTGACGTGACGCGGCCCGTCCGCACGCCCGCCGAGCCGGTGGAGCCCGAGCGGCGCGAGGAGCGCGCCGTGATCGAGCCGACCGACGACGAGCCTGCCGCCTACCCGCGCAACACCTTCCTCTCCGGGGTGACGCTCGGCCTCGGCGCCGTCATCGGCGGCCTGATCACCGTGCCGGTGCTCGGCTTCGCGGTGCTGCCGTCGTTCACGAACCAGGAGGAGCAGGACGTCGTGCTGGGGCCGATCGACGACTTCCCCGAGGGCGAGTTCGTGATCGCCACGTACCTCGAGGATCCGGAGATCGGCGAGGTGTCGAGGCGGACGATGTTCATCCGGAACAACGGCAGGACCGACGAGGACATCCCGTCGTTCACGATGCTCTACTCGCGCTGCGCACATCTCGGCTGCCCGGTGCAGCCGAACGGGCTGATCGACGAGGAGGGCGCAAAGACGGTCGGGCCGCAGGACACGAGGCTGATCCCCGTGCTCGCGACCGGCTTCGGCTGCCCTTGCCACGGCGGTCAATACGACACCGAGGGCAACCGGACGGCAGGCCCGCCCGTGCGCGCGCTCGACCGGGCCGAGTTCTCGATCAAGGACGGCAACCTCGTCCTCGGCAAGTTCTACTCGGTCGCCGAGGTCGAGGGCGCGGGCGCCCGGGCGCGGATCTACAAGTACGGGCGCGCGGTTCCGGGCGTGCACGTCGACGGCCCGTCCTCCTGGCTGTACCCGATCGAGGTGCCGGAGTGAGTGTCGCGGCGCCGAGCAAGAAGCCCTCCCGAAGCCAGCAGATCGCGAGCGTCGCTCTCTATCCACTCGACTGGCTGGAGGAGCGCTCGGGCCTCGTCGGGGCCACCAAGTACTTCCTCTTCCGCAAGGTGCCGCGTGACACCAGTTGGTTCCACACGCTCGGTTCGGCGACGTTGACGGCGTTTCTCGTCCAGGCGATCACCGGCGTCGTGCTCGCGATGTACTACAGGCCGGACCCCGAGACTGCGTACGAGTCGATCCAGTTCATCACGAACGATCTCACCCTCGGGTGGCTCGTCCGCGGCATGCACAAGTGGGGCGCCAGCGTCTTCATCATCCTGATGTTCTTCCACATGGCGCGCGTCTTCCTGTTCGGCGCCTACAAGTACCCGCGCGAGCTGAACTGGATCATCGGGGTGCTCCTGCTCGCGATGGGGATGCTCGAGGGCTTCACCGGCTACCTGCTGCCGTGGGACCAGACCGCGTACTGGGCCACCGTGGTCGGCATCAACCTGAACGGAACCGCGCCGGTGATCGGCCCCTTCCTCGCCCAGTTCCTCTCCGGCGGCGCCGAGATCGGCCAGGACACGCTGAGCAAGTTCTACGCGCTGCACATGCTCCTGATCCCGGGCGCGATCTTCGCGCTCATCGGCCTCCACCTCTACCTCGTGATCCGTCTCGGCGTCACCTCGCCGCCGTGGTCCGAGACCGCCGCAGGCCGTGACCGTGGTGAGCCCAGGCCGTCGGGCCGCGGGCGCCGCGGGCTCGTCCGGCCGGGCGTCCGGGGGAGGCCGAATGGCGAGTAGGCGGATTCAGGAACGGCGCGCGCAGCACAAGCGCTACAAGGAGGACGTCGAGCGCGAAGGGAAGGCCGTTCTTCCCGTACGCGATGTTCCACGACACGGTGATGAGCCTCGTCGTCGTGGGTGTGATCATCGGCCTCGCCTGCGTCTGGTACTACACGGCCGAAGGCACCGTGGACGCGGGGTGGCTCGGCCCGCACTACACGGAGGAGGCCGATCCCGGCACGATCGACTTCGTCCCCCGGCCGGACTGGTTCTTCTACTTCCTCTTCTACCTGCTGCGGATCTTCAAGTGGCCGGACACGGTCGTGCTCGGCACCGTCGGAATCCCGAACATCCTGCTCGCGATTCTGATCGCGATGCCGTTCATCGACGTCCGACGCGAGCGGCGCCTGTCGCGGCGACCGGTCGCGCTCGTGACGGCGGTCATCGTCGTCCTCGCGATGGGCACGCTCACCTACCGAGGGGCGACGGCAAAGGAGGCGCTCGGCTCGGAGCTCAAGGAATCGGTTCCGGCGTGGGCGGAGGCACAGGGCTTCGAGGACAACCCGGACGCGATTGCGGGGGCGGAGATCTTCGCCCAGGTCGGCTGCGGCCAGTGCCACACGTACCTCGGCGCCGGCTCCTCGAACCTCGGCGCTCCCGATCTCTCCGACGTGGGCGCGAGCAACCGCGGACCGGAGTACTTCGCGAACTACGTCGCCAACCCGGCGCAGTTCGGGAACGACGTGATGCCCCCGTACGCCGGCCTCGGCGAGGAGAACCTGCGCAAGCTCGGGATCTTCCTCGACGCCTCCAAGGGTCCGCAGGAGTAGTCACACATGAACGTCTTCCTCGGCGTCACCGGCGCGTCGGGCGCGCCGTACGCCGCAAGGTTGGTGCGCGCGCTGACGGACTCCGGCTGCGAGGTCGGAATGGCGGCGTCGGCGGCCGGCGTCGAGGTGCTCGCCACCGAGCTGTACGGCGACGCGACGCTGCCGCGCGAGGACGTGCTCGAGCGGTTCACGGGCGGCGCCGCGAACGTCACGGTCTACGGCGTCAACGACTACAAGAGCCCCTACGCGTCCGGCTCGGCCAAGGTGGACGCCTACGTCGTCTGCCCCTGCTCGATGTCCACGGTCGGCACGCTGGCGACCGGGGCGATGGCGAACCTGATCCACCGCGCCGCGTCCGTCGCGCTCAAGGAGGGCCGGAAGCTCGTGCTCGTGCCCCGCGAGACGCCGCTCTCCTCCATCCACCTGAACGGGCTGGCCACGCTGCAGCAGGCCGGAGCGGTGATCCTCTTCGCGGCGCCGGGCTTCTACCACGGCGCGCAGACGATCGACGACCTCGTCGATTTCGTCGTCGCGCGGATCCTCGACCAGCTCGGGCTCGACAACACGCTGGTCGCTCGCTGGGGCCAGTCGTGACCCACGAGTCCGGCACGCTGCCCGCCGAGGGCGTCCGCTCGATGTTCGACCGGATCGCGCCCGTCTACGACCTGATGAACCGCGTCATGACCGTGGGCCTCGACCAGCGCTGGCGGCGGCTGACCGTCCGCGAAGTGGTGGCCCCGGGCGACCGCGTGCTCGACGGCTGCTGCGGTACCGGCGACCTCGCGGTCGCTGCTCGGAAGGCGGGCGCAGGGGAGGTGGTCGGCCTCGACTTCTCGGGGCGGATGCTCGAGCGCGCGCGAAAGAAGGAGCCGGCGGTGGAGTGGATCCAGGGCGACCTGCTCGAGCTCCCGTTCGAGGACGGGTCCTTCGACGCGGCGACGGTCGGGTTCGGCGTCCGCAACGTCGCCGACCTCGAGCGCGGGCTCGCCGAGCTGCGCCGTGTTCTGCGGCCGGGTGGCCGGGTCGGCATCCTCGAGATCACCCGTCCGCGCGGGCCGCTCCGGCTCTTCTACCGGCTCTGGTTCGACGTCCTGATCCCGCTGGCCGGTCGAATCCTCCCGGGAGGCAAGGCGTACACGTATCTGCCTGCGAGCGTCCGCCGCTTTCCCGGCCCGGACGAGCTCGCGGCGCTGCTCGAGGCGCAGGGATTCGAGCGCGTCGCGTACCGGCGGCTCGGCGGCGGCATCGTCGCCCTCCACACCGGGACGGCGGCGTGACGAAGTCACGCCGCAACCAGGAAGGGGCGCGGGGGAACCGGCGGGTTCCCCCGACAAGGCGCGCCGATGCGAAGCAGCGGCGTCAGCGCGCAGGGGGCTCGTGGGGGGAACCGGGTTTCCCCCACGCGACCGAGCCGAAGGCGAGGGAGGCGGCGTGACGACGTTGGAGGCGGTCGTTGCGCTGCCGGGCGTCGACGACTACATGGCGCGCGTCGAGGAGCGCCTCGCCGCCTCGGTCGCCGCCGAAGGCGGCCGGGTCGCCGAGGTCGGCGCCGACGCCCTCGCCGCCGGCGGCAAGCGCCTGCGGCCGCTGCTGACCTTCCTCTGCGCGCAGCCCGACGCGGCGCCGCCGGTCGCGGCCGGGGTCGCGGTCGAGCTCGTGCACATGGCCACTCTCGTCCACGACGACCTGGTCGACGGCGCCGCGACCCGCCGTGGCCGCGCGGCGGCGTGGGCGGCGCACGGCCCCGAAGCCGCCCGCTCCACCGGGGACTATCTGTTCGCACGGGCATTCGCCGAGCTCGCCGCCGACGGCGACATCACCGCCGTCGCCGTGCTCGCCGAGGCCTGCCTCTGTCTCTCCCGGGGCGAGGCGATGCAGCGGCGCCAGCTGCACGACCCCGACACGACCGTGGATGCCTACCTCGAGCGCTGCTCGCTCAAGACCGGGAAGCTCTTCGAGGCGGCGTGCTCGCTGGGATCCGGCGGCGCGCTCGCCGGCTTCGGCCTCAACCTCGGGATCGCGTTCCAGATCGCAGACGACATCCTCGACTGCTCCGGCGACACGATCGAGACGGGCAAGGTTGCCGGCACCGACCTGCGCGAAGGGACGCCGACCTTGCCGCTGCTCCTCGCCGCGCAGCAGGACGAGGTCGTCCGCAACGCACTGGCGGGTGGCCCGGTCGCGGGCGCGCTCGTGCGCGTCGCCGCCACCGGCGCCCTCGAGCGTTCGCGGGAGGTGGCGCTGGACTACGCTGGCAGGGCACGCAAGAGCCTGAGCGGTGCGCCGCACCGTGAGGAGCTCGAGTCCCTCGCAAACGCCGTCGTCGACAGGAGGCGCTGACCGTGATCCGGCTCGGCCGCATCAGCTACGTGAACATGGCGCCGGTCTTCCATCGCCTGAACGCCGAGGTGGAGGAGGTGCAGGGGGTCCCGACCGAGCTGAACGGGATGCTGCTCGACGGCCGGCTCGACCTGGCGCCGATCTCCTCGATCGAGTACGCGCGCCATGCGGCCAGCCTGCGGATCCTGCCGCGGATGTGCGTCTCCTCCGAGGGCGCGGTCGACTCGATCCAGCTCGTCTCGCGGACGCCGTTCCCGCAGATCCGCTCGATCGCGGTGACGCCGGAGAGCGCCACCTCGGTGGTGCTCTCGAAGGTGCTGCTCCCGCACGCCACGCACGTGCCGCTGGAGGAGGAGGCCGACGCCAAGCTCCTGATCGGCGACGCCGCTCTCCGGAGCGCGTTCGAGGACCCGACCCCGCACTACGACCTCGGCAAGCTCTGGCTCGACAAGACCGGGCTGCCGATGGTCTTCGCGGTCTGGGCGGCGCCCGAGCCGGTCGCGGAGGGCGTCGCCGAGCTCGAGCATTCGCTCGTTGCGTCCGTACGGCTTGCGCGCACGGAGCCCGACGTCCTCGCCCACGAGGCGAGCGACCGCTACGGCTACCCCGCCGGCTACCTCGCCCGCTACTTCGAGAAGCTCCGCTACTCCTTCGGCCCGCGCGAGCGCGCCGGCCTCTACACCTTCCTCGAGATGGCGCGCGACGTCGGCGCGCTCGAGCACGTGCCCGAGCTCCGGTTCGTGTCGCCGAGCGCGACCCGCGTCTAGTCCGCTCAGGCGAGAACTCGCTCGCGCAACCCGGTCCTGACCTCGCTCCGGAGCCGGGCGGTACTCGTGTTCCGTCCGAACGTTCCATGCTGCTCAGCGCGGCAGGCCCGACGAGCGATGTCAGGCGAGAGCACGCTGGCCCAGGCGACGGATTGGGTCGTGACGCGCCGCGTCTCAGCTCATGGTGTCGTGAAGCTCGTACCAGGTCTCGCGGTCGGGCGGCGTGAGGCTTTCCGGGTCGGCCTGGGCGGCCATGATCTCGTCGAGGATTGGTTGGAGCTGCTCGCTGAAGAAGCGTTCGCCCTGCGCGCGGGTCTCCCAGACGTCGAAGATCCGGAAGACGCCGGCGTCGTGATCGAACCCGGCCGTATGAACAGTGAGTCCGTCGGGAGCGGTGGTGAGGTTCAGTTTCTCGACAAGACCGTCGTAGTTGGTGGTGCTGGTGTCGCCGGCGACGATCTTGAACTCCTGCAGGAATGCGACTGCCATCGAGGTCTCCTCTTTCGGGCCTCCCAGCGTACTCCAGTCGGAGCTGGCTGCCGGGTGACATTCCCACGCTGGCGCAGGCCAGAGCTGTTGTCTAGCGGCGAACGGGCTGCCAGGCTGGGCTGCGCTCCCAGGCGTCAACGCAGTCGCGTGGGATCGGCTTGGCATTGGGTTCCGGAGCGATCACGAAGATTTGTGCGCGGTACTCGGCTGCGCCGCAGCGGTCGCGCGCGTCGCCCTCGAAAGCCAGGCGGCGACTATCGGGCGACCATGCTGCACGCGTGCCTTGGATAGAGCCGAGGAGGCGCGCGTTCTTTTCGTCGGGGCTGGCGACGAATAGGCGATTCGTGTGCCCATCGCTGGTGACATACGCGATCCATTTGCCGTCAGGAGAGAGGGAACCGCGCCGGGCTGAGGGAGGTCTCTTCTTCCCATCGTTGGCGCGTCTCTCGGAGCGAGCTTGAGTGCTGCAGGTCGTGACTTGCACCCACTTGCCGTCTCGCGACCAGCCAGTCGGGGCTTCGCAAACGGAGGCTGTCCGTGTGAGCCGCCGATGTAGGCGGCCGCCACGGTCGGTGACGAAGATGTCGCGTCCCCCGCCTTCGGGGTTGCTGTCGGAGTACGCGATCTGAGCACCGGTTGGCGACCACTCGATGTCCGACTCTTGCGAGACGTCGTTGGTGAGCCGACGCCGGTGACGGCCATCGGCGGAGACAATGAAGATGTCGCTCTCCATCCCAGCGCTCGGCGCGGTGGGCCGGAGGGCGATGAACGCCAACTCGCGCCCGTCGGGTGACCAGACCGGATCGAAGCCTCGGACGAACCGCATCACCGATCCGTCGCCACGCGTCCTCATCACGTACTGGTTCTGGATTTCTCGGCCGCGCACGAAGGTCAGGCCCCGCAACGCGCTGGCCTCGTGCGCCGCTGGCCCCGCAGGTTGGCGAGCGAAGGACTGCGAACTCGGGGCGACCAGCAAGAGAGTGGTCGCCCCGACGAGCAGTCGCACAACCATCCTCTCCCTCGCCCTAGTCCTCATTCCAATCACGATGCCTCACTGGAGCGGGCTCTGCGTCCCCAGACCGGGTTCTTTCACGCGCCGCTCAGGCGTCATTCCCGAACGCTGGCCCAGCCAAGTGGTCTACCGTTGAGGTCGTGGAGAGCGAGCTGACGCCGTCGCAGATCGCGCTCCTTTCGGAGATCGTGCAGCGCCGCGTTCACGGATCGCCGCTCCTGGAGGCGCTTCGTCGGGAACGGCTCCCAGATGAGGAGGCGCACGTGGTAGCGGGTCTCGTGACCCTCGAACTTGCTGAGCGCGGATTCGACGCTGATTACAAGCCGACGGCCCTCGGTCGCGAGCTTGAGGACATCATCGATGTCCTCACCCCCACGTAGCTCGGGGAACGCGTCAGGTGACATTCCCGAACGCTGGCCCAGGCCTCCATGGCTCCCTTGCGTCGCGTCAAAGAAGCGGGTGAATGCGTGACGCTCAGCGAATGCTGATCGCGAGCTTGCCGCGGACGTGCTCGGTGGCGAGGGCCTGGAGCGCCTCGGTGGCGCGGTCGAGTTCGAAGGTGTCGTGGACATGTACCTGCAGCGTGCCGTCGTCGAGGAGTGCTGCGAGGCGGCGGAGATTGTCGGTGCTCGGCACCGCCATCAGGTTGGTGCGGCCCGGCCCTTCTCCGGCTGCGCCGTTCGATGAGGCGACCCGCGCACCGTCCTTGAGCGCACCGTCGAATGCTCCCGGCGCGTAGGAGACGAGATCGAGCAGCGCGTCGACGCCGTCAGGGTGGCGGTCGCGGACGGCGGCGACGACGTCGCCGTCACGGTCGAGATGATCGGTCACGCCGAGCTCGCGCAGGTAGTCGGCGTCCTCCGCGAGCGCCGGAGCGATGATCGTGGCGCCGGCGCGGGCGGCGAGCTGGACAGCGAAGTTGCCGACGCCGCCGGTCGCGCCGACGATCAGGATCGTTTCTCCCTCGGAGAGCGCAAGCGCGTCGACGGCCGCGAGTGCGGCGATACCAGCGAGTGGGGCGACACCGGCCGCGGCGAGGTCGAGCGAGGCGGGTGTCGACGCGACCTGCATCTCCGGCGTCAGTGCGATCAACTCGGCCCAGCTTCCTTCCTGGACGGTGGGATTTGCGTGCAAGACGAAGCCGAAGACCTCGTCGCCCACCGCATAACCCTCGACGTCCGCACCGATTGCTTCGACGGTGCCCGCGTAGTCACGGCCGAGGACGACCGGGAAGTCGTGGCCGACCATTTCCCGCAGCATCCCCGCCGCGATCGCGTTGTCGACGGGGTTGACCGAGGACGCGCGCACACGCACGACGAGCCCGTCGGCCGTGGCTGTCGGATCGGGCACGTCGCGCAAAGCAGGAGCGGCGTCGAAGGCATCGAGGACGACGGCTCTCATCAGATCTCCTCAGTCGTTGGGGCCAGGATATGCAGTCGCATTGAGGCGGGCGCTCTGGCTCGATCAGGGGACATTCCCGAACGCTGGCCCACGCGAGACCCGCGCTACTGCTGACTTGTTCGGACTCGCCGAGCCTCGACGACCACCAGGAGCCAACCGAGGAGGACAAGCATGAAAGCCGGTGCCCACGCACCCTGCCCAGGGTTGGACCACCAGTCGGTCGCGTAGTAGGCGAACCACAGGCAGAAGAGCGCTTGACACGCTCCTATGATCTGAGCCGTGAGCTTGGCCGTGTTCGCCGCGCTGGATTTCGAGTCCGCTCGGGCGGGGATCGGTAAGGACATTCGCGTGCTCGCAGAATCAGGGGTCTTCGGATGGGTCGTCCTCTCGGTCGTGTTCTCCCTACCGATGGTGTCTGCCGGGCTTCTACTGCGCAGTCGGTGGCTCGCGGTGATCCCGTTGTCACTCTCGTTAAGGGACATTTCCGAACGCTGGCCCAGGCCAGCCGCGCGCCCTCCGAGTTACGTTGCTAATTCAAGTAAGAGCCCCAACCTGCCCGACCGCCCGCCGTAAGCGGGAGAGCTCGGTCCGCCACGGGCGGGGGGCCGCCCCTCCGAGCGGGCACCCCTTCCCGACGCCGCCGCAACCTAGAGGCCGCTCAGCCAAGTGACAGCCACCCGACGTAGACCTCGCTGATCCCGGTGGGCTCGTCGCCGTTGGGCGTGTATGTCCCCGTCAGACTCCCCTGCCCGTGGAGGTTCACGTAATCGCCCGTGCCGCTCACCACGACCCATCGGCCGAACGTCCCCTCGAATCCCACGTTGAAACCCGTGCGGGCTTGGAGCAGCATGGTGAAGGTGCCGCTGCCATCGTCACACGTAACCGTCGTTTGCGAGTGGAATACGAGGCCGCCCTTGTCCTTGACGGCCCCATCGCTCTGACCTCCGGTAAAGAAGAATCCCTCATTCGTTGTCGAGCCGCTCGAGCAGACAATGCCTCCGCCGGATGTGAACACTCCAGGCGGTGAAGCGAAGTCGCCCGCCATCGCAAACGTCACGGCCTGCGGCGGTGCCGCGCTCGCCGGTGCCGCTCCTACCGCCGCGAGGCAGACGAATAGAGCGAGCGCAAGACTGCTTCTGGTGCGTGTGCCGTTCATGATTTGCCTCCGAAATCTAGAACTGCGGTGGGCAAGCTTGCAGAGGATGCTCCTGTTGTGTGTGCTCTTCACAGTCCTCCCCTGTTCCACGGACATTCGGTGTCCTTGGCCGTTGGTGCGATGGCGAAGGAGGTGGAATACGCCCAGGCCACCGTCGCACTCGGCTACTCTCCGCCCCGCCGCTATCGGGCTGCTACCGAATGGCTACCGTCCGGGATCCGGGCTGACGCACCTTGCGGTCGGGCGTCATTCGTGAACACTGGCGCAGCCGACAGGACCGTCAGGGAGCGCTGCGGTTGGTGACGTGCTCCGCGTTCACGTCCACAGCGATCGACTCACGATGGTCTTCACCATCAAGTGAGTACGTATAGCCGCAGGTGTAGTCCCACCCGTCGGATCCTGGGAAACACTCGACGTCGCGCCAATGAGGGTTGCCGCGCTGGATTGCTCGCGCTGTCTCCGCAGCTGTGAGATCCGGTGGACGAAGCAGAATGACCCAAGCAATCAAGCGTCGACAGCCACCGCGATGCGCCCGCTACGGCCTCGAGCTTCACCGGTTACCGCTCACCGGCATCGGCAGACGCAGAGCATCGGCTGAGGCGTCATTCCCGAACGCTGGCCCAGGCGACGCCTCGCCTCCGCATGATCCTTAGTCACGATTGCAGTAGAACTGGACCTCCTCGCCGGTCGCTGGCGCTCCCCAGACGACGAGGCCCGTGAACCCGTGCTGCCCAGCGAACTGGTTTCTCAATTCGTCGGCAAACTGGTAGAGCCCTCGGGCGAGTTCCCGCTGGCGAGCATCACGTATCGCGACAACGAGCGAGCCCGAAGTGCCCTCCTCCTTAGCTGGAAATGACATGGACGGTGACGCCGCCTGAGCGAATCACGGTCTCCGACCGAGATCCGACTCCAACCGACACTTGCCTGGACTGCCGGCGCTCTCCCGCCGCCTCGCGATAGGAGACGTGGCAGTCGATGACGTTGGCGGGAGCGAAATCGCCCGAACATGACGACGTGACTGACGCCAGCAGAAGCAGGGTCACGATCCGATCCCACCTAAGGATCACGACGGCAGCGTAAGCAGCGTCCGGCCGCGCTCGCATTTAGAACTCGCCTCAGAGGACATTCCCGAACGCTGGCCCAGCCCAGCGCGGTCGGGTCAGATAGGCCTGGCGCCGCTCGCGGGTCGTGCCTTGTCGCGCTCCGCCGTGGACTCCGGTGATTCTTGCGATCGACAAGAATGGCCGCGTGGCGCTTCGACGGATGGACAACATCGGCATCGTGGTGGAATCGCTTGATGCCGCGATCTCGTTTTTCGCCGAGCTGGGCCTCGAACTCGAAGGGCGAGCCATGATCGAAGGAGACTGGTCAGGGCGCGTCACCGGACTGCGCGACCAGCGCGTCGAGACCGCCATGATGCGTATGCCGGACGGCCACGGCCGGATCGAGCTCTCGCGATTTCTCGCGCCGCCTGTCGTCGCCGATCACCGGAACGCGCCGGTGAACGCTCTGGGCTACCTGCGTGTCATGTTCGCCGTCGACGACCTCGACGACACCCTCGCCCGGCTCCGCAGACACGGCGCGCAGCTCGTCGACGAAGTGGTCCAGTACGAAGACGTGTATCGGCTCTGCTACGTCCGAGGCCCCGAGGGCATTCTCATCGGGCTGGCCGAGCAGATCGGCTGACATCTGACACGCGCTCAGGCGTCATTCCCGAACGCTGGCCAGGCGATCGTCTGTCGGGAGACTTGGCCATGAAGGGGCGACTTGGGGCTTCGCTCAATTGCCCACCGCTGGGTCGGGCCCGAACTCGCGGATCTCTTGAGCACAGCGGCAGGCGGCCGCGATCTTCGCCGCCCACTCCAAGGCCGCCTCCCGAGAGGTCGCGTCGATGACCGTGAACCCGCCGTTGAACTCCTTGGTCTGCGGGTAAGTGCCAGCGGTGATCGTCCCGTCACCGGCCACCATGACGGGATCCACGTTCTCGGCCAACCCGCCGCCGAACACCAACACGCCTGCGTCCATGGCCTCCTGGACCACCGCATGAGCAGCCTCTCCCACGGCGGGGAACTCCTCAGCGGGGATGTGGTCCATCGCGCCGCTGGGGAACGAAATCAGGTACCGCGTCATCTCATGACTCCTTTCTCGGCGGCCTGCTCCGGCCGCATCTCAGCCTCGCCCGTACGCGGTAGAGACTGACAAACCACCGAAGACTCATCGCTGCTCCGGCCGATCCGGGTTCACTTCGTCAGGCGTCATTCCCGAACGCCGGCGCAAGCGACCCTGGCAGCGAAGGGTCGTCCGCCGAGCTCGGGGTTATCGGTCGCGAACGCTCTGCCATCGCCAGCACTCTCGAGCAGGCATGATCCTTCCGTGGATCCGGCGGCGAAGTAGCGGTCGGCGCGGCGGCAGCCGCGCGTTCCGGCGCAGTGTTGCCGAGGCCGTACTGCGGGCTCGGGGCAGCTGCGCGCCACTGCTACGACGCGGAGGTACCACCATGAATCGTCAGAACCTCTTCTCCGGCGCATGGGACGGAGAGAACCTCGACGCACGAACTCAGCATCGAATCTTCTGGCGGCCGGACGACGCCAGGATGGGAGCAACGCTGTACGAGCTGGCCCCAGGCGCGCCCGACGAGCCGATGCACATGCACTTCGGAACCGAAGAGATGTTCTTCGTTCTTGGCGGTCGTCCGATGCTCCGGAACAGAAACGGAGAAGAGGAGTTGGCTCCGGGCGACTTCGTTTTCTGCCCGGAGGGTCGGGCCGGCCTTCACACGTTCAGCAACCCGACGGAAGAACCCGCTCGGATCCTCGCGATCAGTGCCGGGAGCTTCCCGGACGTCGTCGCCTATCCCGAAGCCGGTTATGCGTGGGTGGCGACGCGCGATCCCGATCCCGAGCTACTCGCGAGGGGCGGCGACCCCGGCATCATCGCGCGCTTCGAGATCCCGATCGAGTAGATCCCGCGACCGTATCGGCCGGCGGCAGAGCCGACGAGGCTGCACGAGCGGCCTCGTCGTGCTCGGCTCAGGGGACATTCCCGAACGCGGCCCGCCTGACCGGCTGGGTCACCTATGACCCGGTGCGGAAGAGCTGCCAGGCGTCGGGCACGCCCTTGAGCTCGTGCGTCCCGTGCTCCTCGAACGTGAGCCCGGACCCGGCGACGAGATCCTTGACGGTGCGTGAGACGAGAACCTCGTCGCCGTCCGCGATCGCCATCACCCGCGCAGCGATGTGAACGCCGATCCCTGCGACGTTGCCGCCGCGCCTTTCGATCTCACCCGTGTGGAGGCCGGCTCGGATCACGAGGCCGAGGGCGTGAACACGGTCTCGGAGAGCCAGCGCTGCGCGGACGGCGCGCGCCGGGCCGTCGAAGATCGCCAGGAGACCGTCCCCGGTGAAGTCGGCGATCAGGCCGCCGTGGGCCTCTACTTCCGTGCGCGCGATCTCCTCGTGCGCGTCGAGCAGCGACCGCCAATCGCGATCGCCGAGCCGCGCCGCCCGCGCGGTCGAGTCGACGATGTCGGTGAAGAGGACCGTGGCGAGGACTCGATCGCCATGGTGTGGGCGGCGGGTTCCGGTCACGAACGCCTCGACCTCGTCGATGACCGGGTCGACGTCGCCGACGGCAAGCCCGTAGTCGACACCTGGGACCTCGACGAACTCGGCTCCGGGAATCAGGTCGGCGACGACCCGGCCGCTTCCCGCGGAGAAGACCGCGTCCCGGCGAGAGACGACGAGCGTGGGCACGCGAATGGTGGGCAGCACGGCCCGAACGTCGAGCTCGAAGATCATCCGGATCACCGCGGCAGCGACAGCCGGGCTGGCGGCGAGCCTGAGAAATCGGCCCCAGCGCTGCACGGCCTCGTCGTCTCCCGCGATGGTCGGGTTCACGGCGGCAAAGGTGAGGCCATCGCCCCAGGCCTGATCGACGGTCTCGATCAGGCCGTCGATGACCTCGGGACGGACTCCGTCGAGGTTGTCCGGCGCCCAGGTCGGTCGCGCCGTGGCGTTCGCGAGCACGAGAGCACTCACCCGCTCCGGGTACGTCGCGGCGAACAGCGCCGCCATCATCGACCCTTCGTTGGCGCCCATGACGACGCCGCGCTCGACGGCTGCGGCGTCCATGACCGCCCGGACGTCGCTCATCCACTCCTCCAGGAGCGGCAGTCGGTCGAGGGGGACCGGATCGGAGAGCCCGATTCCACGCTTGTCGAACGAGATCAGCCGGCTGAACGAGGCCAGGCGGCGGAGGTAGTACGCGAACCCGGGGAAGTCCCAGCGCGCCTCGACGTGGCTGAACCACGTGGAGACGAGCACGAGATCGGGCGGGCCCTCGCCGACGACCTGGTAGGCGACGTGAACGTCACCCGCCTTCGCATACCTCGTCTGCGGCATCGACATGCACGGATAAGGATGTTCGTTTCGACAGCACTTGCGCAAGCCCGAGACCTCGGCCTCGGCGGCGTCCGCTGCCGGGGCCGGCTACACGAGCGCCGCCGGGCGCTCTGCGCGCCGGTACTCGACCCGGTAGCCGAGCCGGCGGGGGACCTCGAGCAGACCCTCGAGGTCGAGCTCGATCGTCGCGCCCGCCTTCTGCGTCACCTCGTCCTCGATCGGGAGGTCGAAGTCGTCCGCGCCGTAGTCGAGCGCGCGGAACGCCTCCTCGTTCTGCGTCAGCACGGATGTGCGGACATGCTTCACGTTGTCGAGGAAGATCCGCGAGAGCGCGATCCAGCGCCAGTACTCCTGCGGTGAGATCTCGCGCCCGCCGAAGGCAGTCCCGTAGGGCTTGTACGTCCAGCAGAGGAAGGAGAAGAGGCCGCCCGTCTCGTCCTGGAAGTCCCGTGTCCGCTGCAGGTGCTCGAGCCGCTCCTCGAGCGTCTCGTCGAAGCCGATCACCATCGTCGCGGTCGTTCGCATGCCGGCCTCGACGATCGCGCGCTGCGCCTCGAAGTACTCGCGCACCGTGTACTTGAACTTCGCGTGGCGCTTGCGGAAGTCCTCGGTCAGGATCTCGCTGCCGCCGCCGGTGACCCAGTGGACGCCCGCGTCGCGCAGCCGCGCCGCCGCCTCGGCATGCGAGAGGCCGGCGCGGTCGGCGAGGTACACGAACTCGGCGATCGTGAGCGCGTAGAACTCGACCCGGTCGCCGTAGCGCTCGCGCACCGCGGCGAACAGGTCGCAGTAGTAGTCGAGCGGGAGCTTCGGGTTGAAGCCGCCGTTGAACGCGACGAGGTCGCCGCCGACCTCGAGCAGCCCGTCGATCTTCGCGAATACGTCCTCCCGCGAGAGCACGTAGCCGCCCTCCTGGTTGGGGAGGACGTAGAAGGCGCAGTAGTCGCACTGGGCGACGCAGACGTTCGTGTAGTTGATGATCCGCATCACCATGTAGGTGGCGCGGTCGGGCTCGTGGAAGCGGCCGCGGGCGGTCTGCGCGAGCGCGCGCAGCTCCTCGTCGTCCGCTCGGAGCCAGAGCTCGCGCGCCTCGTCGAGGGACACCCTGCTCATGCCGGTACCGCCTCCTCCTCGGTGACGACGTCGGGCGCGAGTGTGTCCATGAAGGAGCTGACCGAGAAGACGGCGTTGCCGGCTCCCGCGACGCCGTAGCCCGGCGGCGGCTTGAGGCCGTGCTTCTCGAGCGTCTCGCGGTAGGCCTCGAGCAGGCGGATGTGGTACTCGAGCGGCGCTCCGTCGGGGTTGTCGCGGCCGAGCGGCGTCGTCGGCTCGGGGCACCAGGTCGTGAAGCGCGGCGTGATTCCGCGGCTCATGAAGTAGTCGAGTCCTTCGGTCGTCGAGGCGATCGCCGCGTCGATGGTCTCGAAGCCGAACGGCTGCGCCATCTCGACGCCCGCCACGAAGTTCGGGATCACGAAACGCGGCCCGAACACCTCGGCCGCATCGAAGATCCGGCGGTGCCACTCGCTGCGGCCGACGTACCGCTCCTTGCCGGGCGAGATGAGCTTGAACAGGCGCTCGTCCCAGACCTCGTAGTTGGGGTGGTAGATCGTGATCCCGTAGTCCTTGTAGCGCTGCACGTCCGCTTTCGGCAGCGCCTGCGCCACGACCTTGCCGATCCAGCGGTTCGGGAACCGCTCCTCGATCGCCTGCGCGTAGCGGCCGTAGAAGTCGGCCTCCGCGAGGCCGTCGACGGTGCTCGTGACCGAGCCGCCCGTGAGCGTGTACGCCTTGCTCGTGCGGTCGACGTCGTAGCGGTCGATCAGCGCGAGCGCCTCGAGCACGTCCTCGACCGGCTTGACGCCGGTGTACGGCCGACCCTCGCCTTCTTGTGCTGACGCCAGTTGTGGTTGATGTCGCAGAAGCCGCACTCCTCCTGCGCGCCGAAGTACTGGCAGAGTCGAAGCACGGTCAGGTAGACCAGATAGCCCCACTGGATCGTGGGCGCCGTCTCCATCACCGTCTTCCCGTTCGCGAGCGTGTGCCGGTAGTACTCGGGCATCGGCGGGAGCGTCACGTCTGCGACCGTCCGGCCTTCCAGCGTCAGCTCACCTCTGAGCATCCGGTACGGCGAGTCGGGGTTGACGCGCACCGAGACGATCGTTCGACGTAGGCTCGTACGGCCCGCCGGTCAGCGCGATCTCCTCCGGCGGCCGGCGGTTCGCAGCCTCACCGAGCTCCGGAAGCGGCTTCTGGTCGAACGAGAAGATGAAGTACGACTTCGGCTTCACCTCGCCGTCGAGGTTGTCCGTCAGCGCCGAGTCGTCGAAGGCGATCCCGGTGCGGAGCAGGTCCTCCTTGAGCACGGCCTCGCGCGGGATGTGCGGGAAGCGTGCCATCAGCCCCTCGACGAGGCCCGTGCGCGACTCCGCGGCAATGGTCATGCCCTTCAACGTAGCTTGCCGGGGCCGGGCGCGGAGGCCGACCCGTACGGATTCCGTAAATCCCTGCAAAGGGGCGCCGAGGCTTCGGCTAGCCTCCGTCGCGGCCGTGTTCCGCAAGCCGCTCATCCTCGGGCTCGTCGCCCTCCCCTTCGCCTTCGCCGCGCCGGCCTCGGCGCAGGTGCAGACGCTCATGCCCGGCGTCACGTACGAGCGCGGCGTCCAGTTCACGCCGCACGGCCCGGTCGCGATCCACATCGTGCGCGGCCCCAGGCCGACCGGCCTCTACGCGCTCCGCCCGACGCTCTCGAACGAGACGATCCAGGGCGTCGAGCGCGTCACCTCGATGCAGAAGCGGCTCGCTCCGGGCGCCACGATGGTCGGGGTCAACGGCGACTTCTACGCGGACTCCGGGCGCCCGAGCGGCGTGTTGATGCGCGACAACGTCGTCGAGAGCCCGCCGTACGGCGACCGCTCGAGCACCGGCGTGACGCCCGAGGGCGGCCTCGACGTCCGTCGGGTCGAGTTCTTCGGCACCTGGCGCGGCGTCGGCCAGCGCCGGACGCTGAACGACCTGAACCAGTCGCCCGGACCGAACGGGATCTCGCTCTTCACGCCGACGTACGGCTCGGCGACGCCCGCTCAACCCGGTGTCACCGAAGCCGTGATCTTCCCGTTCCCGCCCACGACGGCGAACGCCGACCTGATCGGGCCGGTGACCCACATCGCCGCCGGGGGCGGTACGCCGATCCCGCGGGGCGGCGCCGTGCTCGCCGCCCGCGGCACGGCCGCGCAGCGGCTCGTCGAGGAGGCGGGCTTCGGCACGAACGTGACTCTGCGCCTGATCTTCCGGCCCGAGTGGACCGGGGTCACGAACGCGGTCGGTGGCGGTCCCGTCCTCGTCCGCAGCGGCGGCCCGGTCTTCCGCGCGCAGGAGGCATTCACCTCGAGCCAGCTCGCGCCGCGCAACCCACGTACGGGCGTCGGCCAGCTCGCCGACGGCCGCGTGCTGATGGTCGTGACCGACGGTCGCCGCCCCGGGTACAGCGTCGGGATGACCAACTTCGAGCTCGCGCAGACGATGGTGCGGCTCGGCGCCGTCACGGGCTCGGCGTTCGACGGCGGCGGCTCGTCGTCGCTCGCGTTCAACGGCCAGCTGCTGAACCGGCCGTCCGACCGCGGGGGCGAGCGCCCGGTCTCGACCGCGCTCCAGCTCATGTACTTCGGCGTCTACTCGCCGGCGCCCGAGCCGGTCATCTCGCCGAACGGCGACGGCTACCTCGAGCGGCAGCGCGAGCTCACCTACAAGATCGTGCGCCCGTCGAACGTCACCGCAACACTCGTAGCGCCCGGGGGCGCCGTCGCCTTCAGCGAGACGCTGCTGCTCGAGCCCGCGACGTACCCGGTCGCGTTCCCTCCGGCGCCGGCCGATCCCACGGCCGAGCCCGCCGCGCCGGCCGAGGGCCGCTGGCGCCTCGACGTCACGGCCACGGATGATCTCGGCCAAACGTCGACGACGAGCCAGAGGTTCACCGTCAACAACACGCTCGGCTTCGCCCGGCTCTCGCGGCGCTCCCTGGTCGTCCGCGTCCGCGGCAAGCAGACGATCTCGGCGGGCGTGACGCTGACCCGCGCGGCCCGCGTGACGGCGACGGTCGAGACGACGACGGGCGTGCAGGTGGCGACGATCGCCGTCCGCCGCCTCCCGGCCGGCCGGTTCGCCGCCAGTTGGCGCGGGACGACGCGCGGCGGCAAGTTCCTCGTCTACGGCGGCATGTACGCCGTCCGTTTCCGCGCCACGAACGAGCTCGGCGCCGTCGAGGTCGTCTCGCCGGCCTTCCGGGTGATCCGCGCCGCACCGGTGCCGGCCAAGAAGCCCAAGCCCTGAGCTGTTGGCGCAGGATGGCCATCCGCGGAAGCGGATGCCCATCGCGCAAGACCCCTGAAGGGGCCGCTTTGCGGCCCAGGGGCTAACCTCCGCGGGTGCCGGTCGCGTCGATCCTGTCGGAGATCACCGATCTCCTCACGACCGTGGTCGGCGACTACGGGCTCTACGCCGTCTTCCTGCTCATGCTGATCGACGCCGTCTTCCCGGCGGCGAGCGAGCCGGTGATGGTCTACGGCGGCGCGGTCGCGGCCGGCGCCTTCGCCGGCCAGGACGTCGTGCTCTTCGGCCGGACGATCGAGTCGGGCTTCCCGGCGTTCCTCGCCGTCGCGCTCGCAGGCACGATCGGCTACACGCTCGGCGCGATCGGGGGCTGGTGGATCGGCCTGCACGGCGGCCGGCCGCTCCTCGAGCGGCACGGCCGCTGGTTGCACCTGAGTGAGGAGAAGCTCGAGCGGGCGGAGCGCTGGTTCGAGCGCTGGGAGGACTGGGCGGTCTTCCTCGGCCGGCTGACGCCGGTCGTTCGCTCCTTCGTCTCGATCCCGGCGGGCGTCTTCGAGGCGCCGCTCCGGCGCTACACCGTGCTGACGCTGCTCGGCTCCGCGATCTGGTGCTTCGGCCTCGCCGGCGTGGGCTGGGCGCTCGGGAGCCAGTGGGAGGAGTTCCACCACGGCTTCCACTACGTCGACTACACGGTGCTGGCGCTGCTCGTTGCAGGGGCCGTCTGGCTGGGCTGGAAGTACGTGCGCAGGCGGGGGAAGCCCGCAACCGAGCCCCGCTAGACTCCTTCGGCCGTGAAGATCGATCTCGTCGACGTCAAGGCGCAGTACGCGCCCCTGATCCCCGAGTTCCGGGAAGCCTTCGAGCGCGTCGTCGAGTCGGGCCGCTTCATCTTCGGCCCCGAGGTGCAGGCGTTCGAGGAGGAGGCAGCCGCGTACCTCGGCGTCCCGCATGCGATCGGGGTCGCCAACGGCACCGACGCGCTCGTGCTCGCCCTCGAGGCGATGGGAGTCGGGGCCGGCGACGAGGTGATCTGTCCCTCGTTCACCTTCTACGCGACCGCAGAGGCGATCGCCCGCGCGGGCGCGACCCCCGTCTTCGCCGACATCGACCCTGTGACGCTGAATCTCGATCCTGACGAGGTCGAGCGCCGGATCGGACCGCGGACGAAGGCGATCGTGCCGGTGCACCTCTTCGGCCGGCCGGCGCCGCTCGCGGAGCTCGCCGCGTTCGGCCTGCCGCTGCTCGAGGACGCCGCCCAGGCCTTCGGGGCCGAAGGGGTGGCGACGACCGGCGTCGCGTCCACGTTCAGCTTCTTCCCGACCAAGAACCTGTTCGCACTCGGTGACGGTGGCCTGGTCGCGGCGACCGACGACGAGGTGGCCGAACGGGTCCGGATGCTGCGCTTCCACGGCTCGCGCGACAAGAAGACCTTCGAGCTGATCGGGACGAACTCGCGGCTGGACGCGCTCCAGGCGGCGTTCCTGCGCATCTCGCTGCCTCACCTCGCGGGCTGGAACGCCTCCCGTCGGGAGGGAGCGGCGCGCTACGCGGAGCTCGGCCTCGGCGACGCCGTCGAGCTCCCTCCGGACGCGCCGGGCCACGTCTACCACATGTACGTCGTCCGCTCGCCCGACCGCGACCGGATCGCGGCCGCTCTCGCGGAGCGCGAGATCGCCTCCGCCGCGTACTACGTGACGCCGCTCCACCTGCAGCCCGCGCTGCGCCACCTCGGCTGGGAGCCCGGCTCGCTGCCGGAGACGGAGAGGGCCGCCGCCGAGAACCTGGCGCTGCCGCTCTGGGGCGGGATCGACGCGGAGGTGCAGGAGCGCGTCGTCTCGACCGTCCTGGACGCCGTCGGCGTGGCCACCGCCCGGTGAGGACCCCGATCAACCGGCACCGGCTGCCGCAGCTCGCGGCCGACCTCGTGATCGTGGTCGCGGCCTGGTACTTCGCGTTCCGGCTGCGCTTCGACACCGACCTCCCGGTCTACTACGAGAAGTACGTCTCCTGGGAGATCCTCGGCCTGGTCGCCGCGATCAAGCTCGGCGTCTTCGCGCTCTTCGGCTTCTACAACCGCTGGTGGCGCTACGTCTCGACGCGGGACATGTGGGGTGCCGCCCGAGGCGTGCTCGCGGCCTCGCTCGTCACGTTCCTCGTCTTCAGCTTCTTCGACGTCCACGCCGCCGACGTGCCGCGCACCGTCTGGGCGATCGACGCCCTCCTGACCCTGGCGCTCGTCGCCGGCTCGCGCATGCTGGCGCGGACGATCATCGAGCGGCCGCAGGGCAGATCGATCGTCGCGCGCGGCAAGGAGGTGATCGTCGTCGGCGCGGGCGATGCGGCGCAGCTGATGCTGAAGGAGATCCTGCGCACGCCCGGCCTCGGCTACACGCCGATCGGCCTGATCGACGACGACCCGCGCAAGAAGAACATGCGGCTGCACGGGATCCGTGTGCTCGGGACGAGCGACGAGCTGCCGCATCTGCTCCGCGACCGCCGCCCGGACGAGCTTCTGATCGCGATCCCATCGGCGTCGGGCGACCAGCGCGCGCGGATCGTCGAGATGGCACGTGCCCAGAACGTGCCCGTCAAGACGCTCCCGGGCCTGAACGAGCTGATCGCCGGCGATCTCGACCTGGCGAGGCAGGTCCGGCCCGTCGAGGTCGAAGACCTGCTCGGGCGCGAGCCCGTCGAGGTCGATGTCGACGCGATCGCCTCGTACGTGAAGGACAAGGTCGTGCTGGTCACCGGCGCCGGCGGCTCGATCGGCTCAGAGCTGTGCCGCCAGCTCTCACGCACGGAGCCGAAGCGGATCGTGATGTTCGACCAGGCGGAGAGCTCGCTCTTCGAGATCGAGCGCGAGCTCGTCGACGAGCGCCGTTTCAGCGCCTGCGTCCCCGTCCTCGCCGACGTGCGCGACCGCCGCAGGCTGGACGAGATCTTCGAGCGCTACCGCCCCGACGTCGTCTTCCATGCGGCCGCGTACAAGCATGTGCCGCTGATGGAGGCGAACCCGCTCGTCTCGGTCGCGAACAACGTCGTCGGGACGAGGAACGTCGCGGACGCCTCGATCCGGCACGGCGTCGAGCGGTTCGTCCTCGTCTCCACCGACAAGGCGCTCAACCCGTACAGCGTCTACGGACAGACGAAGACGCTCTGCGAGTGGATCGTGGGCTCGCACGGCGAGCGCGACGACGTGCCGACGAAGTTCGTCGCGGTGCGGTTCGGCAACGTGCTCAACTCGGCCGGAAGCGTGATCCCGCTCTTCCGCCGCCAGATCGAGCGCGGCGGCCCGGTCACGGTCACGGACGCCGAGATGACGCGGTTCTTCATGACGATCCCGGAGGCGGTCGCGCTCGTGATCCAGGCCGGTGCGATCGGCGGCCGCGGCCGGATCCTCGTCCTCGACATGGGCGAGCCGATCAGGATCGTCGACCTGGCCCGCAACATGATCCGCCTCTCCGGCAAGGAGCCCGACCGGGACATCGAGATCACGTACATCGGCGCCCGCCCGGGCGAGAAGATCCACGAGGAGCTGTTCGCGGAGGGCGAGACGTGGAAGCCGACGACGCACCCCAAGATCGTCGCCCTCGACGTGATGCCGGTCGAGCGCGCGTGGCTCGAGGGCAAGCTCGACGAGCTGGAGCGCCTCGTCGACGAGGGCGACACGCTCGAGCTCGTCGGCCGGCTGGCCGCGATCGTGCGGGAGCCGCAGTCCGTCGCGGCCGAGATCCGACGCAGCGAGCACCGGCGAGCGCTAGGCGCGCGGCGCCCGCTGGGTTAGGGTCGCGGCGACGACCCACGAGAAAGGGGAGGGGATATGGCCACGAAGGCGGTCGATCGGCGCACGTTTCTCCAGCGGGTAGCTGTCGCGACGGGGGGTGCGGCGCTCTGGCCCTTTGCGGACATCGTCGCGAGCGCCGAGGCGTCACCCGGCTTCCGCACGCTGGGCCCAGTCGCGGACCTTCGGGACGGCAAGGTGCGCCTGCACCTGCCCGAAGGCTTCGAGTACCGCTCGTTCCACGACACCGACGGCCCGGCCGTCACGCTCGGCGACGGGACGGTGCTGCCGGGCCGGCACGACGGCATGGCGGCTTTTCCGGGTCCCGAGGGCAAGGTCTGGATCGTGCGAAACCACGAGGTGAACGGGCCTGCTGCGGCATTCGGGCCGGGCACACCGTACGACGCCAGGACGGCAGGCGGGACGACGACTGCGCTCGTGGACGGCCAGGGCAACGTCTACGAGTCGTTCACGAGCCTGAACGGCACCCAGATGAACTGCATGGGCGGCCGGATGCCGTGGGGCAGCTGGATCACGTGTGAGGAGACGGTGAACGGCCCCGATGTCGGCGCGGACTTCACCGGTGCGCTCAACACGACCCTGACGCAGCCGCACGGGTACATCTTCGAGGTGCCGGCGGGCGGGCAGTCGAACCGGACGCCGATCCGCAGCGCAGGCCGGTTCGCGCACGAGGCGGTCGCGTTCGATCCGGCCGAGGGGATCCTCTACCTGACGGAGGACAACTTCGGCTTCCCGTCCGGCTTCTACCGGTACATCCCGCCGGAGAACCCGATGGAGAGCGGCGAGCTCGCCGACGGCGGGCGGCTCCAGATGCTCGCGGTGACCGGACAGTGGAACGCCAACCTGGCCGCGGCGCAGCACCAGCGCGCCACGTACGACGTGACCTGGGTCGACATCGACCAGCCCGACGTCGTCTTCCCGTACACGCCGGGTCAGCCGGCGCCGACGACCAACAACGATGCGATCAACTTCGTCGGCAAACAGGGGCAGGAGCAGGGTGCCGCGTGGTTCTCACGGATCGAAGGGTGTGTCTACGACCGCGGCACCATCTACTTCTGCTGCACGCAGGGCGGCGGGCCTGCCGAGACGAGCTTCGGCCCGATCGCAGACTCCGCGTTCGGCAACGGCAGCGGGCAGATCTGGGCGTGCACCATCGTGGCGAGGTTCGCAGAAGCTGCAGTTGATCTTCGAGTCGCTCGGGCCGTCAGGACGCCACCCGATTTCCGGACAACGTCACTTGTCCGCAGCGGTCGTGATCGGGAGCCGCTCCGGTCTGCGTCGCCTGGTTGAAGTGTACAGGACACGGGCGTCGAACTCTCGTGGCTGCGTAGGGCTCAACGTGCCCTTGCCGTTCGCGGCGGCGAGATCCCTTCGATCGACTCGCACTGTACCGTGATGACGGTGATCGCCGACCGGATGATCGCCCCGTAGTCGCCCGGTCGACGGGTTCGATCATCGGCCGCGACTCGTCTTGAACCCGGGGCTGCGCTGTCGCAGCCGCTGCTCGTCGAATGTCGCAGGCCGGCCGCGAGCACGGCGATCACGTGACGTTTCCGCATGTGAGGCCCCCTTTGGCCCAGCTGGGTGTCTGCGCGATCTTATGCCCGCCCGGAGCGAGCAGCTCGAGCAGCAGCCGGGGGTCCCGGCGCACGCGGGCGCCGCGGCCCGGTTGCGCTTGCGCACGTCGATCTCGGCGGCCGACGCGAGCGGGCGGAGCCGTCCGTCCCGGATCAGCGCCTCGTCGACGGCGCCGAGATGCCCGGCGAACGTCGTGTAGACGGGGGTGCCGAGCGCGGCCGCTTCGCGGTTCATCGTCCCGCCGGCCGAGACGACGAGGTCGGCGAGGGCGACGAGGCTCTGCGCGTCGACCACGTGCTCCGCGACCTGGAGCGACGGCAGGCCGAGCCCGGCGATCGCCGTTCGCTGCTCCGCCGTGCGCGGGAGGACGACCGCGTGCACCGACTCGTCGCGGCCGAGGCGCTCGAGCACCTCGCCGAAGAGCGGGTTCTCGTGCCGGTGGTAGAGGGCGAGCTCGGGCGGCGTCCGGACGACCGCGAGCACGCGCTCCGGGTCGATCCCCTCCAGGACACTCCGGTCGGGCTCGAAGTCGGCGAGGTAGTACTCCTCCTCGAGCCCCGGGTAGCGGACGAGCTTCGGCGGCCGGACGCCGAACCGGGCCAGCCTGTCGGCCGGGATCGCCTCCGGGAAGACGACGCGAGTCGCTGCCCGGAGCCCGAGCTGGTGCTGCAGCGTCGCGAACTCGTAGTCGTGCGAGGTGGCGCCGGGGATGCGGAGGCTGCGTGCCGTCAGCATCGCCTCGTGCGACCCGTGCGCGAGCACGAGGTCGAAGCGGCCCCGTTTGGCGAAGCGGCGCAGGCGCGGGAGCCGGCCGGCCATCGCGCGGGCCTTGCCGAGCGCGCCGCCGCCCCCGTGGCCGGGCCCGACGACGTGGTGTGCGATCGCGTGCAGCTCGAGCAGCTCCAGTGTCTGGGCGAAGTCGCGCGCGGTCACCTCGACCTCGTGGCCGTCGCGCTCGAGCAGCCGGATCAGCGGCCGGAAGAACAGGACGTGCGGGGAGTTGGTGATGTCGATCCAGACGCGCACTCGGCGCGAGTCTATAAGGTCTGCTTATGGACACACGCCAGCTGGCCGCGTTCTGCGCCGTTGTCGAGCGCCGCAGCTTCTCGCAGGCGGCCGAGCGGCTCGGAGTGACCCAGCCCGCCGTCTCCCTGCAGGTGCGGGCGCTCGAGAAGCGGCTCGGGACGCAACTGCTCGACCGCTCAGGGCGTCGCGTCGAGCCGACCGAGGCGGGCCTGCGGCTCTATCGCGGCGCCCAGAAGCTGTTGACGCTCGAGGGGCAGATCCTGGACGAGATCGCGGGCGAGGGCGAGGGCGAGCTGACCGGCGAGCTGCAGATCGGCGCCTCGACCGGCCCGGCGGCGATCGTGGTGCCGCTGCTCCTCTGCGAGTTCCAGCGCGAGCACCCCGGCGTCAGGATCGTGCTGACGGTGGCGGACACGCAGGCCGTGGTCGATCGTGTCGCCGCGCGCGAGCTCGAGCTCGGGATCGTCGGCGCGGCGCGCCGCCACCGGGCCGTCACGTTCGAGCCGTTCTTCGACGACGAAGTGATTCTGGCGTGCCCGCCCGGCCACGCCTTCGCCGGGCGGACCGTGTCGCTCGACGAGCTCCGCGAGGAGAGCCTGATCGTGATGCAGGAGGGCGCCGGCGTCCGTCAGATCGTCGAGGACGAGCTGCGCTCGCTCGGCACGCGGCTCCGCGACCTCGACGTCCGGCTCGAGCTCGGGCTGCAGGAGTCGGTGCGGAGCGCCGTCCAGGCCGGGTACGGGGTCACGTTCATCTCCCGCTCGGCGGTCGAGCCGGAGCTCGCGGCAGGAACCCTCTCGGCGGCGAAGGTCGAAGGCCTCGACGCGAGGAGAGAGATCGCGCTCGCCCGGGCGACCGGCCGGACGCCGACGCGTGCCGCCGACGCTTTCGTCGAGTTCGCGCGCACCAAGCTGTCGTAGGCGTGACGAAGTCGCGCCGCCAGGAGGGGGATCGGGGGAACCGGCCGGTTCCCCCGAGAGGGCGCGCCGCTGCGAAGCAGTGGCGCCGGCGCGCAGGGGGCTCGCGGGGGAAACCGGGTTTCCCCCGCGGGACTGAGCCGAAGGCGAAGGACGAGTGATCGTCCGCTGGGGGATCGACGAGTTGCCGGCCCTGGCCGGCGAGCGGCCGCTCGTGGTCGCGAGCCCGCGCTGGCGCCACGTGCTGGACGCCGGGGACCGCTGGGAGGAGGTGCCTTCGCACCGGATCGAGGTGCCCGAGGGCGTCGACGCGATCGTCGCGATCGGGGGCGGCAGCGCGATCGACACCGCCAAGGCAGCCTCGGCGGCGAGCGGGCTGCCGCTCGTGTCCGTGCCGACGACATACTCCGGCGCCGAGTGGACGTCGTTCTTCGGCGTCCGCGACCCCGAGCGGAGGATGCGAGGCGGCGGCACGGGCGCGAACCTGCACGCGATCGTCTATGAGCCGGAGCTGACGCTCGGTCTGTCGCGCGAGGTGACGGTCGGCACGGCGCTGAACGCGCTCGCGCACGCCGCCGAGGCGCTCTACGTCCGCGAGCGGACGGTCGACAGCGACCGCGATGCGCTCGCCGGCGCCCGGCTGATAAGCGAGTGGCTGCCGCAGGTCGTCGAGCGGCCCGACGACCTCGCTGCCCGCGAGCAGCTGCTGCGCGGCGCGTGTCACGCCGGCGCCGCGCTCGGCGGCTCCATGCTCGCGCTCGGCCATGCGCTCGCGCAGGGGCTCGGCGGGCGCTACGGCAAGCCGCACGGTGCGCTGAACGCGCTCACCCTCCCGGCGGCGCTGCGTTTCAACGAGCCGGTCGCCGCTGACGCGATCAATCGCTTCGGCGAGGCGGTCGGCAGCGACCACCCGGCCACCAGGGTCGAGGAGCTGGCGCGCCTCGGCGGCTTCGAGCGGCTCCGGGACCTCGGCATCCCGGAGGACGCGGCGACCGAGGTGGCCGAGTCCGTCGCCGCCCGACCGGGCGCGAAGGCGAACCCGCGCGCCGTCACGCCGGCCGACGTCGAGGCCCTGATCCGTTCGATCTGGTGAGCTTGTGATCCTGTAACACAAGCTCCGCCAGCCCGCACCGCTGCGTGGGTTGAGCGGCTTGTGTTACAGGATCACAAGGCTCAGCACCGGCCTTCGCGGACGGTGCCGCCGGGGACTTCGAGGAAGACGTGTGGTTCTTCTCGAACTCGATGCAATGGCCGAGCTCGTCCGCCCGGACGCCTAGATGAATAAATCCCGCTAATGCAAGGCATTAGCGGTTCCGGTATCCTGCGCGCGTGGGCGACGGCACCTCCTTCGACGTGCTCGTGATCGGCAGTGGGGCCTCCGGCCTCGCCGCAGCAGTCTCCGCAGATCGTTCCGGTGCACGCGTCGGCCTCGCCACGAAGGGCTCGATCCAGGCCTGCAACTCGGCCAAGGCCCAGGGCGGGATCCAGGCGTCGTTCGGCGACGACGACTCGCCCGAGCAGCACGCAGCGGACATCTTCAAGAGCTCGCACGACAGCGCAGACATGCGGCTCGTCGAGGCGCTGACCGGCGACGCCCGGAGCGCGATCCACTGGCTCGAGGAGCTCGGCGTCGAGTTCACGAGGGAGAACGGCGGCTATCGTCTCGCCCGCTGCGGCGGCGCGAGCGCGAAGCGCCTCCTGCAGGTCGGCGACCGCACCGGCCACGCGATCACGAAGGCGCTCCGCGAGGCGTTCGAGTCCGGCGGCGGGACGCTCTTCGCGAACAGCCCGCTGCACGCGCTGGAGCCGGGCGAGAACGGCTGGCACGCGACGTGCGGCGAGCACGAGCTCGACGCGGCGACCGTCATCCTCGCGGCCGGCGGCCGCTGCTTCAAGGTGGCCGAGGAGCGCGGCGAGCTCTCGACGAACCATCCCAACGCCACCGGCGAGGTGACGCGGATCGCGCTCGGCCTCGGCGCCGAGGCGCGCGACCTCGACGAGCTCCAGTACCACCCGAACGGCGGCGCGTGGCCCGAGACGATGCAGGGCTACTCGATCCCCGAGACGACGCGCGCCTACGGCGCCGTGCTGCTGAACGCCGACCGCGAGGAGTTCACCGACTCGCTCGGCCCGCGCGACGTCGTCAGCCAGGCGATCTTCGACGAGGTCGAGAAGGGCAAGGGCGTCGAGACCGAGGACGGCCGTCCCGCGGTCTACCTCGACACGACGCGGATCGCGCCCGAGGACGCCGAGATCTCGCTGCCGTACATGCTCCGCCGCTACCGCGGCGCCGGGATCGACCCGCTCGAGCAGCCGATCCTGACCTACCCCGTGCTCCACTACCAGAACGGGGGCCTGACGATCGACACGGACGCCCGGACCACTCTGGAAGGGCTTTACGCCTGCGGCGAGATCGCCGGCGGCACGCACGGCCGGAACCGGATGATGGGCAATTCCCTGCTGGAATGTGTTGTATTCGGACGGCGGGCCGGCCGGGCCGCCGCACAGAAAGCGAGCGCATGAGCGTCAAACCGAAGGTTTGCCAATGAGCACAGTCACGACCACCGATCTTCAGCACGCGGTGGAGGACGCCGCGGCACACCTCTACGTCTGGGCGCTGAAGGACATCCCTCAGGATCTGCGCGATGCCCTTGCGGCCGCGACTGCCCGCGAGACCTCTGTCACCGGGCAGCGCGTCCTCCAGACGATCAACCGGAACGTCAACATCGCCGACGACGAGAAGAACCTCGTCTGCCAGGACACGGGGATCGCGGTCTACACGTGCCGCGTCGGCGAGCACTTCCCGCTCCACCCGGCCCGCATCTACGAGGCACTGCGCGACGGCACCGCGCGCGCGACCGTCGAGCACCCGCTTCGTTCGAACGCGGTGCACACGATCACGCGCGAGAACACGGGCCCGAACATCGGCCACCGGCTCCCGATCGTCCACTGGGAGTTCATCGCCGACTGGGACGGGCTCGACGTCAAGTGCGTGCCGAAGGGCTCCGGCTCGGAGAACATGAGCTTCCTGAAGATGTGCGTCCCCGCCGACGGCGTGAAGGGGATCAAGCAGTTCGTGCTCGAGTCGATCGTCGGCGCGGGTGGCAAGCCGTGCCCGCCCGGGATCGTCGGCGTCGGCATCGGCGGCTCGGCCGACTACGCGATGTACCTCGCGAAGGAGGCGATCGCGCGGCCGATCGGCACGCGCAACGCCGACCCGATCGTGGCGCAGCTCGAAGACGAGCTCTACGGGCTCCTCAACGAGACGGGAATCGGGCCGATGGGCCTCGGCGGCGACGTGACCGTGCTCCAGTGCCACATCGAGCACGCCGACACGCACATGACGCTGAACCCGGTCGCGGTCAACTACCAGTGCTGGGCGGCGCGGCGTGCCTCGGTGCACGTCGACGCCCAGGGCAACCTCGACTACGACCGGGAGTTCTGAGATGGCCAAGCACGAGGTCACCTTCCCGATCACCGATCCCGCCGAGATCATGAAGCTCCGCGCAGGCGACGAGGTGACCGTCCAGGGTCACATCATCGGCATCCGCGACCGGACGCAGATTCGCATCTTCGACCAGGGCGTCGAGCCGCCGATGGACCTCTCGGGCGCGTTCCTGCTCCACACGGCTCCGAACGTGCGCAAGGTCGCCGAGGATGCCGAGGGCAGAGGCACGTACGAGAAGATCTGCATCGGCACGACGACGAGCGCGCGCATGGTCCGCTTCACCGAGCCGCTCGGCGAGCAGTACGGCGTCCGCGCGATCTGCGGCAAGGGCGGCTTCCCCGACGAGGCGATCGAGCCGATGCAGCGGCTCGGGATGGTCTACTTCGCGATCGTCGGCGGCGCGGCCGCGCTCGAGACGACGCAGATCGAGGAGATCGAGGAGGTCGCCTGGGAGGAGCTGATGCCCGAGTGCCTCTGGAAGTTCCGCGTCAAGGACTTCGGGCCGCTCACGGTCGGGATCGACGCGCACGGCAACTCGCTCTACCACGACGTCCAGGCGAGGCGCAGGAGAAGCTGAAGGAGCTCTTTGCTCGACTTTGAGCCCCACCACGGGCTACGCACGTGATCGACAAGGGACTCGGCCCGCGCGGGTGGGAGGACGTGCTCGAGGTCGCGGGCGAGCACATCTCGATCGTCAAGCTCGGCTGGGGCACGGCCGCAGTCACGAGCAACCTGCAGCGCAAGCTCGAGGTGCTGCGGAGAAGCCGGTCGTGATCGGCGGGACGTTCTTCGAGGTCGTCTACGTCAAGGACCGGCTCGACGACTACAAGCGCTGGCTGCGCGAGCTCGGGCTCACCCACGTGGAGATCTCGGACGGCACCGTCGAGATCCCGCGCGAGCGGAAGCTGGAGCTGATCGCGGACTTCGCGCGCGATTTCACCGTCCTCTCCGAGGTCGGCTCGAAGACTCGTCGGTCTGAACGGCCTCGGGATCACGCACGTCGAGATCTCGGACGGCACCGTCGACATCCCGCGTGAGCGGAAGCTCGAGCTGATCGCCGACTTCGCCCGCGACTTCACCGTCCTCTCCGAGGTCGGCTCGAAGGACTCCTCCGTCGAGCACGCCGCTGCCGAGTGGGTGCACTGGCTGAGCGAGGAGCTCGACGCGGGGGCCTGGAAGGTGATCACCGAGGCGCGCGAGGGCGGCACGGCCGGGATCTTCGACGCGGCCGGCGGCATGCGCACCGAGCTGATCGGCGAGATCGCCGATGCGGTCGGCACCGAGAACGTCGATCTTCGAGGCGCCGTCGAAGGCGGCGCAGACTGGTTCATCAGCAGTTCGGGCCCTCGGTCAACCTCGGCAACATCCCGCCCGACGAGGTGATCCCGCTCGAGACGCTCCGCCTCGGCTTGCGCGGCGACACGCTGAAGCAGATCCTGCTCGCCTGAGCTAGGACGAGGTGCGAGCATCGCGCGCCGGCGCCGGTCGCACCTCGCCGAACGGGCGCCGGCCGAACGGCTCGTCGAGGTCGTCCGCGACGTCTGCGGGATCCACGCGCAGGTGATGGGCTCGGCCGAGCTGCAGCTGGCGGCGCGGGTCGAGGGGGTCACGCAGGCGGACGTGCGCGAGGCGCTCTGGGCCCGGCGCGAGCTCGCGAAGACATGGACGACGCGCGGCACGCTGCACCTCCATCCGGCCGACGAGCTGTCGCTCTGGACGTCGGCGCGACGGGCCGTCGTCGGCGAGCGAGACTACGAGGTCGACGGAGTCGAGAACGTCGGAGAGGTCGTCGCAGCGATCGACGCCGCGCTTCGCGGCCGGCGCCTGCTTCGGGAGGAGCTGGCCGACGCCGTGGCCGACACGGTGGGATCGGCGCCGCGCGAGAAGCTGGCGTCGGGCTGGGGCTACTACCTCGGCGACGCGGCGACGGCCGGCGTCCTCTGCTTCGGCCCACCCGAGGGGCAGAAGGTGACCTTCGTCCATGTCGAGGACTGGCTGGTGCCGCAACGAAGCTGGGAGCCGCAGGAGGCGCTCCTCGAGGTCGCACGCCGCTACGCCATCACGTACGGACCCGCCGGACCACCGCCAGTTCCGCGAGTGGTTCACCTCGCGCAGCTTCACGAACGAAGCCGCGCTCGAGGTGTTCGAGCAGATCGACGTGCCCGATGCGGAGCCCGTCGGGGTCGCTTCGTCGGTGCGCCTGCTCCCGGAGTACGACCCGTACGTGATGGGCTTCCGCGAGCGCGAGGAGCTCGTCCCGCCGGCGGTCCGTGCGCAGGTCGCAGCGCACGGCAAGGGCCGCTACGAAGGCCCCGCCGGCACGCCGTTCCTCCTCGTCGACGGCCTCTGCGGCCGGGATCTGGCGCCGGCGGAAGACGGCGAAGCGGATCGAGCTGACCGTCGAGCCGGCGCGGCGGCTGAGCGCGGCCGAGCGGAAGGAGGTCGAGGTCGAGGCGGAGCGGCTCGGCGTCTTCCTCGGCCTCGAGCCGCGGCTCACGATCGAGCGCTGAAGCGCGCAGTCGCCTCGAGTGCCAGCCGTCGCATCGCCTCGCTGCCGGTGTGGCCCGAGTCTTCCACGACCACGAGCTCGGAGCCCGACCACACCTGCGCCAGCTCCCAGGCGATGCCGACAGGCCCGCCGAGGTCGTGGCGGCCGTGCAGCAGCACGCCGGGGATCCCGGCCAGCCGGCCCGCATTCGACAGCAGCTCGTCCTCCTCGAGCCACGCGCCGTGGGCGAAGTAGTGCGAGCAGATGCGGACGAACGCGGTCGCCGCGTCCGGCGGCCGGGCGCTGTAGCTGCCCGGAGCGCCGTTCGACTCGAGCGAGATCACCGCGTCCTCCCAGGTCAGCCAGTTCCACGTCGCTCGCGCTCTCACCTCCGGATCGGGTCCTCCATCAGTCGAGCGTAGGCGGCGACGAGATCCCCGTCGCGCTCGGCTTCGGGCACACCGCGCCGGAAGCGGTCCCACTCCGCCGGGAAGAAGCGGCCGACGCCGCGGTAGAGCCAGTCGACGTCGGCGCGCCGGGTCACGGTCACGCCGAGGATCACGATCTCGGAGACGCGCTCCGGGTACCGCTCCGCGTAGGCGAGGATCAGCGTCGAGCCCCACGAGCCGCCGTAGAGGAGCCAGCTCTCGACGCCGAGGTGCTCGCGCAGCTCCTCCATGTCCGCGATCAGGTGGTGCGTCGTGTTCACGGACATGTCGACGGCGGGATCGCTCGCGTGCGGGCGGCTGCGGCCGCAGCCGCGCTGGTCGAACAGGACGACGCGATAGCGCTCGGGGTCGAAGTACCGCCGGCTGCCGGTGCCGCAGCCGGAGCCGGGCCCGCCGTGCACGACGAGAGCGGGCTTGCCGGCGGGGTTGCCGCACGTCTCCCAGTAGACGAGGTTGCCGTCGCCGACGTCGAGCAGGCCGTGGTCGTACGGCTCGAGCGGCGGGAACGGCTCCACGAGCTTCATCGTCGCCAATGCGGCCGTCGCTGACAAGATGCACGGCGTGTACGTCACCGTCACGAGCGCCGACATCACCGGCGAGCCGATCGAGAACGCGGCAGTGGTCGCGGAGGAGCTGGAGCGCTGGCTGCGCGACATTGAGGGGTTCGAGGGCTTCGTCATGCTCGCCCGCGAGGGACGCGCCCTCGGGCTCGCCTTCTGGGAGAGCAAAGAGGTCGCCGAGCGCCACAACGTCGCACGCACGCGGTTCCGCGAGCGGATGCTCTCGATCGCGGGCGTCCGGATCGAGGACGTCGTCGACTACGAGCTCGTCTTCGCGCGCCTCGGGCCGGGGCTGACGGAGGCGTCCTGACCCGCGTCGTCGGCCCGAAGGACGGGACGGCAGGCTTCCTCGGCAGCATCGGCGTCCGCTTCCTGGTCGGGGCGGCCGATTCCGGTGGCGGGTTCGCGCTCGTCGAGCACCCGATGTCGGCGCGCGCGCTCGCAGCGCCGCTGCACCGGCACAGCCGCGAGGACGAGTACAGCTACGTCACCGAAGGGCGCGTCGGCGCGTTGCTCGGCGAGGACGTGGTCTACGGCGAGCCCGGCGACCTGATCGTCAAGCCGCGCGGCCAGTGGCACACGTTCTGGAACGCCGGCGACGAGCCCGCGCGCCTGCTCGAGATCATCGCGCCGGCCGGCTTCGAGGGCTACTTCGCCGAGCTCGTCGAGCTCGGGGGCTCGACGGCGATCGAGCCGTCCGAGCGCGCTGCGCTGGCGGCGAGGTACGGGCTCGAGGTCGACCCGCAGAGCGTCCCGAGCCTGGTCGACCGCTTCGGGCTCGTCTTCCCGGGCGAGCGGCTCTAGCCCAGCCACTCCACGAGGAAGCGCGCCGGCGGCCAGGCGCCGTCGCTCGTGTTCGAGAGCACCGCGAAGCTGCGGCCGCTGTGCGGGTCGTGCGCGGTTGAGAACGAGACGCCCGCATCGGAGCCCACGAGCATCACCGTCCCGGTCGTCGCCTGGAGCCAGAAGCCGAGCCCGTAGCGCCGCTTCGGCGGCACCTCGCTGCGCGGGCGCGTCATCTCCTCGACCCAGGCGGGCGAGACGATCTCGCCCGCGAAGAATGCCCGCCAGAGCGCGCTGACATCCGCAGCCGTCGTGTAGACCCCGCCGTCGCCGCTGCCCCGAACGGGGAGGTGGAACACGTTCGTCCGCCAGGCGCCGTCGACCTCGAGGTAGCCGAGCGCTGTGCGGCCGGGCAGATCGTCCGAGCGCAGAAACTCGGTGTCGGCCATGCCCGCCCGCTCGGTGACACGCTGCCGTACGAGGTCGTGGAACGGGACGCCGCTCGCTCGCTCCGCTATCAACGCCAGGACGACGTAACCCCCGTTCGAGTACGAGAAGCGCTCGTCGGGCGGGAACTTCGCCGGATGGCCGTCGAGGACGGCCAGGTATTCCTCCGTCGTCGCGAGCTCGTGCACCGGCACCGGCATCAGGTACTCGGCGAGGTCGTGCTCCTCGTCCTCGTCGAGGTAGTCACCGATCCCGGATCGGTGGGCGAGCAGGTGTTCGACCGTGACCTCGTCGCCGATCAGAGGCAGGTCGGCGCCGAGGACCGAGCGCGCCGTCGTCGCCGGCTCGAGCGTTCCGTCCTCGATCAGGCTGACGACCGCGAGCGCGGTCAGGCCCTTGGCCCCGCTCGCGATCGCGAAGCGCGTCTCGGGCTCGTTCGGGATCCCGTAGCCGCGGTGCGCGAGCCCGTAGGCCCGCTCCAGCTCGACGCCGTCGGGGACGTCGACGCGGACGACGCCGGAGAACCCGGTCTCGGCCGCGATCGCGTCGAGCTTGCTCTCGAGGGGCATCGCGGCAGCCTACGGAAGTCGACCGCGTCTAGGCCTGGCCGGAGAGGATCATCCCGGCGGCGACGGTGTCGTTCGTCGACTCGTCGATCAAGATGAAGGCGCCGGTGGCGCGGTTGTCCGCGTAAGCGTCGACGGCGAGCGGCTCGGAGAGGCGGAGCCGCACCTTCGCGATGTCGTTCAGGTCGAGCCGATCCGGCGCGGGCTGGTCCTCGAGCGTGTGGATGTCGACGACGGAGACGAGCTCGTCGACGATCGCACGGACCGTGCGCGTCGTGTGCTTGATCGCGAGCTTCGCCCGCGGCTCGAGCGGCTTCTCGGCCATCCAGCAGATCGTCGCCTCGAGCTCGCGCGCGACCGTCGGCGCCTGCTCCGGGTCGGCGAGCATGTCGCCGCGCGAGACATCGACGTCGTCGGCGAGCCGGATCGTCACGGACATCCCCGGCACGCCCCGGTCGGGCTCGACCGATGCAACGGCCGTCCTCCGCCCCGAGGGCAGCACGACGACGTCGTCTCCCTCGCGCCAGACGCCGCCGGCGACCTGGCCCGCGTAGCCGCGGAAGTCGTGATGCTCGTCCGAGATCGGCCGGATCACCCACTGGACGGGGAAGCGGCGGTGATCGAGGTCGCGGTCGCCGGCGATCTCGACGGTCTCGAGGTGCTCGAGCAGCGTCGGGCCGTCGTACCACGGCATCCCC